>JAHDND010000106.1 GCA_018435665.1 Candidatus Thiosymbion sp. | reverse complement strand
TCCTCAGCGAGGCCCTGGCGGGGGTGTCCATTGCCGTGACCTCCCTGTTGAGAGAGATGCGGGAGCGAGAGCTGGACTGGGCGTCCGTGGTGCAACCGCAACTCCAGGCACTGGGTCAGTTCGTGGTCACTGTGCTACTGGGGACCCACGAGGTCCTTTATCCCGGTCAGACTCTCAAAGACTTCGCTGGGTCGGCCCCGTTATGAGGCGCGCGGTCATGAGGCGGCACGCAAGCTTGCTCGTCATCCTGGTGGGACTGGCCCCCACCGGCCCGTCTTACGCCCAGGATTGGGTCGGCAGCGGCACTGGCTGGGGCGGTGGTTACCGCTCCGATGGCCGGGGGGGTTGGATCGGCTGGGGCAACCGTTATGGTCAGGCTTGGCGCCCGGACGGCCAGGGCGGGGTGGTGGGGGCCGGGGAGAATTGGGGCCAGTCCTATACCCCTGATGGCCGAGGCGGGCTAAGGGGGGCGGGTGACGCCTGGGGGCGGGACTGGCGAGGTGCGCCAAACGATTCGTTCACTGGCGCCGGCCGCAATTTTGGTCGCGGCTGGCAACCGGACGGTCACGGCGGCTACCAAGGAACAGGAAAGAACTGGGGCTCAGCTTGGCGGCGGCCATGATGCCGGCGAGATGGGTCGGGCTATTCTCCTCATGCCCGGGCTGGAAACAGGCTTTCAACCCTCTTCTGGAGACTTCACCATGTGGATCTTTCTCTCCAATGCCATGCTCTCCCTCGTCGACAAGGGTGGTGATGGTTCGACCCTGCTGGTGCGCGCCCGGCGCCGGGAGGACCTCACACGGGTCTTCCCCCAGGCCAAGGTGCAGGCGGGCGGCGGAACGGATTATCCGTTCCGTGCCCGTATCGACCGCGAAGAGGTCGCCCTGAGGGTGGCGGAGGCGGTCCGGGATATCCATTACCCTAACTTCAAAGCCACCGTGGCCGAGGATGACCGGCATGCGGCCTATCTGCGGGTATGGGCGGCTATGATGGAGTTTCAGGACCAGCCGAGCCGCCACTAGGCCAAGCCCGGGGCTCGTCTGGTGGCAACCGGGCGGTTCTCGCCGCACTGGGCAGCGAGCATTGGCTATCCTTGGTTCAAGCGGTCATCACTTTCTGATCGGTCCTGGAGCTGACGCCATGAACACCTCCCTCCGACGTTCCTTAGGCTTGGCGGTATGCCTCCCGGGGTTGGCGCTGATGATGGGTTGTGCTTCAACCGGCAGCTTCCCCACCGGCTGGGGCGAAATCACCCTCGCCCCGGGCGATACCGGGACCTGTTGGTCGACTCCGTGCCGGGTCTACTTTGAGATACCCCCGGGAGCCGGGTCTTACCTGGTCACCGCGAACGAGGTCAAGGTCGGGGAATTCCCTGCCGGACAACGGGTGTTGCTTGGCAGCTTCTTTGAGACCAACGCCATCAAACTGCCCGGTACCCAGATCCCGCCCACCTATATCTATGTCTATGGGCAGGGGGGCGCGAGTGGCGGGATGCACTAATCCTGGTTTTGACTTCCCCGGGCGTTGAGAGCGTACATAGCGCCGTCCGCCGCGGCGATTACACGCTACGGCGGTAAAGCCTCCGACCGACATCGGTGGCACCGGCATGGGTGATGATACCGTTCCCTTGTCCCGTCTGCCCTACCCTTGCGGTCGGTCCTGCCACGCTCTCCGGGAGACCATCATGACCCGCACCGTTTTCACCATCCATTCAGATAGTCAAAACCCTAGGCCTCGGCCCATGCCCGACTAACCCACAACGGCTTAGGCATGATTCTAAATTTCCAACCCTACCCTTGCGGGCTTTTTCTTAATCCAGGAGACAACAATGAACAAACGCTGGATCGGGTTAGTGGTAGGCGCCCTGTTGAGTGCGGGTTGCGCACCCCAGGTTATCGAGACGCCGGGCGGGGCGGTGGAGTGTTACTCCAAGAAGTGTGTCAATGACGCTAAAAGCTGGGCAGCTCGGCATCGCCGCGACGCGGCCGAGGCGGACAAGCAAGAGCGGGAACGCCAAAAACAAGAGGCCGAAAAAGCACAGGACCTTGCAGCCAACCCGTGGAAAACCCAGTCGTATGACCAAGTGCAACAACTGGCCAAGGCCAACGAGGTGGCCTTGTTCCTGATTACCCGCAACCACGACGGCCTGTTGTCGGTAAGCGGCATTGACGTGGCCAACCTGGAATATGGCATCAATGCTTACGGCCTGCCGCTGGTGAAAGGCCGCCTGATGGAAAGCCCGGACCGCAAGCGGTCGGTGGCAGCCTACTTCGCCACGTACACCGCCATTTGCAAAACCGGCATCCTCATCGACCCGGCCAACCGCGCGATAGCGGTCAAAGACTACCTGCCTTACGCCAAGGAGACTTACGAGCCTGCCATTTGGCAAATCCTGTGCAGCAACGGCACCGCGTTTCCCACCCCCATCATCCTTGACCACTCCAAACGGCAAAGGTAGACCCAGCCTTCTTGCCCACCCAGCCCGCCCAGCGCGGGCTTTTTGTTGCCTGAATCCATCAGCGAAAATACTTCACAAAACAACTTGCATCAGGAAACCTTATCGCCATACTGTCACCCACGGGACGCGCACAGGGCGCAACCCACTGGCCAGACTGGAGATTTCCGATGGCAGCCCTCATCGACCTGAGCAACAACCGCGCCAACATCGCCGACATCGGCGCCACCCCCTGGCACGGCCTGGGCAAGCAACTCACCCCCAACACCCCCCTGG
>JAHDND010000059.1 GCA_018435665.1 Candidatus Thiosymbion sp. | reverse complement strand
GCATCCCCGGCCATCAATCAAGACAGGACCCGCGATGGACACCAGCCTCGAAACCGCCCGCTTCAACATGATCCAGCAGCAGATTCGCCCCTGGGGCGTCACCGACGAACGGGTGCTGGCGACCCTGGCCGCCATCCCGCGCGAGCACTTCGTACCCGACGCCTATCGCGGCCTGGCCTACGCCGATATCGAGGTCCCCCTGGGCCAGGGCCATTTCATGCTCGCCCCCAAGGTCGTCGCCCACCTGCTCCAGGCCCTGAGCATCGGCCCGGCCGACCGCATCCTGGAGATCGGCACCGGCAGCGGCTATGTCACCGCCTGTCTCAAGGACCTGGGTGGCGCCGTGATCAGCCTGGAGATCGATCCCGAACTGGCCGACCTGGCGAAAGAGAATCTGGGGGACAGCGACCCGCGCCGGCTGGAGATCCGCGTCGCCGACGGACTGGCCGGCCACATCGACGGCGGCCCCTTTGACGTCATCGCCGTCACCGGCTCCCTGCCCGACGCCAGCGCCCTGGGGGGCCTTGAGGCCCAACTGGCCCTGCATGGCCGCCTGTTCGCCATCGTCGGTGAGGAACCGGCCATGGCCGCGACCCTGGTCACCCATGGCCCCGAGGGCTTCAACCGCAAGACCCTGTTCGAGACTGCGGCGCCCCCCCTGGCCAAGGCCCCGGAACCGGAGCGGTTCGTCTTTTAACCGCCACTTTAGCGCCCTAGCGCCAGCGACTCCTCCACCAGGGTGATCAGCCGTTCCAGTGCCCCCCGGTTGCGCGCCACCACCCGCCGGCCCTGTTCGCCGACCCGCGCCCGCAGCGCCGCGTCGCTCAGCCAAGCGGTCATCAGGGGGATCAGGGCCCCGGCATCCGCCACCTGCACCGCCGCCCCCTCCGTCACCAGCAGGTCGGTGATGGCGGCGAAATTGAAGGCATGAGGACCGATGGCCACCGGGACCCCGACCGCCGCCGCCTCCAGCAGGTTATGCCCGCCCACCGGGACCAGACTGCCGCCGATGAAGGCGGCATCCGCCGCGGCGATCAGGACGGGCAATTCACCCATGGTGTCACCGAGGAACACCGCTGCCTCCGAACCGCAGACGGCGCCGGTGGAGCGGCGTACCAGGGTCAGGCCCTGGCGCTGAACCAGGGCCGCCACCCGGTCGAAACGCTCCGGATGGCGGGGCACCAGCACCAGCAGGGCACGGGGCAACACTGCCTGGATCCGGCGATGGCCCCCCAGCAAGGCCTCCTCCTCCCCCTCGTGGGTGCTGCCCGCCACCCACACCGGCCGATCCCCGCCCCAGAGGCGACGCAGGGCCTCGGCCTGGTCCTCCAGGCTGGCGGACTGGCGCAGATCGAACTTGATACTGCCCGTCACCGTCACCCGATCCGCCGGCACGCCCAGGTCGATGAAACGCTGGGCATCGGCCTCGGCCTGGGCCGCCACCAGGGACAGGCGGGCGAAGGTCTCCCGGGCGAAGCGGCCCAGGCGGGCATAACCGCGGGCGGAAGGGGCCGAGAGTCGGGCGTTGCCCAGGATCACCGGGAGGCCGCGCTGCTCGCAGACCCGCAGCAGATTGGGCCAGACCTCGGTCTCCATCACCAGCACCAGGCGCGGCCGCACGCGATCGAGAAAGCGGTTCAGTATCCAGGGCAGGTCGTAGGGGATATAGACGTGCCGTACCCGATCCTCGAACAGGGCGCGCAGGCGCTCGGACCCCGTCGGGGTGGTGGTGGTGACCATGACCCCCAAGTCGGGGTGCCGATCGAGAAAGTGCTTGATGAGGGGCGCGGCGGCCTGGGTCTCCCCCACCGAGACGGCATGGATCCACAGCCCGGCGGCTAGGGGCCGGTCGCCATAGAGGCCCAGCCGCTCCCCCCAGCGCCGCCGGTAGGCCGGCGCCCGCCGGCCACGCCAGAGCAAGCGCAGCAGGGCCAGGGGTAGGAGGAGAGAGAGGAGCAGGCTGTAGAGCCGGATCAAGGGTGGGCGTCCATCGGTCGCGCTAAGGTCGGGGCCAGTCTAGCACGCAGCGGAATAAGGCCGGGGCGAGCGCCCGGAAGGCATGCCCTGCGCGATCCGTTAAGGGCTTCTCCCCAGGCAAAACTGGTGAAAGCATCCAGCACCTGAGGGCGCAGCGGCGAGATTTCTCTTGCAACGCTGGGCGGACCATATAGGAAATGCGTATATGAATGAAGCATATATGAATGCAGCAGGTTGAGCATCAAAGGATCTCCCCGCCCTTCAGGCGTTGGCGCCAGGTGGTCAACTCGGGGGTGGGGGCATGCTTGAAGCCCAGCTTCCAGGCGAAGCCCAGCAGGCTGTCGCCGAAGGAGATGGCCTTGCGCGGCAGGGCCAGGGGATGATCCGCCACCCTGGCCGCGCCGCGCAGGCAGGTGGTTGCACTGGCATAGCCGGCCTCGCGGGCGGCACGGACCGCCGCCAGGTCGAAGCTGCCGAAGGGATAGCAGAGATGGCGCACCGGGCTCCCCAGCAGGTCTTCCAGGGCCGCCTTGCTGTCGCGCAGTTCCCGCCGCTGGGCGGCCGGTTCCAGCTCGCCCAGCCGGGCATGGTTGACGGTGTGGGAGCCGATGGTGATGCCGGCGGCCTGGATCTCCCTCAGGCGGCCCGCGTCCATGAGCCGGGGACGGGGGCGGTCGGGCTCGTCGCCATACCACCGGATCGGCTGGCCCAGCCAGCCACTGATGGCATAGACGGTGGCGGGGAAGCCGTAGCGGACCAGGACCGGCAGGGCGAAATCGGCGAAATTGTCGTAGCCGTCATCGAAGGTCAGGACCACCGCCCGGGCCGGCAGCGGGCGCTCACCGCGCAGGCCGGCGAGGGCCTGATCCAGGTCCAGGACCGCCCAGCCCAGGTTATGCAACAGGCCCATCTGGCGGGCGAAGCGCCGGTGGTCGCAATAATTGGCCCGATGCGCCCGCATGGGCGGAAACTCGCCAACCTGGTGATACATGAGAATGGAGACGCGGGGGGGCATCATGGGTGTACGCGACTCAGGCCCCGCCGCTGGCGAGGTGGCGATAGAGTTCCAGGTAGCGCGCCATGATGGGGCCGCGGGCGAACTCGGCCTGGACTCGCGCCCGGCCCGCCCGCGCCAGGTCCAGGCGCAGGGTCTCGTCCCTCAGGACCGCCTGGATGCCCGCGGCGAGGACCTGGGCATCGTCGCAGGGCACGCACCAGGCATCCTCGCCATGACGGGCGATCTCCCGCGCGCCGCGAAAGCGGGTGGTGACCAGGGGTTTATCCCAGGTCCAGGCCTCGAGGATGACGTTGCCCAGGGTCTCCTCCTCCCGGGAAGGAAAGACGACCAGGTCCGCGAGCTGAAAGTAGGGCCCCGGTTCCGTCCGCCAGCCGGCCCAATGGATGCGCTCGCCGATACCCAGCCCCGCGGCCTGCTGTTTGAGTTGAGGGGCCAGGGGGCCATCACCCAGCAGCACCAGCCGCACCGGGCGCTCGGCGATGGTCGCCGGCAGCCGGGCCAGGGCCGCGATCAGCGTATCCAGGCCCTTGACCGGGACGAAGCGCCCCGCCGTGACCAGTACCCAGGCCTCCCCGGGCAGCGCGAGTTCCGCGCGCAGGGCCAAGATCCGTCCGGGAGCGACGGGCCGGGCCGGGTCGACGAAGTTGTAGATGTGGTGCACCCGCGCCGCCGGCAGCCCGTTCTGGATCAGCCAGTCGCAGAGGCCGCGGGTATTGCCGATCCAGGCATGGGCGTGGCGGTAGGGATGGAGGGCGTAATAGCCCCCGAGGCGCGCGACATGCACCGGGCCTGGGCCTTGGGTCTGCCCGGCGGTACCCCCAGTACCGCTCAGGTTCCCCGGCGGGGGCCCGAGACGGGTCAGGCGCGTGGCGCGACCCATGTAGGTCTGGACGATGTCGGGCTTGACCCGGGCGATGAGCCGGCTGATCGCCCGCCGTGACCAGGGGTCCCAGACGGTGCGCAGGGGCAGGGGATGCACCGGCAAGGGCCCCAGATCCAGGTCCGCCAGCTCGCTGCCGGCGCGGATGGCCAGCTCCGCCGGGGCCCCGGTCGCCGCCAGGGCGCGGGCAAAACGGACGAACCAACGCTCGGCCCCGCCCAGGGCCTTGCTGCCGATGATTTGCAGGCTGAGGGGCTCGGTCATGAGCGTCGCGAACCCGAAACAAAAACCCAGCCCCCAAGAAGCTCCGGGCTTGGCTTGACCGTAACCGCCAACAAGTTCGGCATCATCCCCCCTGTGGCGTTGTCGATGAAAGGCGGCATCGGTCTTTCAGATCCCTGAACGCTGTCGCCGCTTCGGGTCAGGGGAGCGCGGCACCAGCTCCCGGTACACGGCCAGGTTGCCCTCGACCATGGCCGGGATGGAGAACTCGGCGCTCATCAGCACCCGCCCGCCCCGACCCAGGCGCCGTGCCAGGTCCGGGTCGCGTAGCAGGCGGGTGATGGTCGCGCCCAGGGCGGCAACGTCGCCCGGGGGCACCAGCAGGCCGTTGATGCCGTCGCGCACCGCCTCGGGGATGCCGCCCACCCGGCTGGCGATGACCGGCACCCCGGCGCTGGAGGCCTGGAGCAGGGACACGCCCAGCCCCTCCAGGGTCGCGGGGTGGACCAGCAGGTCCAGGCAGGGCAGCAGCTCTGGCAGGTCGTCGCGGAAGCCGCACAGCCGGACCTGTCGCTCCAGCCTGGCGGCGCCGATCGCTCGCTCCAGGTTGCTCGCCTCCGGGCCCTGACCGAAAAACAGCACCCGCAGGTCGGGAAACTCCGCCACCAGGGGCGGCAGGGCCTGGAGCAGAAAATGATGACCCTTGCGGGGGATGAGCTGGGCCACCACCCCGATCACCGGCCCCTCCAGGGGCACCCCCAGACGCTCCCGCAGGAGGCGGCGATCCCGGGGCCCGCCAAAGGCCTGAAAATCCACCGCGCTGCGCACCACCCGCAGCTTGTCCCGGGGCAGGCCGGCGGCCAGCAGCACCTGACCGATGCCCTGAGAGATGGCGATCACCCGATCATGGAGGCGGTACTTGAGCCGCACCTGCCAGACCGGCTCCGGGTTGTCCACCCGGCGGGAGTGGACCACCGGTACCTTGGCCAGGCGCCCGGCGATCCCGCCCATGACGTCGGCGCCGATGCGGCTGTGCAGGTGCAGGACCTCGGTCTGAAATTGCAGGATGCGGAAATAGATCCGCGGGATCAACCCCAGGTCCAGGTCGCCCTTCATCGGCATCGGGAAGACCTCGGCCCAGGGTTTGGCCGCCGTGGCAATCTCACTGCCGGCGGGGCAGATCAGGCCGCTGGTCACCCCCCGCTCCGCCAGGCCCTCCAGCAGGTAGAGGACCTGACGAGCGCCGCCGTAGAGATGGCGGCCGCCTTCCACATGCAGCACTCTCATGATCGAGGTCCTCTGCCGGTGGGCCAAAAACCCTTGAGCTGAAGCCATCCAGGCAGTCGTAGCGCCGCTCTTCCCTCTGGGACCAAGGCGGAAATCAGAAGGAAAAAGTACCCGGAACTTTCCTCAATCGGGGTGGTTGATCCCCTGCCATGATCCTGGGGCCTGGGCCGGGAAAAGCTCATGGCGTTGCCACCCCGGGCCCAACTCGCAGCAGATCCCGCGCGGCGCTCAGCACCTCATCCACCCCGATCCGTCGCATGCAGTCGTAGCTACCCCCACAGGTCGGCCGGCGCTTGCAGGGTGAACAGGTCAGAGGGTGATAAAGCACCCGGGCATTAGCGCGCCCCGTGTCCAGATAAGGCCGGGTAGAGCCGAAGAGCAGCAGCGTGGGCCGACCGAAGGCGATACCCATGTGGCTCAGTCCGGTGTCGACGCCGATGACCAGTCGGCTGGCCTCGATCAGGGCGGCGGCCTGGAGCAGGCTGGTGCCACCGGCCAGGTCGGTCAGGCCCGGGCCCACGGTCGCGGTCCGCTGAGCGATACGTGCGGCCGCCTCGCGGTCCGCCGGGCCGCCCAGCATCAGCACCGGCAGGCCCAGTTCCTGGTGAAGCCGCGCCGCAAGGTCGGCCCAGCGTTCCTCGAACCAGTGCTTCTGCGGGCGGGTGGTGAAGGGACAGATCACGACATAACCGGCCCCCCAACCCTGCCGCGCGATCAGGTCCCGGGCGAAGGCCCGATCCTCCTCGCCCGACACCAGTGCCATGGGGAAATCCTCCCGAGGCTGACCGGGAAGACCAGGGAGACCGGAGAGACCGAGCAGACCGAGCCGTTCGGCCAGGAAGCGATATTCCGAGCCAATGGCCCGGGGGTCCCCCCCCCGAGGGACGACGCGGGTCATGAGCCACTGACTGCCCTCCCGCGAACCCAGGCCGACGCGCTCCCGGGCGCCGCTGAGCCAGGCGAGCAGTCCGCTCTTGAGCAGGCCCTGGAGGTCCAGGACCAGGTCGAAGCGCTGGCGGCGGAGCTCGGCGCGGAAGGCGCGGACGCGCCCCCCCAATTCCCGCCAGCGCCGTTCCCGCCACAGGGCCTGCCACTCACCCCGGGGCCAAAGGATGACCTGATCGAGGTCGGGGTGATAACGCAGCAGGGGTTCACACTCGGGCTGCGCCAGCCAGGCGAGGTGGGCCTGGGGATAGGCGCGCCGCAGGGCGGCGATGAGGGGCGAG
Source organism: Candidatus Thiosymbion sp. (assembly GCA_018435665.1). GTDB lineage: Bacteria > Pseudomonadota > Gammaproteobacteria > Chromatiales > Chromatiaceae > M0108. Next base: position 6,932 of record JAHDND010000059.1, on the reverse strand, counting down.
GCGAAGACGATGTCGCCAATGGCGCTGAGGCGGATCAGCAGGATGCGCGTCGGCTGGGGCATGGTTTCCATAGCGCCAGCGCCGCCAAGGCCTAGCCTTCAGGGACCGGGCTGGGCGGCCATTCGTCCGCTACCCGATGCGGCGCGGCGGCCGCCAGCCGGCACAAGGCCAGCAGCAGGGCCTCATCATCGGCCTGATCGGCCAGTTCGACCCGGACGAAGCCCAGGCGCAGGGCCTCCTGACGGGTGCGCTCGCTGACCACCGCGAGGGGGGTGGCCAGCAGGGGCCCCTGACCGGCCTCTCCCACTAATTGCAGCAGGTTGGCGAGGATCTCGCCGCTGGTGGCGGTGACCAGTTGAACCTGGGCCGCCCAGTCCGCCACCAGCCCGGTCGGGTCCACCTCGGGCAGGGCGCGCCGATAGACCTCGGCAAAGCGCACCTCAGCCCCCCGCGCGCTCAGGGTCTCCCCCAGCAGAGGCCGGCCGCCCTCACCGCGCACGAGGATCACCCGCTGACCCCGCAGGTCTTGCAGGGCGGGGTGGGTGAGGAGGGTCTCGCTGTCGTAGCGCCCGGCGGGGATCAGGTCCGGCCCCCGCCCGGCGGCGGCCAGGGCCTCGGCGGTCGCCTTGCCGATGGCCACCAGGCACGGGCCTGCCGGCAACTGGCCCGCGGGGAAGAGGGGCAGGGCATATTCCACCGCGTTGCGACTGGCGAAGAACAGCAGGTCCACCGGCTCGGCCAGAAGCCGGCGCGGGGTAACCAGATCCGCCGCCGGTTCGATATCGATGGTCGGGAAGGGGATGGGTCGCCCGCCGGCCGCCTCGATCAGGTGGCACAGGTGAGCGGCCTGGTCCTTGGGGCGAGTGACCAGGACCCCCCGGCCGGTGAGAACCGCCCTCAAGCTTCACCCTCCGCTGCGGCCAGGGCCCGGAGGATATCCCCGGCCCCCTGGGCGAGCAGGTCCTCCGCCACCCGTGTGCCCAGGGCCTCGGTCTGATCCCGGGGGGCCCGATGCTCGGCCATCAACACCAGGCTGCCGTCCGGGGTGCCGACCAAGCCGCGCAGGCGCAACTCGTCACCCTCCAGCCGGGCATGACCGGCAATGGGCACCTGGCAACCCCCCTGGAGGCGGCGGTTCATGGCCCGCTCGGCCCGGATGCAGTCCGCCGTGTCCGGGTGATGCAAGGGTGCCAGCAGGGCCAGGGTGCGGGCGTCATCCTCCCGGCACTCGATGCTCACCGCCCCCTGACCAATGGCCGGCAGGCTTTCGTCGATGGTCAGCCGCGAACGGATCCGCGCGGCAAAACCCAGGCGGATGAGGCCGGCGGCCGCCAGCAGGATGGCGTCGAACTCGCCGCCGTCGAGTTTGGCCAGGCGGCTGTTGACGTTGCCGCGCAGGGGCTGGATGTCCAGGTCCGGCCGCCGGGCGGTGAGCTGGCACTGACGACGCAGGCTGGAGGTGCCAACCCGCGCCCCCTGGGGCAGGTCGGCAAAACGCTCGAAGCGGTTGGAGACGAAGGCATCGCGGGGGTCCTCGCGCTCCAGGATCACCGGCAGGTGCAGGCCCGCCGGCAACTCCACCGGCACGTCCTTGGTGGAGTGGACGGCGATGTCCGCCGTGCCCGCCATCAGGCCCTGTTCCAGTTCCTTGACGAACAAGCCCTTGCCGCCGACCTTGGCCAGGGGGGCATCGAGGATCTTGTCGCCCCGGGTGGTCATGCCCAGGATCTCGACTTCCAGGCCCGGATGGGCGCGGCGCAGGGCCGCGGCGACGTGTTCGGCCTGCCACATGGCCAGAGGGGATTTGCGGGTGGCGATGCGGATGGTGTCGGGCATCTTGATCTGGTTCCAGCGGAAAACGGCATCCTAAGCCGCCCGGGGGCGCCCTGCAAATTCCACCGCCGTCCGTGTTAGCCGGCCGATTGCCTCCCTGCGATCGGCGCACGGTCGTTATCCCGTCAGGCGCCCAGGGAAAGCCTCCCGGGACCGGCCACTTCCGCCCCAGGCAAAAGACATTCTCCGTCGCATCGACCAGCTATCGTTATTCACGCTCGACCTCGGCCCCTGGCTCGCACCCGCTCCGGCACCCGTACCCCGCCCATCGCGGGCTGTGGCCCATGGGCTATGGGCTGCCGCCACAGGCCTTTGAGTAGTGGCCCATGGGCTATGGGCTATGGGCCGCGGATTGTGGTTTGTGATCTGTGGGCTTCAGCGCCCTAGCCATCACCTGCCCTGCCCGAAGAACCTTCATCGCGCCCGGAGGCACAGATAACGATCATGCCCGACCGCCCTTCACCCGCCGCCGCGGAGCGACACCGGCTCTTCCTGAACTTCCCCGGTTGGCTGGCGGCGGCCAGGCAGGTCACGCAAGGAAAGGTGCCCCACCGCCAGCCCCCCGCCTCGCCCGGGGAACCGGACCCGGCCCGGCCGCTCCTGTGGCTGGCATGCCGGGAAGGGCTACTGTTGCTGGTCAACGAGAGCGGCGGCCACCTGCAAGCGGTGCGAGCCGAGCCCTATGGCTATCACCTCCAGGAGCGCATGCGGCTCCAGATCGCCACCGACAGCGAATGCTTCGCCTACCACAACGTCCCCCCGGGCAGTGCCGTCCTGGTGGCCGAGTATGACGGCAAGGATCGTGATGTGGTTTGCGGGGTCCGGCTGGCGGTCCAGGCGCCACGCCTGGGGTGCCTGGCGATCCATCCCCCTACCGCCAAGGGCGGCGTGGCGGAAACCGTCCTGCTCTGGGCTCATGGCGGAAGCCCCGGATCCGTCACGGTACTCGAAACTCCGTGCCTTCCTTGATCCAGGCCCGCGCGTTTCTTTTGCCATGAACTTCAGGACCACGGGGCTTGACAGGGCTATTACCCCAGAGCTTTCTACACCTAATTTCCGCTGGCAGGGTTGGTGAGAGGAGGTCAAAACGATTACCGTCAGCCGAGCGTGCCGTGAAAGAGGTGGCGGGTTAAGCACGAGGGCCGCCGCCCTCATTCCGCCTCCATGAGCGGCGCGAGGTCTTCGGGTAAGGGATAGCGGGGGTGAACTTGACGGAAGGCAATCAATTGCTTGATGGCCTCCGCGCGCTGTCCGCTCGACCACTGCTGGCGGATAACCGCTAACCAGCGTTCCGGGTCGGCCTGGGGCCTCTCGTCGATTACCAGGTTAATGTCATCCTTTGCCTGAGGCATTTCTCCAGTTACCTGGGGCATCCCACCGAGTACCTGGGGCACCTCATGGGTTATCTGCGACTTCATGTGGACCCCCCCGGCACCTTCAGCCATTGGGATCGCCGGACGCCTTTCATGATCCTTAGGCTCATTCTCAGCCTGATCCTGAGCCACCTCACCAATAGCTGGGGCTGGTGGGACTCGTACTGAGGCTGGGGCTGGGGCTGAGGATGGGGCTAGGGTTGAGATTGCGGCTGGGGCCATAGAGGGCGTTGACAGCCGCGCGGCGGCGGAGAGGGTGCTTGCTTCCTCTAAGGCTCTTTTGGCCGCGACTTCCCGTTCTGGCTTCGATGGCGAGATTGAATGGCTTTGCTGGATTGATTGGCTTTGCTTGAGTAGTTGGGTTGGCTGGGGTGGTTGGATTGGCGTGGATGGCCGAGGTGGCTGAGATTGCTGAGATAACCGGTCTTCAGCCAGCGGCCGGGGTGCCATGCCGCTGATCCCCTGCACCGCGCTTTGCTCTTCGATAACCCGCAGTACCAGGCCCACGGCCAACAAGACCCCGGCCGCTGAAGACAAGGGGATGGCGACCTGGCGCCAGTTCCAAGTTCCGCTCCGGCTCCAAGGCCAGCGCGGCAAGCCGTTCCGGCACTTGGACCAGAGCCAACGCCAAGACCAGAGCCAGTGCCAATACCGCGGACCACTCTGCCGTACATTCGCCGGCCCCGGTCTGAGGGCCGCTTGCGCCTGGTCGAGGATTCGCCGGTCCAGATCCGACCTTGGCGTCTGCGTTGCCCCCTGGCGATAGAGGGCGGACAAACCAGGCTCCTCCAGATCGGCGTCAGCATGATCGGGGTGATCGGTATACGGATTCACAGGCAATCCTCCAGGGCCGCGCGCAGGGTCTTGAGGGCATAGCGCAGGCGGCTCTTGATGGTTTCACGCCCGACACCGGCGCAGGCCCCGATCTCCTCCAGGCTCAGGCCGGTCTCCTCACGCAAGACAAAGGCCTCGCGCTGAGCGGCGGGCAAGCGGCCCAGGGCGGCTTGCAGGCGCTGCACGCAATCGGCATCAGCGACGCGCTGGGCCGGCGTGGGGGCCGGATCCTGCAGCGCCTCCAGGTCATCGTCACTCAGCCCGGTCATCCGGGCAGAGCGGTAATGGTCTACCAGCCGGTTATGGGCCAGGCGATAGAGCCAGGTCGTGAAACGGGCCTCCACCCGATAAGTGCCCCGGGCCTTGATCAGGTGGGTCCAGACATCCTGGAACAACTCCTCGGCCGTGGCGGGGTTGCCACAGCCGTGGAGCAGATAGCGATACAGGGGCCCGCGATGGCGCCGGTAGAGGACCGCGAAGGCCTCACCGTCGCCCTCCCGGTAGCCCAGCATCAGGTGTTCGTCAGAAGGTTCAGGCACGGTGGCTATCTGAGGCAGAAAGGGTCATCGCCACCTGGCGCTTGGCGCTTAGGGCTTGACGCTTGACTCTTGGCGCTTGGGGCCATGCGGCGGAATGGCCCCACGTGAGCTGGGCAAGAACAGTGATCAAGCACCAGGCAGGGCCTGGGCCAGCTTGACCAGGCCGATGAACTCGGCCCGGTAACCGGAGGCATCCTCACCCTTGGCGCCGCTGGCCAGGGTGACGATGTCCGCCAGGGTGAAGCCGTTCAGGGCCGCGCCACCGCGCAGATATTGCCCGAAGGCGGCCACGGCGGCGGCGAAGCGCAGCCGTTCGCTGGCGCTTTCATGGCCGGTCGGGGTGGCGATGGCCTGGCTGACCAGGTTGCTGGTCGTCTGGCCGGGCAGTTTGTAACGTAACTTGAGGAAGGCCAGCTCGTTCGCCATCGCGGTAGCGGTGGCGGTGCCAGATTCCATGGTCGTGGCGGCGGCACTCTCCCCCGCCGGGTCAGGGATGGTGCCATAGCGCAAAGGCTCGATCCGCGCCGGCTGGCCGGCCAGGGTGATCTCGTAGAGGGCGGTGACCCGGTGGCCGGCGCCGACCTCCCCGGCATCCACCCGGTCGTTGGTGAAATCCTCCCGCGCCAGCAGGCGGTTCTCATAGCCGATCAGGCGATACTCGGTCACCTGGGCTGGGTTAAACTCGATCTGCACCTTGACGTCCCCGGCGATGGTCTCCAGGGTCGCGGCCAGTTCGTCCACCAGCACCTTGCGGGCCTCCTGCAGGGTGTCGATATAGGCATAGTTGCCGTTGCCCTTGTCCGCCAGTTGCTCCATGAGCTGGTCGTTGTAGTTGCCGCCACCAAAGCCCAGAGTGGTGAGGCTGATGCCCTTGGCCCGCTCCTGTTCGATGAGCTGGATCAGGGCCTCGTGATTGACCGTGCCGACGTTGAAGTCGCCATCGGTGGCGAGGATGACGCGATTGATGCCCTCCGGCAGGCGCGCCTGCTCGGCCAGGCGATAGGCGGTCTGGATGCCCTCGGAACCGTGGGTGGAACCACCCGCCCACAGTTGCTCCAGGGCGCCCAGGATTTTGGCGTGCTGATCGCCGTGGGTGGGCTCCAGCACCACCCCGGCGTTGCCAGCATAGGTCACCAGGCTGACCCGGTCACGGGCCTCCAGTTGCCCGGCCAGTAGCTTGAAGGCGGCGATCAGCAAGGGCAGCTTGTTCGGCTGGTCCATGGAGCCGGACACGTCGATGAGGAACACCAGGTTGGCCGCTGGTCGCTGGGCCGGGGCATAGCCCTGCAAGCCGATCAGCAGCAAATGGGTATTCGGGTTCCAGGGCGTGGGGGCGAGTTCCGTGGTCAGGGCCAGGGGCTGGCCACGGTCGCGGGGTTGGGGATAGGCATAGTCGAAGTAGTTGATCAGCTCCTCGGTGCGCACCGCGTCCTTGGGGGGCCACTGGCCCTGGTTGAGGAACCGGCGCACATTGGCGTAACTGCCGGTATCCACGTCGATGCTGAAGGTGGAGACCGGCTGCTCCCGGGTCAGCAGGACGCCGTTCTCGGTGAGCTTGGCGTAGCGCTCGCGGTCCTCGGCGGTCATGGGGGGTAAGAGGACCGGGGGTGGCGGCAGGACGGCCGGCTTGGCGTCCGCGTGGGGCGCGATCGCCAACTTCGCGATCGCGCCGCTGGTGGTGATACCGCCCAGCAGGTCGCTGTGATCAGCTAGGCTGCGGCGCTCGGATAAGACTCTAGGAGCCTCAGCGATGGCGATGGGCGCGGCCTGCCCCTTGGCGCTAGCGTCCGCGGCGGCCACCTCGTTGGTGGCGACCTCGGCCGGGGTGGTGGTGGGATTGCCCGTGGCGGCGGCTTGCTCCATCGGATGGGCATGCTCGCCAGCGTCCGGTTGTCGCGTGGTGGCGGTTTGACCTGCTGGGATTGAATTCCCGGAAGAATCAGATTGCCCGGCTGGGGTAGTAGAAGCCTTTGATCCGGTCGCCGCAGGGTCAGGCGCCTGGCTACAACCCGCAAGCAGGGCGAGGGTCAGCGCCAACGCCAGCGCCAATGCGAGGGTGAAGGGGAAAATTTGGACCCGGTACAGGGGCATGGGCAGCGAAAAGGGGAAGGGAAGGATTATCGGGGGCTGTTTCACGTTGGCTCTCCTTTGGGTTGATGTTCCTCCCTATAAACGTCATCCGGGCTGGGATGGGGTTAAGGGTCAAAAAATTTGGCTCTCTTACGTTTAGTGTGGGCAAGGGGTCAGACTCCCTGGACGCCAGTGGCGACCGCCGAGGTCCCTTTGAGCTTGAAGGGTGAGACCGGCAGATGGGTGAGCTGACCCGCGACCAGATAGCTGATGGTGATGAGGT
>JAHDND010000150.1 GCA_018435665.1 Candidatus Thiosymbion sp. | reverse complement strand
TCCTCACACGCATAACGCGTATAGCTTTTCAGCAGTCCATACTGGCAAATCAGCAACAGTGGAGAAAACCATGAACAAGAAACTCGTTACCCTGGCCGTCGCCGCCGCCATGGCCGCGCCTGCGGCCGCCATGGCCGATGCCACCCTCTACGGCAAGTTGAACGTCGGCATTTCCTACATGGATCAGGAAGATGGCTTCAACGGTTGGGGCCTGAGCGACAACAAGGCTATCAAGTCTGGTTGGGTCAACCAGGGTACAGTGGATGGTGATGAATTCATCCAAGTTCAGAACCCCTTCGTTCCGACCGCTCAGGGTCCCGCCAACCGTATTGGTGTGAAGGGCTCTGAAGACCTGGGAAATGGTCTCAAGGCTATTTATCAGATTGAGCTGGGCTTCAGCCTATCCGACAGCAACAATAACGGTGCCGTTGGTAACGAAGCCATCACCATGCGTAACACCTTCGCTGGTTTGGCCGGCGGTTGGGGTACCGTGTTGGCAGGTCGTCATGACACCCCCCTGAAGATTTCCACCGGTCCCCTGGATCTCTTCGCCGACACCATGGCTGACTATAACAACACCGTTGGCTTCATGGATATTCGGGCTGACAACGCCATCGCCTATATCAGCCCCAGCTTCTCTGGGTTTACCTTCGCCGCGGCTGTCCACGCGGGTGGTGGTGCGACCGCCCTCGGTACTGGCCAACTTGAGTTCTATGATCCTATTACTGGCAAAAAGCTGTTTGGCTCCGCTGCCGGTTACAACCAAAATGCCAACAGTTTGGCTGACGCATATTCTTTTGCCGGTATCTATAAGAACGGTCCTTGGTACGCTAGCCTTGCCTACGAAGGCCTGAATGGCAACCTGGCCTGCGATACCGATTGGTGCGATGCGGAGACTTGGGGCAAGTGGCGCGTTGGCCTGGGTATCCTTGACTGGAACGGCTTTAGCCTGACGGGTATCTACGAAGGCTGGGATAACGGTTACTGGGTCGATGGCGCCAAGGCGGATCTGTGGAACGTCCAGGCCGGTTACACCTTCGGTAACTTCATGGTCAAGGCCATGTACGGCAGCAATACCCAAAAAGACATCGCTATGGGTGCTGGTATCGTAGAAAATCTTGCTACGGGTGCTGGGTACGATGCTTGCGCCGGCTGCACCGATGACTTCAACTACAAGACTTGGACCTTTGGTGTCGATTACAACATGAGCAAGCGCACCAAGGCCTTCTTGCTCTACACCGCCAACGACGCCGACGAGCTTGACCTGATCGATGCGGCCGGCAATTATGCTCCGCAAACCCAGGGTATTGACTGGAACGGCTTCCAGTTGGGCATGATGCACAACTTCTAAGTCGGTACTGTCTCTCTCGGAGACTTGATAACGGGGCCTACGGGCCCCGTTATTTATGGTGAGAAGAAAAAGGGAATCCTCGTTATGGTCCCTTGGTAATTGTCAACTAATCGGCATCACCTCACGGGCACCCTTTACGCTGCCCAAGATCAGGACGTCAGCCCCCCGCAAGGCAAAGAGCCCGACCGTCACCACCCCGGCGATATTGTTGACCCGCTGCTCCAATTCCTTGGGCTGCTGGATGGCCAGCCCTTCCACGTCCAGGATGACATTCCCATTGTCGGTAACGACATTCTCCCGCCAGACGGGATTACCGCCCAGCTTGGCCAGTTCCCGGGCGACATAGCTGCGGGCCATGGGGATGACCTCTACGGGCAAGGGAAAGTGCCCCAACACCTCCACCAATTTGCTCTCGTCGGCGATGCAGACGAATTGCTCGCTCGCCGCCGCGACAATCTTCTCCCGGGTCAAGGCCCCGCCGCCGCCTTTGATCAACTCCAGCCGTTGATTGGCCTCGTCAGCGCCATCGACATACAGCGACAGTCCGCCGACACTATTGAGGTCGAAAACGGGGATATCCAGGGCCTGAAGGCGCTGGGTGGAGGCCTCGGAGCTGGAGACGGCACCGTCAATCCGCCCCTTGATCCTGGCCAGGAAGTCAATGAAGTGATTGACCGTGCTGCCCGTGCCCACGCCGATGACCCCACCCCGCACATAGGCCAGGGCGGCCTCGGCGGCCTGGCGTTTCATTTCGTCTTGCGTCATAGCGACTCCTCGTCTGGTTAGTGAATCCCTGCTCATCATAGCAAAGGCATCGGGCTGACCCAGGGCCTTGCCTCTGGACCTTGCTTCTTCACCGGTCGGCCCTGACTGGGGGCAGGGTTGAAGTACGCCGCTAAACCCGGAGTCCAGGGTATAAAATGCGCTCCATGCCAGATCGCTACATCGAACGCATCCTCCGGGCTCGGGTCTACGACCTGGCCCAGGAAACCCCCCTGACCCGGGCGGAGGGTTTGTCACGGCGCCTTGGGAACCGGGTGCTGCTCAAGCGCGAGGACTTGCAGCCGGTCTTTTCCTTCAAGTTGCGCGGCGCCTATAACAAGCTTGTCAACCTCAGCCAGGAGGCCTTGGCGCGCGGGGTCATCGCCGCCTCCGCCGGCAATCACGCCCAAGGGGTGGCGATGGGGGCGGCGCGACTGGGGGTCCAGGCCACCATTGTCATGCCGCGCACCACGCCAGCCATCAAGGTCCAGGCGGTGCGCGGTTTTGGCGCCAAGGCCGTGTTGCATGGCGATTCCTACGATGAGGCCTATGCCCAGGCCATGGAGTGGGTGGCGGAGCGCGGCCTGACCTTCATCCACCCCTTCGACGACCCGGAGGTCATCGCCGGCCAGGGCACCATCGGCATGGAGATCCTGCGCCAGCATCCCCAGCCCCTGCATGCCGTTTACGTGCCGGTGGGCGGCGGCGGGCTCATCGCCGGGATTGCCGCCTACATCAAATACGTGCGGCCGGAGGTCAGGGTCATCGGCGTGGAGCCGGAGGACGCCCCCACCCTCTACAGTGCCCTGGCGGCGGGTCGGCGGGTGGAACTGGCGCAGGTGGGACTGTTCGCCGACGGCGTGGCGGTGCGGTTGATCGGCGAGGAGACCTTCCGTG
>JAHDND010000020.1 GCA_018435665.1 Candidatus Thiosymbion sp. | reverse complement strand
GGCCTCTGCGACTGGCTGATCCAGAACGGGCTGCCGGCGGCGCGGGTGCATCACATCTACAACTTCGTCGACCCGGCCCGGCCCGTCACTCCCGGACGGATCTTGGCCCTGCGCGCGGAACTCGCGCTGCCCGCGGAGGCCTGGGTGTTGGTCACGGCGGGGCGCTTCGTCCCGGTCAAGGGCCTGGATACGCTGATCGCGGCCCTGGCCCGGCTGCCGGCGACCATCGCCGAGCGCCCGGTGCGGCTGGTGCTGCTGGGTGATGGCCCCCTGGCTCCCCAGCTCAAACAGCAGGCCGCGGGGCTGGGAATCGGCGATCGCATCCATTGGGCTGGCTGGCGGACGGAACCGGGGCCCTACTTTCAGCTCGCGGACCTGGTCGTCTTTCCTTCCCGGGAGGAGGAGACTCTGGGCAACGTCATCCTCGAGGCCTGGACCTGGGATAAACCCCTGGTCACCACCCGCTTTCGCGGCGCGCGGGAGATCGCCCTTCACGGCGAGGATGCCTGGTGCGTCCCCTGCGACGATGCCCAAGCCCTGGCCACGGGCATCCGGGCGGTCCTGACGGACGAGACCCTGCGCCAAGACATGGCGCGGGCGGGCCAGGCGCGGGTCCAGGCCGAGTTCGCCCGCGGTCCCATCATGGCGCGCTATCTGGAACTCTACCGCCACCTCGCCAGCGGCGGGGCCTGAGTCGCGTACACCCATGATGCCCCCCCGCGTCTCCATTCTCATGTATCACCAGATTGGTGAGTTCCCACCCATGCGGGCGCATCGGGCCAACTATTGCGACCACCGGCGCTTTGCCCGCCAGATGGGCCTGCTGCATGCCTTGGGCTGGGCGGTCCTGGACCTGGATCAGGCCCTCGCCGGCCTGCGCGGTGAGCGGCCTCTGCCGGCCCGGGCGGTGGTCCTGACCTTCGACGACGGCTACGACAACTTCGCCGATTTCGCCCTGCCAATCCTGGCCCGCCACGGCTTCAGCGCCACCGTCTATGCCATCAGCGGCTGGCTGGGCCAGCCGATCCAGTGGCATGGCGACGAGCCGGGCCGCCCCCGTCCCCGGCTCATGGAGGCGGGCCGCTTGCGGGAGATCCAGGCCGCCGGCATCACCATCGGCTCCCATACCGTCAACCATGCCCGGCTGGCCGAACTGGAACCGGCCGCCCAGCGGCGGGAACTGCGCGACAGCAAGGCGTCCCTGGAAGACCTGCTGGGGAGCCCGGTGCGCCATCTCTGCTATCCCTTCGGCAGCTTTGACCTGGCGGCGGTCCACGCCGCCCGCGAGGCTGGCTACGCCAGCGCCACCACCTGCATGCGCGGCGCGGCCAGGGTGGCGGATCATCCCCTGGCCCTGCCGCGCAAGGCCATCTCCTTCGGCGACAGCCTGCTGGGCTTCGCCTGGAAGCTGGGCTTCAAGCATGCCCCCACGCCCGAGTTGACCGCCTGGCGCCAGCGCCTGAAGGGTAGGGAGATCCTTTGATGCTCAACCTGTTGCGATTCAAATATGGTTCGTCCTTAAATGGTCCACCCGGCGTGGCAAGAGAAATCTCACCGCGGCTCCGTCAGGGGTTGGACGGTTTCTTCAGTTTCGACTGGGGAGGGGCCCTCAACGGATCGCGATGGGTCTGCTTTCCGGGCGCTCGACAGGGCCTTTTTCAGCGACGTGCTAGACTGGCCCCGACCTCAGGGAAACGCTGATTAATTCCGGATTCTGGGAAAAGTGCCTTGCAATCCCTTGATTCAGTTACGTCAGTCGCAGCGGTTCCCGAATTAATCAGCGTTTCCTTAGCGCGACCGATGGACGCCCACCCTTGATCCGGCTCTACAGTCTGCTCCTCTATCTCCTCCTTCCTCTGGCCCTGCTGCGCTTGCTCTGGCGCGGCCAGCGGGCGCCGGCCTATCGCCGCCGCTGGGGCGAACGGCTGGGCTTCTATGGCGACCAGTCCCTGACCGCCGGGCTCTGGATCCACGCCGTCTCGGTGGGGGAGACCCAGGCCGCCGCGCCTCTCATCAAGCACTTCCTCGATCGGCACCCCGACCTGGGGGTCATGGTCACCACCACCACCCCGACGGGGTCCGAGCGCCTGCGCGCCCTGTTCGAGGACCGGGTGCGGCACGTCTATATCCCCTATGACCTGCCCTGGATCCTGAACCGCTTTCTCGACCGCGTGCGGCCGCGCCTGGTGCTGGTGATGGAGACCGAGGTCTGGCCCAACCTGCTGCGGGTCTGCGAGCGCCGCGGCATCCCGGTGATCCTGGGTAATGCCCGGCTCTCGGCCCGTTCCGCCCGGGGTTATGCCCGCCTGGGCTGCTTCGCCCGGGAGACCTTCGCCCGCCTGTCCCGGGTGGCGGCCCAGGCCGATGCCGATGCCCAGCGTTTCATCGACCTGGGCGTGCCGGCGGATCGGGTGACGGTGACGGGCAGTATCAAGTTCGATCTGCGCCAGTCCGCCAGCCTGGAGGACCAGGCCGAGGCCCTGCGTCGCCTGTGGGGCGGGGATCGGCCGGTGTGGGTGGCGGGCAGCACCCACGAGGGCGAGGAGGAGGCCCTGCTGGGGGTGCACCGGCAGATCAGGGCCGGCTTGCCCCGTGCCCTGCTGGTGCTAGTGCCCCGCCACCCGGAGCGTTTCGACCGGGTGGCCGCCCTGGTTCAGCGCCAGGGCCTGACCCTGGTACGCCGCTCCACCGGCGCCGTCTGTGGGTCGGAGGCCGCGGTCTTCCTCGGTGACACCATGGGTGAGCTGCCGGTGCTGATCGCTGCGGCGGATGCCGCCTTCATCGGCGGCAGCCTGGTCCCGGTGGGGGGACACAATCTGCTGGAGGCGGCGGCGGTCGGGGTCCCGGTGGCCATCGGGCCTCACGCCTTCAATTTCGCCGCCATCACCGATCTGCTGGTAGCGGAGGGGGCGGCGGCGCAGGTGGCGGATGCGGAGGCCCTGATCCCCCTGATGACCGCTTGGCTCAGCGACGCGGCGCTGCGGGCGCGCATTGGCGAACAGGGCCGGCGGGTGGTGGCCCGCAACCGGGGAGCACTGGAACGGCTGATCGCCCTGGTGGAGGATTCCCTCGCGCAAGGGCGAAAAAGCGGCGGTTAAAAGACGAACCGCTCCGGTTCCGGGGCCTTGGCCAGGGCCGGGACGGAGATTTCAAACAGGGACTGGCGGTTGAAACCTTCAGGTCCGTGGGTGATCAGGGTGGCCACCATGGCCGGCTCATCGCCGAGGATGGCGAACAGGCGGCCATGGGGGGCGAGCTGGGACACCAGGCCGGAGAGGCCGCTGGCGTCGGGCAGGGAACCGGTGAGGGCGATGACGTCAAAGGGGCCGCCGTCGATGTGGCCGGCCAGTCCGTCGGCAACGCGGATCTCCAGCCGGCGCGGGTCGCTGTCCCCCAGATTCTTTTTCGCCAGGGCGGCCAACTCGGGCTCGATCTCCAGGCTGATGACGGCGCCGCCCAGGGCGTTGAGACAGGCGGTGACATAGCCGCTGCCGGTGCCGATCTCCAGGATGCGGTCGTCCGGGCCGATGCTCAGGGCCTGGAGCAGGTGGGCGACCACCTTGGGGGCGAGCATGACCTGGCCCTGGCCCTGGCCCAGGGGGACCTCGATATCGGCGTAGGCCAGGCCGCGGTAGGCGTCGGGGACGAAGTGTTCACGCGGGATGGCGGCCAGGGTCGCCAGCACCCGTTCGTCGGTGACGCCCCAGGGGCGAATCTGCTGCTGGATCATGTTGAAGCGGGCGGTTTCGAGGCTGGTGTCCATCGCGGGTCCTGTCTTGATTGATGGCCGGGGATGC
>JAHDND010000017.1 GCA_018435665.1 Candidatus Thiosymbion sp. | reverse complement strand
GGAGATGGCCGACGGCGTCTACTCGGCCCGGGCCAGCCTGCAGATCAACGATCCGCTGGTCATCACCCGCATCGAGCGCATCATCGAGAACCGCATCATCCGCGTGCCCGTGGTGCAGGTGGTCTGGCGCACCCAAACCATCTTCGTGCCCCGCGATCCGCTGGCCCAGACCTTCAGCTTCACCCAAAACCAGGTGATCTCCAGCATCGGACTGCAGTTCACCGCCAGGGACCCGAGCATTCCGGTCACGGTGCAGATTCGCGGCGTCACCACCGGTCTGCCCAACGGCGTGGTGTTCGCCGAGAAGGTGTTGGCCCCGAACGAGATCAGCCTGAGCGGCGAGACTCGCATTCGCTTCGATGACCCGTTCTACGCCGAGGCCAACAGCAGCTATTCCGTGGTGCTGCTGACCAACAGCACCAACTACAAGGTACGCACCGCCACCCTCGGCAAGATGGGCCGCTGGGGCATCATTACCCGGCAGACCTATATGGAGGGCGTGCTGCTGGAGAGCTCCAACGCCGAGACCTGGACGCCGCTCAATGGCTCCGACCTGGCGATGAAGATCTACGGCTACCACTTCCAGTCCGAGGGGATGATCCGCTTCCAGCCGATCACCGGCGTGCAGTTCTCCGACATCAACCTCGACGAATACTCGGCCATCCCTCAGGGCACCGGTCTCGACTGGGAATACTCCACCGACGGCGGCGTGACCTGGGACGCCATGGTTCCCGCCGAGGAGGAACGGCTGCCCAACCTCGCCACCCGGGTCCAGATCCGCGTGCGCCTGAGCAGCTCGCTTTCCAACGACACTCCGGCCATCAACTTTCGCGACGTCAACCTGGTGGGCTACCTCAACAAGACCACCGGGGCCTACCTGACCCGCGAGAACGAGCTGACCCAGGGGGTGGAATCGACCAAGGCCTATGTGCAGATGCAAATCCCCAGCGGCACCACCCTGCAATGGTTCGCCAGCAACGACGGTGGCCTGACCTGGGAGGCGATGACTATCCAGGACACCCGGCCCATCGACGAGAACTGGACCGAGTACACCCTGGTGCGCACCTTCACCGACAACACCGGCAACAAGGTGCGTTACAAGGCCGAGATGACCGGCACGCCGCTGATCTACCCGCGCATCCATTCGCTGGGCGCGACCCTGAGCTAAGGAGGCACGGCCATGATCGTTCGACGCAAAGGCGGCCTGACCGAGTTCATCCCCACGCCGCAGGAGAAGCGCGACGGCCTGATCCGCGACCACGCCCTGGGCCTGCTGGAAAATCTGCACCAGCGCCTGGCGCGGCTGGAACGGGCGTCAAAGCTCCCAGCCGACGAAGCGGAGGCCTTCACGGCGCTGCTGGCGCGGATGCGGGCCGACGAGTCGCGCAACCTCGAGCTGCACGCCAGCCTGATCACCTCCGATACCGCCTCTGGCTGACCGGCTCACTGCCACCGCCACCCCAGAAACCCCGGATATGGCCAGCCCGTTCCGGGGTTTCTGCCGCCTGTGCGCTGATCAATCCGGCCCAAACTCGCAAGTCATTGAAAATAAACGTGTTAAATGTCGGCTTCGGCTGTTCTTCTACTTGATTTGTGTCCGGAAAGAAGCATTCATTCATGGTGTGAGCGGAGACTGAAAAGCCTTGCCTGACAACGACTTAGAAGCGCCATGAACGACGGAGGCACGCATGAACTTGAAAGAGATCCACTACGGGATCGAGATTGAGACCGTAAAACGCACCCGGGAGCAGATCGCCTGGGCCATCCACTCGGTGGTGGGCGGCACGGTCCGCCATGTCGGCATTCCCAGCAGCTATGACCCCTGGGAGGTCGAGGATTTGCGCGGCCGCGTCTGGAAGGTGGTGGGGGACGCCTCCCTGACCAGCGTCCCGGCCCATCTGCGGGCCGAGTTGGTCAGCCCGGTGCTCGGCTACGACGACATCCCGCAACTGCAGGAGGTGGTCCGGGCCATCCGCCGCGCCGGGGGCAAGATCAACAGCCAGTGCGGCATCCACATCCATATCGACGCCGCGCCCTTCGACGGCAGGCACCTGGGTAACCTGGCCAAGATCGTCTACAAGCAGGAGCCGCTGATCCTCCACGCCCTCGGCATCAGCCGCGACCGGCTCAATCGATACACGCGGCCGGTGAGCGACGAGCTGATCCAACGCATCGAACAGCATCGCCCCCGCACCAAGGACCAGCTCAACCGCATCTGGTACGGCTACCACAACCGCCAACCCCAGCATTACGACAACAGCCGCTACCACGGGGTCAACTTGCACAACGTCTGGTACCGGGGCACGGTGGAGTTCCGCTGGTTCGAGGCGACCCTCCACGCGGGGCGGATCAAGGCCTACCTGCAGTTCTGCCTCGCCGTCGCCGCCAAGGCGCTCAACGGCCGGGCCGCCTCCAGCCGCAAGCGGGACTTCGATCCCCAGAGCGCCAAGTACGACTTCCGGGTCTTCCTGCTCCACCTCGGCCTGATCGGCGACGAATTCAAGACCGCCCGCAAGCATCTGATGGCCAACATGCCTGGCGACGCCGCCTTCAAGAACGGACGGCCCAAACCGGAGGACGTCCTTCCGGATGAAACCGAAACCACCACTCTCACCAACGAGGCCGGGCAAGTTCCCGGCCTCAGTGTTTAAGGAGGTGCCCCATGAAGATTCTGATCCGCTCCACCACGCTGGACGGCGAACCGATCCCCGGCAGCGGGGAAACCCTGCATGCCGCCGACTGCCTCGAAGTTGTCGAGCTGATGCGCGGCCAGACGCCGTTCACCGCCAGCCGAGCGCCCCGGGACTACATGACCGAGGTGCTCTCCGGCATCGAAGGCGGGCCGACCCAGCCTCTGCCGGAGGACGCCGCCGCTGCGGCCGCCGAGTTTCTCACCCGTCTGGCCCGGCACGGCCTGATCGAGTTCCTGCCCGACGACAAGGTCAGCGATCCCTGGCCGGAACGCTTCCTCGAAGCCCTGGAGACGGTGCGGCTCTCCGGACGCACCAACATGCTCGACCACCCGGAGGTGACCCGGCTGACCGCCGAGATGGGCTATCCGGAGGTGGCCGAGTGGCTGGCGGACCACCGGCGCGAATACGCGGCCTTTGTTCTCGAAGGGACGAGACCGCTCGGTAAGAACTTCGGCGGCAAGGGGGAACCGGCTCCATGTGCGGACAAGTAGGCATCATCTTCGGCCGCAAGCGCAGACGGCCCGACGAGCGGGATTACCTGCGCGAGGTCTTCATCCGCATGCTGCTGCACAGCGAGGAGCGCGGCCCGCACGCCT
>JAHDND010000077.1 GCA_018435665.1 Candidatus Thiosymbion sp. | reverse complement strand
TATTTTCCTGGCTCCCTGCAGCCATCCTACCCGACCAAAAACTCTATGCGATTGCAAGAGCGGATGACCTCACGTTCGGTATCCTCCAATCCCGCATCCATGAAGCCTGGTCCCTGCGAATGTGTACCTGGCATGGAGTCGGCAACGATCCCCGCTACACCCCGACCACCACTTTCGAGACCTTCCCCTTCCCCGTGGGCCTGACGCCCGCCGATACCGCCGGTCCGATCGAGACTTTGGCGGATGGCGTCGTCCTGCCTCCCGTCGAATCCGACCGGCGCCCGGTGGCCCAGGCGATTGCCCAGGCCGCCCGCAGACTGAACGCCCTGCGGGAGAATTGGCTCAACCCCGCCGATTGGGTTGACCGCGTGCCCGAGGTTGTCCCCGGTTATCCCGACCGGATCATCCCCAAGCCGGGCCATGAAAAGGACCTCAAGGCCCGGACCCTGACCAATCTCTACAACCAGCGGCCGCGCTGGCTGGATCAGGCCCATCAGGCCCTGGACGCGGCGGTGGCGGCAGCCTATGGCTGGGACGACTACACCCCGGATATGCCCGATGAGGAGATTCTGGCGCGGCTGTTGGCACTGAATCTGGAACGAAGTTGCGGGCATGGCGGCGGGGTGATCCATACCGCCAGCATGGTGCGCGCGGGGCAAGGTGGCGTTTAACCGAGGTTAGGCTTTTCTCCGCGCCACTATCCGCCTATACTGAAATCAGCCGCACGACGTTTCGGACGTTCGGCCTGGGGACGCTTCGGCGAACATCAGGCAGTGCGGTTTTTTTTATGTCCGCCGCTTCCAAACCGTTACCGGCACCAGCATGTGGCGTCTGACTTCCAGCACGATATCGATAAGATAGGGGTCCATCTCCAGTCGCGCTTTGATACGGAAGGCGCTATTTTTGGCGCGCGGGGGGTTGCCGGGCTGAATAGCTTTGGCCTGATGAAGATGTGTGGCAATAACTGCCAAGTCGGGGCCTGAAACTGGAATTTGGCCCCGCTGGATTTCTCGATTTCCGCCATGGATATCAACGATGTGTAGCAGATATTCATGGTCGATGGCGAACGATTTTCCGGATGTCGTCACGCCGTCAAGTACATCGGCCTTGTCGGAAAACTCACTTGGGATAGCAGTAAGCACCAGGGCAGGCTGTTTAATGCGCCGATCCGCAAGCGCCTGCTCCACAAAAACGTCCACTTGCGAGGCAATGTATTTATCGGGCGTTGGATACCTCATCGGCCGGGATTGTAACAAGGCGGAACAACATGAAATCGAACTCCTCGCCCGCTACCTCTAAACCACCTCGTCTGCGGGTGGGAATGCGTGACGTGAGCCAGCCGGAATTTGCTGCTGCCGTGCGAGAACAGCTATGCAAGCAGCGCCTCTCTATTATGCTCGACGGTGAGATCATTGCCTTTTTCAAGGCCAAGGCCAAGGCCAGGGAACGCGGCTATCAGACCTAGATCAACAGCTCCCAGCCCTAGGCTTTGAACGGCATATCAAGTGAGGACACCAGCGGGAAACCTTGGAAAAAGAAAGTATCCCGCATGGCCCCTGCCGCCCTCAGGCAGCGGCGTGAACTAGCTGGGCCTGAAGCAGGGCGAGGGCCGGCTTAGGATCGATCTCCACCAAGAAGCCGCGTTTGCCGCCGTTGATATAGATGCGCGGCAAGTCGGCGATGCTGGCCTCGGCGTAGACGGGCATGGGGTGGCGGGTGCCGAAGGGGGAGGTGCCGCCGACCTGGTACCCGGAGTGGCGATCGGCGGTCTTGGGATCGCAGGGCTGGATGCGCTTCACGCCCAGGGCGCGGGCGAGGAGGCCGGTGGCGACCTCGCGGTCGCCGTGCTGGAGCATGATCAGGGGCTTGCCGGTCTCGTCCTCCATGATCAGGGTCTTGACGACCCGATGCTCCTCCACGCCCAACTCCCGGGAGGAATGGGCGGTGCCGCCGCCATCCAGGTAATCATAGGGGTGACCGACGAAGGGGATGCCGGCGGCGCGCAGGGCCCGCACCGCCTGGGTCACGGGTTCATTCTTCTTGCCCGACACGGGGGGTTACCTCGGACGCCTCTCCCCGCCAGGGGGCGGGAGGGCGCTTGCAGGGATGAAGAGGAGTAAGGCTCAGTGCTCTCCGACCGGACCGCCCACCGGACCGGCCCCGCCGCTGCTGGCAGGACCCGCGGCCGCTGGGCGCTCGCCGGTGGTGGCGCCACCGGTGCCGCCGGTGGGCTTGGCGCCGCTGTCCTCGTCCTCCGGCGGCCGCACCGGCCGGCCGGCCATGATGTCGTCGATCTGACCCAGGGAGATGGTCTCGTACTGGAGCAGGGCCTCGGCCATGGTGTGGAGCTTGTCCATCTCCCGCACCAGGATGTCCTTGCTGCGCTGGTAGTTGCGGTCGATGATGGCGCGGATCTCCTGGTCGATGGAGCGTGCCGTCAGGGCCGAGATCTTGCTGGTCTGGGTCACGGCGCGGCCGAGGAAGACCTCGCCCTCGTCCTCGGCATAAGCCAGGGGGCCCAGGCCGTCGGAGAGACCATAGCGGGTGACCATGTTGCGGGCGATCTCGGTGGCGCGCTCGATGTCGTTGGAGGCACCGGTGGTCACCGACTCGGGGCCGAAGATCAATTCCTCCGCCAGGCGGCCGCCGAAGAGGGTCGAGATCTGACTCTCCAGTTGCCGCTTGGTCATGCTGTAGCGATCCTTCTCCGGCAGGAAGAGGGTGACGCCCAGGGCGCGGCCGCGGGGGATGATGCTGACCTTGTGCACCGGGTCATGGTCCGGCACCAGGCGACCGATGATGGCATGGCCGGCCTCGTGGTAGGCGGTGAGCTTCTTCTCATGATCGGACATGACCACGGAGCGGCGCTCGGTGCCCATCATGATCTTGTCCTTGGCCTTCTCGAACATGGCCATGGTGACGTCGACCAGACCGGTGCGGGCGGCAAAGAGGGCGGCCTCGTTGACCAGATTGGCCAGATCGGCGCCGGAGAAGCCCGGGGTGCCGCGGGCGATGGTGCGGGCGTCGACGTCGTCGTGGACGGGCACCTTGCGCATGTGCACCTTGAGGATGGCCTCGCGGCCGGCCAGGTCGGGCAGGCCCACCACCACCTGGCGGTCGAAGCGGCCCGGGCGGAGCAGGGCCGGGTCGAGGACATCGGGCCGGTTGGTGGCGGCGATGACGATGATGCCCTCGTTGCCGGCGAAGCCGTCCATCTCCACCAGCATCTGGTTCAGGGTCTGCTCGCGCTCGTCGTGACCGCCCCCCAGGCCGGCGCCACGGCGACGGCCCACGGCGTCTATCTCGTCGACGAAGACGATGCAGGGGGCCTGCTTCTTGGCCTGCTCGAAGAGGTCGCGAACGCGGGAGGCGCCGACGCCGACGAACATCTCCACGAAGTCGGAGCCGGAGACGCTGAAGAAGGGCACCTTCGCCTCGCCGGCGATGGAGCGGGCCAGGAGGGTCTTACCCGTGCCGGGGGGGCCGACCATGAGGACGCCCCGGGGGATCTTGCCGCCCAGTTTCTGGAATTTGCCCGGGTCACGCAGGAAGTCCACCAGCTCGCCCACCTCCTCCTTGGCCTCCTCCACGCCCGCGACGTCGGCAAAGGTGACCTTGACCTCGCCCTCGGCGTGCTGGCGGGCGCGGCTCTTGCCAAAGTTGAACAGGCCGCCGCCACCTGGCCCGCCGCCCCCGCCCATGCCGCGGCGGACGAACCAGAACCAGACGCCCATCAGGACCAGGAAGGGCAGCCAGGAGGCGAGGATCTGGGCCAGGAGGCCGGGCCGGTCCGGGGGAATGGCGCGGACCGTGACATTGGCGTCCAGCAGGTCCTTCATCAGGCCCGGGTCCCCCGGGGTGAAGGTCTCGAAGTAGCTGCCGTCGGTGCGGGTACCCTGGATCTCCTGATCCTGGATGGTCACCTCGGCCACCGCGCCGTCGGCGACATCGCTCAGGAACTCGCTGTAGGTGATGCGGCTGGGATTGGGACCCGCCTGGAACTCGAAGCCGCTGATCAGCATCATCAGCCAGAGGCCGGCAACGAACCAGAGGAATATGGAGAGGGGCTTGGACTTCATGGCTAGGTTCGGACTCACTTGGGCGGTGGGCGACCGGGTCGCGCTATGACGGGCTAGATCGGGGTCGCGGCGAGCAAATAAAAGCGGGACGGGAAGGCTGGCTTTGGACTTAGGGCCTTATCTTAACTCATGCCGGTGATGGGAGACGGCTGGCTTGGCAATTCACTCCGGTCGATCACTCCAGGCGGTGACTCGCCCCTGAAGGGCGTGAGGGCGTACAATCGCCCGCCTTTCTGACCGCGCCGCGCGGATTTCATTCGACCTCGGCACAGGGATTTTTGCCGACGTCCGGTACCCAGGAGTTTCCGCACTTGTCCATGCAATGGCCATTGGCCCTCGCCCTACACCAATTGGGCACCCTGATCTGGATCGGCGGCATGTTCTTCGCGCATTTCGTCCTGCGACCGGTCGCCAATGAGCGTCTGGCGCCCCCGGAGCGCCTGCCGCTGATGCTGGCCGTCTTCGACCGCTTCTTTCCCCTGGTCTGGGTCGCCATCGCCCTGCTGTGGGGTAGCGGGCTGTGGGTCTTCCTGGCCCTGGCGGGCGCCAGGATGGGGTGGCATGTCCACGCCATGATGACCCTTTCCGCCCTGATGACGTTGATCTTCATCTATATCTGGTTCTCTCCCTACCGCGCCCTGACCCAGGCAGTGGCCCAGGCCGACTGGCCCGTTGCCGGCGCCCGCCTGGCCCTGATCCGGCGCCTGATCGCCACCAATCTGACCCTGGGCCTGGTCACCGCCCTGCTCGGCGCCGCGGGGCCGACGCTGATCGCGGCCTTGAGCCGGGGCTGACCGCCTGGACGGCCCTGGCCTCTGTCCCGCCCATCGCTCACCGACTCGCCAACCGGCACCTGGTCGCCCACCCCCTGGCCCTGGCGAGCGCTTGCCTAGAGGAGCCTCCTCATGATCCATGCTTCCCCCCAGGACGAGGAGATCCGTCGCCTGCACTGGCAGTGTCGGCGGGGTATGCTGGAACTGGATGTCGCCCTGCAACGCTTTCTGGACGAGGACTATCCCCGTCTGGATGCCGCCGCGCGGGCGACCTTCGCCCGGATGCTGGCGGCGGAGGACCAGACTCTCCATGCCTGGCTCATGGGCCGCGCGGTGCCGGAGGAGGCGGATATCCGCTCTGTGGTGGCACTGATCCGTGCCTTCGGCCGCGGGCCAGGCTGAAGGCAGGCTGCCCTCTTGGTCATCAGGCCCGGTTCACCCGCAGGTTGTCGACCGCGTAGGCGATGAAGCGGGGTTCGAAATGGGGTGGCTTCCCCAGGAAGCGGCAGGTGGCGACCACCTGGTCGACGACGAATTTGGCCATGTAGGCGGCCAGTTCCATGCCCTTGTCCTCCGTGATCCGGCGGGTGATCGCCTCGAAGGTCTCGTCCGTCAGCTCCAGCCCCTCCTTCGCGCAGGCTCGGTCGCAGATCTGGCGGAAGCGTTCGCGGCTCGGGGCGCCCACCTCCAGCTTGTAGGGGATGCGGCGCAGGTAGGCGGGGTCCATCAGGTCCTCCGGCTCCAGATTGGTGGAGAAGATGACCAGTTCCTCGAAGGGGATGGCGAAGCTCTTGCCGGTATGCAGCTTGAGGTAGTCGACCCGGCTCTCCATGGGCACGATCCAGCGGTTGAGCAAGCTGGTGGGGGGCACCAGTTGGCGGCCGAAGTCGTCGATGACGAAGCAGCCGCCCAGGGCCTTTACATGGAGCGGCGCCTCGTAGAGATTGGCGGTGGGGTCGAAGCTCAGGTCCAGCATCTCCAGGGTCAGCTCACCTCCGGTGACGACGAAGGGCCGGCGACAGGAGACCCAGCGGGCGTCGATCTCTTCCTGCCGGATGAGGGAGGGGGCGGCGCCGGCTTGGGCGCCCTGCTTGAGGTCCAGGCGCTGATGCAGGCTGGGGTCGTAGACCCGCATGATCTGGCCGCCGATCATGACGGCATGGGGCACATAGATGACGTCGTTGAAGATATTGGCCAGGCAGAAGGCGACCGAGGTCTTGCCGTTGCCAGGAGGGCCATACATGAGGATGGCGCGGTCCGAGTTCAGCGCCGGGCCGATCTTCTCGATGAAGGCCTCGGAGATGGCCAGGTCACCAAAGGCGGCCTGGATCTTTTCCGTGGTGACGACGACATGGTTGATCTTCTGGAGCTGAACCAGAGCGACGAATTCCTCCAGGGAGACCGGGGCGGGCCCCGCGTATTGCGATTGCTCCAGGGCCTCCTGGGCCCAGCGGAGGCCCTCCTCGTTGAGGGCATAGCTGGTGCCATAGCCCGAGCGGGGATCGCGGCTGCCCAGGGCGCGCAGCAGGCGTCGCTCGCTGGCCATGCGGATCAGATCGCTGACCAAGTGTGGGGGCAGCTTGATCGCTTCGACGATCTGGGCGGGGGTCTCGAGCTGGCCCAGATAGATCAGCTTCAGCAACAAGCTGAGCAGCCATTTCTCGTCGATGCCGGTGTCGGCCAGATCCCCGGGCTCCAGGGGGACCCGGTGCATGAAGGCCGTGAGCGCTTCCTGGCTGATGGCGCCGGCGGCGATCAGGTTCTCGCCCAGGCGCCGACCGTTGATAAGGTTTTGCGCCAAGGCGGCGTCAACCTGTTCCTGGTTGACGAGCTTGGCCGCGATCAGCAACTCACCCAATCTCATGGCGCATTTCCTATTTCTGCGGGACTCATTGAGCCTGCCAGATACCGGTACGCCCCGAAGGACACGCTGGTCTTGGGGACATGCCGGAAATGGCAGCGGTACGCTTAGCCTTCTCCCCGTCCGCCGCCCGTGCGTAATTGTTCGGTCAGCTTCTCGAACTCGCGCTGCATCTCCAGGTTGCGGAAGGGGCGCAAGGCGGGGACCTGACGGCTGATGAGGCCGTCCAGCAGCTTGCGGCTGGCCTTGACGATCCCGACCAGCTCGCCGGAGACCCGCACCGTTTCATAGGTGTTCCAGGCGGTGGCGATGTCGGTCTCCAGGGCGACCCGGGCGGCGGTGATCTGCCGGCCCTGCTCGTCCAGGTACTGGCGGTAGATCTCCGCGGCTTCCAGGGTCAGCCGCTGGGCGTCCAGGTTGGCCTGGAGGATCGCCTGCCGGTCAGGGTTCTGCTTGAGCAGGGCCTGGGTCTGGGTGGAGAGCTCCGCCGCCCGCTGGGCGATGGCGTCGATGCGTGGGATGTAGCTGTTGGCGATGGCCAGTTCCACTTGCAGGTGCATCTGCCGCAGGCTCTTGAGCAGGATGACGTAGAGACCGTAATAGCGGCGGGCGCTCTGCAGGTCCTCGCCGCTCTCCTCCACCAGGCGCTCGAGCTGGCCGGTGATGACCTTGACGTTGTCGAAGAGGATGCCGAGGTCGATGAGGTTGTCACCGACGACGGTGGTGAGCATGAAATCGAGCTGGTCATCGCTCAACTCCAGGCCCAGGGCCCGGAGTTCGACGGCGAACTGGCGCTTGACGGTCTCCAGTTCCCCTTCATAGCGGCGAATGTCGGCCTGGCGCTCGGCGATGGCCGCGTCATAGTCGGCGAGGGTCTTTTTGATCAGGGATTCCGCGGGGGCGGCGACCCGCTCGCGGCGGTAGTCGGCGATATCCTGGCGGGCCTGGGTGATCTGCTGCTGGAGGGCGCGGATGCGTTGGCGGTGATCCTGGGTGGTGGAGGTGGAGAGGAGGGCGACGGCCTGATCGAGGAGTTCGTCGATGGCGGCCTGGTTACTGGCCTGATCCTCGCCGAACCAGCGGTTCTCCGGCAGGCTGGCCTGGCGCTCCTCCAGGGCGAGGGTTTCCTCCAGGGTCGGCATCACCCCCGCCCACAGGCGGGCAAAGCCGGTCTGGGGACTGGGGCCAAGATAGCGCCGGGTGGTATCCCAGGCCTCCCCGGCCTTTTGCTTGGAATCCTGCCAGAGACCCTCGGCCCCCTGCTGGCCCCCTTCGAGCCAGCGTCCGGCGCTGTCCCGGGAACGGCGCCAGAGGTCCCCGGCGCCCTCCCAGGATTGTTCCCAGAGGGAGCCGTCCTGGGGATCACTGGGACCATCTACCTGGCTAGCCGCGGTTTCCGTAGCCGTGGTCTCCGCCGGGTCGCCGGCGGGCATCCGCGTGCCCGATGCCCCCGGGACCGCGCCCGTCTCGGCGGCGCTACCCCAGGCAGGTGGCAGGGACAAGGCCATCAGCAACAGGGGCACGAGTGTCAGGGGCATCCTGGCATTCGGGTGCGGGATAAGGTGCATGAGGGCTCTCCGGTTCCTCGGCGCCGGGCGTTGCCGTCTGGGCGACGCAACCGGGCCGAAAGGGGTAGGGCGGGTTCGGCGTAAGCAGTCATAATCTTAATATGAAACGTCCGTCACGGGCGGCGGTCGGGGTGGCTGAAGGCCGTGCCGGCTCCTTGGCGAGAAAGTTCAGGTCCTGATGGGAGGTCCAAGGCGGCCATGTGGGAAAAGACCGTTCTGCTGCTCTTGCTGATCGTGGCCAACGGGGCGCCGATTCTGGTCGCCTGGCGTTTGGGACCGCGATGGGCTTGGCCCCTGGATGCCGGTCTGGTGCTGGGGGATGGCCACCGCCTGCTCGGCGAGTCCGCCACCCTGCGCGGGCTGGCGGCGGCGGTGGTGGCGACGGCCCTCCTGTCCGGGGTGCTGGGCCTGGGCCTGGGCTTGGGCGCCCTGATCGGTTTCCTGGCCATGGTCGGGGATGCCCTCTCCAGCTTGATCAAGCGCCGGCTGGGGCTGGAACCGGGGGCCAAGGCCACCGGCCTGGATCAGATCCCCGAGGCCCTGCTCCCCCTGCTGGTCGTGGCGGGCCCCCTGGGCCTCCAGCTTCCCTGGCTCGACCTTGCCCTGCTGGTGGTGGCCTTCATGATTTTCGACATGGTCGTGTCCGGTCCCCTCTACCGACTGCGTCTGCGGCGCCAGCCCCATTAGAGAGGGCGTATCGGGGGCCGGTCAATACAGGGCACTGAGCATCTTGCCGCGATAGCTGGTGACCAGGGGGTCCTGGCCACCCAGGAGATCGAAGATCATGATCATGGTCTTGCGCGCCGCATCCTCGCCATAGGCCCGGTCGCGCTTGAGCAGGGCCAGCAGCCCCGCCAGGGCGGCGGCGAAATCGCCCTTGATCGCCTGATGGACGGCGAGCAGGAAGGCGGCCTCGCTGTCCCGGGGATCGGCGGCGAGCCGGGTGGCGAGTTCCGCCTCCGCCGGGGCGCCGGCTACCAGGTTGGCGAGGCGTAACTGGCCGCGCAGGGCCAGCACCTCCGGGTCCTTGGCCAGGTCCAGGGGGACCTGATCCAGCAGGGCCTCGGCGCCCTGGGAATCCCCCGCGGCGGCCTTGATCTGGACCTCCACCAGGAAGAGCCGGGGATTGTCCGGGTCCTTGGCCCGCGCCAGGTCCAGCGCGGCCTGGGCACCGGCCAGGTCACCTGCCAGGAGACGATCCTCGATCCGCTCCAGCAGCCCGTCGGCGGCCCGGGGCAGGTGGGGTTCCAGAAAGGCCCGCACCTGGGTCTCGGGCAGGGCGCCCATGAACTGATCGACCGGACGGCCATCCTTGAAGAGCAGGACGGTGGGCAGGTTGCGGATGCCTATCTGGGCGGCCAGGGCCTGCTCTTCCTCGGTGTTGAGTTTGGCGACCAGCAGGCGGCCGCGGTATTCGTCCGCCAGCTTGGCGAGGATGGGCATGAGGGCGCGGCAGGGGGCGCACCAGTCGGCCCAGAAGTCCACCAGTACCGGGCGTTCGTAAGAGCCCTCGATGACGACCTGGTGGAAGTTCTGCGCGGTGACGGCAACCAGATTGGGTGAGTCGGCCATGGTGCCGTTCTCCTTATGAGTGAATGGTTGGAATTGACCCGAAAGGCCGTAGATAGGCCTGCGATAGTAACCCTTCAAGCCAGTGGGGGCGATGCCGGACGGAACTCACCGCGGACACCGGTCCCGCGTTTGACGCTTTCCCCCCCCCCCTCAACTCACGGAGTCGCCTGCCATGACCCAACCCCTGCATGTCGTCTGCCCGCGCTGCGATGCCGTCAATCGGGTGCCCGCTGAACGCCTGGGCGAGGAGGCCCGCTGCGGAAAATGCCGGACATCCCTCTTCGTCGGCGTGCCCCTGGCCCTGGACGAGGGGCGTTTCCCCAAGCATCTGGGGCGCAGCGACCTGCCTCTGGTGGTCGACTTCTGGGCCCCCTGGTGCGGACCCTGTCGCGCCATGGCGCCGGCCTTCGAGGTCGTCGCGCGGCGGATCGAACCCCGGGCCCGCCTGGTCAAGGTCAACACCGAGGATAACCAGGGCCTGGCTCAGCGCTACGGCATCCGCAGCATTCCCACCCTGATGGTCTTCAAGGCTGGCAAGGAGGTGGCGCGCACCTCCGGGGCGCTGGATGCCAGGTCGCTGGAGGACTGGATTCGTCGCGCCCTTTGAGGGAGGCGGGCGCTGGCGTTCCATGGACAGGGCAGGGGGTATCACATAGAATTCCAGCGCTCGGGGTGCCTGGCCCGCTCGCCAACTCCAGCCGCCCTCGCGCTCACGTCTTCGTGCCCCGTCGCACGATCCTGGCCGCCCTCCCTTGCCGTGCGTCCTCGTGATACCGCGCCGCTTGGCGCCTCTTCTGTTCCCGCGGCCCCCGGGCCGGGACGCGGGCTGGCCGAACTCGGAGATGACCTTGAGCAAGCCCGCGGTTCTCGTTCTGGAAGACGGTTCCGTCTTCCGCGGCCTGTCCATCGGCGCTGAGACCCAGAGCGTCGGCGAGGTGGTGTTCAACACCGCCCTGTCCGGCTATCAGGAGATCCTCACCGATCCCTCCTATCGCCGGCAGTTGGTGACCCTCACCTATCCCCACATAGGTAACGTGGGCGTCAACCCCGAGGATGAGGAATCGCCCGCCATTCAGGCCGCCGGCCTGGTGATCCGGGACCTGCCCCGCTTGGCCAGCAACTGGCGTCAGCGGGAACGCCTGGACGACTACCTGATCCGGCAGGGGGTCCCCGGCATCGCGGATATCGATACCCGGCGCCTGACCCGTATCCTACGGGAGAAGGGTGCCCAGAATGGCTGCCTGCAAGCGGGCGCCGCCATCGATGAGGCGGCGGCCCTAACCGCGGCCCAGGCCTTCCCGGGCCTCAAGGGTCTGGACCTGGCCCAGGAGGTGACCACCCCCAGCCCCTACGATTGGGCCGGGGGTGTCTGGCGCCTGGAGGCCAAGTCGGCCTCGCCTGCCCCCCTGCCACAAGATCCGCCCTACTTCGTCGTCGCCTACGACTTTGGCATCAAGCGCAACATCCTGCGCATGCTGGTGGAGCGCGGCTGCCGGGTGCGCGTGGTGCCGGCCCGGACGCCGGCGGCGGAGGTCCTGGCCCTGGGGCCGGACGGGGTCTTCCTCTCCAACGGCCCGGGTGATCCCGAGCCTTGCGACTACGCCATCCGCGCGATTGGTGAACTGCTGACGACCGACATGCCGCTGTTCGGCATCTGCCTTGGTCATCAGTTGCTGGGCCTGGCCAGCGGGGCACGGACCCTGAAGATGAAGTTTGGCCACCACGGCGCCAACCACCCGGTACAGGACCTGCGCACCGGGCGGGTCATGATCAGCAGCCAGAACCATGGCTTCGCCGTGGACGAGGCCAGCCTGCCGGCCTGCCTGGAGGCGACCCACAAGTCCCTGTTCGATGGCTCGCTGCAAGGCATCCACCATCGTGAGCGCCCGGCCTTCAGTTTTCAGGGCCACCCGGAGGCCAGTCCGGGACCCCATGACGTCGCGCCGGTCTTCGATCACTTCATCGACCTGATGCGCGCCCGGCGCCCCTGACGCGGCCCCCGACCGTCCGACAAAGACCATGCCCAAGCGTACCGACATCCACAGCATCCTCATCATCGGGGCCGGCCCCATCGTCATCGGTCAGGCCTGCGAGTTCGACTACTCCGGGGCCCAGGCCTGCAAGGCCCTGCGCGAGGAGGGCTACCGGGTGGTGCTGGTCAACTCCAACCCGGCCACCATCATGACCGACCCGGAGATGGCCGACGCCACCTACATCGAGCCCATTACCTGGACCTGCCTGGAGCGCATCATCGAGCGCGAGCGCCCGGATGCCCTGCTGCCGACCATGGGCGGCCAGACGGCGCTGAATACCGCCCTCGACCTGGTGCGTCATGGGGTCCTGGCCAAATACGGCGTCGAGCTCATCGGCGCCAGCCGCGAGGCCATCGACAAGGCCGAGGACCGCGACCTCTTCCGCCAGGCCATGCGGCGCATCGGCCTGGACATGCCGCGTTCCGCCATCGCCCACAGCCTGGAGGAGGCCATCCAGGTCCAGGCCTCGATCGGCTTCCCCGCCATCATCCGCCCCTCCTTCACCATGGGCGGCAGTGGCGGCGGCATCGCCTACAACCAGGAGGAGTTCGAGACCATCTGCGCTCGCGGTCTGGACCTGTCCCCGACCCACGAGCTGTTGATCGAGGAGTCGGCCCTGGGCTGGAAGGAGTACGAGATGGAGGTGGTGCGGGACCGCGCCGACAACTGCATCATCATCTGCTCCATCGAGAATCTGGACCCCATGGGGGTGCACACTGGCGACTCCATCACCGTGGCGCCGGCCCAGACCCTCACGGACAAGGAATACCAGATCATGCGCGACGCCTCCATCGCCGTGCTGCGCGAGATCGGCGTCGACACCGGCGGCTCCAACGTCCAGTTCGCCATCAACCCCAAGGACGGGCGCATGATCATCATCGAGATGAACCCCCGGGTGTCGCGGTCCTCGGCCCTGGCCTCCAAGGCCACCGGCTTCCCCATCGCCAAGGTGGCGGCCAAGCTGGCGGTGGGCTACACCCTGGACGAACTGGCCAACGAGATCACCGGCGGCGCCACCCCGGCCTCCTTCGAGCCCAGCATCGACTACGTGGTGACCAAGGTCCCGCGCTTCGCCTTCGAAAAGTTTCCCCAGGCCGATGCCCGCCTCACCACCCAGATGAAGTCGGTGGGGGAGGTGATGGCCATCGGTCGCACCTTCCAGGAGTCCCTGCAGAAGGCCCTGCGCGGCCTGGAGACCGACAAGTACGGCTTGGAGGAGATGCTCGACTTCAACGACCCCGAGGCCATGTCCCACCTGCGCCAGGAGTTGCGCCAGCCCGGGGCCGAGCGCCTCTTTTACGTCGCGGACGGTTTCCGCGCCGGTCTGAGTATCCAGGACCTCTTCGACTTCACCGCCATCGACCCCTGGTTCCTCGCCCAGATCGAGGAACTGGTGACCCTGGAGGCGGAGGTCCACGCCCACGGCCGGGCGGGACTGACGGCGGAGCGGCTGCGCTTCCTCAAGCGCAAGGGTTTTTCCGATCGCCGCCTGGGCAAGCTGGCGCGCTGCGGCGAGCAGTGGGTGCGCGACCGGCGCCATGCCTTGGGCATCCGTCCGGTCTTCAAGCGGGTGGACACCTGCGCCGCCGAGTTCGCCGCCAGCACCGCCTACCTTTACTCGACCTATGAGGAGGAGTGCGAGGCCCAGCCGACGGATCGCCAGAAGATCATGGTCCTGGGCGGGGGTCCCAACCGCATCGGTCAGGGCATCGAGTTCGACTATTGCTGCGTCCACGCCGCTTTCGCCCTGCGCGACGACGGCTTCGAGACGATCATGGTCAACTGCAACCCCGAGACCGTCTCCACCGACTATGACACCTCCGACCGCCTCTATTTCGAGCCCCTGACCCTGGAGGACGTGCTGGAGATCGTCGCCAAGGAACAGCCCCGCGGGGTCATCGTCCAATACGGTGGCCAGACGCCGTTGAAGCTGGCGCGGGCCCTGGAGGCCGCCGGGGTGCCCATCATCGGCACCAGCCCCGACTCCATCGACCTGGCCGAGGACCGGGAGCGTTTCCAGCGACTGATCCACGACCTGGGCCTGCGCCAGCCGCCCAACGCCACGGCGCGCAGCGAGGCGGAGGCCCTCGTCGCGGCGGAGGCCATCGGCTTTCCCCTGGTGGTGCGCCCCTCCTACGTCCTGGGCGGCCGGGCCATGGAGATCGTCTACGACACCCATGACCTTCAGCGCTACATGCATGACGCGGTGCGGGTGTCCAACGAATCGCCGGTGCTGCTGGACCGCTTCCTCGACGACGCCATCGAGGTGGACGTGGACGCCATCTGCGACGGCGAGCGGGTCCTCATCGGCGGCATCATGGAGCACATCGAACAGGCCGGGGTCCATTCTGGCGACTCCGCCTGCTCCCTGCCGCCCTACACCCTGTCCGGGCCCTGCCAGGACCGCATGCGCGAGCAGATGACCAAGCTCGGCCACGCCCTCAAGGTCGTCGGCCTGATGAATGCCCAGTTCGCCATCAAGGATCAGGAGGTCTACATCCTGGAGGTCAATCCCCGGGCCTCGCGCACCGTGCCCTTCGTCTCCAAGGCCATCGGCGTGCCCCTGGCCAAGGTCGCGGCGCGCTGCATGGCCGGCATGACCCTGGCCGACCAGGGCCTGACCCGGGAGGTCCAGCCCAAGCACTATTTCGTCAAGGAGGCAGTCTTTCCCTTCATCAAATTCCCCGGGGTCGACACGGTGCTGGGGCCGGAGATGAAGTCCACCGGTGAGGTGATGGGGGTCGGCGAGACCTTTGGCGAGGCCTTCCGCAAGTCCCAGATCGGCGCCGGGGTCAAGCTGCCCGCCACGGGCAAGGCCCTGCTCAGCGTGCGCGAGGTTGACAAGCGACGCCTGGTCCAGGTCGCCCGCGACCTGGTGGACCTGGGTTTCGAGCTCTACGCCACCGAGGGCTCGGCGGCGGCGGTGCGGGCGGCGGGCATCGCCTGCGCGCGGGTCAACAAGGTCCACGAGGGCCGGCCGCACATCGTCGACCTGATCAAGAACGACGAATTCAGCTTCATCGTCAACACCACCGAGGGCGCCCAGGCGATCGCCGATTCCGCGGCAATCCGCCGCGCCGCCCTCCAGCACAAGGTGAGCTACACCACCACCATCGCCGGCGCCGAGGCCACCTGCCTGGCCCTGCGCCACGGCGCGGCACTGGCGGTGAATCGCTTGCAAGCGCTTTACTGAGGCGCTGAGACCCGGTCAGAGTCCTGGCACGGTCCAGGCCGCGGAGAGGCCGCCCCAGGCGGTCCGGTATTTTTGTCGAGGATGAGAACCCTATGAGTAAAGTCCCTCTCACCGCACGGGGCGCCGAAAAATTGCGCGAGGAACTGGAGCGACTCAAGCGCGTCGAGCGCCCGCGCATCATCGCCGCCATCGCCGAGGCCCGTAGCCATGGCGACCTCAAGGAGAACGCCGAGTACCACGCCGCCCGGGAGCAACAGAGCTTCGTCGAGGGGCGGATCAAGGACATCGAGAGCAAGCTGTCCCACGCCCACGTCATCGACGTCGCCCAACTGACCACCGACGGCCGGGTCGTCTTCGGCGCCACCGCCGTCGTCCTGGAACTCGACGACGAGGAGACCGAGCACAGCTTCCAGATCGTTGGCGAGGATGAGGCCGACTTCGCCCAGGGCATGATCTCCGTCACCTCACCCATCGCCCGGGCCCTCATCGGCAAGCGCGAGGGCGATACGGTCAAGGTGGATGCCCCTGGTGGGGTGCGCGAGTTCGAGATTCTCGAGGTGCGTTACCTCTGAGGCGTTTGCGCGCTATCCCTAGGCCCTATATCCTTTTTCCCTCTTCG
Source organism: Candidatus Thiosymbion sp. (assembly GCA_018435665.1). GTDB lineage: Bacteria > Pseudomonadota > Gammaproteobacteria > Chromatiales > Chromatiaceae > M0108. The sequence goes on along the minus strand of JAHDND010000077.1, from coordinate 9,794 downwards.
ATCGACCTTCCGTTACGGCCGGAGGCCTTACGCATGGCAGCCCAGACCCTGTATGACAAAATTTGGGACGAGCACCTCGTCCGCTATGACGCGGACGGTACGGCGCTCCTCTACATCGACCGCCAACTGGTCCATGAGGTCACCTCGCCCCAGGCCTTCGCCGGGCTGCGGCTGGCCGGGCGCCAGCCCTGGCGCACGACGGCCAACCTGGCGGTGCCGGACCACAATGTCCCCACCAAGGATCGCCATGAGGGGATCGTCGATCCCGTCTCCCGCCTCCAGGTGGAGACCCTGGGCCGCAACTGTATCGAGTTCGGCATCACCGAGTTCGGCATGGGCGACCCGCGGCAGGGCATCGTCCATGTCATGGGGCCGGAGCAGGGCTTCACCCTGCCGGGCATGACCATCGTCTGCGGCGACTCCCATACCTCCACCCACGGCGCCTTCGGCGCCCTGGCCTTCGGCATCGGCACCTCCGAGGTGGAGCACGTCCTCGCCACCCAGTGCCTCTTGCAGCGCAAGTCCAGGACCATGCTGGTGAGCGTCGACGGCCAGTTGGGCCGGGGCGTCACCGCCAAGGATATCGTCCTGGCGATCATCGGCCACATCGGCACCGCCGGCGGGACCGGCTATGTCATCGAGTTCGGCGGCTCCGCCATCCGCGACCTGTCCATGGAGGGGCGCATGACGGTGTGCAACATGACCATCGAGGCCGGCGCCCGGGCCGGGCTGGTGGCGGTGGACGAGAAGACCATCGACTATGTGCGCGGCCGGCCCTTCGCCCCCCAGGGCGAGCTCTTCGAGCGGGCCGCCGCCCATTGGCGCACCCTGGTCAGCGACCCCGACGCCCGCTTCGACCGGGTGGTGCACCTGGACGCCGCCGCCATCAAGCCCCAGGTCACCTGGGGGACCTCGCCGGAGATGGTGGTGGCCATCGACGACCGGGTGCCCAACCCCGCCGCCGAGCCCGACCCGACCAAGGCCGCGGGCATGCGCCGCGCCCTGGAGTACATGGGCCTGGAGGCCGGCACCCCCATCACCGCGATCCGCCCGGACAAGGTCTTCATCGGCTCCTGCACCAACTCCCGCATCGAGGACCTGCGCGCCGCCGCCGCGGTGGTCAAGGGTCGCCAGGTGGCCCCCTCCATCAAGCTGGCCCTGGTGGTGCCGGGCTCGGGGCCGGTCAAGGAACAGGCCGAGGCCGAGGGACTGCACGAGGTCTTCACCGCCGCCGGCTTCGAGTGGCGCGACCCGGGCTGCTCCATGTGCCTGGCCATGAACGCCGACCGCCTGGAACCGGGGGAGCGCTGCGCCTCCACCTCCAACCGTAACTTCGAGGGCCGGCAGGGACCCGGCGGGCGTACCCACCTGGTGAGCCCGGCCATGGCCGCCGCCGCCGCCGTCACCGGCCACTTCGTCGACGCGCGCACCCTCTAAGCGGCCCCGACCGAGGATTCGATCATGGAAAAATTCGCCGATTTCACCGGCAAGGTCTGCCCCCTGGACCGCGCCAACGTCGACACCGACGCCATCATCCCCAAGCAGTTTTTGAAGAGCATCGAGCGCACCGGCTTCGGGCCCAACCTCTTCGACGAGTGGCGCTATCTGGACCGGGGCGAGCCCGGCCAGGACTGCACCGGCCGGCCCCTGAACCCGGACTTCGTCCTCAACGACCCGCGCTACGCCGGGGCCAAGATCCTCCTGACCCGGGAGAACTTTGGCTGCGGCTCCTCCCGCGAGCATGCCCCCTGGGCCCTGCTGGATTACGGCTTCCGGGTCATCCTGGCCCCGAGCTACGCCGATATCTTCTTCAACAACTGCTTCAAGAACGGCATCCTGCCCATCGTCCTCGACGGCTCCCGCATCGACTGGCTCTTCAGCCAGGCCACGGGTCCCCAGGCCCTGGAGATCGAGGTCAACCTGCTGGCGCAGACCCTGACCCCGGCCGGCGGTCAGCCCATCCCCTTTGACATGGACCCCTTCCACAAGGAGTGCCTGCACAAGGGCCTGGACGACATCGGCCTGACCCTCCAGCACGTGGACAGCATCCGTGCCTACGAGGCGCGGCGCAAGTCCCAGGCCCCCTGGCTGTTCGCCTGAATTTCCCAATCACACCAAATTTGAAGTAACCCATAGGCATCCACAGACGTGAGCAAACAGATTCTGATCCTGCCGGGCGACGGCATCGGTCCGGAGATCGTCGACGAGGCGGTCAAGATCCTGGCCTGCCTGCGCGACGATTATGGCCTCGATATCGACATGCACGAGGCCCTGGTGGGCGGCGCCGCCATCGACGCCACCGGTGGACCCCTGCCGGAGGCCACCCTGGAACTGGCGCGTGAGGCCGACGCCATCCTGCTTGGCGCCGTCGGCGGCCCCAAGTGGGAGCCCCTGCCCTATGCGGTGCGCCCCGAGCGCGGCCTGCTGGGCCTGCGCGGTGGCCTGGGTCTGTTCGCCAATCTGCGTCCCGCCATCCTCTACCCGCAACTCGCCGCGGCCTCCTCCCTGCGCCCGGAGATCGTCGCCGGGCTGGACATCGTCATCGTGCGCGAGCTGACCGGCGACATCTATTTCGGCAAGCCGCGCGGCGTCCACATCAACGAGGACGGTCAGCGGGTCGGCGTCAACACCATGGTTTATACCGAGGCGGAGATCCGCCGCATCTGCCGCGTCGCCTTCGACATCGCCCGCAAGCGCAATAAGAGCCTCTGCTCGGTGGACAAGGCCAATGTCCTGGAGAGCACCGAGCTGTGGCGCGAGGTCGCCACCGAGGTCGGCGCTGAGTACCCGGACGTGGCCCTCAGCCACATGTACGTCGACAACTGCGCCATGCAACTGGTGCGTAATCCCAAGCAGTTCGATGTCATCGTCACCGGCAACATCTTCGGCGACATCCTCTCCGACGAGGCATCCATGCTGACGGGCTCCATTGGCATGCTGCCCTCGGCCTCCCTGGACGAACACGGCAAGGGCATGTACGAGCCCATCCATGGCTCGGCGCCGGACATCGCCGGCAAGGGGGTCGCCAATCCCCTGGCCACCATCCTCTCGGTGGCCATGATGCTGCGCTACAGCTTCGGCGACGAGGACAATGCCCGGCGCATCGAACAGGCGGTCACCCGGGTCCTCGACCGGGGGCTGCGCACCGCCGACATCATGTCGGCTGGGATGCGTCAGGTTGGCACCAGTGAAATGGGCGACGCCGTGCTGGCGGCCCTGGGTCAGGAGTGAAGGCAATGAGTCAGGTCGCTTGCAATCGGGTGGGTTTCGTTGGCTGGCGGGGCATGGTGGGCTCGGTCCTCATGGGCCGCATGCTGGAAGAGAACGACTTCGCCGCCATTCCGGAGCCGGTCTTCTTCACCACCTCCCAGGTCGGCCAGCCGGGGCCGGACGCGGGCAAGGGCGCGGTCCCGCTATTGGACGCCAATGATCTGGACGCCCTGGTCGGCCTGGATGTCGTGGTCACCTGCCAGGGGGGCGATTACACCAAGGCGATCTATCCCCGGTTGCGGGCCGCCGGTTGGCAGGGTTACTGGATCGACGCCGCCTCCAGCCTGCGCATGGCACCGGAGAGCACCATCATCCTCGACCCCGTCAACCTGGAGGTCATCGAGGCGGCCCTGGCGGCGGGCAAGCGCGACTTCATCGGCGGCAACTGCACGGTGAGCCTGATGCTCATGGCCATCGGCGGTCTCTTCCACCACGATCTGGTGGAGTGGGTGACCTCCATGACCTACCAGGCCGCCTCCGGGGCCGGGGCCAAGAACATGCGCGAGCTCCTGTCCCAGATGGGCGCCCTGCATGCCGGCTGCGCCGATCGGCTGGCGGACCCGGCCTCGGCCATCCTGGACATCGACCGCATCGTCACCGACACCATGCACGGGGCCGACTTCCCCACGGCCAATTTCGGCGCCCCCCTGGCCGGGAGTCTCATCCCCTGGATCGACACCGCCCTCGAGAATGGCCAGAGTCGCGAGGAATGGAAAGGCCTGGTGGAGACCAACAAGATCCTCGGCCGTCAGGACAATCCCATTCCCATCGACGGCACCTGCGTGCGCATCGGCGCCATGCGCTGCCATAGCCAGGGCCTGGTCATCAAGCTCAAGCGGCAGGCCCCCCTGGACGAGCTGGTGGAGATGATCGCCAGCGCCAACGATTGGGTGAAGGTCATCCCCAACGAACGCCCGGCCACCGTCGCCGGTCTGTCCCCCGCCGCCGTCACCGGCACCCTGACCGTCCCCGTCGGCCGGCTGCGCAAGCTGAACCTGGGCGAGGACTATCTGAACGCCTTCACCGTCGGCGATCAGTTGCTCTGGGGCGCCGCCGAGCCCCTGCGCCGCATGCTGCGGCTGCTGCAGGAGCGCTGAGGGCGGATGGGGCAGGGTCGGAGGGGCCCGTGCCCATCTCGAGGCTAAGCGCTCAGCTAGGTGGTGTGCGCCCCTGGTCCTCCTGGCTTGGCCGGGTCTGCCGCGGGCCGTTATGCACGGCCAATCCGGCGCGTCTGGCAGGAACCTGAGGGTCGATAGCCGCCCATGCACCCGCGACTGCTCCTGAGGCGGCTTCCCACCCCCGTCCTGGTCCTGGCCCCAGCCCTGCTGGCGGTGGCCCCCGGGCTGACCTGGGCCCTGGGCCTGGGCGGCATCCGCAGTGATTCGGCGCTCAACGAGCCCTTCCTGGGACGGATCGAGCTCAATGGGATCGCTCCCGAGGAACTGGACGCGGTTCGGGTGACCCTGGCCTCGGAGGCTGAATTCACCAAGGTCGGTTCCCCCCGGCCTCACTTTCTGAGCCGCTTGAGCTTCACCCCCGAGGTCTCCCCCGAGGGGCGGCTCCAGATCCGCGTCACCAGTCCCGAGCCCATCCGCGAGCCCTACCTGGATTTTCTGGTCGAGGTCACCTGGCCCCAGGGCCGGCTGGTCAAGGGTTATACCGTCCTCCTCGATCCCCCGACGACCCTGAACCGGCCCCCGCCCCCGGTGCGGGCGCCCCAGGTCGCCGCCCCGGGGGCGTCTCCCGCCCGCCCTGGAGGTAATGCTCCTCGTTCGGGTGAGGCGTCCCCGCGCTCTGGCGAGGCATTCCCTCGTTTCGGTGAGGCATCCCCTGGTACAGGCGTGGCGTCTCTTCCTCCCGGGGAGGTGGCGACCCAGTCGGCATTATCTGGCACCCCGGCCACGATGGCCCCCGCAACAGGCGCCAGCCTGACGGGCCAGACTCGTCCGACGGACGGCGGCGGCCCCGCCCCGGCGGCGGCTCCGCGGGCATTTGGTCCCCCCCCGCCCGGCTATCCCCTGCGCTATGGCCCGGTTCCGAGTGGCGCCGCGCTGGCCACCCTGGCCCGGCGCATGGCCCCCCCGGGGGCCAGCCAGGAGCAGACCGCGCTGGCCATTTTCCGCGCCAACCCCCAGGCCTTCAGCGGTGGAAACATCAACCGGCTCAAGGCCGGGGCTCGCCTGGAGATTCCCCATCCCGCGCTGATTTTCGCCCTGGACACCAAGACGGCCCGGCAACAGTACCTGGCGGCCCAGAAGGGCCAGCCGCTACCCCCCCTGCCGGTGCTGGCCGCCGCCGGCGCAACCGGGGTTGGCCCCGGGGATGCACCCGGGGATGCGCCTGGCGTGGTCCCCTCCTCGGGCTCTGACCGCCTGGAAATCGCCACTCGTCATCCGGCAGCGGAGGGGGATGGTGCCCGCTCGGTGGCCACCGCCTCGTCCCCGTCTATCTCTCCATCCACATCTCCATCCACCTCCCCATCACCCGCCGCCACCTTGGTGGCCGCCGCCTCCCCCTCGGTGGCGCCAGAGGGACCTCTGGGCCCCGATCTGGCCCTGGTCGAGCGTGAGATCCTGCTGGTGCGGGAGATGGCGGAGACGGGGCGCCAGGAGACGACGGAGTTGCGGGGTCGCATCGACCGTCTCGAGGCGCACCTCGGCGATATCAAGCGGCTGCTGGAAATGAGCAATGCCCACCTGGCCGAGCTCCAGCGGCTTGGCGTCGGGGTGCGGCTCGATGGCTTAAAGGCGTCCCTCCCTGGCAGCCCAGAGGCCCCCGCCGCGTTAACCCCGGAGGAAGCGGAGCCTGCCTCCCCTGAGGCCAGGGACCCGGCGACCGTGACGGCGACGGCCCAAGTGCCGGCGGCTGGCGCGCCTGGCGCACCGGAGGTCGGGTTACCGGAAACGGGTGCAGCGGCGCCCGACGCACGCAAGGCCGGCGCACATGGAGCTGGGGTATCGGAGACCGGGAGACTGGAGGCCGGGGTTACGGAGGCCAGTCAGGAAGCGGGGACAGCGGGCACCCTTCCCTCCGGCGGCGCCGAAGCGCCGGAACCGCCAGCCACCACGAAGCCGTCCTCGCCACCCACTGTCGCCACCCCCGTGGGCGCTCCCGTGGACCAATCGGCCCCGCTGGCCAGGGAGCCCGCCAAGCAGCCTGCGCCACGCCCGCAGTCGCCACCCCCGCCACCGGCGCCCACGGAACCGTCCTTCTTCGATGACACCCCGGGGTGGACCCTGGTCGTGGGTGGCCCCTTGCTGGCGCTGCTCCTGGGCCTCCTCCTCCTGGTGCGGCGACAGAATCGGGTCAAGCCCGTCCCGGAAGCCGTGCCGGAATCCCCGTTAGCGGCCCCCTCCGAGGGTGCCTCAAAAAAGGAGGGCTGGCTGAAACGTCAATTCTCCCGGGACCGGTCCGCTACTGCCGAAATGCCGGCCGCGCCGGGATGGCTCAACCAGCGACTTGCCCGGTGGCGGGAGAGACAAACCGAGTTGTCGGCCAGCTTGGACTGGCGCGGTCAGCTCACCCAATTGGCGGCAAAATTCCGGAAGGAGCCCCGGTGGCGGACGTCCCCAGCCGAATCACCACCCAGCACGGGCTGGCGCGAACAGCTTCCCCAGTGGATGGCAAAATTCCGTAAGGTGCCCCTGCCGTTTGTGTCTCAGCCGGCCGAGCCCGAGCTGGCTTCGCCTGGCGAGGCTGGCCCCTTGCCTCACCCGGCTCTGACGGCACCTGTCGCCCTGGATGGTCCCGTCGCTCTTCAACCCGCCCCACTTCAACCTGCCCCGGGCCTCGGAGCAGCGAGTGTTCAGGGTTGGGAAACTGAGCGGGACCATGACCAGAACCAAGAAAAGGAACAGCCCCCGGCGTCACCCATTGCGTTGGAAGTGAGTACCCTGGCCAGCGAAGACGGAACCAGGGAAGCCCTGTCCTTACCCCCCCTTTCAGGTGATCTGGAAGGGAGGGGGAGGGCGAATGAAGCCAGCGTCGGAGTCAACGTCGCCGGGATACGGGACCTGGAGGCCACATCGGATCTGGAGGCTACATCGGCCCAGGATGTGGCGGCGGAAGAGGCGGTATTGGCGGCCCTGGATCTAACCTTGCGGGAACCTGAACCCTCACCGTCCACCTCCCGACCGCTCCAAACACCTCAGCCGCCCCGATCGATTCAGCCGCCCCAATCGCTCAATTCGGCCCATCCGTCCCAGCCATCGCAGCCGTCCCAGCCGTCCCAGCCGTCCCAGCCGGCCCAGCCACCCCAGCAGGCCTTGGGGGAGCTGGACCTGGGCGATCTCCTGGAACTCCCCCCGCTGGCACCCACCACGGGCGGGTCAAGCCCGTCTCCCCAGCCCAGTCCCGAGGTACCCGAATTGGATCTCTCCGACCTGGAGGGTCTGGACCTGGGCGCGGCCCTGGGCCTTACGCCCGCCTCGTCACCGGCGGCCGGGGTGGGTGGGACGGCAAGTCTGTTGGGGGATCGCGCGTCCGCTGGTGTGGGTCAGCCGGAACAGCAAGCCAAGGAAACCGAGAAACTTAATGAGGATCGTGCGTCCGTCGGTGGACGTCAGCCGGAACCATCCGCGCCAGCCGCGCTTGCCGCCGGGATTGAGGTTCTGGAGTTGCCCGGCGAGCTTGATCTGGAAATGCCCCGGCCCGAAGCGGGCATCACCGGACTCATGGATCTCGCGCCGCTGGCGGAGCCTCTCCCCGTAACCGGTGCCGGTGCTAGTACTGGTCCTGGTCCTAGTGCTGGTGACGCTGCCGCGGCGGCGAGCGTCCAGTCAGGTCAACCCGGTGCCGACCTGGGACAGGGACTGGAACTGGATTTGAGCGATCTCCTGAATCTGGACCTGGATCTGTCCGTCCTCTCCGCGCCCGAGGCCGCCGTTCCCCCGGCGCCCACCGCGGCGGCTTTTACTGCCGAAAGTGCCGACGCGAATATCACCTCCCTTAGCGCCATTCCGGCTGACACCCCCACGAGTGCCCCGGCCCCGGCTACCACGGAGGACGAAACCCGCTTGGTGCTGGACTTCGACCAGGAACCCGAGAGCTGGGATGAGGTGGGGATCAAGCTGGATCTGGCCCGCGCCTACCTGCAAATGGATGATCCCGAGGCGGCCCGCGCCCTCCTGGTGGAGATCCTCACCGAGGGTACCGAGGAGCAGATCGCCCAGGCCAAGACCCTGCTGGCACGCCTGGAGTGAAGGCGCGGACGCCCACCGAGCTTGAGCTGACCCAGGATCTGGTGACCGTCGCGCGTCAGGATGGGGCGGACCCCGGCCGCTCAGGCCTCATCCGCATCGCCATGGGCCTGGAATACGACGGCAGCGCCTTCCACGGCTGGCAGTTGCAGGACGAGGCCCGCACCGTCCAGGCGGTGGTGGAGGCCGCCGTGTCCCGGGTCGCCGACCACCCGGTGCGGGTCCACTGCGCCGGGCGCACCGACCGCGGTGTCCATGCCGAGGAGCAGGTGATCCACTTCGACACCCAGGCCCGGCGCGCGGAGCGGTCCTGGGTGTTGGGCGCCAACGTCAACCTGCCCCCGGACGTGGCGGTGAGTTGGGCGCGGCCCCTGGACCCGGCCTTTCACGCCCGCTTCAGCGCCATCGCCCGCCATTACCGCTACCGCATCCTCTGCCGGCCGACCCGCTCACCCCTGGCCCGTGACCGGGCGGTGTGGCTGCACCAGGCCCTGGACCTGGAGCGGATGCGAATGGCGGCGGCCTTGCTGGTCGGTGAGCACGACTTTTCCAGCTTCCGCGCCCTCGGCTGCCAGGCCAAGAGCCCGGTGCGCCGGGTCCACTACTGCGACTGGGCCCGGGAGGGGGAAGTGCTGGAACTGCGCATCGGCGCCAACGGCTTCCTCCACCACATGGTGCGCAACATCGTCGGCGTTTTGACCGCCATCGGCCGGGGTGAGGCGGAGCCCGCCTGGGTCGAGGAACTGCTGGCCATCCGTGATCGCACCCGCGGCGGCGTCACCGCGCCCCCCCAGGGCCTGTTTTTTGTCCGGGCGGATTATCCGGCGGCATTCGCCCTGCCCCAGCGGTGAAGCGCCTGACTGGAGGGCCCGGCGGGTACCGTCACGGCGCATGGGAGTTCAATACCGCCTGACTCAACGGCTGCCGCCGTTCAGGCTCTCCACCTCAAAACCCACCACGGCTCGCTGGTCGCGGCTGAACTCCACCCCGATCAGATGGATCGGCTGCCCGGCGGCACGGTACTTGTCGGCATAGCCCTTGGTCTTGATCTGCTGGAGGGCCCGGCCCTCCGGCGCCAATTCGACCACCTTGAACTCGAACAGATAGACCTGGCCATTGAAGCGTAGCGCCAGGTCCAGCCGGCCGGCGTTGCTGCTCTCCTCCGGGGTCAGGTCCAGCCCCAGGCTGGCGAAGTAGGCATAGAAGACGCTGGCGTAGTAGCCCTCGTAGGCGGCGATGGGGTTGTTGCGAAACCAGTCATGGGGGATGCTGGCAAAAAAGGCGGTGAACAGGGCCTGCATCCCGGTGAAGTCGTTGACCAACAGC
>JAHDND010000233.1 GCA_018435665.1 Candidatus Thiosymbion sp. | reverse complement strand
TCCTCACACGCATAACGCGTATAGCTTTTCAGCAGTCCATACTGGCAAATCAGCAACAGTGGAGAAAACCATGAACAAGAAACTCGTTACCCTGGCCGTCGCCGCCGCCATGGCCGCGCCTGCGGCCGCCATGGCCGATGCTACCCTTTACGGCAAGTTGAACGTCGGCATCAACTACGTCGACCAGGATAATGGCTTTGAAGGCTGGGGCCTGAGCGACAACAAGGCCGTCCAAGGCTGGACGCTCGATGGTTCTAGCACTGCCCGCATTCCTTTTATCACCACTCCTCAGGGCCCCTCCAACCGCATTGGTGTCAAAGGTTCCGAGGATTTGGGTAACGGCCTGAAGGCCATCTATCAGATTGAGCTTGGCTTCTCTCTGTCTGACAGTGCCAATACCCCCGTCTCGGGCAACGAGACGATCACCATGCGTAATACCTTCGCTGGCCTTTCAGGCAGCTGGGGTACTTTCCTCATGGGTCGTCATGACACCCCTCTGAAGATCTCCACCGGTCCCTTGGATCTGTTCGCCGACACCCTGGCTGACTACAACAATACCGTTGGCTTCCAGGATCTGCGCGCGGATAATGCCATCGCCTACATTAGCCCCAGCTTCTCTGGCTTCACCTTCGCTGCCGCCGTTCATGCCGGTGGTGGCGCTCAGTTCCCGTCTGGGTACAACACCGAAGTCGATAGCCTGGCCGAGGCTTACTCCTTTGCTGGTATCTACAAGAACGGTCCTTGGTATGGCAGCCTGGCATACGAAGGCCTAAATAAGGATATGGGTACTGCCGTTGCTCTTGATGCGGAGACTTGGGGCAAGTGGCGCGTTGGTTTGGGTATCCTCGACTGGAACGGCTTTACCCTGACCGGTGTTTACGAAGGTTGGCAAAATGGCCTGTGGGCCGATGGTCTTGACGCCAATCTTTGGAATGTCCAGGCTGGCTACACCTTTGGCAACTTCATGGTCAAAGCTGCTTATGGTAGCAATACCACGCAGGACACCCTTGCAGTCATTGCTCCCAACTTCGCTGCTATCTACGGCAACGATGATTACAATTTCAAGACCTGGAGCTTTGGTGTTGACTACAACATGAGCAAGCGGACCAAGGCCTTCCTGCTGTATACCGACAACACGGCTGATGATGTCGGTGTCTGCGATGTGGCGGCGAGGACTTGCGACGATTTCAGCCTCGATTGGACCGGCTTCCAGTTGGGCATGATGCACAACTTCTAAGCTGATACTGATCTATCGGGATCTAGAACGGGGCCTTCGGGCCCCGTTTTACGTGGTGAGAAGCTATCAATAACTTGCGTTATGGTCCCCTGGTAACCCTCAGCTGATCTTCTTTACCTCACGAGCACCCTTCGCGCTGCCCAAGATCAGGACATCGGCCCCACGCAAGGCAAAAAGCCCTACGGTGACCACCCCAGCGATATTGTTGACTCGCTGCTCCAATTCCTTGGGCTGATGGATGGCCAGCCCCTCCACGTCCAGGATGACATTCCCATTGTCGGTAACGACATTCTCCCGCCAGACGGGATTACCGCCCAGTTTGGCCAGTTCCCGGGCGACATAGCTGCGGGCCATGGGGATGACCTCCACGGGTAAGGGAAAGCGCCCCAGCACCTCCACCAATTTGCTCTCGTCGGCGATACAGACAAATTGCTCGCTGGCCGCCGCGACGATCTTCTCCCGGGTCAAGGCCCCGCCACCCCCCTTGATCAGCTCCAGCCGTTGATTGGATTCGTCAGCGCCATCGACATACAGCGACAGCCCGCCGACGTTGTTGAGGTCGAAAACGGGGATACCCTGGGCCTGAAGGCGCTGGGTGGAGGCCTCGGAGCTGGAGACGGCGCCGTCAATCCGCCCCTTGATCCTGGCCAGGAAGTCAATGAAGTGATTGACCGTGCTGCCCGTGCCCACGCCGATGACCCCACCCTGCACATAGGCCAGGGCGGCCTCGGCGGCCTGGCGTTTCATCTCGTCTTGCGTCATAGCGACTCCTCGTCTGGTTAGTGAATCCCTGCTCATCATAGCAAAGGCATCGGGCTGACCCAGGGCCTTGCCTCTGTACCTTGCCTCTCAACCGGTCCGCCCTGACTGGCGGTATCGCTGAAGTACGCCGCTCAACCCCTGGTCATGGGTATAAAATGTGCCCCATGCCAGATAGCTACATCGAACGCATCCTCCGGGCCCGGGTCTACGACCTGGCCCAGGAGACCCCCCTCACCCGGGCGGAGGGTTTGTCGCGCCGCCTGGGCAACCAGGTGCTGCTCAAGCGCGAGGACTTGCAGCCGGTCTTTTCCTTCAAGTTGCGCGGCGCCTATAACAAGCTCGTCAACCTCAGCCAGGAGGCCTTGGCGCGCGGGGTCATCGCCGCCTCCGCCGGCAATCACGCCCAAGGGGTGGCGATGGGGGCGGCGCGACTGGGGGTCCAGGCCACCATTGTCATGCCGCGCACCACGCCGGCGATCAAGGTCCAGGCGGTGCGTGGCTTTGGCGCCAAGGCCGTGTTGCACGGCGATTCCTACGATGAGGCCTATGCCCAGGCCATGGAGTGGGTGGCGGAGCGGGGCCTGACCTTCATCCATCCTTTCGATGATCCGGAGGTCATCGCTGGCCAGGGCACCATCGCCATGGAGATCCTGCGTCAGCATCCCCAGCCCCTGCATGCCGTCTACGTGCCAGTTGGCGGCGGCGGGCTCATCGCCGGGATTGCCGCCTACATCAAATATGTGCGGCCGGAGGTCAAGGTCATCGGCGTGGAGCCGGAGGACGCCCCCACCCTCTACAGTGCCCTGGCGGCGGGTCGGCGGGTGGAACTGGCGCAGGTGGGACTGTTCGCCGACGGCGTGGCGGTGCGGTTGATCGGCGAGGAGACCTTCCGTGTCGCCCGGGAGCGGGTGGACGAGGTCATCCTGGTCAGCACTGACGAGATCTGTGCCGCTATCAAGGACATCTTCGACGATACCCGCGGCATCGCCGAACCGGCCGGGGCCCTGGCCTTGGCGGGGCTCAAGCGCCATGTCCAGGCGACGGGCCTCCAGGGCCAGAGCCTGGTGGCCATCGAGAGTGGCGCCAATATCAACTTCGACCGGCTGCGACATGTCGCCGAGCGGGCGGAGTTGGGTGAGCGGCGCGAGGGCCTGCTGGCGGTGGAGATTCCGGAACGCCCAGGCAGCTTCCTGGAATTTTGCCGCACCCTGGGCAAGCGGCAGATCACCGAGTTCAACTATCGCTATGCCGACGAGCGTCGCGCCCAGGTCTTCGTCGGCGTTGAATTGGGTCGAGGCGATGAGGAGCGCCGGGAACTCATCGCCCGCCTGGAGGGCAAGGGGTTCAGCGTTCTGGATATGTCCGACAACGAGACCGCCAAGCTGCATATCCGCTACATGGTGGGGGGCCATGCCCACGGGGTCAGCGACGAGATGCTGGTGCGCTTCGAGTTCCCCGAGCGCCCCGGGGCCCTGCTCAATTTCCTCACGGGACTGGGCCGGCGGTGGAATATCAGTCTCTTCCATTACCGCAACCACGGCGCCGCCTATGGGCGGGTGCTGA
>JAHDND010000176.1 GCA_018435665.1 Candidatus Thiosymbion sp. | reverse complement strand
TAGACTCGGGCAAAGCGGCGGGTCTGGCGGACCTCCCAGCTCACGTCTAACGCCTCGTGCGTGGCACGAATGGGGTGGCCTCCTCGGGTGGTTCCTTCATCGCCATCAGACATTCGGCAATGAAATCGGCGGGAAGATCGGGATTGTCCAGCGCGGCACGGCCCACCTTGGCCCAGAATTCGATCTGGCCTTGCAGGGTGCGCAATTCGGCCTGTGCAGCGGAGCGCGCTTCATTCACCAGGGTTTCGTCGATGCGAACGGAAATGGTGCTCACCGGATGTTCCTCGCGTGGTGGTGCGATGTGGCCACAAGGGTAGTTGAGACGGGTCTGGTTTCAAACCATGTACTGAATGATGCCCTTAAGCGGCGGCATAGGACGCTGACGGGGACAGGGTAGACGCTCTGGGCGCGTCGTCCCTGCACCGCCCTTCCTCAAGTCGCCTCCCCGCTGGTGGCCGGCACCGCGCTCGCCTCCAACGCCGCCCGGGCCTCGCGCCAGGACTGCGCCTCGCGCAGGGCCTTGAGCGCCTTGTAGAGGTCATTGTCCAGGGTCGTCTGGTAGCGCGTCAGCAACTCGGTCTGGGTCGGCAGGGCCTGGCTCTCCATCACCAGCCGGCTCACCTCCCGGATCTGCTGCTTCTCAATCAACTCATCGAACAGCCGGAGGTGCTGGGCGACCAGTTCCTATCACCTCCCGCGCCTGGGCCTCGCCGAACGTCCGCCGATTGAGATTCACCAGCGCCGCCTCCGCCCGCACGAACCGCGCCTTGCGCCACAGGCCGATGGCCACCTGCTCCACCAGGCCCGACTCCACCACCCCGACGGGCCGATACTCCGCCAGCAGATCGTCCAGCAGCTGCCCGAAATCCGCCGCCGACTCGCCGTCGATAATCAGATGGCGGCTGAGAAAGCCGTGCTTGCGGGCATTGTCCCGGGCCACCGCCTTGCCGGCCGCCGTCCGCGGCCCCGTGCTCCGCAGGGCATTGCGCCGATTGGCCGCCTCCTGGCAGGTGCCATGCCGGGCAACCCTATCCGCCTGTGCTAGACTTTTCGTCATGCGCCACCCCATCGACCCCAAGATCGACTGTGTCTTCAAGGCCCTGCTCGGGGCCGAGGACAACCGCGTCCTCCTCATCCACTTCCTCAACGCCCTGCTGGGTCGCGAGCTCCCGGCGCGGTCGAAACCGAAGAACAGCGCTGGCTGAAATTCTTCAAAGACGGGGAACGGTTGGACGCCGACCGCCTCCCGGACTGGATGCAG
>JAHDND010000141.1 GCA_018435665.1 Candidatus Thiosymbion sp. | reverse complement strand
GGGACAGATTAAGCCGCACCACGTCCACCCCGGCGGCAATCAGCCGGTCAAGGACCTGCGGGCCGTCGGTGGCGGGACCCAGGGTGGCGACGATCTTGGTGCGGCGGTGCATGGGGCGGTCTTGGGGGGCTCGGGTAGGGGGATAGGGTGAGGGGGGCCATCAACCAGAGATTTCCACACCCTTATCCACAGATTAGTCCCCTAATCCACAATATCTAGTGGTTGATGCGGCGTAGTGGCCCTAGATATGCTTTTCCCACATGATCATAAGTTATTTGTGAGGACCTATGAACTCGCCAACCGACTCGAATCCATGCATCGCGCTGGACCCCACGGCTACCGCCGCGGCTATCAGGTGCTCGAAGGGTCTGTTGTACAAACTCTGGCGTGAGGGCCTTGGCCCGCCCTTCGTCAGGGTTGGGTCCGATCGCCGAGTCCTTCTGGATGACCTGCGGGTTTGGCTGGTAAGTCGCCGGGTGGCCGCATGACTCAGACTGCCAATCTCGCTATGCCCCTCTCGGATCTCGCGTACCCGCCTGCGGATGGATCAACGCCATCCCTGACCTCAGCCTCAATGCCGCGCGGCTGGTCGCACCCGTGCACGGGTTTGGCAGATTTCGATGAGGATCAGTTGCCGACTGTAGGTATCAGTGCTATCGCGCTCGGGTTCGCGACTGAAGGCGATCTAGACGACGACACCGACCTCTTCTCCGCTATACCTCCCCAGGGGCAAGGCCTCATGAAGGCCCCGCCGGCCCAGGGCACCGTGGTTTCTCCACGGCGGGAGCATGCTCCCCCTGACATCAGCCTTCTCCCAGCCAAAATGCGCAATGCCTGCCGTTGGCTGGTCTATCGGCTGGTACCGTCTCACAAGTCAGGGGGCAAACCGCGCAAGGTCCCCTACTACGTCACTGGCGTGCCCCGAGGTGAAACGGACACGCCCAAGGACCAGGAGCAACTCGCCACCCTGGACCAAGCCCTGGCCGCCCTGGAGACAGGCCGCTATGCCGGCCTGGGCTTCGCGCTCGGCCCCGATGACCAGGGGGGATGTTGGCAGGGATTGGACTTTGACGACCGCTCCCAGCATCCGGAATTAGAACCTCTCATGGCCGATTTGCCCGGCTACGTCGAGTGGTCGCCTAGTGGTGATGGCCTGCATGCCATCGGCTACGGTCCCCTCTTTCAGACCCTTCCCGCCAACGGCAGTGGTATCGAAGCTTACGCCCAGGGGCGTTTTTTCACTGTCACCACCAACGTCGTGTGCGCCAACGATCCCGTCGATCTTGGCTCCTTCGTGCGCGACCGACTGACAGCCCTGCACCGGAGCGGCACGCCCGCCCCCACGACCAACTTCGCATTGGACTGGGACCCTGGAGAACTTCCTGAGTATATAAAAAATCTTCAGGGGGTCGGTAACCTTGCGGATTTCACCGCCGGCATCTACCCCGACCAGGACCTCCCCGAGACACCGGCCAATATCGCCCGTGTCAGCGGCGCGCTCGCCACCATCCCAGCCAACTGCGGCAACGAGGTGTGGGCCAAGGCCCTCTGGTCGGTGGCCAGCCTGGAATGGGACTGCGGCGAGGACTTGGCCCGCGCCTGGTCCCAAACCGCGCCCGATCTCTACGATGACCAGTCCTTCGCCGATACCTGGCGCCGCGCCGACCCCGCGCGCATCGGCATTGGTCACCTCTTTGGCGTGGCCCGTGGCTATGGTTGGACCGACACGGCAGTAACCGCCGCGATACCTGACACTGACGCCACCACCCAGGTCGCGTCTGACCCTTTTGTCGCGGCGAACCCCTTTAATGTATCAGCCGAGTCCGAGCCGGCGACGACTGCACCGCTGGTCCCCCTCGATCTGACCGACTTGCATAACCGGTCCATCGCCTCGCCAAGCTTTGTCGTCGACTACCTTCTACCCCGCGACCATGTCACCTTGCTGGCCGGTCATGGCGGCACCGGCAAATCCCAACTCGGCTTGATATTCGCCTCCCATGTCGCGGCTGGCGTCAACTGGTCACAACTGCGGGTGCAACGGGGCCGCGTGGTCCTGTTCAGTTTCGAGGACGGCGCCGACCTGATTTACCACCGCCTGCGTCTCATCCTCAACGGCTACGGCCTCAACCAGACTGCCGTCGCCTCCCACCTCCAGATTTTCGACCTGACCGACCACGGGCCGCTCGTCACCGAGCTTAACCTCAGCGGCACCCGTGGTCTGCACAAAACCGAGACCTGGGCCGCCGTCGCCGCCGCCATCGACGGTGCCGACCTGGTCATCATCGACAACGCCAGCGACGCCTACGACGGTGACGAAAACTCCCGGCGTCAGGTCCGACGGTTTCTCAGCTGGCTGCGCAACCTGGTCAAGCCCCACCATGGCGCCTTGCTCCTACTCGCCCATGTGGACAAAAACACCGCCAAATACGGCGGCGCCAGCAACAGCTATTCCGGCTCGACCGCCTGGCACAACTCGGCGCGCTCCCGCCTGGTCATCGCCAACGACCAGCTCGTTCAGGAAAAACTCAACGTCGGCCGTGCCCTCGCCACCCCGATCGACCTGGAATGGGTCAACGGTCTGCCCATGCCCCTCCAGGCCGGGGTCCTCGCCGCCCGCCTACAGACACAGGACGACAGCGCCGTCCTCCAGGCCATCCAGTCGGCCTTGGGCGCGGGCAAGACCATCAACGCGGCTCCCAGCGGCTCCAACACCCCCTGGCATTGTCTCCAGCACGAACACACGCTGCCGCCTGAACTCCGCGAAACCACCGGAAAGAAACGGGTGCAGGCCGCCATCAGCCGCCTTGCCGCCGCCGGCACCATCCGGCCGGAACCCTATAAAACGCAAGGCCGTCGCGAGGGGACCCGCTGGGTCCTGGCGACCCCGGGGGCCAGCGCCCATGCGCACTGATCGCGCACTGCGCAGTGACACTGCGCCGATTGAGAATCAGGGTGAACTGCCGCCGCCCGCCCAGGGCGCGCGCGCAGTGCGCCGGGGGGGTGTGGGGGGGTGCGCGCACCTGATGGAGCAGGGGGTAAAAAACTTGTTAAATCAGAGTGCTCACTGTGCGCAGTGCCTTACGCCCCTGATCACCCAATTCGCAGCACCGGCCACATTCCTGCACCATTGCTCAGTGTTTTTTCCGACGCCATTTTGTACTGCGCATCACCACGGGGAGAACGTTCGTGCAGACGTGGATTGAAAGCCAGCAACTCGCCAGCGCCGCTGAAAGTCCCAGCCAGGCAGACCGTGCGGCCGCCCGGGAAGCCAAACGCCGCGCGCGGCACATGCTGCGATTTGTGCCCATGGTGGACCGCCTGGCGAAACTACTTGATGACCTGCCCATCGCCGAGCGTGACCAACCGCGGCCCATCGCTTTTTTTCGTCAGGCCCTGCAAGCGAAATATCCCGCCCGCGGGGCTGGGCGTGCCAGTGTCGCCGAGATCGGCCCGGCGCTACGTCAACTTGGCTGGCGACGACATCGTCAGTGGAAAGACCCCACGGCAGGCTTTCTTACGCTTTGGTTTCCACCAGGCAGTGAGCAGTGACCAACAAACGGCGTTTGCGCAGTCTGCTCCACTGCGCGAGCCATCGCGAAGGAGGGGGGCATAGATTTCACCCGGACGGTTCGCCCAAATGGGCAGCCGTGTTTTCATCGAACCCGGCAACATGAGGACAATATCATGAGCCACCGTAACCCCTTCGTTTACTCGCAGTCCGACGCCAACCACTTGACGGCTGAAGAACGCCGTAACGTCGACATTGTCTCCGGACTGGCCGCGATCATCTTCGCGACGACCGGCAAAGAGTTTGGTTTCACCGACGCAGAAGTCGCCCGTTCGCGTCAAGCCAGCCACGACATGCTGACGAAGTTCCTAATCGAACAACGTGCCAACCCTGATCAGAAGAGGTAACCGCCATGACCGCAGAAATCGACCTGCTCAACGTCGGCGACACCTGCAAACGCGCCGGCTTGCCATTCAGCCAGACTCTCCAGGCTATGCAACGCGACCCTGACTTCCCAAAACCTATCGTCCAGCAGGGTAAAGCCAAACGCTGGCAGGCCAAGGATATCGACACCTGGGCAAGCAAGTACAAGGTGAAGGATTTGGCAAAAATCACCCCTGATATGTGAGACAGGGTCCCATGACAACCGGGGGGGCGGGGTAGCCCCCCTCGGTCCCTTACCGGTACCCATCTTCAAGTGGTGGTAGCACTAAGATGTTTGCCTAGCAGCCTGTCGGACTTTCGCTCAGATGCCCAAGATTGGTCAAGAACTGATCAATTTTGGTGCTCCTGCGCAAGAATTGCGGCTCCTGCTCGGCTCGGATGGCTCAAATTTCGCCTAGGAACGCGACTGCACTCTAAGTCCGACAGACTCCTAGTTACCTAATTTGAGTAGGTAACTGCAAAGATGAGCATGTACAATCTGAACGGGCATAGGTGTCCAGTCCCGTGTGATTATTTACCGAAACGTAGCTACCCTTTGTTCCGAGCCCGCGAGGTTTTGGAGTACCTGTCCCTGGGGGGAGCCGGCGGGAGCCCGGAGGGCGACCAGAGGCTCCCCCCAGGGCCAACGCCGCGTCGGGGGTGAACCTGAACTCGGCGTGTCCTTTTCCGGTTATCACGAGAGCTGAGCGATGCAACTCAACCTCCATAAGAATGCCCGTACCACCCCGGCGATTCGCCGCGAGTTGCGCGAGTCGACCGCGCCCATCGCGGAACTGGCCCGGCGTTACCACCTGAGTAAAGCCACCGTGCGCAAATGGCGGCAGCGCGAGGAGGTGGGGGCTCGTTCCCACCGCCCGCAGCGGCTGCATACCACGCTCTCGCCGGCCCAGGAGGCCATCGTCGTGGCGTTGCGCCAATCGCTCCTGCTGCCCTTGGATGACCTCCTCGCGGTGACCCGGGAATTCATCCATGAGGGCGTGTCCCGCTCGGGTCTCGATCGCTGCCTGCGCCGCCATGGGGTGTCGGACCTCAAGGCGTTGATCCCAGCACCGGAAGGGGGCGTAGCGCCGACGAAAACCTTTAAAGATTATGTGCCGGGCTTCGTTCATGTCGACGTCAAGTATCTGCCGCTGATGCCCGACGAGACCGAGCGCCGTTATCTGTTCGCCGCCATCGATCGGGCCACGCGCTGGGTCTATGTCGAGATCCTGCCGGAAAAATCCGCCGCCTGTGCTTAAGGCTTTCTGGCCCATCTGCTCGCCGCGGCGCCCTTCAAGATCACCACGATCCTCACCGACAACGGCAAGGAGTTTACCGACCGCTTCTGCCCCACCGGGGAGCGTGACCCCACCGGCAAGCATGCCTTCGACCGCCGGTGTGCCGCGCATGACATCCAGCACCGCTTGATCCCGCCCCATCATCCGCAGACCAACGGCATGATCGAGCGCTTCAACGGGCGCATCGCCGACGTCCTGGCAACGAACCGCTTTCGTTCCGGGGAGCACCTGGCGGATACCCTCCAGCGCTATGTCAGTATCTACAATAGTTACATCCCCCAGCGCGCGCTGGGCCATGTCAGCCCCCAGGAAGCGCTCCAGCAGTGGTTTCAAAAGCAACCCGACTTGTTCGTTTCAAGGGTTAATAATCTCCCGGGGCTTGACACATAGGTAGATACGCATCAGTTGTGCCCCGCACATCTTTCCAAACCATGGGAACCTATTGAGAAAAATGAAAAAAATATCTTGTTTGGCTATCGCGTCTGTAATTTTAACGGGCTGCGCTGCTATTGAGCCCATCAAGTTCATGGGGCCAAACGGCAGGCCTGCATATTCAATGAAATGTAGTGGTCTAGGCCGCACCATAGAAGCTTGCTATCAGAAAGCAGGGGAAATATGTCCAAATGGCTATGCGATAATTGATAAAACCTCAACAATGGTTGGTGATGCTACGTACACTGCTACCAAACAAGGCATAGCTATTGAGTGTAAGTAAGTGACCTAATCAACGGCTACCAAAAGGGAACTGGTGACCGTTGATGAATGTGGTCGCAACTTTGCACACACGCTCCAGGTTCAACGCCAACAACCGCGCCAGAATCTCCTCGTCGGGCATCTCCGGGGTGTAGTCCTCCCAACCATAGGCCGCCGCCACCGCCGCGTCGATGGCCTTGTGGGCACGGTCGAGCCAGGGCGGCCGCTGGTTATAGAGATTGGTCAAGGTTTGGGCCTTCAACTCCTTCTCGTGGCCAGGTTTGGGGATGATCCATTCGGGGTAGCCTGGCACCACCTCGGGCACCCGCTCCACCCACCCGTCGGGGTTCAGCCAGTTCTCCCGCCGATGATTGAGTTCCGCCGCCGCCTCGGCGATCGCTATCCAATGTCGCACGACGGGTGACCTGGGGTCCCGCAGGGATGGCAACTGGTAGCGGGGCGGTATCGCCACCAGTTCAACCCGAGCCGAGTTCAAAGCTGCCGACAATGGAGTACGAACCGGAGACTGGGAGTCCCCGGTAGGCGTCGGTGCGGGCGTCTGGCCGCTGTGGCAGCAGGGCGCTATCCCGACGCCTCTGAGGCCCGATGTAAGGAAATCCGAAACACCGTCAAGCCCTTCGTCGTCCGGCCGGAGCGGAGTCCGACCGCCCCCGGGGCACGTCGTGACGCAGCCGTGTCCCCAAGCGCAGTGAACCGGGGCGTAATGGATATCGCCGACCGCAAGACCAAAGCGGGACTGAGACGCCCCGTTTCGCATCCTGAGCACGGCGACACTCCATCACCCGCGTGCCAGCCGGGTAGCAGGGGGGCGTGGGGCAGGCTATCGATGGCGCTGGAATTTGTCACAGACATCCTGCCCCAGACGTTCAAGTTCCGCAGGCGTTAGCAAAGTCTGCATTTGCAGAGTGGGCTGGCGCACCATGGCGCAGGTCAGTGGTACAAACCAGCCGGTTTCGTCCAGGGGCAGGGTGGCGCGGCTGCCGCGTTCGGTCAGCACTGCGGCCTGGTAGGGGTAGACCCAAGGCCAGCGGAAACGCACGGCCAGGTTGGCTGCGCGTTCATGGGCGACCGGTTCGGCGGGTTGCGGCGGGCGGCCTTGCACCTGGGCTATGAAGGCGTCGCGGTACTGGGTCCAGTCATGCACCGATTTCAGGTGAATGGCCGCCAGCATTAGTGAGGTGCTCACCAGCAAGGCGTAACCCGCCTGACGACACGCCGGCATCCGGAGCGGCAGCAGGGACAACACAGGCGCTACCCAGACGATGGCCACCCGGGCGGTGTAGCGGTGTTCGACGATATCAAAGTGCCATGCGCGCACGAAGGCCACGAGCAGCACCACGCCGATCACACACAAGGCGAGGCGACGCTGGATGTCGGTGCGCAGCACGCTCAGCAGCAGCAATCCTCCGAGGCAGATTACCGCCAGGCAAGGCAACGTGCTGCAGAACTCGCGCCCGGGGTTCATAAACGCTTGGCTGTTCTGTTTCAGCGCCAGGGCCACCAACGGGTTGCTGGGCGGCAGCAGCCAATGGATCGCCAGCCAGGCTAGCAGCGACACAGCCAGCCCGGCCAGCAGCCCGTACCACAAGGGGCGCGCCAGCTGGCCTTGACGCTGCTGCGTGTAGGCAACCCACACCAGCGCCGGGGAAGTCACCAGGGACACTTCATGCGTCAGCAAAAACAGCGGGGGCACGATGAGCAGAACCACTGAGCGCAGCACCGAGGGCTCCAGCGCAGTGACGGCCGCCAGCAGCACCACCAGCAGCGACAGCGCCACGCTGGTTTCCGTGGGGAAACCAAAGGTGGCAAAAGTCAGCACGCACACCACGACGGCCCAAGCTTGCAGCGCTTCGCGCGCCGGGTTAAGGCGCCAGGCCAACGCCAGAGCCAGCAGTGGCAGCAGCATGAAGGTGCTGGCGTAGATCTGCCGCGCGGTTGTCAGGCCGCCCCCCCCTTGGAGCCACAGCATCGCCGGCCCTTGGGTCAGTACCAGGGCCACCAGGCGCTTGGGGAACTGTCGCCACACTGCCTCTGGTGCCAGATCGGCGGCCATGGCGAAGAAGAAGGCTGCCGAATCGTTGAAGTAGAAGTAGTCGGTGGCCACAGCGTAAGCTGTGAGCAGGGCGATGACGCTCACCAGCGCCAAGACGGTTCGGCGCACAGTATTGACGCAAGGCTGTGGGGTGTGCGGAACGTCAGTGACCAAGGATAGGAATTTCAATGTCAACATCCAGGGCAGGGGTGTAATTCTGGAGTTGCCCAAACGCCTTCTTCAGGTCTGCGCCAGGACGCTTGTACTCCCAGTCGAAGCGACCACGCCGCCAGACATCGGCCCAGCCGTCACTCCCCCCCGGCCTTGGTCGCGCCCTTCTCGCCGCGGAACCAGTCTCCCTATGGTCGGCCTTGGCCGAGCTCTCGACACCGACCAGGGCGCGGAGATCGAGAACATGTTTCTGGGCGGCCGGTTTTTCCCGCAGGGTAACGCCCTGCCATTTCCGGATGAAGTCGTCCGGGGTCATGGTGCTTCCTGGCTTATGGTTGTTATCGGCAGCCACGTGCTCAGGGCGGAGTGTAGCGGATTCCAGCCAGCGGGGGATTGGCCAGACCCACGATAGCCAGACCCACGACTTGCCCTTTCCTCCGGTCAACATCCGCCCTCACTCCCCTCACCCCGATCGCCCCAGCTACTCCTACCCCTTTCCCCACAACCCCGGGGCGCTTCGGATGTACCCTTCCCTCATATAGGAGGTAGGAGTCCCAGGGCTAGGCTGGGACCCTGATCATCACCCGATCCCCCGGTCATCCATGCTGTAACGCACCTCAGCGCCTTGCCGACCCTAGTGAAAGCACATATGCTGTCAGCATGATCCCGATCGTGATCGACACCAATGTCTTCGTCGCCGCCCTGCGCTCCGCGGGCGGGGCCTCACGTGCGGTCATCCGGGGCGCCTTGGTGGGGCGTTACGAACCCCTCTTTGGCAATGCCCTCTGGTTGGAGTACCAGGATCTGCTCGCCCGCCCGGTCTGGGGTGATCAGACAACGGCGGCGGAACGGTTGCAGGTGCTGGCCGCCCTCGCCAGCCGGGCCCGGTGGGTCAGGATCTATTACGCCTGGCGGCCCAATCTGGCCGACGAGGGGGATAACCACCTGATCGAACTCGCCATTGCCGGGGGAGCCCAGGCCATCGTCACGCATAACGTAAGGGATCTGCGCGGCGGCGACCTCCGTCTGGGTCGCCTCGGCATCCTCACCCCCGCGCAACTACTCCGGGACTACCCATGAGCACCCTGACCATCCGCCTCCCTGACGATACCGCGGCCCGTCTCAAGGCCCTCGCCCACAGTCGCGGGCAGAGCATGAACAAGCTCATCGAAGAGTTGAGCGCCCAGGCCCTGGCCGCCTGGGACACGGAAAACCACTTCCGCGCCCTCGCCGCCACGGGGGATGTCCGGCAAGCCTTGGCCATCCTCGACCGCCTGGATGCCGTGGACCCATATCCCAACGCCTGAGTTGGCTGCCCGGCTCCCATAGTCGCCCGGTCGCGTGCCAAAGACGCACGCCACCGGGCTCAGCACGCACCCCGCCAACCTCAGCGCCCGCGAAGACCAGCCCGCGCTGCGCGCCGGCTCAGGCGGACTCAGCCCCCTCGCCTTGGTCACGCCCTCTGTCGACCTCTAGACCCGCGTCGTGATCCTCCCCGCCACGTAGTCGCCAGGTCGCGTGCCCACAACGCACGCCACCTGGCTCTTCAGCCCCCCCGTGATGCTCTGCGCCTGAAGACCGGCCGCGCGTCGCGCCGCCGGGGGGCTCCCCCCCACGCAAAAAAAGGGCGCCCCCTGGCGCCCTTCCCGTTTCACAACCTAGCCGTCACCGGCAGGCTTCCCCCAGGGCGGATGACACCACCGCGTCACCCCTCCCCGCGGGGCCAGACTCCCGCCTGGCCGCCCGCCTCCCGGCCCTTGGCCTCAATTCACCTTCGCCGCCAGCTCCCCCTTGGCATAGCGCGCCGTCATGGCATCCAGCGACAGCACCCCCTGGGCGACCAGCTTGCTGGCGTTGCCGGCGGTGCCAAAGGC
>JAHDND010000184.1 GCA_018435665.1 Candidatus Thiosymbion sp. | reverse complement strand
TCATCCCCTGACCCTGGCCCTGGGGTATCTGAGCGATATCGGGGATTCCGACAGTCTGAGCGAGGTGGTCGAGGACGATCAGCGGGTGGGCGGTCTGGCCGCCAGCGTCTTGTTCGAGGCCGGCCCCTGGACCCTGATCGGCGAATACGTCACCGCCACCCAGCGCTTCGGCTTGGGCGCCGGGGAGGCCCTGGTTGACCAGCGACCCTCGGCCTGGATGATCGAGGCGGGATATACCTTTACCCTGCTGGGCAAAGGGGCCCAGGTCGCCCTCGGTTATCAGGGCACGGCGGAGGCCCTGGCTTTGGATCTACCCGAGCGTCGGGGGCTGGTGACCTTCAACCTGGGTATCTACGACTACAGCCTCCTGCAACTCGAATATGCCCACGATCAGGACTTCGGCGAGAGCGAGGGTGGCACCGGCAACAGCGGCCACACCGTTACCGCTCAGGTCGCCATCAGCTTCTGAACTCTTGTCGGTACGAAGTGACTCGGGAGTAATCCGCCCTGGTCATCAGCACCGTTCTTGCCGCCTGCCCAGGGCCACACCGCCCCCCGAACCCTCTGCCCCGGAATCGCGTCAACTGTTAGGGGGGCGCGCCACACCCCTGAAGAAGGGTAGACCTTGCCGTTACTTTTGGGCTCACTGCCATGAGGCGGCGCGCTACACCCCTATCAATAATAGTCTTTTCGTGACTTTGGCGTTAAGGCTGCCCCCGCTCGCCGGAAAAGTCCCAGAGGCGGTGGGCATCGAGCCGCAGCCGATAGGTCGCCTCCAGGGCCTCGATCTGACTGAGCCGCGCCGCCAGTTCGGCCTCGTTGGCCTGGCGCCGGGCCGTCAGCAAGTCCTCCAACTGGCCCTCCCCCAGTTGGTAGGCGCGGGCGGTCATATCGGCCGCCTGAGCCAGCCGTCCGGCGGCCTGCTGGGCGGACTGCCAGGACTGACGCGCCGCCCGGGCCGTCTGGTAGAGGCTGGCGGCCTCGGCGGTCACCTGTTGTAGGGCGGCGGCCTCCCGTTCGTTGGCGACCTCCGCCTCGGCGAGGGCGGCATCGGCCTTGGCCTGGCGGGCGCCGCCGGGCAGGTTGAGGATGACATAGGCGCCGACGATGTTTTCCTCGCCGTCGCGCTCGCTGGCCAGATGCACGCCGAAGGTCGGATCGGGCCAACGCTCACTTGCGGCGCGTTTCACCCCCACCCGGGACTGCCGACTCTCCGCCTGGGCCAGGCCCAGCCCATGGCTGTGCTGGACAATGGCCTCGATCCAGGCCCCCTCGTCCCCGTCCAGGGCGGGGGGCGTGGCGATGGTCCTCTGCTCCTCCAGGGGGATTTCCGGGTAGCGGCGGCTCAGATCGGCACCGGCCTGATCCCGGCGTCCCTGGGCCTGGGCCAGTTGTGCCTCCGCCTGGGCCACCGCGGCATCCCCCTGGACGGTCTCCAGGCGGGCGGCATCACCCAGTTGGTGACGGCGGGACAGGGCCTTGGCCTGTTTTTGCAACAGGCTGACCTCCGCCTGCCACTGGGCGACGGCCGCCCCGGCCTTCAGCCAGGTAAACCAGGTCTTGAGGAGGTCACGGGCGGTCTCATGCTCGGCGTCGGCGCGACGCCGTTCGGCCTGATCGACCCCCAGGGCGCCTAGTTCCCGGTCCAGGGTCGCCTTGCCGGGCAGACGCACCTGGCGTTGCAGGTCGGTGTTCCATTCCTGAAAGCGCTGGTCGTCGCCCACGTCGGGATTGACCCGACGTTGCTGCCCGCCGACCAACAGGGTCCATTCGTAGTCCCCCGCCTCCAGGGCAGCACCCTTGGCGCGGGCGACGGGGACCTGCTTGTCCGCGGCGCGGATGCCCGGGTTGGCGCGCAATACCTGGTCGACGATGGCGGCGGGTGGCAGATTCGGCGTGGGCTCGACGGGGTCGGCGTGAGCAGGGGTGTCGGAACCGGCCCGAATGGGACTGGCGGCCGAGGGCGAGCCGGCGACCAAGGCCAGAACACAAGCTAGGATCGGCGCCATGATCGACGACAGACTGGAAGCCAGGCGGGGCGCCAGAGTGGGCGCCAGAGTGGGCGCCAGACTGGGTGCCATGCTAGGCGCCAGGCCGGGCGCCAGACTGGGTGCCATGCTAGGCGCCAGGCCGGGCGCCAGACTGGGTGCCATGCTAGGCGCCAGGCCGGGCGCCAGACTGGGCGCCAAGCTGGACATCAGACTGGGTGCCTGGGCGACGCCGTGAGGATTCATGGCCGTGAGGGCGAGAGGATTCATATCCGTGTTGGCATGAGGATTCATAGCCGCCCCTTCTCCAGCACCGGCACCAGCCAGTAGAAGACGTTGACCCCGGGCAATGCCATCCGGATGAGTTGCAGCACCTCCAGCATGGCCCGATGGCTGCCCACCATGCGGATGATGACCCGCGTCGAGTGGCCGGCGACCAGTTCCGCCGGTTCGACCAGGGTGGCGGCGGAGCCATGGCCCTCCGCATGGCTGGAGGTGAAACCGCTGACCAGGTCCGGCCGCGACAGCAGCAGGTCCTCCACCGGCTGGGCAACGTCCGTGGGCATGGCCAGGGAGAGCAGGACATCAGACATGATCGCCCCCGGCAAAGGCAAGGGTGGGTTTGACGCCGAAGCGCCGGAAGAGGATGGGCAGCAGCACCAGGGTCAGGGCGGTGGAGGAGACCAGGCCGCCGATGACGACGATGGCCAGGGGGCGTTGCACCTCCGAGCCCGGCCCGGTGGCGAAGAGCATGGGCACCAGGCCGAAGGCGGCGATGCTGGCGGTCATCAGCACCGGCCGCAGCCGGCGACGGGCGCCCTCCACCACCACCTCGGCCACCGGCATGCCCCGCGCCAGCAACTGGTTGAAATAGGTCACCATGACCACGCCGTTGAGCACGGCGATACCCAGCAGGGCGATGAAGCCCACTGAGGCCGGCACCGACAGGTATTCCCCGGCGATGAACAGACCGAAGACCCCACCGATCATGGCCAGGGGGATGTTCGACAGCACCAGCAGGGCCTGACGCACCGAGCGGAAGGTGGAGAAGAGCAGGAAGAAGATCAGGGCCAGGGCGATGGGCACCACCACCATCAGCCGCGCCGCCGCCCGCTGCTGGTTTTCGAACTGACCGCCCCATGCGAGCTGATAGCCTTCCGGGAGCCTCACCTCCCGGGCCACGGCGGCCTTGGCGTCCTCGACGAAGCCCACCAGGTCGCGGTCGCGGACGTTGGACTGGACGACCACGAAGCGCTGGGCGTTCTCCCGGTCCACCTTCACCGGCCCATCGACCCGCTCGATGCGCGCGACGCTGGTCAGGGGCACGCTGTTGCCGTCCGCCAGGCTGAGGCGCAGGGCCTCGAAGTCGGCGGGGGTGGCGCGCAGGGCCGCGGGGCCGCGCAGGATCAGGGGCACGCGGCGGCCCTGCTCGATCACGGTGCCGACGTTGCTGCCCTCCAGCAGGGCCTTGAGGTCGTTCTGGACATCGTCCACGTTCAGCCCGAAGCGCCCGGCCGCCAGGCGGTCGATCTGAATCTTCAGGTACTGGACGCCCTCGTTCTGCAGGGTGAAGGTGTCCTCGGCCCCGGGGATCTGGCCGACCGTGGTGACGATCTCCGCCGCCAGGCGGTTGAGGGTGTCGAGATCGGGGCCAAAGATCTTGATGGCCAGATCGCCGCGCACCCCGGTCAGCATCTCCGAGACGCGCATGTCGATGGGTTGGGTGAAGGAAAAGCCGATGCCGGGAAAATCCTCCATCACCGCGCGCAACTGATCCGCCAACCAAGCCGGGTCTGGCTCGCGCCAGGTCTCCCGGGGTTGCAGAACCATGAAGGTGTCGGTCTGATTGAGGCCCATGGGGTCCAGGCCCAGTTCGTCGGAACCGGCGCGGGCGACGATGGACTTGACCTCCGGCACCTGTTCCAGGATCGCCGCCTGGACGCGCTGATCCAGGGCGATGGTCTGATCCAGGTCGATGGAGGGCAGCTTCTCCAGTTGCATGATGAGATCGCCCTCGTCCATGGTCGGCATGAAGCTCTTGCCCAAGAGGGTGAAGGCGAAACCGCCCCCCGCCAGGGCCAGCAGGGCGATGGCGACGAACACCCGGCCATGGGCCAGGGCCAGGGTGAGGACGCGGTCATAGAGGGCGGCGAGCTGGCGCACCAGCCAGGGCTCGTGATGGGCGCCGCGCTTGATGAGGTAGGAGGCCAGCACCGGCACCACGGTCAGGGACAGTACCAGGGACGAGGCCAGGGCGAAGACGATGGTCAGGGCCACGGGGCCGAACATCTTGCCCTCCAGGCCCTGGAGGGTGAGAAGGGGCAGGAAGACCAGGATAATGATGACGATACCGGAGGTGACCGGCGCGGCCACCTCGCGGACGGCGCGGAAGATGAGATGCAGGGTCGGCAGATTGTCCGGAGCCTCCGCCAGGCGGCTCTCGACGTTCTCCACCACCACCACCGCCGCGTCCACCAGCATGCCGATGGCGATGGCCAGGCCCCCCAGGCTCATGAGGTTGGCGGAGAGACCGAAGCCGCGCATGAGGATGAAGGTCCCCAGGGCCGAGAGGGGCAGCATGAGGGCGACCACCAGGGCGGCGCGCAGGTTGCCGAGGAAGGCCAGCAAGAGCAGGACTACCAGGACGATGGCCTCCACCAGGGCCTTGGAGACGGTACCCACCGCCCGATCCACCAGGTTGCTGCGGTCATAAAAGGGCTGGATGGTGATGCCGGGCGGCAGGCTGGCCTCGATCGTCTGGAGGCGGGCCTTGACGCCCGCCACCACCTGGCGGGCATTGGCCCCGCGCAGACCCAGGACCAGCCCCTCCACCGCCTCGCCCTGACCATCCTTGGTGACAGCCCCGTAGCGGGTCAGGGCGCCGAAGCGCACCTCGGCCACGTCGCCCACCCGCACCACCAGGCCCTCCTGGGACTTGAGGACGATCGCCCTGACGTCGTCCAGACGGGTGATGGCCCCCTCGGCCCGCACCAGCAGGGCCTCCTCGCCATCGGTGAGGCGACCGGCGCCGTCGTTGCGGTTGTTGGCCTCCAGCACGTCGCGCAGGTCACTCAGGGCCAGGCCGCGGGCGGCGAGGAGCTGGGGATTGGGCACCACCTCGAAGGTCCGCACCTCGCCCCCCAGGCTGTTGACGTCCGCCACCCCGGGGATGGTGCGCAGTTGCGGGCGGATCACCCAGTCGAGCAGGGCGCGCTTCTCGGCGGCGGGCAGGTCCCCCTCGATGGTGAACATGAACATCTCCCCCAGGGGAGTGGTGATGGGTGCCATGCCGCCGCTGACGCCGGGGGGCAGGTTGCCCATGGCCGCGGCCAGGCGCTCCCCCACCTGCTGGCGCGCCCAGTAGATGTCGGTGCCGTCCTCGAAGTCGATGGTGATATCGGTCAGGGCGTACTTGGAGGTGGAGCGCAGCAGGCGCTGGTTGGGGATGCCGAGCATCTCCTGCTCCACCGGGGTGGCGAGGCGAGTCTCCACCTCTTCCGGCGTCATCCCCGGCGCCTTGAGGATGATCTTGACCTGGGTGGTGGAGACATCGGGGAAGGCGTCGATGGGCAGACCCAGGAAGGCCTGGACCCCGGCCGCGATCAGCAGGACGGTCAGGACCAGCAGCAGCAGGCGCTGGGTCAGGGAGAAACGGATCAGACGTTCCAGCATCATTCGCCCCCGGCGCCGGTCATCATGGCCTTGAGGGCGGAGACGCCCTTGAGCACCACCCGTTCGCCAGGCTGGAGACCCTCGACCAGGACGCCCTCGCCGCTCTGGCCGATGACGCGCACCGGCCGAGGCTCGAAGCGCGCGCCCTGATCATCATCGACGAGTTGGACGAAGGCATAGGTCTGGCCCCCCTGGCGGATCACGGCGGCGGCGGGCAGGCCCTGGTGCTTGGCCGCGGCGGGGCTGATCTCCACCTCTACCGACTGGCCCGGGGTCAGGTGTTCGCTGCCCGTCTCGATCAGGGCGCGCACCAATCGGGTCTGACTGGTGGGGTCGATGTTGGGGCCGATGGCGATGACCCGCCCCGCGATGTCGGCATCGGCGAGTCCCACCGGGGTGCCCTCCGTCAAGCCAATTACGACCTCGGTGGGGGCCTGGATCTCCAGCCAGAGGGGCTTGAGCTGGGCGATGCGGTAGATGACCGCGGCGGCCTCGACCCGCTGCCCCAGGGCAACTTCCTTTTCCAGGACCACCCCATCGATGGGCGAAGCCAGGGCCAGGGGTCCGCCCCCGCGGCCAACCATGCCCGCCATGGTCAGGTGCTGCTGGGCCTCGCTGGCATGGGCCTCGGCCTGGCCGGCGGCGGCGCGGGTCGCCTGGAGGCGGGACTCCGGGATCAGCCCCTCGGCGAACAACTGGATGTCGCGCTTGAGGTTCTGGTGCAAGAGCAGGGACTGGGTTTGCGCCTCCATGGCGTCCCGTTGCAGGGTCAGGGCCTCGGGGCTGGAGAGATTGGCGACGACCTCCCCTTTCTTAACCCAGGCCCCGGTAGCCACCGTCAGTCGCTCGATCAGGCCGGGTACTGGGGCCGAGACCAGGCGGATCTGATCGGTGGGGATCACCACCCGGGCGGGCAGGCGGCGGGGCCGGATCGCCAGATTCTCCCCCACCACCTGGGTCTCGATGCCCAGGGCGCGGATCTGCGCCGGTTGCAGGTGCAAAGACTCCCCCGCCGCCAGCGCGATCAGGGAGAGTGGCCATAACCCGAGGGCCAACAAGAAGCGCGATAGGAACATGGTGGGTCTCGATCAGGCATGCGCCCAGGGGATGGGCTGACTACGGATCGAGCCTAACAACCCAGGCTTAAGCAATCCTTAAGGGTCGGCGGGCATACTCGCCCTGCCATGACCGAGATCAATCGCTTTTTTTATTCCCTGATGGATAACAGCCGCTTACGCTGCCTCCTGCTCCTGCTGGGCGAGGAGGAGGTCAGCGCCGGGGACATGACCCAGGCCCTCGGCCTGGTCCAGTCCAAGGTTTCCTGGCATCTGGCGGCGCTACGCACCGAAGGTCTGGTCGTCGATCATCGCGAGGCCCAGCGCGTCTTTTACCGCCTGCACCCCGCCCTCCCCGCCTGGATGCACGAAATCCTGCTCGTCTGTCAGCGGGAGCTGTCCGGCCAGGAACCCTTCCTGAGCGATCGGGCCGCCCTGAACCACCTCGCCAACCGCCATCAGCGCCAGGCAATACCGGCGAACTGAACGCCGGCCTCGGGTGGGCGCCTCGTTATCCGCCGGGGGCCGTCATCACGACGGCCAGGGAGGATCACCCATGCCCCCGCAAGTCCAGATCCCAGGGAGCGGCTGGGGGTATCTGGCACGAAAATCGGGGCTTTTATTGACAAATGTCAAATAAAGGCCCGTTCCCGCTAATGATGTTATTTCAATCAGTTGTATCATAAACTGCACTTGGCGCCCGCCCCGCGGCCCGTGAACAGCCAACCTAATTCCTCCCCGAAGGGTGCTGTTACCGGGGCCAATGCGAAGTTCGTCCGGGAGATCCAAGCTCCCGAACCGTTCAGGCCGGCGCCGCCGGCCCTATCCCCTGCCGTTTGGAGACCACTTAATGAAAGCGCTAACGACGTTCACGCTCTCTACCCTCGCTGCCGCCATCAGTCTGAGTGCCACCGCCGGCGCCATCAAGGACGAGCCCATCACCCCGATCCGGCCGCCGCAGTCGATCAACTTGGGCATGGTCGAGCT
>JAHDND010000262.1 GCA_018435665.1 Candidatus Thiosymbion sp. | reverse complement strand
GGCGCGAGGCATGGTGATGGTCTATGTACCGGAGCGTGGCGAGGTGGTCTGGCTGAACTTCAATCCCCAGGCTGGCCACGAACAAGCCGGTCATCGCCCGGCCCTGGTCCTGTCTCCGGCCAGTTACAACCTCAAGACGGGGCTGATGTTGTGCTGTCCCATCACCAGTCAAGTCAAGGGCTATCCCTTCGAGGTCCCCGTGACCGGTGACGCGGGTATCGCCGGCGCGATCCTGGCGGATCAGGTCAAGAGCCTCGATTGGCGGGTCCGACAGGCAAAACTCAAAGGCCGGGTCAGTCCCGAAACCATCGCGACGGTACTGGCGCGGGCAAGGGCGCTGCTGGTGTAAACAGGCGGTTTGAGTGTCTGGATAATGTGGTGCAAGCATGAAGAAAAGCGTCCATTGCGAGACGTCCATTCCAAGCTACCCTGAAAATGATTAAAGGACGGCAACTGTGTCTGCAATGACCGACCTGATCGCCCAGATCGAGGACCCCCGGTTGCGTGAGCGCCTGCGGCAGGAATGGGCGGCGGCGACCAAAGAGAAAAAGTTCGGCCTGGTCTTCGATCCCCACCTACCAGAACTGCTGCCCCTCCCTGGGGCGCGGCCCCGCCAGGGCGACCTGGTGGCGCGACGGGCTGGGACTCTCACGGACCTCTATCGCGTGCGCCGGCTGAGGGAGGAGATCGCCGTTTGCGTCCGGCCGGAAGGCGCCTCGGCGGCGGGAGACCTCTGGGAGTTTCCCCTCGACGAACTCCTGGTGGTGCGCCAGTTTGGCGAGCCGATCTTCCCCTCCCTAGTGCCGATGGCCAGCGTCCAGAACGGACCCGCGGATACCCCCTGGCATGTGCTGATCGAGGCGGACAACTTCCATGCCCTTCAGGCCCTGCACTATCTCTACGCGGGGCAGGTGGACTGCATCTATATCGATCCGCCCTACAACACGGGCGCCCGGGATTGGAAATACAACAACGACTATGTCGACGGCAATGACGCCTGGCGGCATTCCAAATGGCTCGCCTTCATGGAGCGGCGGTTACGGTTGGCGAGGCTGCTCTTAAAGCCCGATACCGGGGTCTTGATTGTTACCATCGATGAGCATGAGGTGCATCATTTGGGGATGCTCCTGGAGGCTATTTTTCCATCCTGTGCTTGTCAAATGGCAACAATTGTCATTAACCAAAAAGGGGTTTCGCAGGGCCGCTTGGCTAGAACCGAAGAATATGCTTATTTTGTTTTCATGCCAGGCGCTTACTTGCGAACGCATCATGATGACCTATTGTCCCCTGACAGGTTACTTGAAGGGCGTTTACAGGACCCTCGCTGGGAGCGGTTACTGAGAGGCGGGAGTAATTCACGCCGTTCAGATCGTCCAATGTTGTTTTATCCAATACACATTGATCCCGTAAGAAAGAGGATAGTCGATATCGGCGAGCCGTTACCTTTTGATCAATCTCCAGATTTAAGCTCATTAGCGGATGGCAAGGTGGCCTGGCCCATACGTGGTGATGGCTCCTTCGGAAATTGGCAGGTCGGTCCAGCGACATTCCGAGAGCTTGTAAAGTCAGGCTTTACGAGGCTGGGTGGTTTTGATGAAAAACGCAATACCTGGACCGTTCTCTATTTAAATCGTGGCACGCGGAAGCGAATTGAATCAGGCGAGATACGAATTGTTGATAGGGATCCAGTTTCAGGCTCGGTGGTCATTCAATATGCAAATATAACCGCGCGACTGCGTAATATTAAAACTGTTTGGCATCGGGGCGTTCATGATTCAGGTATTTATGGTTCAACCGTGCTGCGATCAATTCTTCCTGAGGGTGGCAAGTTTCCGTTTCCAAAATCAATTTACGCAACAAGAGACGCAATAGCTGCTGTTGTCCGTGACCGCCCAAACGCTCTGATTTTGGATTTTTTCGCGGGTAGTGGAACTACCTTAAACGCTATTAATTTAATCAACGAGGAGGATGATGGAAAACGGCGATGTATTTTAGTCACCAATAACGAATTGGCTGGCGAGGACGCCGAGAACTTGCATTTAAAAGGGGTGCAGCCTGGCGATGACAGGTGGGAGAATCAAGGCATCTGCCGCGCCGTGACCTGGCCGCGCTCCAAGTTCACCATTCTCGGCCGGCGCGATGACGGCACCCCGCTCCCTGGGGAGTATCTAACCGGCAAGACGGTAGAACGCGAGCGCCCCCGGCGCTTTGTTCAGATTGGCTTTCTCGACCCGGCTAGCCTCGACACCCCGGCGAAGAAGAAGCAACTGGTGGCCCTGATTCCGGGCTTGCCCCAGACCCTGGTGACGGACCCCTGTCCCTTTATCGTCTCCGCTGCCCATACCGTCACCCTGCTCTTCGATGAAGCCGCGGCCGCGGACTGGCTGGAGGCCCTTGAAGGCCAGGAGCAGATCACCGACCTCTATATCCTGACGCCGGTCAAGAAGCGCTTCGAGGCACTCAAGGCCCAGGCCGTGGACATACTTGGTCCCCTCCTGATCACCGAGGAAGAGAAACGGCCCCTCGCCGCCGGCTTTCCGGCCAATCTGGCCTATTTCCGGCTCGATTTCCTGGACAAGGAGCGGGTGGCCTTGGGTCGCGCCTTTGGCGAGATCCTGCCCCTGCTCTGGCTCAAGGCCGGAGCCAGGGGTACCCGTCCCGAGTTGACTGTTGACTATCCAGAACCGCCGCTGTTCGTCCCGGCGGACAATCCCTTTGCCGTGCTGCTGGACGAGGGCCGCCTGCCGGAGTTGATCACCGCCCTGGCGGGCCGGACTGACCTGCGGTTGATCTACTTCGTGACCGACTCCCAGGAGTCCTTCAAGGACCTGACGGTGGAGGTGCTGGAGGCCTTGGGCAAGCAGAATCCGGGCCTGGAGACCGTCCAGTTGTACCGGGATTACCTGGAGAACTTTTTGATCAATCGCGAGTCGGCCGCCACGGGCCGGTCGGGTGGGACCGACGTCGGGGGGCGGCCATGAAGCTCAAGTTGTTCGATTTCCAGGAGCAGGTACTCGCCACCCTGCGCAACCGGGTCCTCGTGGCCCGTTCCTATGCCGCCAGCCCTAACGCCACGCCCCAGGCCATCGTCTTTTCCGCGCCGACGGGGAGCGGGAAGACGATCATTATGGGGGCCCTGTTCGAGGATATTTTGTTCGGTGAGGCCGACTTTCCGGCCCAGCCGGACGCGGTCATCCTATGGGTGTCCGACATGCCGGAACTGAACGAACAGACCCGGCTGAAGATCGAGGGCAAGTCCGACCGTATCCGCACCGGGCGCCTGGTGACCATCGATGCCGGCTTCGATGCCGAACGTCTGGAAGGCGGCTACATCTACTTCATCAATACCCAGAAGCTGGGACAGGATAAGCTGCTGACCCGCCAGGGGGACGGCCGCACCTGGCCCATCTGGACCACCCTCTCGAATACCGCCCGGGAGAGCCCGGATCGTTTCTATGTGGTGATCGACGAGGCCCACCGCGGCATGACCAGCCCCAAGCAGGCCAAGGAGGCGCGTACCCTGATGCAGCGCTTTCTGCTCGGCCACCAGGAATCTGGTCTCATCCCCATGCCTCTGGTGATCGGCGTCTCCGCGACCCCCAAGCGCTTCATGGACTTGCTGGAAAAGGCCAAGGACACCACGATCCATAAGGCGGAGGTGCGGGCGGACGAGGTGCGGGAGTCCGGCCTGCTCAAGGACCGGATCCTGATCCATCACCCGGACGCGCCGACCACGGCGGAGATGGCCCTGCTGGCCGAGGCGGCGAGGCGCTGGGCGGGCATGCGCTCGGCCTGGGATGCCTACTGCCGGGCGGAGGGTGAACGGGTGGTGTGGCCTATCCTGGTGGTCCAGGTGGCGAACGCGACCGCCGCCACCGTTACCCAGACCAATCTGGATGATGCCCTGGACACCATCGAGGACGCTATCGGCCGGCCCTTGCGGGAGGGTGAGGTCGCCCATGCCCTGCACGAGTGCGGTGACCTGGACGTGGGCGGCCGGCGGGTGCGGCGGGTGGATGCCTCCCGGATCGAGGAGGACAAGAGCATCGGCGTGGTGCTGTTCAAGACCAGCCTCTCCACTGGCTGGGACTGTCCGCGCGCCGAGGTGATGATGTCCTTCCGCGCCGCCCAGGATCACACCTATATCGCCCAGTTGTTGGGGCGGATGGTGCGCACCCCCCTGGCCCGGCGTATCGGCCGGGATGCGGCTCTCAACGATGTCCACCTCTTCGTTCCCTATTTCGATGCCGCGGGGGTCAAGGCGGTGATCGCCGACCTGCACAATGTCGAGGATGTGCCGCCCGCCGAGACCGGCTCCGCGCGGGAACTGGTCATCCTCGGCCGGCGGCCCGGGCTGGAGCCGGTCTTCGCCGCCCTCGCTCAGCGGTTCACCTATCGCGTCAATGCCGCCCGCGCCCAGAGCCCGCTGCGACGGTATTTCGCTCTGGCGCGGGGGCTCAACATCGACCAGATCCATGGGCCAGTCTGGGATGAAGCCAAGGCGGCCATCGTCGCCTGGATGGAGGCCGAGTTGTCCAGCTTGAAGGCCTCGGGTGCCTTTGGCCAGGCGGAGATGGGGATCACGCGGGTGGGCCTGGCTACCCTAGAGGTGGAACAGGGGACGAACCTGGCCAACCCCGGCCGAGAGTATGAGATCGAGGCCACCGCGGTGGACATCGAGCGGCGCTTCGAGGCCGCTGGTCGGGTGCTGGGCAATGGCCTGCACGATCTCTACTGGCGCACCCATGCCGAGCGGGATGCCCTGGAGGTCAAGGTCGAAGTCATTGCCCTCGCCGCTGATCCGGCGGCGATGTTGCGCCTGGAGTCCCGGGCGGAGCAGGCCTTCGATGCGTGCTATGACCAGTTCAAGCCCAAGATTGGCGCCCTGCCCGAGGGGCGGCGGCAGAAGTACGAGCGGCTACGCTTGGCGACCGCCAAGCCGGTGGCCATCCCCTGGGCGCTGCCGGATACCATCAGCTTCCGGCGTGCCAAGGGTGCCCCCCTCTACCCGAAGCATCTCTATCTGGAAGAAGACGGCCAGTTCCGCGCCGATCTGGGGACCTGGGAGGTCGAGGTGCTCCAAGCAGAGCTGGCCAATCCCCAGGTCGTTGGCTGGCTGCGAAATCAGGATCGCAAGCCCTGGTCTCTGGAAGTCCCCTATCAGCACGGCGGGGAGGTGCGGCCCCTGTTCCCCGATCTGGTCCTTGTGCGCCAGGTGGCGGGTGAAGCGGGCTACCGGGTTGACATCCTGGAGCCCCACGACCCCAGCCTGGGCGATAACGTCGGCAAGGCGGTGGGCCTGGCCCGCTTCGCTGAACAGCATGGACACCTCTTTGACCGCATCCAGTTGATCCGCAAGTTGCCCTCTCCCGCGGGGGGCGAGACCTATTTCCGCCTGGAGATCAACAAGCAGGCAGTGCAGAAAAAGCTGCTGGAGGTGACCACCGGGCCACAGTTGGACGCCTTGTTTGAGAGCGATGTGGTGATTGGCGCCTAGCCAAGGGGCTCGCGGCAGGATTGTTGAATCGTCACTCACTTATTGAGACACATAACATGCTCAACCGGATCCGCATCACAGGCTACAAATCCCTGCGGGAGGTCGAGGTCCGGTTGCGGCCGCTGTCCGTCCTCTTCGGACCCAATGCGACGGGAAAGAGCAACTTCCTTGATGCCTTGCAACTCCTCTCCAAGATCGTCACTAGCCGTACCCTCAGGGAAGCTTTCGAGCCGCCTTATCGTGGTAAGCCGCTGGAGTCGTTTTCCTTCCCAGCGGGCGGGTTGAAAGGTCTGTTGGAGCAGGACCGCCTGTCCTTCGCCATCGAGGCGGATTTCACCCTCTCCGATGCCGTCGTCAAGGCGGTCAATAAACAAATCCGGGAGCAACGCCGGCCGGCCGAGGACCAGACTGCCGGTGCCGATGCTGAGGCCGCACCCGGGCCGGTGCGTGAACTTGATCTTCGCTACCGCATCGAGATCGAGATGCTGCCGAGATCAGGCGTCCTGCGCGTGGCGGACGAATACTTGGCGGCGCTGAACAAGAAAGGCGAGCCAACCGGCCGGCGTGAGCCTTTTCTGTCCCGCCATGACCAGCGCCTCCATCTGCGGCTCGAAGGTCAGGCGCACCCGATTTATCTGGACCGCTATCTGGATCACAGCATCCTGT
>JAHDND010000112.1 GCA_018435665.1 Candidatus Thiosymbion sp. | reverse complement strand
CTAGCTGACTGACCGGCACCTTGGTCCCGTCGCGGGTCAGGATTTCCAGTTCGTCCAGGCTGTCGGCCGCCAGCCGACGGCCACCGCTGGCGCCACGGGCGATCACCTCGACGGTGCGGATGTCCTGGCGCAGTTGGGTGATGGCCCGCCCCTCGAGTTGCGACTGCAATTGCTCGGCCACGTCCCGGGGGGTGAGGCCGAGCAGGTGCAGTCGCTCCACCTCCATCGCCAGGAACAGGATCGGGGCACGCTCGTCCCACTCCAGGTGGGGATCCACCACCTGGGGATTGGCGGCCATCACCGACCGGACCTGGTGGGCGATGTCACGCAACACCAGCGGGTCCGGACCGATGACCCGAAAACCCACTGGCCAGATCACCGGCGGACCATAGAGCAAGCCGTACACCCGCACCCGTGCCTCGGGAAACTCGCCCTGTTCGATGTGCCCGCGCAGGGTCGCCATGACCCGGTCACGGGCCTGGGCATCCGCGGTCACGGCGATGAGCTTGGCGAAGGCCGGGTTGGGCGCCTCCGGGTTGGCGGAGATGAAGAAGCGCGGCGCTCCCGCCCCGATGTAGGCCGACAGGCTCCTGACCTCGGGTAGCGGGGCCAGGATGGCCTCGAGCTTCTTCACCGTCCGCTCGGTGGCGGCGATGCTGCTGCCCTGGGGCAGATAGACGCTGACCACCACCTCCGGCCGGTCGGAGCGCGGGAAGAACTGTTTCTGCACCAGCAGCGCCATGCCCGCGACCGCAAGGACCAGCAGGAGGATCGTGGCACCGACCACCGTCTTGCGCCAGGTCACGCACCAGGTGATGAGTCCGCGCAGCCGGCGATAGAAGGGGGTCTGGTAGATGGCCTCCGGGCTATGCGCATCCGCCCGGGCGATGGCCGGCAGCAGCTTGACCCCCAGGTAGGGGACGAACACCACCGCCACCAGCCAGGACAGCAGAAGGGCGATCGCCAGCACCCAGAAGATGTTGCCTGCGTATTCGCCAACGCCCGACTGGGCGAAGCCGATGGGCAGAAAACCGGCGACGGTCACCAGGGTGCCAAACAGCATCGGCGCAGCGGTGACCGTCCAGGCATGACCGGCCGCGGTCACGCGCTGCCACCCCTGTTCCATCTTCACCAGCATCATCTCGACCGCGATGATGGCGTCATCCACCAGCAGGCCCAGGGCGATGATCAGGGCGCCCAGAGTGATGCGGTCCAGATTGATGCCCATCAGCGTCATGACCAGAAAGGTCAGCCCCAGGGTGACCGGTACCGCGATACCGACCACCAGCCCGGCGCGCAGGCCGATGGCCAGGACGCTCACCGCAACCACCACGGCCACGGCGATCAGGAACTTGACCTGAAACAGATCGACCGCCCGGGCGATGGCCTCCTCCTGATTGGTCAGGACCGTGAGCGACATGCCCAGGGGCAGCCCCTGGCGTTCGGTGTCGAGGAAGGCAGCGAGCCTTTTCCCGAGTTCCAGGCCGTTCCCCCCGGGGTTCATCACAACCCCCAGCAGCAGCGCATCCTCGCCCCGTGAGCGCACCAGATAGCTGGGCGGGTCCTCATAGCCGCGTCGGATGGTCGCCAGGTCACCGAGCCTGAGCACCCGGTTGCCGATCCGTACCGGCACGGCGGCCAGGCGTGCCGGGTCCGACAGGTCCGCATCCAGCCGCAGATAGAGGCGCGGTCCGGCCGTCTCCATGCGCCCGGCCGGCTGCAGGAGGTTGTTGGCCTCGATGGCGGCGTAGATCGTCTCCGGCGCGACCCCCAGATTGATCAACCGGGCGGCATCGAACTCGACGTAGACCCGCTCGGTGCGCTCGCCCAGCACCATCGCCTTGCGCACCCCCGGCACCCGCTGCAAGCGGTCCCGGAGCAGCTCGGCCTCCCGGGTCAGCTCCCGCAGCGGCAGCCCGGGGGCCGTGAACGCGATCAGGCTGAAATAGACATCCGAGAAGTCGTCGTTGACGATCGGCCCGATGACACCCGCCGGCAGGAAGCGCGACTCATCCAGCATGCGCTTACGCACCTGGTAGAAGAGGTCGCTGATCCGTGCCTGCGGGGTCGAGTCCAGAAACTCGACTTGCAGGCTGGCCTGGCCGGGACGAATCGTGGTCTCGACCCGGTAGAGGTTCTCGACCTCCTGGATGCGCTTCTCCAGCCGGTCCACCACCTGGGTCTGCATCTCCTCGGGTGTCGCCCCGGGCCAGGCCGCGCTGACGAGCATGACCCGCACCGTGAAGGCCGGGTCTTCCGCTCGCCCCAGGGCCAGAAAGGCATGGATGCCGAAGAGCACCGCCAGGAGGAGAAAGAACAGGGTCACCGCGCGCTCGCGCACGGCGAGCGCGGACAGGTTGGGAAAACTCATCGCCCCAGCTCCCGGACCTGCATACCCTCATGCAGCAGGTGGGTGCCCAGGGCCACGATACGCTCACCGGCGACCAGGGGCCCCCGGATCCGGGCGGACTCGCTGTCCAGCGCCAGGACCGTGACCGGGACCGATATCACCGTCCCGTCCTGATAACGCCAGACACGGGGACCCTGACCGTGCTCGTCGATGGCCCCGATGGGGACCGCGAAATCGGCCCCGGCCGCACCCTCGCCAGCCACACCCTTGACAGTCCCTCCCCCGTCAGTCGCCTTCTGATCGGCAAATCGGGCGCGCAGGACGGCGCCCAGCACCAGCTCATCCTGCCTTTCCAGGACCGTATAACGGGCGCGGCGCGTCCGGCCCTGGGGATCGACGGCCCCGGCCGTCTCGCGCAGCCGCAGGGGCAGGATAGCGCCATCGGCCAGCACGGCCTCCCCACTGGCCGGCGGGGTCACGCCATCGGGAAAATAGACCTCGACCTCGCGTTCCCCGGCCTGGGCGAGGGTCGCCACCGCCTGACCCGCGGCGAGCACCTGGCCGGGCTCACCGGTCACGTCGATCAGCACCCCGGCGGCCGGCGCCTGGAGCCGCCCGTAGTCCAGGGCATTGCGCGCCTGGGCCACCCGGGCGATGGCCGCATCGCGACGGGTCTGGGCCTCACGCCAGGAGAGTTCGGCCCGCTCCACCTCCTGGGCGCTGGTGAAGCCCTGTTCCCGCATCTGGCGGTAGCGGGCCCGTTCTGCCTCCGCCGTCGCCAGCCCGGCCTCGGCACCCGCCAGGTCGGCCTCGGTGGCGGCCAGGGACTGTTCCATGTCGCGCCGGTCCAGCTCGAACAGGACCTGCCCGGCGCTCACCGCCTGGCCCGCGTCCACCGCCCGCCGACTGATCCGCCCCCCGACCTGAAAGGCCAGGGGTGACTCGACCCGGGCGCGAACCGTTCCCGACAGCCCCAGGGTCTGCGCCGCCCCCCCGGTCACGGCGACCGTCTTGACGAAGGGTGGCGGCGAGGGAACGGCCCTTGAGGTAGCCTGTTCATCGCATCCAGCAAGCGCTAGCAGGCCAGCAAGACACACCACCACCTGAATTCTCGTGATCATGGCAACCTCTCCAGCCACCCCGACGGTAGGGGTGATCGAGTATATCGTCGGCAAGGCTTCCCTGGCCTTGAGCGCGCGCAAGCGGACGGCAGCCCTGCCTTGCTCCAGGGACGGCACCAAGCCGCGATCATCACCCAAAGGGCGCCGAGCTGAATGGGACCTTCGGGCCAGATGCAGTAATCGCGCCTTAAGGTTTGTCTGTCAGGCTGAAGCTTGGCGCATTTCTCCCTTAAGATGGGTGAAGAGGCGCCCATCATGGGTCCCAACGAAACGAATTCCCGGAGGCATTATGAGTGGTAAAGGTTTGCTCGATCAGCTTCTCAGGTCCGGCCAGGACATGCTCAACCCCCAGCGATCCGGAGAGCAGGGCCAGGGGGGCTTGATGGACTCCCTGGGCGGGCTGCTCAATCAGAAGTCCGGCGGTGGCGGCGTGCTGGGCAACCTGGCGGGGGTCTTCAAGGATCAGGAAGGCAAATCCCAACTGGGCAGCTTCCTGGCTGGCGCGGGGGGGGGCGCCCTGGCGGGCAGTGCCCTGAGTCTGCTGCTGGG
>JAHDND010000115.1 GCA_018435665.1 Candidatus Thiosymbion sp. | reverse complement strand
GGCTCTCTTACGTTTAGTGTGGGCAAGGGGTCAGACTCCCTGGACGCCAGTGGCGACCGCCGAGGTCCCTTTGAGCTTGAAGGGTGAGACCGGCAGATGGGTGAGCTGACCCGCGACCAGATAGCTGATGGTGATGAGGTGGCGGGTGGTGCCATAGCCGCGCGCTTTGGCCTTGGCCGCCTGGATGATGGCATTGATGCCTTCGACACGGCCGTTCGTGAGTTTGGAATCGAAGGCATTCAGGATCCCCTCCCAGTGGTTCTTCAGGCTCATGGCGACCTGTTTGATCGGTTCGATACGGCAGCGTCGTGCCCAGGAATACCACTGGTTGAGCAGGGGGTCGGCCGTCTCCCGGTCCGGGGCGTGATGAAAGATGTCGCGCAGCGCCTCCTTGAGACGGAAGGCGCGGTGGGTCTTCAGGTTGAGGCGCTTCAGATCGACGTACTGGCGGATCTGCCGCGTCGTCCAGTTCTGGTGGTCCTTGAGCCACAGGTAGCGGCTGCGCTTGAGTTGGGGGTGGGTCTTGGTCTCCTGGCGCCGGACCTCATCGACCGCCCGGTTCACCAACTGGATGACATGGAACTCATCGAAGGTAACGTCGACCCAGGGCAGATGTTCCGCCAGGCCCGCGCGGTAACTGGTGGACATGTCGATGCAGGCGGCGGTGAGGTTCTCGGCACAGCCGCCATGGGCCTCCAGGTCATCGGCGAACTGAGCGACCACCTCCGCGTTGCGCCCCTCGCAGGCAAACAACAGCCGGCCCGCATCGAGATCATGGAACAAGCTGATGTAGTGATGACCGCGCCGCGCGGCAGTCTCGTCCAGACCGAGCGTCGTCACCCCGGAAAAGTCTTCTTGGGCACGGGCACTGTCCACGTAGTAATCCAGAATGCGCCAGAGGCGCTGATCACTGACGGCCAGCAAGTGCGCCACCTGACGCACCGGCATGGCTTTGATCAAGGTCACCACCAAGGCCTCCATGAGCAGGCTGAAACCGCTGCCCTCCCGTGCCCACGGCACCGGTACCTGGGTGGTCTTGCCGCACGCCCCACAGCGCACGCGGGGCACTTTAGCCTGGAGATAGGCCTGATACTGAAAGAAGTTGAGGTGACGCCATTCCCGCGCCAGGGTGTCATGAACCGGTTGGTGCTCGGCACCACACGAGGGACACGTGAAGCGGGCGCCAGGTTGAAAAGACACCTGCAGGTCGAGTTGGCCAGCATCCGCATCAAAGGCGACGTCGCTGACCGCCCAGGGGTCATGCAGACCCAGGGCCAAAGTGAACAGGGAAGAAGACGTTGGCGTCATGTCCGACCCTCACACCCAAGGCCTGTGGAGTTGTGGACGAGTCCTCCGGACCGGCCCGCGCCCTGCGGGACGTGTGGACAAGCCGGGGACAACCCGCTTGGGCGGGTTGCCCCCACCTTGCCCACACTCGCGCGCCTCTCGCCCACAACTCCACAGGCCCCACCACCAATTTATTCTGGGTCCTTAGATGAGGCCTTGTGGGTGGTGGATAAAGCTGCTACCCACACCAAACGTAACAGAGGC
>JAHDND010000118.1 GCA_018435665.1 Candidatus Thiosymbion sp. | reverse complement strand
TGCCGCGCCTTTGGGCAGGTAGAGGATTTGGCCCCCGAAGGAGGTAGCGAGGCGGCGGGCGCAACGATTGGCCAGGGCCGCGGACTCGCTGACCCCTGCCGCGCTCAGCTCCCGAGAGATGATGTCTCCGATCTCGCTCAAAACCCCTTCGGCGGGGTGCATCACGTCGTCGTCGGTGCGGAGTGTCGCCACGTCTTCAACCTCGGTTATGAAACTTGTTACATCATACAGCAGACGGAAAACCCCCGCCATGGGCAGGGGCAAAAAAAGGGTCGAGTGCGCATAATTGGACGTTATGTAATGTCGATTCGGGCCGGTTTTGACCCTGAAAAATCGGTGGGAAATGCCGGCGCCGGTGGCTGGCCTTCCCTGGCCCCATTGATCCTAAGCCGCACCACGCCGGTTCTGCCAGCGGATGAGGTCATGCAGGTTGCGATTCTTGATCCATCGCGCCACCTCGGGGGTCGGGTCGAGCGGCGGGAGGTTCCGCCATGACCAGGGAACGCGGGCGCCGGGGTGTCGGGCCTGGGTGAGGTGATAGGCCCGGCCGGGGTTCTTGCCATGGGCCAGGACGTAGCCCATGGCCATGCGGTAGAACGTCGCCGGGTCTTCGCCGGCATCCTGACCGCCAGCTCCGGCGCTGCCAAACTCCACGAGCTTACCTTCACGATAGGCGATCCTTGTGCCACTGACCGGCCGGTCCAGCCCACACTGCGGGCACGTCACCTCGTCGGGGTCCATCACCGCCCCGCATTCCTTGCAGGCGACGAAGGGGCTTTTCTCCTTGCGCTTCTTCTTCGCCGGGTCCGGCTTGTCGCCCTGGTCGAGGTCGGGCACGATGAAGTGATGGGGCAGGCCATGCTTCAGACAGTTGCCCGAATGGTCGAGGAGGATGCAGT
Source organism: Candidatus Thiosymbion sp. (assembly GCA_018435665.1). Lineage (GTDB taxonomy): Bacteria > Pseudomonadota > Gammaproteobacteria > Chromatiales > Chromatiaceae > M0108. The sequence goes on along the minus strand of JAHDND010000118.1, from coordinate 4,109 downwards.
CCTCCTTGCCCGGGGCGGTGCGGATGCCCCGGCCGCATTGCTGGATGTGCAGGGCCTCACTCAGGGTGGGGCGGGCCAGGATCAGGCAGGAGGCGTCGGGCACATTGAAGCCGATGCCCAGCACGTTGACGCTGGTCAGGAGCTTGATCGCCCCGGCCTTGAAACCGTCGATGATCTCCCTGCGCTCGGTGGCGTCGGTGTAGGCGTCAAGGTGAGCGGCATTCACGCCGGCCGCGATGAAGTCATCACGGATGCTCTTGCTGTGGGCGATGTTCACCGCAAAGCACAGGGTGGGTCGGTCTTCGCCCTTTTCTTGCCAGGTTCGAACAATGTCGCCCACCAGCTCCTTGCGGTTCATGGCGGCGCCCAGCTCGGCATCCTTGTAGTCGTACCCGGCCGTCGTGGTGCCGCAACTCACGCCGTCCAGGGCGCTCAGGATGGCATCGGCCTGGGGGGCGTAGGCCCGGACCTTGACCAGGAATCCCTGCTCGGTCAGTTCGCGGATGCTGGGGCCGCGCACGAGGTTGGTGAAGTGCTTGCCCAGCCCCTTGCGTAGCGGGGTGGCGGACAGGCCGATGAACGCCTTGTCGCTCCATGCCTCCATCAGCCGGATGTGCTCGCTGTGCAGGATGTGGCACTCGTCGATGATGGCGAAGTCCATCCAATCGGGCGCGGACCTTGAGCGGATGGTCTGGATTGACGCAACGATGATTTCATCCGCCTGGGTGTAGCTTGTCGCATCACCCCGCAGGATGCCCACCGAAAGGCCCATGTCGTTGAAGGTCTCGGCGGCTTGACCGCACAGCTCGATACGGTCAACGATGAAGAGCATCTTGCGCCCCTTGCTGGCGGCGCGGTGGCCTAGGTGAGCGGCGACGACGGTCTTTCCGCCGCCGGTGGCCAGGGCGCATACCTGCCGCCGGTGGCCTTGCAGATAGCCCTGGCTCAGGTCGGTGATGATCTGCTCTTGGAAGGGGTGCAGGGTGAACATCAGCCAGCCCTCCTCATCGGCGCGAACGCGGCGGCGCAGAAGGCATCCCCATCGGTCCAGAGGGTCAGCACGTCGCGAATGTCGCGACCGGCGCAGTGCGAGTGCTTGCAATGGAAGCCGGGCCAGCCATCACCGTCATTGGCGAAGATGACGGTATCGCTGCCACTCTTGGGGGAGGGTGTCGAGTGCTCATCCGACCAGGGGCACCTGACCCCATGCACATGGCCCGCGAGGGGGCCGACATAGGCCCCATGGGCGGCGAACCACGCCACCACGTTGAGGGTGGCATAGTCGCCCTGCCCTGCCGCCGCGAGGGCCTTGGCGGGGCGTGTGGTGGCTCCTGGGCCATGCTGGCGGGTCTGGCGGGCGTAGAGGTTGGCCAGGCCGTCCACCTGCCGCGGATGCACCTGCCGCCAGTCCCGGGGCACCTGGCACACGGACTGCCGGTGTGGGCGCTCGGGGTGGTTGATCCCCTTGCGCTTCACCGATCCGTAGAGGGTACACAGGCGGGCGGGGTTTTGAACCGCACGGTCGAACTGCACCTCGTCGTCGGAGAATTCCGCCGCCAGCCCGGCATAGATCGCCCGCAGTTGCTCGCTGGTCTCGGGGGTATTGGGGAGGGCGGTGCGGAACTGCACATGCCAGCCATTCCCCGACATGGCCATCAGCGGCATGGGCCAGCCCAGGGCCGCCAGCTTGGCCACCAGGCCCCGGGCGCGTAGTTCCGCCGCCGCCAGTTCGTCCGCGGTCGAGGATTGGCCCTTGGGCCGGGTGGGGTCGAGGTCGAAGAAGAGGCGGGTATAGCGGTGGATGCAGGCGTCCGGGGTCCGGGCGGTTCTACCTGCCTGGCTTTTGAGGTAGTCGCCCAGGAGGGCCGGTTCGACGCGGTTGAGGGTGGTGAAGAGGTTGCCAGAATCGCCCGCGCTGGCGGCGGCAAGCATCAGGCTGTCGGGGTCGTTGTGCCAGGTTGACCAGATGCGGCCATGGTCCATGTGGCACAGTTCCACCACGCCGGAGTCGTGGAACAGGCGGGAGAGGTAGTCGTTCATCTATCTGCCCTCCACGTCGACCCCGGCCTCGTCGAGCGGCGGGAATTTCGGCGCCGGTCGGGCGGATTTAGAGGATTGGGAGGGGGATGCAGTACAAGGAGTAGTATTTGCCCCTTGGTAGGGGGCTTGGGTAGGGGCTTGGGTAGGGGCTTGGGTAGGGGCTTCCCCCGGGGTGAAGATGGGCCAAGCCTGCCGAAACAGGTTGACCAGGCGCGACGGCGGGAGGTCGTCCAGATGCTTCCGCGCTTCGATCAGCCGGTAATCCTCCTCGGTTTTGCGCCTGGGGCGATTCGTCCACCGATACTGCTCCCCGCAGACGCAGGGAACCCATACCACGCTGGCGGCGGCATCCCACATCACCAGGCCGATGCGCTCAAGGTCGTCCACGATCCCCGCGACGGTCTCGCGCTCCTCGCCGGTCATCTCCGCGATGGCGGCGAGGGTGATGAAGTAGATGCCGGTGGGGTGAGATTCCGGCGCCGATTCCAGATAGGCATAGACCTTGAGGTGAACATCGGACAGGCGCAGGGCCTGACGGAATTGCCGGGTCCACTTGGCCGGTGGGAGGTAATGGTCCTTACGCATTGTGCAAAACCTCCATGTAGCCCCGACCGAACCACAGCTCCAGCCGGGTCAGGGCGGTGCGCAGGTTGCACAAGACGGTAACGGCATCCTCGGGGAGGAGGTCCGCCTCCAGGGGCTCCAGGGCCGTCAGGGCGGCCGCGACACCATGCGCGGCCTGCATGGCGAGTCTGGCCTTGTTGACCGCCGGCGCGGGCTTGGGGGCCGGTGTGGGCGCGGGCTTGGCCTGGGTGGTGGGCCTGGCCTTGGTGGTCGGATAGGATTTGCCATCGCGGCCGGTGCGCTTGGCTGGGGGCGGTGGTGCCTTGGGTGGCGGTGGTGGTGCGGTGTCGCGATTGAAGACTGCGTTTAGCCCTGCCACCGCTTCGGCCAGGCTGTTGACGCTGGGGGGAATGCCGCGGGCCTCGTCGTCGCAGTTGGGGAAATTCCCCACCTGGGTGGTCGGGGGCGGCGCGCCTTGGTCGGTGTCTTCAGTTGCGGAATTTCCGCACCTGACCAGCTCATCCCTAACGCTGGCGACGGTCTTGTCAGAGCATCCAACCTTTTCGGCAATCGCCCGGTTGGCCATTTGGCCCCACTCGGCATCCTGCACCAGGGTAGTGATCGCCCGGCGCACATCCGCCCGGGAGCGGCGCAGGCCATGATCCCGGTTAGCGCCCACTGCGTAGAGGATGGCATCCCGCTTGTCGCCCTTGCGCACCTCGGCCTTGATCTCGGTGAGCCCCGCCTCGTCGGCCGCCTCCAGGCGGTGATAACCATCCGCCAGCCAATGGGTAGAGCCATCGTGATAGACGATAACCGGGGGGAATTGACTGCCGGCTGTCATGGCCTCGGCATATTCGGCCACGATGCCGCTATCAAGCATTCGGGCTCGTTGCTGGATACCCTGGTCACCTTTGATTGACCTAAGGGGGAGGGAGGAAATAAAATCTCGTTTGTTCATTGGGAATTCACCTTGGCCCCTGCTCGTCACAGGGGCCTTTTTGTTTAACGGGTGATCTCGGCCATGGCCAATTCTGCGATTCGCCGCAGGAACCATCCCGCGGCGTTATCGGGGCATAGGGCCTCGCCCTGCTTAGCCGCCGCGTCGATCAAATTGCAGAGGTCGTTTAGAAGGGGAATGATTCGTCGTTATCGTCGTTATCGGCTTTAACCACGTCCTTGATGACCCCGCTCACCGCCGCCAGCACATCAGGGGGCGATTGTGTGTCGGTGTGGAGTTTCAGCAGGGCGGCCGCGGTCAGCAGCATGACGGTTGTTGCCGGATTGGCACCGCCCATGGCCAGTTTCGCGGCGCCGTTCAGTTCAATTGCGCGGCGCATGACGTGTGCGCCGTCAGACTCCAGTTCCTTAAGGAGACACTGATTTATTCCAACCTCATGGATTGTATGTGATAAAATATTGCCCATGCTATCTCCGACCGCGAGTCGCCCCATGTCCAAGCAGATCTCCTTTGCCCAAGCCGAGTATGACGCCAAGCGCAAGAT
>JAHDND010000149.1 GCA_018435665.1 Candidatus Thiosymbion sp. | reverse complement strand
GGGCGATGCGCTCGAAGGCCGGCCAGTCCCAGGTGACCTGGCCGTCGACGAGGGCGGCGACGTCGATGGCGTGGCCGGTGAGGTGGCGCGAGTCGAGGGTGCGGCTGGCGCCCTCCTTGACCAGGTCCATCTGGCGCTGGAGGGGGCGCAGGCCCTCGGTGACGACGAAGTCGATCTCGCTGCGCGCGAGCGCTAGGGTGGCGACGGCGACGAGTTCCGGGCGCACGCCGAGCAGGCTGCGGTAGCTGCGGTCGGAGAAGGTGAAGGTCATGGCTGTTTGCTCCGGGGGGTGGTGCCGGGCAGGGGTTTGAGGGCCCGGGCGATGAGGCGTTTCATGACGGCGAGGTGGGCCTGGCCGACGGGGGTGCGGTCGGGCGGGGGCAGGGCCAGAGGCTGGGGCTTGGCCGGGAGGTGGTCGAGGAGTTCCGCCGGGGCGGGCCAGCGGCGGGCGCTGCCGGAGAGGGCGGCGAAGGCGCGGCGCAGGCGGGCGGCGTCGGGGTCCGGCTGCCAGGCGCGGCGGTACCAGAGGGTGTCGATCCACACCGCGCAGGCGAGGTCCAGGCCGGCGTCGGTGGGGGTGCCGACCAGGTGCATGGCGGCCAGGCGCTGGAGGCCCTCGGCGATCACGCGGCTGAACCAGGGGTCGGGGACGGGCATTTGAAGCGTTCCAGGGCGAGGATGCCCTTGAGGATGGGGGAGGGCCGGCGTTCTTCGTGGGGGGCGCCGAGTTCGTCTTCCCAGCGGGCGCCGCGCAGGTAGGTCTGGGGCATGGGGGCGAAGCCCCGCAACCACTGCTCGTCGTGGTGGGCGCGGTGGCGCACGTCGGCGATGATCATGTCGGCCTGGGCCTCCAGGTGGTGGGCGCGCCAGGCGGCGAGGGCGGCCTTGCGGGCGCGCTTGCGGTGGCCGGCGGGCCAGGCGTGCCAGAAGCGGTCGAAACCGGGGGTCGAGCGGGTGTCGGCCGGGGGCTGGTGCGCGCGCGGCGCACGCAATCCCTCTGACGTTCCTTCTGACGTTCTATTCTGACGTTCGGCGGAAGTCTGGACTTCCGGTTGCCCCCCGTCGGACTTCCGGTTGCCCCCCCCGTCCACTTCCGGTTGCCCGGGGGCGGGACTTCCGGTTGCCAGCGGCAGTGGACTTCCGGTTGCCTGGCGGTGTTCGAGGTGCAGTTGGTAGGCGTTGGAGCGGCGGCCGGAGCCGTCGCCGGGGCGGTGGATGACCGCGATCAGGCCGCGTTTGACCAGGGCGGCGACGTTGGAGCGGATCTGGCGGTCGGAGCATTGCACCTGGTGGGCGAGGCGCTCCTGGCCGGGGTAGCCGTAGCCCTCGGCGTTGCAGGCATCGGCGATGGCCAGCAGGGTGATCTTGAGGTGGGGGGGCAGGTCGCGGATGGACCAGGCCCAGGCGGTGGCTTGGACGGACATGTCAGGCGGCCTCGACGGGGGCCTGACGGCGCGGGCGGCGGGTGATCAGGGGTGGGCCGTCGGGGTCGTTGCGCTGGGGGCTGATGCGTTTGCTGGCGAGGGTCCGGGCTGTGGCCTTGGCGCGGCCGGAGGCAGGGGGGTCCTTGGGGGGGAGGGTGAGGCCCGCCAGCAGGTCGGCGGCGGTGGTGCCCAGGGCGTGGGCGATGACCAGGAGCTGGTCGACGGTGGGGGTGGATTTGCCGGTCTCCCATTTGGTGATGGCGCCTTGGCCGATGCCGACCTGGCGCCCCAGGTCCGTCTGGTTGAGTTTGAGCCGGGCACGGGCGGCCCGGAGGTTGTCGGCAAAGCTGACGGTTGACGACATGCGTGTGTCCTCGGTGGGCGGCGAGGCCTTGCGCCTCTCCTAATAAGGCTATCATAGCCTTAAAAATAGTATTTCGGTATAGGGTGCGCTGGCCATAAAAATAGCGTTCTGAGTGCTAAACTAGACTTTAGTAGGCGCTAAAAGGCGTAAGACGATGCCAGAATCATCCATCAGTATCGGTCAGCGGTTGGTCAAGGCCCGTAAGGCGGCGCGCTTGACGCAAGGGGAACTGGGCGCGCGGAGCGGCCTGAGCCAGCGGCTGGTGTCGAACATCGAGTGCGGCCACATCAAGGGTTCGATCGAGACCCTGACCAGGCTGGCCAAGGTCCTGGGGGTCAGTGTGTCGCACCTGGCGGGCGAGCGGGTGCAGGAGTGGCAGGAGGGCGGCGGCCGGGATGAGGTTCTCAAGGATCCGCTGGCCCCGGTGGGTCTTCAGGGTCTGGCGCGTAATGGTGCCTTGTGTGATGCCCTGGCGATCACGGCCGAGGAGTGGGCGGCCTTGCGGGCGATCAAGCTGTCGTATCTGCTGCCTCAGGAGGCTTATTCCGCGATCCTGCTGGTGATGAGGTCCTCGCGGCCGAGTGGGTGATGCGTGACGGTCGGCGGCAAGGGGTGAGGGTTCTTTTCATGCCCGGTATCACAGGGATTGTGGTGATGAAGGGACAGCATCGAGGCAAGGATTTTGTCCGCTGTGGCTGACCTCGACGGGATACGTGGCGCCGCTGATGCTGGTTTGCGGTGGCGGGAAGAAGAAGGGAGGGCGGAGGGATGTCTACGGGGCGGGTGCGGTGGGGGTGTCGCGCGGAGGCGTTGACCTGGGCTGATTTAAGACGGCCACTGCCAAGGCCAGGCGACTTCCTAGCTATGCCTCATGGGCTCGCCATTGGGGCCTGCTGCCTCGGTGCCTGACCAGGGTGGTGTGGAACGAGGGAGAGTAGGGTAGGGGAGGCAGTCGGGGTGGCAGTTAGGCTATGCCTGGGCAAGGCTGTGAAATGTAGTGGTCCAACCTGGCTGCTGGCATGGGGATACGTTCTGGGGTAAATTAGCGTCCATCCTTGGACTGGGGCCTAAGCGCTTAGGGAAGGGGGGGTAGAGGTAAAGTTATAATTCTACGTACAAAGTTTTGTACTCTAGTGCGTGAATCCTGCCCCCGCTACCAGTACTAGCGTACACGCCTTGGTATAGCCCAGTGATCTCGGCTACCAGGGCGTTTTCGCATTTGCGGATAAAAACTTTGCCGAGCATGTCCCGCAGGATCTCGCGGGCGGCGTCCACGTCTTC
>JAHDND010000055.1 GCA_018435665.1 Candidatus Thiosymbion sp. | reverse complement strand
TGCTCACCGGAGGCATCCCGGGGCGGGAAGCGCAGGGGCCCGTCGTCATCGCCGGCGGCAGGCGTCTCGGCTGCCGTGGGGGCCTCCTCGGGGGAATGGGTATGTTGGGGATCCTGGCCGAAGTCCGCCTGAGCACCCGGGGTCGTTACCGCCGGGTTCGGAGTAATGCTCACGGCGTCGATGAGGGGGCTGATGGGGACATTGCTCTGGTCCTGGATGAAGGGACGTTGGTGTGTGGGGTCTGTGCCGAAAAGGATCTGGGCGAGGGCGGAATTATGGCTGGCGGTAAGCTCTTGGGCGGTGGCCTCTGCGGACGACAAGGTCGGGCTGGCGATGAGGAGTAAGAGGAGCCAGACCAGCCGCGCCTGAGCAACCAGGGTGGGGTTACAAATGAGGGAGGTACTGGTAGACATGAAAGACACTCATGAAAAGGGAGCTTAAGTGCGTTACAGCGGGCTTGATGGTTGAGCTAACCGACATGAGTGGCGCGGCAATTATAGGAACGCCGACACCGGTTGCCTTGAAGACGGGAGGGATATTCAGAGCGTACCGGCGCCGGCGAACGGGAAACGCGGCGATGGGTTATGGATCAAATCGCTGCCGTGGATTTACGCCGCCGCCAGGCGACCGCGGTCAGCAGTCCGCCGACGATGGTCAGCCCCATCAGGCCGGCGAGGGCGGAACCCAGGGCCTCGTTCTCCAGCCCCGCCACCCGGTAATCGGCCAGGGGACCACCGTCGCCCAGGAGTTGGGGGGCCTGCGCCACGGCTTGCGCGTCGCCGATGCCCTGCTCGAAGTAGACCCATTCCAGGCCATCCGGGGCGGCGGAGGCCAGAAAGGACAGGCTGGTGGCCAGGAGGGCGAGGGTGGACAGGGTCAGGGTAACGCCGCGGAGCGAGCTGCGCCTGATGTGGGGACTGGTCTCGCCGACCAGGTCCGGGCGCACCGCGAGCAGGTAACCGATGAGGGCGGCGGTGACGAGACCCTCGCCGATGCCGATCAGGGCATGGGTGCCGCCCATGGCGAGGGCGGCGAGTTGTAAATGGGCCGTCCCCGAGAGCCCGAGTTCACCGGCCACGGCCAAGGCCGCCAGCAGAACGGAAAGCCAGGCGCCGAGGAAGGCCCCGACCAGGTGACCAGTCCGCGTGGCCGCGAGGGTCACCGCGAGACGATGAACGCCATAGCCCACCAGGGGGGCAAGGATGCCGAGGTTGAGGATATTGGCCCCCAGGGCGATGATGCCGCCGTCGGCGAAGAGAAAGGCCTGGACGCCGAGGACCGTGGTCATGACCAGCACCGCCGGCCAGGGACCGAGGAGTATGCCCGCCAGTGCCCCGCCGGCGAAGTGGCCCGAGGTCCCGGCCTGGATGGGAAAATTGAGCATCTGCAGGGCGAAGATGAGGGCGCCGAGCACCGCCATCAGCACCACCCGGCGCTCGTCCAGATGCCTCCGGACCCAGGAAACGGCGTAGGCGATGGTGGTGAAAGAGACCAGCCCGGCCACGGCCGTGACCGGCAGCGAGAGCATGCCTTCGGGAATGTGCACCTTGGACTCCGTGATACATCGGCGACACCGCGGGGATGCGGTGTTACTCACGGGGAAATAGTATTACCTTTGCCCTGGAGGCAGGCAAGAGGGTGGGGCGGGAAGAATCGCCGTGGCTTGACCCATCTCAAGTGTCCGGCACTTCAGGCGCGCGGCGCGGATTGGTTCCCGTCGGGGGGAAGGTGAGGGTGACATCCAACCCGGTTGCGCCGGGCTCGCCCCCCAGCCCCCCGTGGCCACCAAGTCCATTGACCCCCAAACCCTGGCCACCCAGTCCGTCGCCCAATTCCAACCCCGCCCCATGCAACTCGGCGATGGCGGCGACGATGGACAGGCCGAGTCCGCTGCCCTCGATCGCCTGGCCCGCCAGGCGATGAAACCGCTTCAGGGCCAGGGCCCGCTGGTCGGGGGGGATCCCCGGGCCGCTGTCGCTGACGCGCAGCTGAATCCCCCCCTTGATCAGATCGATAGCGACCAGTACCCGACCGCCGGACGGGGTGTAGCGGAGGGCGTTGTCCACCAGGTTGCGCAACAGGATGCGCAGCAGCTCGGCGTTGCCGCGCACCGTGGCGCCATCCCCTGGTTCGAGTTCTAGGCGGATGTCCCTGGCTAGCGCGGCGGCGGCCTGGGCAGCGCAGACCTCGGTGGCGATCTTGTCCAGGCGCACCGGGGTGGAGGACAAGGCCGCGGCCGGATCGAGGCGGGCGAGGGTGAGAAGCTGGTCGACTAGGTGACCGGCCCGGCGACTCCCCTCGACGATCTGGGCCAGGGCGTGGTCACGTTCCTGGGTATCGCGGGCGCGGGCCGCGACCTGGGCCTGGATCGCCAGGGCCGCCAGGGGGGTGCGTAGTTCATGCGCGGCGTCGGCGGTGAAGCGGCGCTCATTGCTCAGGGCCTGGTCGATACGCCCCAAGAGGCTGTTTAGCGCCAATAGCAAGGGGCGCAGCTCCGTGGGGGCCACGCTGGGCGTGATGGGTGACAGATTCTGCGGCTCGCGCTGGGCCACTTGGTTAGCGATGGCGCCGACGGGGGCCAGGCCCTGGCGGATGGCGAACCAGATCCAGGCGGCCAGGAGGGGCAGGCCGAGGAGGGCGGGGATCAGAAGGCGGCTGGCGATGTGGCCGGCGAGTTCATGGCGCACCTCATGGTCCTCGGCCACCACCGCCCGCAGGTCACGTCCCTCATCCCATTGGCTGAAATAGCGCCAGCGCCGACCGTCTTGGTCCCGGGCCTCCGCGAAGCCTGTTTCCTTGGTCAGGGGTTGCCGCGGGGCATGGCGGGAACGCAGCAGCAGGTGGTCCTCCTCATCCCAAAGCTGGAAGAGAATCTTTTTCTGATACTTGTGGAAATCTCCCGACAGGTGGGCGATGTCGTCATCGTCGTCGTACTCGTTGGCCAGGGCCAGCAGAAGCTGCGCCACCTGAACCAGGTTGGCGTCGAAGATCTCGTCGATCTCGTGATGGGCGTCCTGATAGGAGAGCGCTAGGGCCGCGGCCCAGCCGAGGGTGACGCCGGTCAACAGCAGGCCCAGCAGGCGTCGGCGGAGGGAGAACCAGCGGGTGCCGGAGGGGCCAGCGCCAGAGGGGCTTACGACGGAGGGATTTGCATCCCGATGACCAGCGTCAAGGGGAGGGGATTCAGGGATCATGGCTTGGGTAGCAGGTAGCCGATACCGCGCAGGGTGCGGATGCGCTCGGCGCCGAGCTTGCGCCGCAGGTGATGGACATGGACCTCGATGGCGTTACTCTCCGGTTCGTCCTGCCAGCCATAGAGGGCCGCCTCGAGCTGGGCGCGGGTCAGGGCCCGGCCGGCGTGCTCCGCCAGGGTCAGCAAGAGCGCGAACTCCCGTCCCGAGAGTTCCACGGCTTCACCGTTCAGGCGGACCAGGCGCGCCGCCGGGTCGATCTCCAGGTCGCCGAGGCAGTGCAGGGGACTGGCATGGCCCGCGGAGCGCCGGGCCAGGGCGCGAGCACGCGCCGCCAGTTCATCGATGTCGATGGGCTTGACCAGGAAGTCGTCGGCGCCGGCATCCAGGCCCTGTACCTTGTCCTCGGTGGCATCCCGGGCGGTGAGGATCAGGACCGGCAGGGTCTGGCCGCGGCGGCGCAGACGCCGCAGCACCTCCATGCCCGACAAGCGCGGCAGCCCCAGATCGAGCACCAGCAGATCGAAGTCCTCGGTCTTCAGGGCTAGATCCGCCGCCTCGCCATCCCGCACCCAGTCCACCGTGTGCCCCGACTGGCGCAGGCCCACGCAGAGCCCATCGCCCAAGGGGGGGTCGTCTTCAACCAGCAGGATACGCATGGATTCCAGTCCAGTTAATAAAAGGTCCCTCGCCAAAGGCGAGGAGCCTTGTTAGTCAAGAGTGAAAAGGGGGGGTCGATTCCTCCTACCTGGTGTGCGGTTTAGGTGAAGGTATCCGCCATCAGGGTCTTGAACCAGACCTGCATGTCTTTGTAATTATCCGTCGATGGCTCACTCGTGCTGATGGCGCCGCCACCGTTGTGCTGGCTCGGAATGAACATGGTCCCGGTCTTGGCGTCGTATTGATAAACCGCCGAGAGCCAGGTGGCGGTCGTCGCCGTGATCGGCGTGTAACAGGCCGAATTGGTGACCGGAGCCGGATCCAGGGGCTGGTTTTGCAGCAAGCGGAGGATGGCGTCCGCGCAGGTCTTCGCCTGTTGGTTGCCAATGTGCCCGGCCTTGGGCTGGGTAGTCAAGCTGGCGTCGCCGATGACATGGACCAGGGGGACCCGCGTCGATTCGTAGCTGAGGACGTTGACCGGGACGGAGCGCTCCTCCGCATCCGGATTGTAGAGTTTGGCATCCGCCAGCCACTGCGGCGCCCGCTGCGGTGGGATGGGATTCAGCACCCCGGCGGTGACGTTCTGCTTCTTGTTGTCGACATCCACATAGCTGACCGTGCGGCTCATCACGTCTACAATTTTGAGATCCTTGCAGCCGGGCCGGTAATCGACGGTATAGCCATGGGCGCCATTGAAGGCGGCGGTAAAGTTGTCCCGTTCCACCAGGATGTCAGCATTGGCATCCAGCACGATGACCTGACTTGAGAGGTTATTCTGATATTGCCAATCCGCCACGACGCAGGCGCGCTCGTAGGGTCCCGGCGGGCAGCGGTAGGGAGCCTTGGGGATGGTGATCACCACGTCGCCACTGCGTGCCCCACTCTTTAGTTCGAGCAACTGATCGCGCAGGAGCTGGGTCTGGAGACCGGCCTGCCAGGCATGGGGGATGTCGGTGTCATATTCCTTCGCATCCTCCATACCATCCAGGAGGTCAAATTCCAGGCCCGGCGCCAGGACCAGGCGGTCGTAGCCATAGCTGGCGCCCCCAGCCAGGGCCACCGTCTGGTCGCCGGAATCGATCCCGGTGACCGTGCCCGATACCACCTGGACCCCATAGTGGTTTTTCAGGGTGTCGTAGACATAGTTGAGGTCCGCCAGGGTCATCTGCCCGGTCAGGACCTTGTTGCTCATGATGTTCGAGGTGTAGGACGGGGCCTTTTCGATCAGGGTGACCTTCACCCCCGTACCACCCCAGAGTCGCAGGTACTTGGCCAGGGTCACCCCCGCCATGCCACCACCGACGATGACGATCGTGCCGCTGATGCCGGTATAGGTTGGCACGGGAAACAGGGCGGAGGCAATGTCCTCCTCATCGGCCCGGACCAGGGAGGGGAGGGCCATGAACCCGAGACTGCTGAGGGACAGGGCTTCGAGAAATTGACGACGATTCATTTGAGCAACTCTCCAAGGAGGACTTAAGGTTTGGCCAGGTACTTGGCGATGGCCCGCAATTGGGCGTCGGTGTAGCCCTGCACGTGGGCGGCCATGATGTCGGTGCTGAAGTCCGGATCCTCCTGGTACTCGACCAGCTCTTCGTAAATCTCGGCCTCGGTTTCACCCAGGAGTTTCTCGAACCCGCCACTGCCATAGGTGCCATGACACTGGAAGCAGTTGCTGGCCAGGAGGCGGCCCTCGGTAGTGCCGGTGATCGGACCTCCAGAGCTGGAGGTCACTTGAACCGGGACCTTCCTGGTGGTCAGGCTATCTTTTATCGTCAAGGTCGCGGTGCCAGCAGCCTTGCCGGTGACCGTGATGGTACTGCCGCTCAGGGAGGTCGCCACCTTGCTCGTGTCGGAGTTGCTTACCCGGATCGTGCCGCTGGGATTGCTGATGGTGAGGGTCGCCTTTTGATTGACGGCCAGGGTCAGGGAGGTCGGGGAGACCGTCATCGCTGGCTTGACTGTGACCTTGACGGTGACTGTGCCTTTCTTATCTTTGACGGAGAGATTGGCGCTGCCAACGGCGTTGGCGGTTACCTGGATTTTGTTTCCCGACAGGACCGCGGATGCCACTTGGGCGTTGGAGTTGGTGAGGGTCAAGCTGCCGGAGACGCTACTGACCGCGACCGTAGACTTCTGGCCAGGGACCATCGTGAGGGAACTGGGCGATACCTTGGCCGCCAGGGCCTCGAAGGCCACCAGCGGTAAGAGTAAGACAAGTAAGGCGAGCTTTTTGGGCATGCTCACAATCATTTCTCCTATATTTTTCATGGGAAGGGGAAGGTTGTTTCCCCAGGCGCAGTGCCTGGGGAGGTTCCAAAAGGGGTGTGAGACAAAGAGATGCTGGTGTCTCCGGTAAGGGAGGTTCGAATTCCAGCAGTTATTTTTCTAATGACGATTTCCTGACCAGGTACAGGGGCTTCGAAGTGCGGCCCAGCCATAACTGTGGGAAAAAAATTTTTTTATTCAATCGGGTACAGGTTAACGGGTGAAGCTTAAGAGGAGCTTAACCCTGTTTATAAGGATCGTATTTTTGTTTTCGGCATTGTCAGGGATGGAAGGGGGCTGCCAGGGGATCCGCATCTCCTCACAGCGTGACCCACCAGGCCCAGAGTCCGGCCCAGGCCAACACCAGGGGCACCACCAGCGGATAGGTCCTGGTGATCGCCTCCCCGGCGCGGCCCAATTTGTAGCCGGTGAACATGGCGGCGATCAGGTTCTCGCCGTGGGCCAGACTGCTCACCAGGACGCCGAGGATGTGGATGACGACGATCCAGAGCATGGCCGTGGCCAGGAACTCGTGGACCTCGCCGAAGGCTTCCCAGGTGTCGCCCTGATAGGCAATCCAGCCAGAGAGGGCAGTGAGGAGCCCCAGGGTCAGCATGGCGAGAATGGCCCAGCCCGCGGCGGCATTGTGGCCCGCGGTGTCCTCCACCTTGTTGCCGAAGGGCCCGGCCAGCAAGCCCCCGACATAATCCAGCACCGCCTGCCGGCCACGGACGAAATTGCTGAAGCGGGCATGATAGCTGCCGATGAAACCCCACAGCAGGCGGAAGAGGACCAAACCCAGCAGGGCCCCGCCCAGGGCGGCATGGACCAGGCGCCACTCCTCGCTGTCCCCGGTCAGCCAGGCCAGGGTGAAGAGCGCCGCCAGCACCCAGTGGCCAATCCGCACCGGCCAGTCCCAGACCAGGATATGCGCCAAAGCCTTATCCATTCCTGAAGCAGGCTGGGAAGGGGGATGATTTGCTCCGGAGCCGGAGCCGGAGCCGGAGCCGATGCGATTGCCGTTGCCGGTGCCGAAACCGAGACCGGGGGCCGAGGGCCTGGGGAGACCCGGGTTCAGGGACGACGTGTGTAGGGCCGAGGTGTCCAGGGCCGACGTGCTCAATGAATTAGTTGTCATCATCTTCCTCCTCCAAGGGACGACCATTGGGCATGATGATCTCCCGTTCGCGATAACTGCCCTCGGCGGCGCGGGTGTGACAGGCGCCACAGTTGGCCGGGCTCTTGACCTTGGCATCCTGCCAATCCTTGTCCGGTACCTCGTGATGCTTGCGCTTGAACCAGGGGGTGGCGGTTAGGCGCGGCGGTTCGCCGTTGGCCGGAACGGGTGCCCGGACCTTGTCGCCACCGGCATGCCGGACCAGGAAGTCCTCGATGGCGCGGCGGGCAGGTTCATCGAGACTGGCATTGTCCCCATAGTGGCGGTCTAGCCGGCCCATGACCGCGCGCCAGCCCCGAGCGTCGAGCAGGGTGGGGGGAAAGGCCAGGTGGCAGGCGCCGCATTCCGCCTGAAAGGCGGGCGGGGCATTGGCGGGGATCACCAGTTTGTCGGCCCCGGCAGCCAGGGGCAGGCTCAAGAGGAGGGCAAAGAGGCAGGCGTTTCTCGCCCTCTGGCGATGGGTGAACATCCGGGTGAAGTCTTTCCTATTCCGAGGGCTGGCCAGTCCTCTCATGACGATTAGCGAAGAGGGGTGTCTCATCTCAGCGCCCTCCCGTCAGAAAGGCGATGAAATCAGCCTTTTCCGCAGCGGTGCAGTCCCGGCCGAGCACCTCTTTGCAGTTGCGGCCAAACCATTTGTCCGCCTTGGCCCGGTCGGTGAAACGCTCGGGATTGGCGGCCGGGGCCAGGGGTTTGATGGCTTTGGTGGTGACGCTGTGGCGACCGCCCTGGGTCGGGTCGTCCCCGTGGCAACTGGTACAGGACGGCATCTTGGCCGAGATGCCGAAGTTGCGCTGGTACAAGTCGGCACCCCGTTTCGCCGCGGGGGTGAAGCCGGCCTGCTGACGGCTGGCCTCCGCCGCGTAGCCTTTCATCAGATCAGTGGGGGTGGCTGCCTGGACGCTGGCCGTCATCAGGATGGTGAGCAGAATTGGCGAGGTTCTCATCTTGTCGCCCTCATGGTCAGGAAAAAGTTCGGCATACTCAGGGTTAACGGCGATCATTCTCGCAACCGAAACTTAAGGTTTCCTTAGCGCGAAAGAAGCGAAAAAGTCTCTTATAAACAGCATTATGGATCGCCTCCTCATGGTGGTTAGCCTGGAAGAGGGCCTGCCTTTACAGAATCCGTCCTTCATCATCGGGCCACAGACCCATCATGACCGTTAGCGGGAAAGCCAAGGGGGCTTAGAATGGCGGAAAATGACAACTCCCGAGGAGGACGACCCCATGCACCCCCGCCCCATCGCGCGCCACGCTTTCCCCTGGCGCCCCCTCACGGTCTTGATGCTGGCTATTCTGATCGGTCTCGTCAGCCCCGCCCCGCTGGCGGACAAACAGGATGACGATGACGATGATCGGCTGGAAGAGGTCTCGGTCCATGCCGACTGGATCGAGGATCTGCGTGAGGGCAAGATCCGGCTCGCCGGGGATGACGCCGCGGTGGACATGCTGATCCTGCAACGGCATATCCCCATCCCCTACGACTACATCGCCACCCTGATGCGCACCCCCAACGCCTTTGGCCAGGGCGTCGCCTGCATCATCTGCCACTCCTCGACCGACCCGGCGAAGAGCTATCGCGGTCTGGATCTCTCCACCTGCGAAGGCATCCGGAAGGGCTCCACCGAGCCCCCGGCCCGGCCCCTCTTCGAGCCTGGCAAGCCCGCCAAGACCAGCATCCTCGGCCGCCGCATGCGCAATAACCGCATGCCGCTGGGGGTGCATTTCAGCACCCACGCCAAGGCGGAGAGCGTCACGGCCGTCCACACCTGGATTGCGGCGGGGGCGAAGAATGACGCCACTTTCCAGGAACAGGTCCTGCCCCTGTTCAAGGCGGACAATGCCTTCGCCGAGGGTTCCCCCGGCTGCACCCAGTGCCACATGTCGAACCAGGAACCGCCCAGCTTCCACGAACTCGACATGACCAGCTACGAGGGCATCATGCTGGGGGCGGATTCCGTGGCCAAGGGGGTGGACAAGGCCACCAAGATCGTCATCCCCGGCAAGCCCGAGGAGAGCAGCCTCTACCAGCACCTGGTGGAGGACCGCATGCCACCGGGGATTCCGCCCACCGCGGATCGAGATCACCCCAATACCCTCATCCTGTTGCGCTGGATCGAGCAGGGGGCCACTTGTCGGTGAACCCGGGTCGCCGGCGCTGCCTCCAGGCCCTGGGACTGGGGCTGGCGGGCATCGCCAGCGGGCTACCGAAGCTTAGCCGGGGGGAGAGTCTTGGTGAACCGGGCTTGCAGGAATCGCGCGGGCATGAACCGCGCATGGGTGAACCGCGCATGGGTGATTCGTCCAGAAGCGAATCGGGCAGGGGCGAACCGCGCCGGGGCGAGGCGCGTCTGCGACGGAGCTGGTCAACGGGTAACGACCGGCTGGCGCCGGTCACCCGGATTTTTGATCTTAACCAGGATGCTAGTGCCGATAGTCTCCCGTCCGCCAGTCAAATCGGACAGGTGGCCAGCCGTTCAGAGGACCCTGGGTTGGTGAGCCCTCGCCGGAGTGAACCCAGAAATGCCGATGGCGCCGATGGCGCTGAGGTCACCCCGCAATCAGGCACCGGGGGGAACGAGCCTCGTTCTCCTGGCGCTTCAGCGGCCACCCGCCTGCTGTTTGCCGGCGAGTCCACCCTGGGTCTGGTCGATCCAACAGCGGCGGAGCTGCCCTGGCAGCGGCCTCATGGCCTGCCCGGCGGGGCCGTCTTCCGCCCCCGGGCGCTGGCCGACACCCTCCTCGTTGCCGGGCGGGGCGCCCTGGGTGCCTGGCGGTTGGCGGATGGCGCGCCCCTCTGGCGGCGGGAGGCCCAGCGGCAGTTCGGCGTCCCCTGCCTGACGGCGGAGGCGGTCTTTGTCGGTGATGGGCATGAACTCCTGGCCCTCGACCGGGCCAGTGGCGCCCCGCGCTGGCGGTTCGCCGCCATCGCGGACACCCAGATCAGCTACGCCCCGGCGGCGACCCGGGACAAGGTCCTGGTCGGGCCGGGGGATGGCCGTCTCTATGCCTTGGATCCGGGCACTGGTGAGGTGCTGTGGGCACGGGATCGCGCTGACGACTGGAAGTATCTGCGTCAGCTCCATCTCGCCAGCGCCGATCTCCTGGTCGCCGGGGGCTATACCGAAAAGCTCTATGGCATCGACCTGAACAGCGGCGAGCCGCGCTGGAGCTTCAGTGCCGGAAATTTCATCAATTCCCACCACGTTAGTGGTGACCGCGCCTTCCTCTGGTCCCCGACGGGCTGGATCTACGCCCTCGATGTTCACTCCGGCGAGGTGCGCTGGCGGCACCGCACCACCGCCTATCGCGGTGGCGCTGCCGAGTGGGGCCCCCTGATGGCGGAACTGGCCAGCCAGGACGGGCGGCTCTTCGCCCTCGATCTGCACCATGTCCTCCATGTCCTGGACCTGGAGGCAGGTGAGGAATTAGCCCGTTACCCCCTGGCCCCGGTCCAACCCTTTGTGACCCCCCTCAGCGGCCATGACATCGTCGTGGGGAGCAGTACCGGCGAACTCTGGCATCTCGCCTGGACTGATCGCCCGATAACGAAGCCAGCCGCTTGGCGATGAGTGGCGGGTTAAGGAAGGCTTAAGGTTGGGCTGACAGAATGGCCTCTCATCAAGCTTGGGGAGAAGCCGTCATGTACCGCATTTTGTCATCGCTCATGAAGGGCCCGATGTTACTAACGACCATCGTCCTGTTGGCGCTCATGCTGCCCCTTGGCAACGGCCAGGCCGCCATGGGGCCATCCGACAAGTTTTCTGTCGCCGAGGTGACAACCCGCAAGGATCAGGCCGCTGAGAACGTATCCGCCAAGGTCCAAGCTGCCGCAGGCACGTCGGAGGGCGCCCATCTGGCCAGCAAGCCCCCTAGCCTGGGGGCCAAGTCCCGCTACGCCAAGCAATTTGGATCCTGCGCGCGGACTCGCAATGCCCAACGGCTTTCCGCCCGGTTGGCCACGCGGCCGGGCGGCGGTAGTTGATGGCGCCTTAATGAATGACACGGAAAAGCCAATCATTTTTAGTGGCATGGCGCACTCCCTGCATGAGAGTTGGGTTCAGAAGCCGATAGCGCCCTGGGTTCAGAAGCTGATGGCGACCTGAGCGGTAAGGGTGTGGCCGCTGTTGCCGGTGCCACCCTCGCTCTCGCCGAAGTCCTGATCGTGGGCATATTCGAGTTGCAGGAGGCTGTAGTCGTAGATACCCAGGTTGAAGGTCACCAGCCCCCGACTTTCGGGGAGTTCCAGGGCCAGGGCCTCCGCCGTGCCCTGATAACCGAGGGCGACCTGGGCCCCTTTGCCCAGCAGGGTAAAGGCATAACCCGCCTCGATCATCCAGGCCGAGGGTCGCTGGTCAACCAGGGCCTCCCCGGCGCCCAAGCCGAAGCGCTGGGTGGCTGTGACGTACTCCCCGATCAGGGTCCAGGGGCCGGCCTCGAACAAGACGCTGGCGGCCAGACCGCCCACCCGCTGATCGTCCTCGACCACCTCGCTCAGACTGTCGGAATCCCCGATATCGCTCAGATACCCCAGGGCCAGGGTCAGGGGATGA
>JAHDND010000126.1 GCA_018435665.1 Candidatus Thiosymbion sp. | reverse complement strand
GATCTTGCGCTTGGCGTCATACTCGGCTTGGGCAAAGGAGATCTGCTTGGACATGGGGCGACTCGCGGTCGGAGATAGCATGGGCAATATTTTATCACATACAATCCATGAGGTTGGAATAAATCAGTGTCTCCCTAGGGGAGCAGAAACATGATCGACAACCTGACCAAAGGTATCCATGGAATATGGATGATCTTCGATCCGCGCCTGGTGCTCGTGGGCCTGGCCGCTTTTCTGATCGTGCTTGCCGTGGTGATCCACATGATCTTGCTCAGCACGGACCGGTTTAACTGGCTGGAGGGGGTGGGTACCAAGGGCGAGGTCCCCGTCACCCACTACGTGGCCCCCAAAGCCAAGTAGTTTCGTCGCCAAGGGTGAGGGAGTCAGGCGCCTGCCATCGCGCCTGATCCACTCCCCGGGGCCGCTAACCGGAGGCACCCCGCCCGGCGCCTCCCGATCAGAGGGTTGAACCATGGCTATGTTGAGCTTTGAACGAAAATACCGCGTTCGTGGCGGAACGCTGATCGGGGGAGATCTCTTCGACTTCTGGATTGGGCCTTTTTATGTCGGCTTTTTCGGGGTCACCGCGATCTTCTTCACGCTTCTCGGCACGCTGTTGATTGTCTATGGCGCGGCCATTGGGCCGACCTGGAACCTGTGGCAGATCAATATCGCCCCGCCGGACCTCAGCTACGGGCTGGGCCTGGCGCCCCTCAAGGAGGGCGGGCTCTGGCAGATCATCACCATCTGCGCCATCGGCGCCTTCAGCTCCTGGGCGCTACGGCAGGTGGAGATCTCCCGCAAGCTGGGCATGGGGTACCACGTCCCCTTCGCCTTCAGCTTCGCGATCCTCGCCTACGTGACCCTGGTCGTCTTTCGGCCCTTCCTGCTGGGCGCCTGGGGCCATGGTTTCCCCTACGGCATCATGAGCCACCTGGACTGGGTGTCCAACGTCGGTTACCAGTTCCTGCACTTCCATTACAACCCGGCGCACATGCTCGCCATCACCTTCTTCTTCACCACGACCCTGGCGCTGTCCATGCACGGCTCCCTGATCCTGTCGATGACCAATCCGCGCAAGGGTGAGCCGGTGAAGACCGCCGAGCACGAGAACACCTTCTTCCGCGATGAGGTCGGCTATTCCATCGGCGCCCTCGGTATCCATCGCCTCGGCCTCTTCCTGGCCCTGTCCGCCGCCTTCTGGAGCGCCGTCTGTATCGTCCTCAGCGGCCCCTTCTGGACGCGTGGCTGGCCCGAATGGTGGAACTGGTGGCTGAACCTGCCGGTCTGGTCCTAATGCGGGGTTATCGTCATGGCTGAATATCAAAATATCTTCACGCAGATCCAGGTACATGGCCCCTCATATCCGGGCGTGCCCATGGAGCCGGGTCACTGGGAAAGGCAGATCAAGCCCTTCCATCTCTACTGGGCTGGTAAGCTCGGCGACGCCCAGATCGGGCCCATCTACCTGGGCGCCACCGGCGTCCTGTCCCTGATCTGTGGCTTCATCGCCTTCGAGATCATCGGTCTGAACATGTGGGCCTCCGTCAACTGGGACCCCATCGAGTTCATCCGTCAGCTCTTCTGGCTGGCCCTGGAGCCGCCACCGCCGCAGTACGGCCTGAGCATCCCACCCCTCCATGACGGTGGCTGGTGGCTGATGGCAGGCTTCTTCCTCACGGCCTCCATCATCCTTTGGTGGATCCGCACCTACCGGCGCGCCGTGGCCCTGGGCATCGGCACCCACATGGCCTGGGCCTTCGCCGCGGCGATCTGGCTCTATCTGGTCCTGGGTCTGATTCGCCCGGTCCTGATGGGTAGCTGGGCGGAAGCGGTGCCCTTCGGCATCTTCCCCCACCTGGACTGGACGGCGGCCTTCTCGATCCGTTACGGCAACCTCTTCTATAACCCCTTCCACATGCTCTCCATCGCCTTCCTCTATGGCTCCACCCTGCTGTTCGCAATGCATGGCGCGACGGTGCTGGCGGTGAGCCGCTTCGGTGGCGACCGCGAGATCGATCAGATCGTCGATCGCGGCACGGCCTCGGAGCGCGCGGCCCTCTTCTGGCGCTGGACCATGGGCTTCAACGCCACTATGGAATCCATCCATCGCTGGGCCTGGTGGTTCGCGGTCCTGACGGTCATCACCGGTGGCATCGGCATCCTGCTGACCGGCACCGTGGTCGACAACTGGTACCTCTGGGCGGTTAAGCATGGCGTGGCTCCCGCCTATCCGATCCCCGTGCATACCCTGCCGGATCCTTCCTTGCTGCCGGGAGGTGCGCAATGAAAAGCGCCAAGTTCACTCGCAAGTCCTTGCCCCTGGCCGTCGCCGGTGCTGCCGCCCTGATCGGCCTGGCCGGCTGCGAGCGGCCGCCGCAGGATGTGGTGCAGCTCGGTTACAACGGCCTCGGCATGGAGGCGGTGATCAACCCCCGGATCAACGCGGCCAAGATCGCGGAGAATATTCCCCCGGCGCCGGAGCCCCCGGCCGCGGACATTCCCGCCAAGGCCAAGGATGTGTACCAGAATGTCCAGGTCCTGGGTGATCTGAGCATCACCGAGTTCAACCGGCTGATGCTGGCCATCTCCAAGTGGGTCGCCGCGGACTGGCCGGAGGCCGAGCGCTGCAACTATTGCCATGCCTCCGAGAACCGCGCCCTGGACGACAAGTACCAGAAGCTCGTGGCCCGGAACATGCTCAAGATGACCCTGGACACCAACGCGTCCTGGAAGACCCATGTCGCGGATACCGGCGTCACCTGCTACACCTGCCACCGGGGTCAGCCCATCCCCGCCAATGTCTGGTACACCGATCCCGGTCCGAAGCTTCCCGATCTGACGGTCGCGACCGGCCAGAACGCCCATTCGGAGGTGGTGGCCTCGACCTCGCTGCCCTATGACCCGCTGACGCCCTTCCTGCTTCAGGATCATCCGATCAGCGTCATCTCCATGAATCCGCTCCCCCCTGGCGAACCGGTCGAACGTAAGTCGATCAAGCAGGCCGAGTGGTCCTATGGCTTGATGATGTATATCTCCGATGCCCTGGGCCAGAACTGCACCTTCTGCCACAACAGCCGGTCCTTCTTCGACTGGGATCAGAGCACCCAACAGCGCACCACGGCCTGGTACGCCATCCGCCATGTGCGGGATATAAACAACCAATATATCCTGCCCTTGAAAGATATCCTGCCCGACAACCGCAAGGGTCCGCTGGGTGATCCGCTGAAGGTCGGCTGCGCGACCTGCCATCAGGGTGCCTACAAGCCCTTGTTCGGCGCGAGCATGCTCAAGGATTATCCGGAACTGGCCCCCAAGGCCCAGGTAGCGGCCGCTCCGGCGCCCGCTCCAGCCCCCGTGGCGGCCCCTGTCGTTGCCCCGGCACCGGCCCCCGCGGCCGCCCCGGCACCGGCCCCGGTCATGGCGGCGCCAGCACCGAAACCGGTGGTTGCTCCGGCACCCGCCAGCGCCCCGGTGGCGGCGCCGGTTGCGCCAATGGCTCCGGTCATGCAACCCGCGCCAGCGCCAGTCGCGGCCCCGGCGCCCGTCATGGCCCCGGCACCGGCGCCAGCACGCGTGATGGCTCCGGCTCCGGCACCTGTTGCGGCGCCAATGCCGGCACCTGCTCCGGCCCCGGTTGCAGTTCCCCCGCCAGCGCCGGCCCCTGTCGCGGCACCGGCTCCGGTTGCAGCGCCAGTCGCCGCTCCGGCACCCGCGCCTGTCGTAGCCCCGGCACCGGCACCGGCACCGGTTGCGGCCCCGCCCGCGCCAGCCATCGCACCGCCACCGGCACCCGTGATGGCCGCGCCACCGGCACCGGCCCCGTCGACTTCGGCGATCGCGCCGCCGCCGGCTCCCAAGCTGGCGCCGATGCCGCAGCCGATGATGCCCCCCCCGGGGCCTGGTATGAATTGATTGATGTTCAAGCACTTTTGGGAAACGGCGTGAGCTGTTGCACAGGAAAGGGATGGCCTGTCAGGGAGTTGGGTGGTAGGGCCTGGCTGGCTGGTCATGGCGGCGGGAGTTCACACTCCCTCGCTGGAGCACTGGTCAGGCACCAACCACGCAGGAAAAGGAGTTTCGAGGCCCGGTTGTACTGCGGGCAGTCTGACGCCGCGACCCTGTTCACGGCATCCCCGCCGCGCGGGAGTAGCGCGGTAACGGCCACTATGGCTAACTTAAAATCCGGAGGGTAATCCCATGGCGGAAGAGAAAAAAACCAGCCTGTCTGGGCTGACGGAACAAGAGGCGAAAGAGTTCCACAGCATCTTCGTGTCGAGCTTCCTGGGGTTCACGGCCATTGCGGTCGTTGCCCATATCTTGGTCTGGGCATGGCGCCCCTGGCTCTGATCACAGCGGCAGAACCCATTCCCATCCTTAACTAGGAGTTCCAAGCATGTACCGCATCTGGCAGATCTTCGATCCGCGTAGAACCTTGATTGCGCTGTTCGCTTTCCTCTTCACCCTGGCTATTCTGATCCACTTCATCCTGCTGAGCACCGCCAAGTACAACTGGCTGGAAGGTGCGACCGCGGCTCCCGTCGCGGCCCAGCAGATGGCGCCCTTGCCCGCGGGCAAGTAGCGATAGCCTGGGTAACAGGCGCGGCGGGTTGGCCCTGAGCAATCAGATCCAACCCGCCACCCTGGCCAGCGACCGACCTGAATGCTGACCGCGCTCAGGGAAATCCGGATCGGGACCCATGCCCCGATCCAGGTGATCGACATCAGTGATCAGGTCAGGGCCCTGCTCGATGAGAGTGGCGTCAAGGAAGGCCTGCTCACCCTCATCTCCAGTCATACCACGGCCTTTGTCAGCCTCAACGAGAGTGAAACCAGGCTGCATGAAGACATGGTCGATTTTCTGACCCGCCTCGCTCCCCGCGAAGCGGGCTACCGGCATGACGTCAGCCCCGTCGATGATCGACACAATGCCCACTCCCACCTTCTGGGTCTTTTCATGACCGCCTCCCAGAGCATCCCCATCGTGGCGGGTGAGTTGCTGCTTGGCGGCTGGCAGGCCATCCTCTTCATCGAACTCGACGGTCCCCGGGCCTGCCGTACCGTTCAGGTCCAGATTCTGGGAGCCGGCTGAAGGTTGAACGCCGCCGATGTCGCCGGATTCTTCGCCGAATGGGGCGCCCTGAATCCGGAGGACTACCTGTCACTCGATTATTACCTCGAATGCAGCGGTGATCCGCGGCAGGCCGCCGCCCATTTCTGCAGCGAGCAATCCACCGCCCAATGGCGCCGCCAGGGGGTGGATGAGGACCTGCGGCCGCGCTTCGCGGCCAAGGTCGTGGATCTCCAGGTCGAGGCCACCCTGTCCCGGTTCACTTATCCGGTGGATTGTCCGGCGGCGGGTCCCGTCCACGCCTGCCGGTTACGCATCGCCCACCCCCATGGCAATTTCGGGCCCCGATTGCCCAATCTGCTGAGCGCCATCTGTGGTGAGGGGACCTTCTTCTCCCCGGGTATCCCCCTGGTCAAGTTGCTGGATATTCACTTTCCTGCCACCTACCTGGCGCACTTCGAGGGACCCCGTTTTGGGGTGGCCGGATTGCGCGAACGCCTAGGAGTCTACGACCGCCCGCTCTTTTTCGGCGTCATCAAGCCGAATCTCGGCCTGCCCCCCGAGGCCTTCGCCGAGGTCGGCTACCAGGGCTGGCTGGGAGGGCTGGATATCGCCAAGGATGACGAGATGCTGGCCGACATGGCCTGGTGTCCCCTGGCCGAGCGTTCCGCCCTCCTGGGCGCGGCGCGCCGGCGTGCGGAGGCAGAGACGGGGCAGGGCAAGATCTACCTGGCCAACATCACCGACGAGGTGGATCGCCTCTGTGACCTGCATGATCTGGCGGTGAGCCGCGGGGCTAATGCCGTGCTCGTCAATGCCATGCCGGTGGGCCTGAGCGCCGTGCGCATGCTGCGCCGCCATGCCCAGGTGCCCCTCATCGCCCATTTTCCCCTGACCGCGGCCTTGAGCCGGCTGCCGCACTTTGGTATCCACTCCCGGGTGTTGACCCGGCTACAGCGGCTGGCGGGGTTCGATGCCATCATCATGCCCGGCTTTGGCCCGCGGATGATGACCTCCGCCGCCGAGGTCCTGGACAACGTGCGGGCCTGCCTGGAACCGCTGGGCCCCATCAAGCCCAGCCTGCCGGTGCCGGGCGGGAGCGATTGGGCGGGTACCCTGGAGGAGGTCCATCGCCTGATCGGCGGCGTGGACTTCGGCTTCGTCCCCGGCCGCGGGGTCTTTGCCCATCCCCTGGGTCCGGCAGCGGGCGCCCGCAGCATCCGCCAGGCCTGGGAGGCGATTGCTCATGGCATCCCGCTGGCGCGACAGGCCCTGGACCATCCCGAACTGGCGGCGGCCATCGCCGCCTTTGGCCCCCTGCCCGCCACGGGACCGGCCTCGGCCGGGGAGGCGTCTTGACTGCTGAACGTTGGCCGGCAGCGCCCGACTTGCCGGAAGAGCAACTCATCCTGGTCGACCCCCAGGATCGCCCTTGCGGCACGGGTGGCAAGCTGGCCGTCCACCAGCAGGGCCTGCTGCACCGGGCCTTTTCCATTTTCGTCTTCGATGACCAGGAGCGGCTCCTCTTGCAGCGGCGCGCCGATGGCAAGTATCACTTCGCCCGCCTCTGGTCTAACACCTGCTGCGGTCACCCCCGCCCCGGGGAGGATACCCTGGATGCCGCCCGGCGGCGCTTGCTGGAGGAGTTCGGTTTCGTGACCGCCCTCGAGGAGTTCGCCCAACTGACCTACCAGGCCCGGGACCCGGCTTCGGGGCTCACGGAGCACGAATACCTTCATGTCTTCCGTGGCCGTTACCCCGGCGTCCCGAGACCCACCCCCGAGGAGATCAGCGCTTGGCGCTGGGTGCCCCTGGCGCGCGTCGAGCGCCTCCTGCGGCGCCGACCCCAGGCCTTCACCCCCTGGTTCGCCTTGCTCTTTCGCCGCCTCTTCGCCCAGGACCCGGTCGGCTGAGAGTCTCCGGGTGCCTGAAGACTAGCTCGGCCTCCGCGGCATTTCCTTGCTCCCAGACATAGCTATCACCCGCAATTTTCAACTTTCCCGGGTTGGCTAACGTCTGCCAGAGAAGGCGTAGAACAGCTCCCCGCAGGCCTGATGGCCGCATCTTCGCGCGCGACACCCTCACCTGACGCTATCCAACATGACCCTCGGCCCTTAGATCTGGGGTATGTCTGGGTTATGCTTTGGGCATGGCAGACCAATCAGGCTAAGGCATCCGCGGAGGGGTTCATGGGTAAGGCGCACATCGGCGTCATCGGTTTGGCGGTCATGGGCCGCAATCTGGTGCTCAACCTCAACGATCATGGCGCGCCGGTGGCGGTCTATAACCGCACCTGGGAGCGGACGCGGGAATTCCTGGCCGGCGAGGCGGCGGGGCGGGACATCCGGGGCTGTCCGACCCTGGCGGAGCTGGTCGCGGCCCTGCGCCAGCCGCGGGTGGTGCTGTTGATGGTCAAGGCCGGGTCCGGTGTGGACGCGGTCATCGATCAGCTCCTGCCTCTGCTGGCAAGCGGGGATGTCATCATCGACGGCGGCAACTCCCATTACCGCGACAGCGCCCGGCGCCAGGCCCATCTCCAGGCCACCGGCCTGCGCTTCATCGGCCTGGGCGTTTCGGGGGGGGAGGAGGGGGCGCGCCACGGACCTTCCCTCATGCCCGGCGGCGATCCGGAGGCCTGGCCCCTGGTGCGCGGCCTCCTCCAGCCCATCGCCGCCCAGGTCGAGGGCCAGCCGTGCTGCCAGTGGGTGGGGGAGGGCGGGGCCGGCCACTACGTCAAGATGGTCCACAACGGTATCGAGTACGGCGACATGCAACTCATCGCCGAGGCCTATGACCTGCTCGGCCAGGGCCTGGGCCTGGACGCCGGTCAGCTCGCCGCGACCTTCGCCGGCTGGAACCAGGGGGTGTTGGCGTCCTACCTGATCGAGATCACCGCCGCCATCCTCGCCGTGCGCGACGCGGATGGCACCCCCCGGGTCGAGCGCATCCGCGATAGCGCCGGCCAGAAGGGGACCGGCCAATGGACGGCGGTGGACGCCCTGGAACTCGGCGTGCCCCTGACCCTGATCGGCGAGGCCGTCAACGCCCGCTACCTCTCCGCCCACAAGGGGGAGCGCGAGCGGGCGGCAGCGGTCTTCCCCGCCCTTGACATCGAGGGGGCGGCGACCGTCCTTTCCGCCACCCACCAGGGGAACCCCTCCATCCAGGATGTCCACGACGCCCTCTATGCCGCCAAGCTGGTCTCCTACGCCCAGGGCTTCATGCTGCTACGCGCCGCCAGCCAACGCTTCGGCTGGAACCTGGCCTATGGCGACATCGCCCTCCTGTGGCGCGGCGGCTGCATCATCCGCAGCCGCTTCCTGGGTGACATCAAGCGCGCCTTCGACCGCGATCCGGACCTGGAAAACCTGCTCCTCGATGACTTCTTCGCCGCCGCCATCCGTCAGGCCCAGCCCGGCTGGCGGCGGGCGATCACCCTCGGCATCCAGCGCGGCATCCCGCTGCCCGCCTTCTCCGCCGCCCTGGCCTTCTTCGACGGCTATCGCCGCGCCTGCCTGCCCGCCAACCTGCTCCAGGCCCAGCGCGATTATTTCGGCGCCCATACTTACGGCCGCCTCGATGCCCCCGCGGGCCAGCGCTTCCACACCGACTGGACGGGTGATCGCCGGGAGCGGACCGTTGATGAGTGAGGAATGCGCCTTCGTCATCTTCGGGGCTACCGGCAACCTGGCCCTGACCAAGCTCCTGCCGGCCCTCTATCACCTCGACCGGGCCAGCCACCTGGAGGCGGGCCTGCGCATCCTCTGCTGCGGCCGCCGACCCTTCACCGCCGAGGATTGGCGAGCCCAGGTGCGCGAGGCCCTCGCCGCCAAGGCCCGCGGTGGCCTGGACCTGGCTCTCTTCGAGCGCTTTGCCCGGCGCATCGAGTACTTCCGCGGCGACCTGGAGGACGCCGAGCTTTACCGCCGGCTGGGCGACAAACTGGCGACGGAGGGATCGGGCAATGTCGCCTTCTACATGTCCGTCGGTCCCGAGCACTATGGCCCGGTCATCAGCCACCTGGGCGAGGCGGGCCTCCTCGACGAGGCCCGGGGCTGGCGACGGGTGGTCATCGAGAAGCCCTTCGGCTACGACCTCTCCAGCGCCGCCGACCTGCAACGGCGCATCGGCCGGCACCTCCAGGAGCGGCAGATCTACCGCATCGACCATTACCTGGGCAAGGCGACGGTGCAGAACGTGCTGGTGTTCCGTTTCGCCAACCTGATGCTGGAGCCGGTGTGGAATCGCAACTACATCGATCACGTCCAGATCACCCACTCCGAGACCCTGGGGGTGGGCAGCCGCGGCGGCTTCTACGACACCACCGGCGCCCTGCGCGACATGATCCAGAGCCACCTCTTGCAGCTCATGACCCTGGTGGCCATGGAGCCGCCGGTCTCCATGGAGGCCGAGGCCCTGCGGGACGAAAAGGTCAAGGTCCTCAAGTCGGTGCGCCCCATCACCAAATCCGCCGTCCACGCCCAGGCCTTTCGCGCCCAGTACGCCGCCGGTAGCATCGGTGGCCAGCCGGTGCCGGCCTATGGCCAGGAGGAGCGCGTCGATCCGCATAGCGTCACCGAGACCTACGCCGCCATCAAGCTCTACGTCGACAACTGGCGCTGGCGCGGCGTGCCCTTCTATCTGCGCACCGGCAAGCGCATGGCCGAGGCGCGCTCCATGGTCGCCATCCGCTTCCGCCACCCGCCCTTGCAGCTCTTTCGCGGCACCCCGGTGGAGTGCATGGACCCCAACTGGGTTCTGCTCGGCATCCAGCCCGAGGAGAGCCTACGCATCCAGCTCACCGCCAAACAGCCGGGCCTGGAGATGCGCACCCGCCAGATCAGCCTCGACGCCCAGTTCCGCGGCGGCCAGACGGAGATGACCGAGGCCTACGAGGACCTGCTGCTGGACGTGATCCGCGGCGACCGCTCCCTCTTTCTGCGCTACGACGAGGTCGAGCACGCCTGGCGGGTGGTGGAACCGGTCCTGGACGTCTGGGCCGTGGAGCGCGACTACATCCCGACCTACCCCGCGGGCAGTTGGGGCCCCCGTGAGTCCCGGCGCCTCTTCGACAAGGAGGAACACCGCTGGCGCCATACCCTGGAGCCCAATGAGGTCATGGATTGACGGGGCAGGGTGAGGCGAGCCCAAGGGGGTGGCCTTGTGGCCTTTACCAGCGATAGCCGGGCTTGGGATTGTCGCGCCTCGGACCATCCTTCCAGTAAACATGCGGCCTGTCGCGGGGCGGTGGCGGGGCCTGATGATCCCAGCGACGCCAATCCCGATCGTGCCGATGGTGATGATGGTCCCGTTTCCACCAGGGTTCGTAGTGCCGGGGGCGGTCCCAGCGGTCGCCGTCCCAATGGGCGAGGAGGGTCGCGGGACTAACGACGGGACTCGTGACGATGGCGGAAGGCGCCAAGGGATGGGACGCCGACTGATCAACCAGGCTGGCCATGCTGGTACCGGAGATCGTCAGCCCAAAAGCGACCAGGACCGCGGTGTATTTGTTTTGCATCTCTGCCTCCTTCGGAATGGATGAAGCCATCCGGACCCCATGAGCGCGTCACGGGTGGGATGGGTGAGACAGAAATTAGGCGGTCAAGGCCCCAGGGTCAACGGCCCCGACCCGACTGTCTTGCTGTTTTCTTTTTTCTTGCTAGGCACTTGCAACTTTCAACGGGGTCATGGAAACGCCAGGCATGGAAACGGCCGGCAGTTGAGCCAGGCCAGCGCCCCGCGTACCCTTACCCAAAATCAAGGAGTACCGCATGGGAACCACCACCTCCGCCCTGATCTGGTCCGTCGCCGATCTGCTGCGCGGCAATTTCAAGCAATCCGAATACGGCCGGGTCATCCTGCCCTTCACCATCCTGCGCCGGCTGGACGGCGTCCTGGAGGCGACCAAGCCCCAGGTCCTCAAGGAGTACGCCGCCAAGCAGACCCTGCCCCCCGCCGCCCTGGAGCGCTTCCTGGTGCGGGCCGCCGGCTTCCCCTTCTTCAACACCTCGCCCTTCACCTTCACCACCCTGCTGGGCGACGCCGCCAACGTCCGCGCCAACCTTTCGACCTACGTCGCCGGCTTCTCCGACAACGTCCGCGACCTCTTTGAGCGCTTCAACTTCCCCACCACCCTCGACCGCCTCGACCAGGACAACCTGCTCTACCTGGTGGCCAGGGAATTCGCCGCCATGGACCTGCACCCCCAGCGGGTCAGCAATGCCGCCATGGGCACCCTGTTCGAGGAACTGATCCGCAAGTTCGCCGAACTCTCCAACGAGACCGCCGGGGAGCACTTCACCCCGCGCGAGGTCATTCGTCTGATGGTCGAACTGCTGTTCGCCGGTGACGACGCCGCCCTCACCCAGCCTGGCATCGTCCGCTCCCTGTATGACCCCACGGTGGGGACCGGCGGCATGCTCTCCGGGGCGGAACAGCACCTCCAGCGCCTCAACCCCCAGGCGCGCCTGGTGGTCCATGGCCAGGAACTCAACCCCGAGTCCTACGCCATCTGCAAGGCCGACATGCTGATCAAGGGCCAGGACATCTCCAACCTCATCTACGGCAACACCCTGGCCGAGGACGGCCTGCCGGGCAAGGTCTTCGACTACTGCCTGTCCAATCCCCCCTTCGGCGTCGACTGGAAGAAGATCGAAAAGGTCATCCGCGACGAGCATGCCCAACGCGGCTACGACGGCCGCTTCGGCCCCGGCCTGCCCCGGGTCTCCGACGGCAGCCTGCTGTTCCTCCTGCACCTGATTTCCAAGATGCGCCCGAAGGCCCAGGGCGGGGGGCGCATCGGCATCGTCCTCAATGGCTCACCCCTCTTCACCGGCGGCGCCGGCTCCGGCGAGTCCGAGATCCGCCGCTGGATCATCGAAAACGACTGGCTGGAGGCCATCGTCGCCCTGCCCACGGACATGTTCTACAACACCGGCATCGCCACCTACGTCTGGCTGGTCACCAACCACAAGGCGCCGGCGCGCCGCGGCAAGATCCAGCTCATCAACGCCAGCGACTTCTACCAGAAGATGCGCAAGTCCCTGGGTTCCAAGCGCAAGGAACTGGGCGCGGCCGACATCGCCCGCATCGTCAAGCTCTATGGCGACTTCGAGCAAAACGCCCATAGCAAGATCTTCGAGAACGACGACTTCGGCTACCGCACCATCACCGTCGAACGGCCCCTGCGCGACGAGCAAGGAAATATCATCCTGGGCACCAAGGGCAAACAGAAGGGCAAGCCCCTGCCGGATGTCGCCCTGCGTGACACCGAGACCGTGCCCCTGATCGACGACATCGGCGCCTACATGGAGCAGGAGGTCCTGCCCCATGTACCCGATGCCTGGGTGGACGACGACAAGACCAAGATCGGCTACGAGATCCCCTTCAACCGGCACTTCTACCAGTACGTACCGCCCCGGCCGCTGGAAGAGATCGACGCCGACCTCAAGGCCCTCTCCGCCGAGATCATGGGGCTGCTTCAGGAGGTGACGGCGTGACGGCCTCCACCCTGCGTTTGTTCGCGGCGGGTCGCTTTCCGCTCGCCATCACGACCGCCTGGTACTTGAACGACCTGGGCGAGTTGCGCGGCAAGCAGGAACTCTACACCCAGCAGTCGCCCCAGCGGCTCAAGGCCTTGCGTGAGTCGGCCCTCATCGAGAGCGCGGTGTCGTCCAACCGCATCGAGGGCGTGACGGTGGACCCGGCCCGCGTGCGGGACCTCCTCGCCGCGCCCCGTCCCTTGTTCCGGGATCGGGACGAAGAGGAGGTGCGTGGTTATCGTGATGCCCTGACCTGGATTCACCAGGATGCCAGTGTCTTACCGATCACGAACGCGACCGTCCGCCAGTTGCATGCCATGACCCGTGGGCAGATTTGGGATGCCGGCCAGTACAAGGACCAGGATGGCGACATCATCGAACGCTTCCCGGATGGCCAGGAACGGGTCCGTTTCCGCACCGTCCCCGCGGCGCGGACCCAGGCCGCCATGGACGTCCTGGTCGCTGACTGGCAGCACAGTCAGGATGAACGCTGGGTGCCCCCGCTGATCGCCCTGGCCGCCTTCAACCTGGACTTCCTCTGCATCCACCCCTTCCGCGATGGCAATGGGCGCATGTCGCGCTTGCTCTGGTTGTTGCAGAGCTACCAGTTGGGCTACGAGGTGGGCCGCTACATCAGCCTGGAACGGCTGGTGGAAGAGAACAAGGAACGTTACTACGAGACGCTGGCCCTCAGCTCCCAGGGCTGGCATGAGGGTCAGCACGATCCCTGGCCCTATATCCACTTCGTCCTCTCGATCATGAAGACCGCCTACCGCGACTTCGTGGATCGGGTCGGTGAGTTGAAAACGCCCCGGGGCGACAAGCGTGAGCGGGTGTTGCAGGGCATCGCCCAACTGCTCACCAGGCCAGGGGGCTTCAGGCTGGCCGAACTGGAGCAGTCCTGCCCCGGCGTCAGTAGGGACATGGTGCGTCTGGTCCTGCGCGAGCAACAGCAAGCCGGCGCGATCACCTGTGCGGGACGCGGACCTGGCGCGGTGTGGATGCGGGCGAATGAGGGTAATGGATTACCTCTTAGTGAGGGTAATAATGAGGGTAATAAGCCGAGTGGGCAGGCCCCCATGGTGGCCAACCAGGGTCCCGGAGGTCAGCCATCATGAGAAGGTATCAACCCTATCCGGCCTACAAGGACTCTGGGGTGGAGTGGCTGGGGGAGGTGCCGGAGCAGTGGGCACCTAAGCGATTAAAGTACGTAGCAAATATTGTGATGGGTCAGTCCCCGCCTTCCGATGAATGCAACCTGGATGGTGAGGGTCAGCCTTTCTTGCAGGGCTGTGCTGAATTTACTGACTATTCACCTTTGGCTCGTCAGTATTGCAAAATTGCGGCTAAGCATGCTGAAACGGGTGACATCCTATTTTCTGTTCGTGCTCCAGTAGGGGCGATGAATGTAGCAGATCACGAATACGGGATAGGTCGTGGCCTATGTGCAATCAAAGCGACGAGCGTTGATGACCGCTTTCTATGGTGGTCCTTGTCATGGCACAAGGACCAGTTATCACCATTGGCAACGGGAAGTACCTACGAAGCCGTGACGGTTAATCAGGTTGGTAACCTTTACATATCACTACCTGACAGCGAACAAACCGCCATCGCCACCTTCCTCGACCGCGAGACCGCCAAGCTCGACACTCTGATCGCCAAGCAGGAAATGCTGATTGAACTGCTTCAGGAAAAGCGCCAGGCCCTCATCTCCCATGCCGTGACCAAGGGGCTCAACCTTAGGGAGACACTGATTTATTCCAACCTCATGGATTGTATGTGATAAAATATTGCCCATGCTATCTCCGACCGCGAGTCGCCCCATGTCCAAGCAGATCTCCTTTGCCCAAGCCGAGTATGACGCCAAGCGCAAGATC
>JAHDND010000058.1 GCA_018435665.1 Candidatus Thiosymbion sp. | reverse complement strand
TGGGCTTCCGCCAATTCCTGACCCGCGGACTGGCCAACGTCCAGGGCGAATGGACCCTGGTGTGCCTGGCGTGGAATCTAAAACGCATGGCGGTATTGCGCCTGCAGTAAGGGAAAAACCCGAGAAACGTGCGTTTCCGGCAGAAAATCGTCTCGTTCATGCCACAAATAGCCTGCAGAGGGTCCCCAAGAGGCTTCTTTGCGGTGTAAGTCCGACAGGCTGCTAGGCCCTGGATGCCATGCCTGCGATCATTCAGTAATAAAAACCAAGGATTCAATGATGAGCTACGCCCTGCGCAAGCGCATTCTGGTCACCGGCGGCGCCGGCTTTCTCGGCAGCCATCTGTGCGAGCGCCTGCTGGCTGAGGGGCACGACGTCATCTGCGTCGACAACTTCTTCACCGGCACCAAGGACAACATCGCCCCCCTGCTCGACAACCCCTTCTTCGAGTTGCTGCGTCACGATGTCACCTTCCCCCTCTACGTCGAGGTGGACGAGATCTACAACCTCGCCTGCCCGGCCTCGCCGATCCATTACCAGTTTGACCCGGTTCAGACCACCAAGACCAGCGTCCACGGCGCCATCAACATGCTCGGGCTGGCCAAGCGGGTGCGGGCCAAGATCTTCCAGGCCTCCACCAGCGAGGTCTATGGCGACCCCAACGTCCACCCCCAACCCGAAAGCTACTGGGGCCACGTCAATCCCATCGGCCCGCGCTCCTGCTATGACGAGGGCAAGCGCTGCGCCGAGACCCTGTTCTTCGACTATCGACGTCAGCATGGGCTGCGCATCAAGGTGGCGCGCATCTTCAACACCTATGGCCCGCGCATGCACCCCAACGACGGCCGGGTGGTGTCCAACTTCATCGTCCAGGCCCTGCGCAACCAGCCCATCACCCTCTATGGCGACGGCACCCAGACCCGCTCCTTCTGCTATGTCGATGACCTGATCGAGGGCTTCGTGCGCCTGATGGCCAGCCCCGACGACCTGACCGGGCCGGTGAATCTGGGCAACCCCGGGGAGTTCACCATGATCGAACTGGCGGAGGCGGTAAAGGATCTGACCGCTTCCCGCTCCCCGCTGGTGCATGAGCCGCTGCCCCAAGATGATCCCCGTCAGCGCCAGCCGGATATCACCTTGGCCCGGGAGGCCCTGGGCTGGGTGCCGAAGGTGGCGCTGCGGGAGGGACTGAGGCCAACCATCGCTTATTTTGAGGGGTTGGTGGGGCAAGGGACTGCCTAGGGGTAGTTGGGGGGCGCTTGGGTCATTGAGGCGTGCCCCCCCCTCCTCTGGGCTAAGGTCACCGGATGGATGGGCTCAATCTGCAACGGTTGATCACCGCACTGATCATGCACTTGCCCTTAGGATTGGCGCTGGCGGGCGCGGGTCTGGTCGTGCTGGGCAGGAGTGGGGTGGCGGCGGTGTGGCGCTACATGACGACAACTGGGTGCGATGTGGTAGTGGCGAGCAGGCGGGTGTTGGAGATCGAAGTTCTACCCCAAAGTGAACGTGTGGGAGATAAGGTATTGTCGGTCCAGGATTTAGTTGGCTTACATGTTTGGAAAGGTTATGAGGCCTTTTGATGAGCATAAAGTATCCGGTTAGGAGTGGTTTGATCCTGGCAGCCGCACTATTGGGTGCTGGGGAATTAGTCGCCCGTTTTGTGCTCGGCCTTGGTTCACCCCCCTTAACCCAGGCGCATCCTCAGATTGAGTACCTGTTTCAGCCTAATCAGGATGTCCAGCGATTTGGCAACCGCGTATTGATCCATAACTATGGTATGCGGAGCGAGAACTTTCCTATAGCAAAGCCCTCGGGTGAGTTTCGGGTGATGGTGTTTGGGGACTCGGTCTTGAACGGCGGCAACCTAACCGATCATGCCAAGCTGGCAACGACCTTGCTTGCAAGCCGTCTGGCAACGGCGAAGGGGGTGCCGGTGGTGGTCGGTAATATCTCGGCGGGAAGTTGGGGACCGGGGAACTGGTTGGCTTATGCAAGGGAGTACGGGTTTTTCGATGCCGATATCGTCATGCTGCTGATCTCAAGTCATGATGTGGGTGACAACCCAACCTTTGCACCGCTCAACCCCAACACACATCCTCAAGTACGGCCCCTATCGGCATTGGTCGAGGGGGTCACAAGGTATCTCCCCAAATACCTACCTGAGTGGATCAAGGCAGATACGGGAGATCCGACAGTGGCGCCGGCAGTCGCCGCAGACGATCAGGTCATCGCGCAAGGTACGGAAGATCTCCGCGCCTTTTTTTCCCTTGCCCGTAGCCAGGTGCCCAGGGTATTGGTTTCGCAGTTTCCGGATCGTGGCGAACTGCGAGCAAGTGGTCCTCAACCAGGCTATGACCTGATCAGGTCTATTGCCCTGCAAAGCGGAGCAGAGGTTTTTTCCCTTTTCCCTGCGATGAAGGCTGCGCTGGATCGGGGCCTAAATCCTTATCGGGATAATATCCATGTCAATGCGCAGGGCCAGGCAATCCTCGCGGATGCTTTTTATGATGCTCTGATGGAGCCCGAATTGGCTCTGGATGCGACGAATAAGCCACATCTGTTGCGGGCCGGTAATGGGCAATTCGTGCCTGGTACGGCACGGTGAGCAGGGCTTTTGTCCACTGTACTTAATCTATCTGAGCTATCCTTGTGAATAAGATCAATTTTGGATGTGGTCTTTCCACAGTGGCGGACTGGACTAATTATGACGCCTCACCAACGATGCGTCTTCAGCGTTTGCCGCTAATCGGTAGACTCGCCAAGTCATTTATCAAGCCGACCTTTCCTGACTTGGTACGTTACGGGGATATTGCCAAGGGATTACCCGAAGTGGAGTCTTCGGTTGACCGGGTCTATTGCTCGCATATTTTGGAGCATCTTTCGTTGGAGGATTGTCGGTTTGCCTTGGCGGAGGTTCACCGGATTCTGAAGCCAGGAGCTATTTTCCGCGGCGTTTTGCCAGACCTTGAGGCGGATGCCAGGGCCTACCTTGCGAACTCGTCCGCCGACGCCTGCTCCGCTTTCATGAAATTCACCTGCCTTGGCCAACTCGCCCGGCCGCGTGGCCTTATCGGACACCTCCGCGCGGCACTCGGGAACAGTCAGCACCTATGGATGTGGGACTACAAGGGGTTGGCGTCTGAACTGCAATCCGCGGGATTTATTGATATCCGACGGGCAGAGTACGGTGACAGTACCTATGCAGAGTTTGCCGTGGTCGAGGACCCTGGCCGGTGGTATGGCTGTTTGGGATTTGAGTGTCGGAAGCCGTAGCAGGCGTTCAAGGCGGCCTTTTGAGTGCTACCCGGCGGGCATGAATTCATGGGGCTTTGCCTGGTGATTACGGGGAGTTACCTCGTCCTGCCTGGTGCTGAATCATCTGTTGGACTGGCTTGATCTGCAACGGTTGATCACCGCTTTGATCATGCCCCTGCCCTTAGGTCTGGCGCTGGCGGGCGCGGGGCTTGTCATGCTGGCGGCGTCCCGCTGGCGGCGTTCCGGCCTGCTGCTGGGCGGGGCTGGATTGGCGCTGATCCTGCTCGCCTCCTTGCCGGGCGTGGCGCATGGCCTGATGGCGGCGCTGGAAGGTCCTTATCCGCCGCGCCCGCCGGCGGACTGCCCGCGGGCGGATGCCATCGTGGTCCTGGGCGGGGCGGTGCAGCCATTATTGGACGGGGAGTTGCGGGGGCGTCTCCACCGCGGATCGGATCGGGTGTGGGAGGCGGCACGCCTGTGGCACGCCGGCTGCGCGCCCCGGGTGCTGGTCAGTGCCGGGGGCAAGCTCGAACCCCCGGTGGCGGCGGCGGAGAGCGAGGCGATTACGGCCCTGTTGTCCGATCTCGGGGTGCCGGCCTCGGCCCTGGTGCTGGAGGCGGATAGTCGCAATACCCAGGGCAATGCCGCCTTCAGCCGGGAGCGGCTGGCACCCTTAGGGGTGAAGCGGATCTTGCTGGTGACCTCGGCCTGGCATCTGCGCCGGGCGGTGGCGTTGTTCGCGCGCGCGGGCTTCGAGGTGGTGCCGGTGGGGGCGGATTACCGTTCCTTCCGCGCCTGCCGCGGGGTGGCGTGCTGGGTGCCGAGCGCCGGGGCCTTTGAGATGACGGGGCTGGCGGTCAAGGAGTGGCTGGGTTATTGGATGCAAGTCACGGGGGCGGACGGTTAATCCCAATGAAAATTTCCATTATCACGGTGACCTGTGAGTGCGTGGCGACGGTGGGCGACTGCCTGGCTTCCGTCGCCAGTCAGACCCATGCCGACCGGGAGCACCTGGTCATCGACGGCGCCAGTGCGGACGGGACCTTGGCGGTACTGGAAGCCCATCGCCCCCAACTGGCGGTGCTGGTCAGCGAACCCGACCGCGGCCTGTACTATGCCCTGAATAAGGGGCTGGCCCGGGCGACCGGGGAGGTGGTGGGCGTGCTGCACGGGGATGATGTCTATGGCGATCCCGGGGTGCTGGCTCGGGTGGCGGCGGCCTTCGCCGATCCGGAGGTGGTGGCGGTCTATGGCGACCTGGAGTATGTCAGTCAGACGGACCCCAGCCGGGTGGTGCGCCATTGGCGTTCCCGGGCCTTTGACCCGGGGTTGCTGCGCCGGGGCTGGATGCCGCCGCATCCGACCCTGTATCTGCGCCGGTCGGTCTATGAGCGCCTGGGGGGCTTCGATACCCGCTATCGCATCGCCGCGGATTATGACCTGATGCTGCGGGTGCTGCGCCAGTTGCCGGGGCGGGCGGTGTATCTGCCCCAGGTGCTGGTGCGCATGCGTTTGGGCGGGGAGAGCAATCGCTCCCTGCGCACGATGGCGCGCAAGTCGTGGGAGGATTATCTGGCCCTGCGCCGCAATGGCCTGGGCGGCCCGGCGGGGCTGGGGGCGGTGGGGGCGCTGGCGTGGAAGAATCTGTCCAAGGTGCCGCAGTTTTTTGTTCGGGAGAGACATCATGCCTAAACGCGCCCTCATCACCGGCTTCACCGGCCAGGACGGTTCCTATCTCGCCGAGTTCCTGCTGGACCAAGGTGACGCGGTCCACGGCAGCCAGCGCCGCGCCTCCGCCTTCACCACCCCGGCCGTGGAGCAGCGGGGGGTTGAACCCCACGGCACGACCCTGCCCCTCTCGGTGGAGGACTGAACCATGGCCCGGGACCGGGATCAGGTCATCTACATCGCGGGCCATCGGGGCATGGTCGGCTCGGCCCTGGTGCGGCGGTTGACGGCCCTGGGCTACGGCAACCTGCTCACCGCTACCCATGCCGAGCTGGACCTCCTCGACCAGGTCGCGGTCAAGCGCTTCTTCGCCGCCCAGCGGATCGACCAGGTCTACCTGGCCGCCGCCCGGGTCGGTGGTATCCACGCCAATAACACCTATCCGGCTGACTTCATCTACCAGAACCTGATGATCGAGGCCAACCTCATCCACGCCGCCCATGAGCACGGGGTGCAAAAGCTGCTGTTCCTCGGTTCCTCCTGCATCTACCCCCAACGTGCCCCCCAACCCATGGCGGAGGAGGCCCTGCTCACCGGCCCCCTGGAGCCGACCAACGAACCCTACGCCATCGCC
This sequence comes from Candidatus Thiosymbion sp., assembly GCA_018435665.1. Classification (GTDB taxonomy): domain Bacteria; phylum Pseudomonadota; class Gammaproteobacteria; order Chromatiales; family Chromatiaceae; genus M0108. The sequence continues at coordinate 1,493 of JAHDND010000058.1, read as the reverse complement.
AAGATCGCCGGCATCAAGCTCTGCGAGAGCCATAACCGTCAGCATGGCCGCGACTACCGCAGCGTCATGCCCACCAATCTTTACGGCCCCGGCGATAACTTTCACCCGGAGAACTCCCACGTCATCCCCGGTCTGTTGCGCCGCTTCCACGAGGCCGTCCAGACCGGCGCCGAGCTAGTGACCATCTGGGGCACGGGCACCCCCCGGCGGGAGTTCTTGCACGTCGACGACCTGGCCGCCGCCTGCGTCCATGTCATGGAACTGTACCCGGCGGTCTACCGGGCCCAGACCCAGCCTATGCGCTCCCACCTCAACGTCGGCACAGGCACCGACGTCACCATCCGTGAACTGGCGGAGACCATCGCCCGGGTGACGGGTTTCCGCGGGGAACTGGTCTTCGATCCCGCCAAACCCGATGGCACCCCGCGCAAGCTGCTGGATGTGTCTCGGCTCCAGGCCTTGGGCTGGGCGGCGACCATCGGTCTGGAGGCGGGTCTGCGGGATGCCTATGCCTGGTACCGGGAGCATGCGGCCTGAGGGCTGGGTGCTGGAGAGGCTATTTTGCGAAACGAAGCCATTTAGCCAGGTTGCGTAGAAGGCCGTTTTGCGAAACGAAGCCATTTGGGGACGGGCCAGTCCTTGGTCCAGTTCGATGAGCGGATTGTCATTGAACAGACCCTGGTGGTGAATCGGGAATTACCCTTTTTTTATATTTTATATCAAGGCGTTATAACCCCGATTACGGGGTGCGGAGGGAGACGGATGACACGGTTTGGTTTCGACGAGGGGGCACTCTACGCGCTGTCCCTGGCCCTGCTGGTCAGCACCCTGGTCCTGGCGGTCCTGGTGTGCCTGGCGCCGCGGGTCGGCTTGATGGACCACCCGGGGGAGCGGCGGCGTCTGCATCGTGAGTCCGTGCCGCGGGTGGGCGGACTGGCGGTCTTTGCCGGTCTCTTGGCCAGCCTGGTGGTAGGCCCCTCCCTGACCGCGGCGGAGGGCTACGGCCTGGCCGGGGCGGCCCTGCTGGTGCTGGTGGGGGCCCTGGATGATCGCTATCAGTTGGGGCCACGGGTGCGCCTGCTGGCCCAAGTGGGCGCCGGCCTCCTATTGACCCTGGGGGGCGGGGTGGTCATCACCCAACTGGGGGATCTGCTGGGCAATGGTCCCCTGACCTTGGGGGCCTGGGCGGTGCCCTTCACCCTGGTGGCGGTGGTGGGGCTGATCAATGCCTTCAATATGGTCGATGGCATCGACGGCTTGGCTGGGGGGATCGCCCTGCTCGCCTTCGGGAGTCTGTTGCTGTTCCTCCCGCCCGGGTCGGGGTTAGCCCTGGGGCTGGTTGCCACGATGGCGGCCCTGGTGCCCTATCTGGTGTGCAATCTGGACCTCGGGCCGGCCCGGAGCAAGGTCTTTCTCGGCGATGCCGGCAGTATGCTGTTGGGCTACCTGATCGTCTGGGGTCTGATCGTCGCCAGTCAGGCACCGGGTGGGCT
>JAHDND010000015.1 GCA_018435665.1 Candidatus Thiosymbion sp. | reverse complement strand
GAAGACGTGGACGCCGCCCGCGAGATCCTGCGGGACATGCTCGGCAAAGTTTTTATCCGCAAATGCGAAAACGCCCTGGTAGCCGAGATCACTGGGCTATACCAAGGCGTGTACGCTAGTACTGGTAGCGGGGGCAGGATTTGAACCTACGACCTTCGGGTTATGAGCCCGACGAGCTGCCTGACTGCTCCACCCCGCAGTTGATTTGTTTACTTTACAAGATCATCCACCCTCAGGCAAGTGGAAAATTCCTTCACTGACGAAATAATCGGGACATGGGACCCGGCGCCTCTATTATTCCCCACTACTTCAATTAGATGGATCATGGAAGGCAAGGGAGGGTGAACGGGGGATATTCGGGGGCTAAGGGTGTAAACTTAGATCAACGGGGAGAGTATCACCATGCTGAACTTAGGTGTCGAAACGATCTGCTTCATTATAACCAAGGCCAGAGAATTCCAGGTAAAAGAACAGGTTGTCATTCCAGATACACCTTCTGGGCCGGGGGATGACTGGGCGCTACAGATCCTGGCTGACCACCGGGATGACTTGACGGTTCAGGAGGTGCATGCCGCCATCGCGGATCTCGACCCCGACTTGCAGGCGGAACTCATCGCCCTGATGTGGTTGGGCCGTGGTGATTACGGTCTCGATGAGTGGGATGCCGCCCTGGGGGATGCGATGGATAGCTATGACGAACATGGTAATACAGCCACTTACCTCCTTTCCCACCCCATGGCGGCGGACTATCTGGAGGAAGGCCTCATCGCCCACGGTTACTCTTGCCAGGACTGATCCACCAGGACTGCCTGGCGGCGGATAATGAACCCCGGATCGCGGGGCTTTGGCTTGGGCTTGTGAGAAATGAACCACGTAACACGAGGCTGGGGCCCACGAAAACGCTTGGCACTTGCATTCCCCAGGTCTTAGCCTCATCCTCAGATACAGAGCTTGGTTGTCTCACTTAGCAGACGATGGACCCTTGACATGCGCCTCTGGCGCCCCCGTACTCCCCATCAGGCCTGCGGTCACCCCACCCCGACTTTATAATTACACCCGCGGCTCAGGCCGCGGGTGTAATCCAACCTCACCCAAGCGGCACGGATATCACCCCTCGGGGCGTGCCGGGCAATTGCCATGGAGCCTCTCCGTTCATAAATGAGCCCCGCAATTAAACCTGCCCCCGCTATTCACATTAGCGGGGATACCCTAGCCCTGGACCCCAAGATTCGTCACCTCATCACCGCGGAGGCGGAACGCCTCCAGCAGCGCTATTCCTTTGCCGGGGTGGCCCTGCGCATCGGTATCAGCGAGGAATTCGACCCGGCCCGCGGCCATCGGGTCCGCTGCGAGCTAGACGCCAAACTCCCGGGCCGGCACCAGTTCATGGTGCGCGAGGCCCATAAGGAGGCCCTGACTGCTATTTCCTGCGCTTTCGCGGGCGCCCGCAAGCAGCTACGCCGCCTGGCCACGCGCGGACTGGGCGCGGTTCTCCATCCGCCAGCCGCCCCCTCGGGTGAAATGCAGGCCTGTGGCACCTGAGAGCTGATCCTTGTCAGCGCAACTCCGCGCTGATCGGCTCGGTCCCACTGCCGGCGAGTCCAACCCCGGGCACCGACGGGAACTGGTTTCGGGATCCGTCACGATCAGTTCTGGTCTATCCTGGTCAGTCGTTATCGGAAAATCGCGCCGTAGCGTAACGGATCAACATGACCGAAAACGTCAGCAACAGGATGGACAGACTGATCGCGATCATGCGTTCGTCGGTCATCTCCTTGATGTCGATCGCCAACACCCGCGTCAGGGCCGTAACAGCGATATAGAGCAGAAACCTCACGGGTAAGCGCTTGGTTTTGAAATAGATCCCGACCATGGCTCCCAGTTCGAGATAGATGAAGAGCAGGAGGATGTCCTTCACCGAAGGACCAGCCTCCCTGAAAATCAGCAGGATCTCAATGATCGTCGCCCAGATGATCATGATGCCCACGATGAACAACCCCACGAGGTGGAACCAGTCCACTAGGCGATTGCCAAGCTGCTCCATGACTTCATAGGACTTTGAATGAGTCGTTGTTTTCTCTTCCACGGTCTCAGGCAGATAGGTCACGCTGGTTGTTTCTCGCTTGGTACGATCCATTGTTACTGCCGGGATATCCTCCCGAGTTTGACAAGCTTAACAAAATCTCACCGGGGGATGGTTACTGTGCCGGTATGGAAACCGCGCGGGACCCCCCACCTTAGCTGCTCCCGACCACGCTCTGCTGGCCCCTCAGCTCTGGAGTGATCCTGTCCCATGACCGAAGAATCAAGCAAGCACTTACCCACTGAAATCAACCTCCACGCCAAATCCCGCTTGCTGAGCGTCGCCTTCGAAGACGGCTCACGCTTCGACCTGCCGTGTGAGTATTTGCGGGTCTTCTCCAAGGCGGCCAGCCTGGATGCCTCCATCCTGGGCAAGGAAGGGGTGACGATCGAGCGGATCGAGCCCCAGGGTCAGTACGCCATCCGTATCATCTTCACGGACGGCCATGACACTGGGATCTACTCCTGGGACACCCTCTACGCCCTTGGGACGAACCAGCAGGCCAACTGGGCGAGCTATCTCCAGCGCCTGGAGGGCCTGGGCTACCAGCGTCAGGAACCCGAGGGCACCCTCCGACGGATTCGGCTGCTCTACTTCTCCTGGCTGGCCAAGAAGCTGCGCAAGGAGACGGATGAAGCCACCCTGCCGCCCGGGGTGACCGATGTCACCAGCCTCCTGAAATGGCTAGGCCAACGACGCCAGGGCGCGGAGGTACTCTTCACCCCCGATCGGCTGCGCGTCACCGTGAACCGGCAGTTCGCGGAGGCCTTTACCCGTCTCCACGAAGGGGACGAGGTAGGGCTGGTGCCCAACTCCCCTACCCCGCCGGCCACTCCGGATCTGGTCTAAAGACATCTCATCCAGTTTTCGGCACTGACAGGGAGGGTCGGAGGGCAAGGACTATAAGGTTATTTTTCATCAGCCTTCAGGCATTGTCAGGCATTGACATTGACGACCAGACGGCCCCGGACCCGCCCCGCCAGCAGTTCTGCGGCGGCGGGAATGGCCCGCGCCAGAGGGATTTCCTCGGTCATGGCCGCCAGCTTGGCGTGGTCCAGGTCGGTGGCCAGGCGATTCCAGGCCCGGCTGCGCCGTTCCTTGGGCACCATCACGCTTTCGATGCCATAGAGGGCAACGCCGCGGAGGATGAAGGGGGCCACGGTGGCCGGGAAGTCCATGCCCTGGGCGAGGCCACAGGCGGCCACCGCGCCGTTGTAGGCCGTCGCGGCGCAGGCATTGGCCAGGGTATGGCTGCCGACGGTGTCCACCACCCCGAGCCAGCGCTCTTTCTGCAGCGGCTTGCCGGGACCATTCAGCTCAGCCCGGTCGATGACCTCCGCGGCGCCCAGGGCGGTCAGATAGTCGGCCTCCGTCGTCCTCCCGGTGGCGGCGATGACCCGGAAGCCTCGGCTGGCCAGGAGGGCGACGGCGATACTCCCCACCCCGCCGTTGGCCCCGGTGACCAGGACATCGCCCGCCCCAGGTTGGAGACCATGCCCTTCCAGGGCCAGCACGCACAACATGGCGGTATAGCCGGCGGTGCCGATCGCCATCGCCTGCCGGCTGGTCAGTCCCGGGGGTAGCGGGACCAGCCAGTCCCCGGACAGCCGTGCCTGCTGGGCCAGCCCGCCCCAGTGCCGCTCCCCCACCCCCCAGCCGTTGAGGATGACGGCATCGCCCACCCGCCAATCGGGATGGCTGGTCGCCACCACCTCCCCGCAGCAGTCGATACCGGGGATCATCGGGAAATGGCGCACGACCGGGGCCTGGCCGGTGATGGCCAGGCCGTCCTTGTAATTCAGGGTGGAGTAGTCGATGCGGACCTGGACATCACCCGCGGGGAGTTCGGACTCGTCCAGGTTGCGAACCTGGGCCCGGGTGCGACCCTCTTCTTGAGTCAGATAAATGGCGTTAAACATGGGGTTTCCCTCGCGGAAAGCTGGTTAAGCGATAATTTCAGAGCCGGTAGTTTCCCGACAGGAACCTGGCGACAGGAAGGGGTATCTGGCCAGAGGGAAAGGACCCAACCAAGGCCTCATTCGACCGGCACACCCAGGAGGTCATGGGGGCCGGACCGGGTGATCTCGACCTCGATGAAGTCGCCGGGATCCAGTTCCCATTCGCCGGGGATGATGACCTTGCCATCGATCTCCGGGGCATCGGCATAGGTCCGGGCGATGACCCGCCCCTCATGGACCTCATCCACCAGGACGATCTGCCGCTGGCCGACGCGGGCCGCCAGTTTTTCCCGGCTGATCTCGGCCTGGACCGCCATGAAGCGCGCCAGCCGCTCCTCGCGCAGCGCCTCGGGCACCGGGTCTGGCAGGGCATTGGCGGCGGCGCCGGCCACCGGCGAATAGGCGAAGGCGCCGACCCGGTCCAGGCGGGCCTGGCGGAGGAAATCGAGCAGGGTCTGGAAATCGGCCTCGGTCTCGCCGGGAAAGCCGACGATGAAGGTGCTGCGCATCACCAGGTCCGGGCAGATGGCGCGCCACCGGGCCAGCCGCTCCAGCACCGCCTCCGTCGCCGCGGGGCGCCGCATGGCCTTGAGGATGGCCGGGCTGGCGTGTTGCAGGGGCATGTCCAGATAGGGCAGGATCAGGCCCTCGGCCATCAGGGGGATGAGCCGGTCCACCTGGGGATAGGGATAGACGTAATGCAGGCGAATCCAGGCCTGGTGCTCGCCCAGCCGCCGGGCCAGGGTCTCGATATCGGTGCGCAGGGGCTGCCCGCACCAGATATCTGTGCGATAGCGCAGGTCCAGGCCATAGGCGCTGGTATCTTGGGCGATGATCAGGATCTCCCGCACCCCGGCCTCCACCAGGCGCGCCGCCTCGTCCAGGACCTCGCCGATGGGGCGGCTGACCAGGTCGCCCCGCAGGCTGGGGATGATGCAAAAGGTGCAGCGATGGTTGCAGCCTTCCGCGATCTTGAGATAGGCATAATGGCGCGGGGTCAGCTTGACCCCCTGGGGCGGCACCAGGCTGGTGAAGGGGTCATGGGGGGCCGGCACCTGGGCATGGACCGCGGCCATGACCTCGGCGAAGGCCTGCGGGCCGGTGACGGCCAGGACCTTGGGATGGGCCTGCCAGATCAGTTCCGCTCGCGCCCCCAGGCAGCCGGTCACTACCACCCGGCCATTCTCGGCCAGGGCCTCGCCAATGGCCTCCAGGGACTCGGCCACCGCCGCGTCGATGAAACCGCAGGTATTGACGATCACCAGATCCGCCCCTTCGTAGCTGGGGGCGATGGCGTAGCCCTCCGCCCGCAACTGGGTGAGGATGCGTTCCGAATCGACGGTCGCCTTGGGACAGCCCAGGCTGACGAAACCGATCGCCGGGGCAGGGCTGGGGGTGAGGGTAGTCAAGCAGAACTCCAGGGCTAACTGTGATGAGGGGGCGCGCCACGCCCCTGAAAATGAAAGACCTTACCGTGACTTTCACGCCAAAGGCGCAATAATCGTTCAGTCCCCTCTCCCCATCCCTCTCCTGCCAGGAGGAGAGGGCGCAGAAGAATCAGCAGCTTGTGCGGAAAAAGCTGTCTCTCCTAACTGAGGGGGCCGAACGGTTACAAGGCGACGGCCGGCGCTGTGGGGCAAGCCGGAGCAGGGGCACGGGCCCGGGAGACTTTCCCGGCCGCAATGGAAAGGGGATAGTAAGACCATCACCCGCGGTGGTACAAAACTTCCGTCCCGCCCGCGGAGGGCTAGCGACCGCCCTCGCGAACCATCTTATCGAACTGGATCATCTTTGACTCACCCTCCCATGAGCGCACAACCCCACGTCATCCAGCCCGGTTCCCGCATCTGGATGCACCTCGCCATCCACCTCAGCGATGGCACCGAGGCCCTGTCCACCTTCGCCGAGGAGCCCCTGGCCTTCACCCTGGGCGACGGCACCCTGACCCCGGGCACCGAGGCCCTGCTCCTGGGCCAGGCGGCCGGCGCGCCGCAAGAGCGCCTGGTCAGCGGCAATGACCTGTTCGAGGCCTGGGAAGAGGCGAAACTCCACTGGCTGGCGGCGGAGGATTTCCCCGGGGGCGTCCCCGCCGTGGGGAGCCTGGTGGCCTTCGCTGGTCCGGAGGGGGAGGAAATCGCGGCCATCGTCAAGGAAGTCCAGGGCCACCGCTTGCTGGTGGATTTCAATCACCCCCTGTCTGGTCGGCTGCTGCGTCTGCGTTACCAGATCCTGGAGGTCACCGGCCCCGCCCCGGAGCGGTGACCTGGTGTTATTGGCGACGGAGGCTGTGAACCAGTGTGATAGCCGACGGACGTTAATTTTCGGTTTGCCTGGAGCCACCCCATCAATCAAGGCCATCTGCTGGAGGGCCTCGGCTATCAGCTAGGGGGCCTTAGCCACCGGTTGGGGGCTTAAGCCACCGGTGCTTTAGCCATCGGTTGGCAAACCGCCTTGCCCCCCGTTATCCTGACGACCATGAATATTCTCCTCGCCAATCCCCGCGGCTTTTGTGCCGGTGTCGATCGCGCCATCGAAATTGTCGAGCGGGTCCTGGACCTCTTCCCCCCACCCATCTATGTCCGTCACGAGGTGGTCCACAACCGCTTCGTGGTCGAGGGGCTCCGCGCCCGCGGGGCCATCTTCGTCGATGAGGTCGATCAGGTCCCTGACGGCGCCACCCTGATCTTCAGCGCCCACGGCGTCTCCCAGGATGTCCGGGCCGCCGCCTCGGCGCGCCAGTTACGGGTCTTCGACGCCACCTGCCCCCTGGTCACCAAGGTCCATCTGGAGGTGGCACGCTATTGCCGGGAGGGTTTCGACGTTCTGCTCATCGGCCACCGCGGCCACCCCGAGGTGGAAGGCACCCTGGGCCAATGCCAGCCCCCTGGCGCCATGCATCTTATCGAGGAGGCGAGGGAGGTGGCGGACATCCAGGTCCGCGATCCGGCGCGGGTGGCCTACGTCACCCAGACCACCCTATCCATGGACGATACCGAAAATATCGTCGTCGCCCTACGCACTCGCTTCCCCCAACTCCAGGGGCCGCGGAAGAGCGATATCTGCTACGCCACGCAGAATCGCCAGGACGCCGTCAAGAACCTTGCCCAGCGCTGCGACCTGATCCTGGTGGTTGGCTCTCCCAACAGTTCCAACTCCAATCGCCTGCGGGAGTTGGCGGAGAAACAGGCCAAACCGGCCTATCTCATCGATAGCGCCGACGACATCCAGGCGACCTGGCTGGCGGGCTCACCACGGGTGGGTGTGACCGCCGGGGCCTCCGCCCCCGAGGTCCTGGTCGACGCCGTCATCGCCCGACTGCGGGCCCTGGGGGCCGCGACGGTCACAGAACAGGATGGTATCCGCGAACAGGTCGTCTTCGCCCTGCCACGGGAACTGACCACCCTGGCAGGTAGCCACCCTGGCCGCTGAGCGCCAGTGAACCCCAGCAGTTATCGAATTCAGCCCCAAACCCCTATGTGGATCAACCTCTGACAAGCAGTACCCTAGCATGAGTCGAATCCTGGTAATTGGTGGCGGTGCCATTGGCCTGCTGACGGCCCGTGAACTGGCCGAAGCTGGCGCCCAAGTGACGCTGATCGAAAGAGGCGAGACCGGCCGTGAGTCCTCGTGGGCGGGCGGCGGCATCCTCTCGCCGCTCTATCCCTGGCGCTACGCTGAATCCCTGACCGCCCTGGCGAACTGGAGCCAGGCCCGTTACTCGGACCTGTGCCGTGAGCTTCAGGCGGCATCCGGTGTCGATCCTGAATGTCTGCCCAGCGGCCTGCTGATCCTCGACCCCGAAGAAAGGACCGCGGCCTTGGGCTGGGCTCAGGCCCACGCCATGCGCCTGGAGCAGCTCCAGCCCACCGCCCTCGCCGAGCTGGAGCCGGCCCTCGGCCACACGGCAGATGGAGCCCTCTGGCTGCCGGAAATCGGCCAGGTCCGTAATCCCCGCTTTGCCCGCGCCTTGCGGCGGGCGGTGGAGGCCCGGGTCCTGGTGCGGGAACACGAGGGAGTCACCGAATTGCTGATCACCGCCGGACGTATCCAGGGGGTCCGTACTCACCAGGGCATCCTGGAGGCGGATCGGGTGGTTGTTTGCGCCGGCGCCTGGACGGCAAAACTGCTCGCCCAACTGGGCGATCCCCCCGCCGTGGAACCCGTGCGGGGGCAAATGATGGTCTTCCTGATCCAACCCGGTGAGATCCGCCACATCGTCCTGTATCGCGACCGGTACATCATCCCCCGTCGTGATGGCCACGTCCTCATCGGCAGCACCCTGGAATACACGGGGTTCGACAAGGCCACCACCGCTGAGGCGAAAGAGCAGCTCTACCGTGCCGCTGGCGCCCTCTTCCCCCTCCTTAGGCACAGCCCCATCGAGCATCACTGGGCTGGCCTGCGCCCCGGGTCGCCGAATGGCATCCCTTACATTGGCGCCCATCCCCAGGTGGAGGGGCTCTTCTTCAACGCCGGCCACTTCCGCAATGGGGTGATCACCGGCCCCGCCTCCGCCCGGCTGGTCGCTGATCTCATGCTCGCCCGGTCGCCCATCCTTGATCCGAGCCCCTATGGCTTGCATGCCTCCCGGTGATTACCCTGACAGACCCGACAAATCCATCTCACGCCAAGCCGGCAACGCCAAGTGGACCCTTGTCGACGCCGGGGGTAATCCCTATACTGCCCCGTCTCGTTAGTGGGAAACCCACCATCGGGACCTTTCATTCCCGAGGGTTTGGATGGCCTCGTCATAGGGTTAGCGCGTCTTCTAAGCCGATATAGCTCAGCTGGTAGAGCAACTGATTCGTAATCAGTAGGTCAGGAGTTCGAATCTCCTTATCGGCTCCAAAATCAGAGACTTAGAAATGCCCGATAACCTCGGGCTTTTTCTTTGTCCCAGTTTTGTCCCATTTTGAGATCATGTCCCAGTGGTGTCCGCCAAGGGGGGTAACTGGCGTCCGAGACGTTACCGGCAGGACGCCGCCACGGGTCCAATGGCCACAGAAACGTGTTCCAGGTAGCGGCCGGGGCTGATGGGGTGAGGGGGACCCTCCCCTCCCCGCCCGGGGGTGCGTGGATGCCGGGGCGTTTGCGGCCATGCCTCACCTGGCCATGCCGCGCACGGGGGCCTGCTCCTGGGATTTCACCCAGGCCAGCACGCTGGGGCGGTGATAGAGGACCTTGTGCCCCAGCTTGACGCGAGGCGGGCCGCGTCTTTCATTCCACCAGCGGTCCAGCGTGCGCGGCGAGACGCCGATTAATTCGGCGATGCCTTGCTTGTCGGCATACTCATCTAACTTGGGTGGCACAGGAATCTCTCCCTTGGAAGATTAGGGACCAATGCCGCAACCCAGCTTGGGCGCGGCCTGGCGAGGGGGTGGACCGGCGGGTGGTAGCTGCGGGGTAACCCGGAAGGCGTGGGCATGGGGATCTCCAAACGTGGGCGGTGCGGGGGGTTGGGCGGTTGCCGCCGGGCCTCAGAAGGGGATGTCATCGTCGAAGTCGAAGCGCCCGGCGGGGGCCGGGGCGCCGAAGCCCTGGCCGGCGGGCGCGGCGGGGTGGGCCGGGGCCTTGGCCTTGGGTGTGATAGCCCGGTCCTGACGTCTGGTAGCCGCTTGGCGTCTGGGCGTAGCCCTGCCCTCCCCTACCGTCGCCCCCTTGGCTCTTTCCTCCCAGCATGAGCAGGTTGTCGCCGTGGATCTCCGTGCTATACCGGTCGTTCCCGTTCTGGTCCTGCCACTTGCGGGTCTTGATCTTGCCCTCGATGAAGACCTTGTCCCTCTTGTGCAGGTACTGGTTGGCGATCTCGGCGAGCTTTCCCCAGAGGGGGATCCGATGCCATTCCGTGGCCTCCTTCAACTCCCCGGTGTTCTTGTCGGTCCAGGATTCGGAGGTCGCCACCGCCTGGTTGCAGACGGCCATTCCCGAGTTGAGCATCTTGAGTTCGGGCTCGGCCCCCAGGTTGCCGATAATCTGCGCCCGGTTGAGTGATTTGGTTGCCATGTCTTAGTCCCCCTGATCGTGTCGTCGCAAATAAGCCGCGAAGGCCAGGGCCAGCGCAAAGGCCAGGCAATAGCCGGCGCTGACCCGGGCGAAGGTGCCGAGGATCGCCCTCACCTAGCCCCGCCGAGGGCGATGTCCTTGCACCAGGCGTTCGCCAGGGTGCCGAGTTCCAGGTGTTCGCAGTAGTGGCCGTTTTCCCGGATGGTGCCCGGCGCCCGGTAATGGGCGCAGTGCTGACAGCGGTAGGGCTTGGCCGCGGTCTTGGCCTGGGAGGGCTTGAGCCAGTCCTTGGCCCAGCGGATTTGTTCATTGATGGGTCCATAGCGGTCGGCGTTCATAGGTCGGATCTCCTGATGGGGCCGTTCCTGGCCGGTGGGGGTGGTGGTCAGGGAGCGGCGATCTGGTCCTCGATGCAGGGCCGGAAGAGTGGCGCGTTTGGCAGGTACTCCGGTGCGCTGCTGGCCCAGCGGAAGTCATGCGTAGAGCTGACGAGGGCGTCCCAGGCCTCCCGGCTGAGGCTGATCTTGCTCTCGTCGGTGCGGTCGTTGATGGTGATGACCATGGTGTCCAGGAAGCGGCTCTCCTGGATGGTGATGGTGGCGCGGCGGTCGTCTTGTTCGACGGTCCAGCTTCTCAGTGCGAACATGGTGCTGATCTCCAGGTGCGGCCGTCCGTGGCCGGTGGTGGTGCTGAGGGTCAAGCGGCGGCGGGCAGGTCCCGCAATGCTTCGGTGATCGCCTGATTGCCACCGCGATCCTCGACCGGGTGCTCCACCATGCCATTACGCTGAATATCCGCGGCCACTCCTACCGTCTCAAGGACAAGCTCAAGGCCGGACTGGTCCGGGTCGAAGAAACCACTCCCATCACTTAACCAACATAAACCGGGTGGGTATTTTTCGGTGACCACAGGTGGGGAGATTTTGGTGACCGTTGACACCAGTTCAGACTTCGGATGCTCAACACTGACTCCAATATGCTTTCCCCATCCTTTCGGGAACTCGTTGAGCGAAGGGCTGCTATGTTTTCTGTCCTCCTTGCTGTTCCTGACCCTACTTCCTTGTCCCCCAACGGCCCCACTGAAGGGACCCTAGCCCCACTGTAATTTTTCTCTTGCCCCCCACGATGATCCTCAGAAAACAGTACATCATTCGTACCTGACGCATTTTCTGGCTCGAATGTGGGTCTAGGCTCGTCACTTATTGCGTAGGAACGCCACTCTGAAAATATCCACGAATTTATATAGACTTAGGATGCGGAACCAGCAAGGTCAGCCACTGATCCGGGCCTCTAACTCGCTGCTGTCCCCCTGTCCCCGCTGTCCCCATGTAATCATGACGCTGTTTCGTGTGGAGTATGACCGGAGACAGGGGGTGCGCTACCATGCGACTTGGGACACGGGTTACCCCATTGCTTCGGGTTGATGGGCCGTTACCCCTGGGGTGGTTGGTACCGGGTAAAGGCCCTGGTGCATCTGGATCGTGAGATGGAAAGAGATGGGACAAGGTGTGTCGGTTGGCTTTGGTACCCTATCCCGGCTGAACCGTCTTTAGTTCTGTTATGGGGCAACGGCGGATTTTTCAGCACTCGCTGATTGGCTGATGAAAGCCGCTGTGGTTTGCGGTTGATTTAGGAATGACTCTTGGACAGCTGAATGCCTGAGCATAGGGGGGCTTCCATGACCTTTCAGGACTTGCTGCACGAACTCGCCGAAGCGAAGCGGACCCAGCGTGATATGGATTAGCTAGATCAGCCCATTGGCGATGAGGAAACACCGCATGAAGGACCAGTATTTTGGTGATATCAACGACTACCGGAATTTCGGGTTGCTGCGTGCCATTCTTCGCGCTAGCCAACTCCGTCTCTTGATTGCCTGGATGCTGACGCCGAATGATGGCAGTACCGATGGCAAGCATATCGCCTATTTGAACAAGCCAGATCATTGGTCCCATCATGATCCGGTTTTGTTTCACACCATCCAGAACTTGTTGGCGTCTGGGCCACAACGACAAGCCAGTTCAATCGAGTCTACTGATCTCTTTCCGAACACCGGGTACTTTTCAACTCAGGTACCCGACAATCCCGCTGCACGAAGCGCGTGGTTCGCTTCCCTTTGCCAACAAGCAGAAGGCTATGATCTGGTGTTCCTTGATCCCGATAATGGCCTGGAAGTCAAATCAAAGCCCTACGGTGTCCGAAATTCATCGAAGTATCTGTACTGGCATGAAGTGACAGCCCTCTGGGAGTCTGGGAAGTCACTCCTGATCTTCCAGCACTACAATCGGGAAAAACGCCCTCCTTTTACCCAGCGAATGCTGACCGCATTGAGCAAGGCAACACCCGGCTCCCTAGTCGAGGCTTTTTCTACCAAGTTCGTCGTCTTTCTGCTGGCCTTGCAGCCCGAGCATCACTCCCTGCATGTACCCATCGTCAACACCGTTCAAGAAAACTGGGCAGGACAAATCTACCACTGGGAACTGGCGCAAGCGCACTATGGCGTGTCATCGGGTTCATTGAATGAACTTGCTGAAGTGAATAGATCAAATGAGCACAGTAGCATGATGGTATGTATTCCCGCACCAATCGGGCTCGTCAACACCACCCCGTATATCGAGTGGTCGTTTAGTTATACGGGACTGGCAGAGCGGCTAACTTCGGGTTCCATCTTATTGGGTGTCTGATTATGAAATCCCTTCCTTTTGATTTACATGGCCTCGTCTTGATCGTTCTGGGATTAATCATCAGCGCAGTTCCACCCCTGCATGCGGAAACCTACTTTATCGGCCATCTGAATCCTGATACAGACTCCATCGTAGCGGCCATCAGTGCGGCCGCCTATTATCAGGGAATACCCGCACGGACCGGAAAAATGAACAAGGAGTCACAATACTTATTGAAGAAGACCCACTATTCAGCGCCCATGCTCATCGAGGACTTCAGCAACAAGGATGTCGCCGCCGTAGATTTCAATCAACGAACCCAGGCCCCACCCAAATTTCAAGAAGGGAATCTCGTGGAAATCATCGACCACCACGCCTTGGGGGTTGCGCCATTGACAGTAGATCATCCCATTGCCATCACGATCCGCCCATGGGGAAGCACATCGACCATCATAGCGGACATGTTCATCCAGAACAGGAAGCCGATCGACGCGCCTTTGGCAACCTTGTTACTGGGTGGCATTCTCGCCGACACCCTGGAATTTCGTTCGCCCACCACGACGATCAGGGATCACGAGGTTGCCACCTACTTGCAGACGACCGCAGGAATTGATGACGTGCATGGCTTCGCCATAGAACTTTTCACCGCGAAGTCGGATGTAGAAGATCTCACAGCCGCCGAGATTCTCACGACCGATGTCAAAGTGTTTACCATCAACAACCGCAGACTAGGATTCGGGGTGGCTGAAACCCTAAGTGCTGAAACTATCTTGGCCCGTAGGGACCAAATCCTTAAGGCAATGGCAGATTATAAGCAAGAAGAGAACCTTGACCTGCTGTATTTCTGCGTCATCGATATGCTGTATTTAAATAGCACCATGCTCCTGGTAGGCAATGAGGAAAAAGCGCTGGCGGAAAAGACATTCAAATCCGAGATCGCGGATGGGATCATGTTCCTTCCAGGTATTGTTTCTCGCAAGGAACAGTTTATTCCAATGCTGACGAAGGCAAGTGAGGAATCAGACAGAAAGGAATAACCGCTAGCGGATTTTTCCACATCTCTTTAGAACTCAAGTTTTGCCCTTTTGGAGGGGGTTCTGCGGCCAGGTGGGGGGAGTTTTCGGGGGGGATGCCCAGGTTGGAGCAAACTCCACCGAAACCCTGAGACCATAAGTCATTGCCAGGGAAGACCCTTCAAAACCGCTAAACTTTAGTTAAGGAAATACCTCATGTTTTTCTTCAAGCTCCCCGTCAAAATCCTCCTGTTGGTCCTGGCGGCCACTGCCGCAACGATTCTATGGCAACGCGCCCAGTTAGCCGCCCTCGCCTTAGTCCACGTCAACCCGGTACCTGAAACCAAGGCCCTGGTGGGGGAACAACGCTATGCCGAAGCGACCACGTATCTCGATTTCTTCATGGCCTATGCGTATGTTCAGGATAATCCCGAGGCTCAGGCCCTGCACGCGGACATCCTGGCCAAGCGGAACGATATGAGTTATCAGGCGGAAAAACTCTATGATGGCTTGATCAAGGGGACCAGTGATGAGGTGATTGGGCAAACGGCGGGGGTGTTAACGGATTTTTTCGTCATCGGAGATATCCGTGACCTGGTGTATCAAGGGACCAAAGCACTCAATGGGGAAGAAGTCGATGAAGTCCTCGTCGCCTTGGCCACCGTTGGTGTTGTTGCCAGTACCGCCCAAGCCGTCAGTTCCGTCGCTACGGTAAGTACCGCTGGGGCTGCCGCGCCCACGGTGGCGGCAAGCACCGCCGTGAAGGGTGGCAGTGTCATCCTCAAGGTTGCCCGCAAGCTGGGCAAACTACCCGCCTGGTTAACCAAGGCGATTATTGCCGGAGCGGATACCGTCAAGAAAACCAAAAAGTTGGATAGCGTTACCGAACTGTTTGGCGATGTCTTCAGCCTAGCCAAGATCAAGGGGGGCGTCACTCTACTCGATAAGACCACCGATGCGGCCTCGTTACGAAAAATGGCCCGGGCGGCTGACCTGTATGGCGATCAGACCCCCACCCTCTATCGGATGGGTGGCGATACCTTCCTGACCATGGCGCAGAAAACCGCTGAACTCGGGGCAGACACGATCAAACTGGCGGCTACCTTTGGCCAAAATGGCCTAAAACTGCTCGATAACATCGGCGCTCTCAAGTTTGTCAAGTACACGGCCCGGGGAAGTAAAATGATCTACAAGGGTGACATCATTAACTTGCTGGCCCGGTTGTTGTCTCTGATTCCGGAGTTCATTCTCTATCTGCTGATGGCCGCAGCGACGGTGGTGTGGCTTCCCTGGAAATACCTGAGTAGTTTAATAGCACGTTTGGGTATGCCAGTGGGATACAAACACTGATTTTGGGTCAGGCTTATGTTACGAGAATCATTGTGGATGACACCTGTTGCCCCACTTGCGGACATCCCAAACATCCCCTGAAAACATGCCCCCATTGCGGTCACTCCCAACGCCAGCAACTCCTCAAGGAGCGCCAGGCCAGCAGCGCAGACCCGATCCCCGTCAGTCCCAAGAGGTATGTCAAAGGGGTTGGGTACTTGGGCCGGAGACGCGCGGAGCTGCGACCCAGCGATAGTCACGCTGATGACCGTCCCTGGTATGAGCCACTCCTTGATCCCCAGGCATATTTGTCTGAATACCTCGCCGATGTCGATCTACCATCCGGCGCTGAGATCATCCCAACCTGGTCATCATCCCCGGCTGATGGTTTACCGGAAGTGCAACTAGGGAATCTACGGTTAGCTTCCCGTATCAAAAAGGCCGCTCCATGGCTGGGTGAAGCACCTACCCCCCTCCTGCCGGTAGACAAGCAGCGGGAGGTGTACCTGTACGATGGCTGGCCTTGTGCCGCTTCAGTTGCCCATGCCCAGCGGATGATCCAGGCCCGACCCGCAGCCACCTTGCGGGAAGTCCAACAGGAGATCGTCCACCAAGTCGCAACGGGTAAGCTGTGGTACCCCCATCTCTGGTGGATCGCCGGTACCTGGTGTCGGTTTAAGCCCCTGTATCGCGATGCCAACGGGATAGCCTTTGTCCTTCTTGATGAGGAATGGTACCCAGCCTGGTCTTTGCGTGATCTGGGTGACCTGGTGGGGCTTAAAGGTACCGGTACCCCGCAGGAGGCCAAACTTCCGCTTGAGGGCTATTTTGTCTGTTGGGACAACGAACTTGTGGCTCGCCGCGACAACCCGAAGGGCATGTCCAAGGTGTCAGAGCTGCTGAGCACAGCGCCCCATCCTGAGCTGCCTGCGGTTGGGGTTTGAACGGCGAAAGTGACTACGCCAGGAGGTTGCCGTGAGTGCTCCGCTGTTCTCCTCAATGCAGGGTATTGGCCATCAACTGGGCTACTTCCTGAGCAATGCGTTCCGCCATGGATTTAGGCAGACCAAAGCGCCTGTACAGGGCTTGGTGGCGGTGCAGCAATTTGTCGATCTGGTCATCCACGGCATCCCGGTCAACAAAGGCCCACAACGCCATCCCGGATTCACGGCGCACATACAGGCCCTCACAGAGCAGGCGCAGTACGTGCATCACGGTATCCCCGACCTTTTCGCTGAAATGCAACCAGTAAGGCCATTTAGCCGTTACCGCCTGAAAGAAGGAGCGGATTTCGGCAATTTCCGCTGTTTCGCGAGGGTCGTCATCCTAGCCATCAAAGAAAAATGTCACTTTTCCCTCCCAGTGGAGGCACCCCTCCCGGTTGCCGGACAACCGAGCGAGTTTCTCCAGCAAGGGGTGGATATCTCGCCTAACCCGACTGATATTTCAAAATAATTGATCGAAAAGCCCCGGGTTTCTACGGACGAAGGAGTCAAAACGCTGTCGCTTGATGAGGGGAGCGTGAATCTCGCCGTTTGGCCAACAGTATCAAAAGGGAGAGTCCTGGCTGTAATTCACCGATCGCGCAAATGGATGTGCTAACCGCGCGCAGTTTCAGCACACCACTTTCATCGGCAGATGTTCCAGTAAATGTACCCATAATCCCTCGATTTCTCAGTAACCCTCTTTCTTTTTTCAGGACAGTCACATATAATTTTCTTACTGCACTTTGTCACATAGGAAAATTCATGTCAGAACTTGCCCAAATCCAAGCCCAAATCGCCGAACTCACTCGTCAAGCTGATGAGATTAAATATCAACAAAAACAGGGTGTTGTTGCTGAAATCAAGGAAAAGATTGCCCTCTATGGCCTGACGGCCCGTGATTTGGGGCTGGACACCAGTTACCAACCTTTAAAAGGCAAAGGGTCCGAGGGAAAACGGGGTAAGGCGGAGCCGCAGTACCAAGATGAACACGGCAATACCTGGTCCGGCGGTCGGGGGAGAAGACCCGCTTGGGTACTGCGGATCATGGAGGAAGGCGGTAATATCGAGGATTACAGAATCCTGCGTTAATCTGTAACCAGGAAGACCCCCTCAAAAAACCAGCTTTGATGCTGGTTTTTTTATGGCCAGTGCCTTCACCTGAATACCCGGATAAATTCATCAGGGAGCCCCTTCAAGCTCAGAAATCGAGAACAGAGGCTATCAGCACATCCAAAATAGCCAAGAGATCAGGGCAAAGGAAATGCTGGGGAAAGGATCAGGGTGGTCTGTGACGAACGGCGAGTTCCTTCCTGCTTGCATCATCACCCCGTAAAGTAGGCTTCGGAAACATCTTGTTTCCGCAACCCACGTTATCGGGAGTCTTTACGTGTCTTACAAAACATTGAGTGTTTGCGCACTGGCGGGAACCTTGCTGTGCGCCAGTTTCTTGGTCAATGCCCAACCCCCTTATCAAGGTCCTCCACCACCCCCACACTCCTCTGGATGGGACCACGGACATCCTCCGCCACCCCCACCACCGTCTAAATATGGCAAGGATTGGCGGCACTATCCGCCACCCCCGCCTCCGCACCATGGGGATGACTGGCGACATCGGCCCCCACCGCCCCCACCACCCCACTACGACCATGGCGGGAAGCATCATCCACCACCTCCCCCGCCACCCCAGCGTTACGATGATCGGTACTACCGCTATTAAGTAGTTAGAGCCTGCATCCAACGTCCGGTGCCGAATCCTGGCCCCCGTGGTGCTCGTGGTCCGGTAACCGGACAATTCCCACCCCTTGTCATAACCGCCCATCTGCGCTTAGATTCCAGACCGTTACTTCCTGGAACTTGAACACGGACCCCGCCCATGCGCTCCTTACTGCTGCTCTGCCTGGCTTCGCCGCTACTCGTTGCCTGCGCCGCTACCGACCAGGAGGTCGGTACGGTGCTGGGCAGTACCGCCGCTGGGGCGGCCATCGGTGCCCTGGGGGGCGCGGCCCTGAACCCCTGGGACCGGAATCAGGGGGCTACCAGTGGGGCCTTGGCCGGCACGGCTATCGGGGGAGCCATCGGCTATGCCAATGTGGCTCAACAACGTCAGCAACAGTACCAGCGACCCTACCCCTACTACAGCAATCCGCCTCCACCACCGCCACCAAGGAATTATCAAGGGGAACGGTGCGTGGTTACCGAGACGACCGATGGCTATGGTCGGGTCACTACCACGGAGCGCTGTTCTCCATACGTGCCACCGCCTGTCTCTCGTTACTACTGATCCATCACAGGGCCAGCAAAATACGGCGGAATTGGGATGAAAAACAGTACGAACAATCCAATGAAAAAGTACTCACTATAGGGTCTTCACCCTATCCTCCCTCCGGTGCCGCGAAGAGAACACAAATCACTGCGGCGGCCACGGATCAGACGCCAACAGGGCACATGCGCCCTGCACGTATTCATAGCCAGGCATGTAAAACGTGTATGTATTATTTTCGAAATCCCATGCCCAAAGCGCCATGCTTGACATGATCCCAGAATCGTCACCGGTGCAACTGCCGTTCATCCCAACAAACGCCGTATCCTTTTCAACTCGGCACTGACAGCTTAATGGCCTGTCTTGATCGGATGGATTCTGGATTTCTGTGCAGGGAGCACCGTCACAAATGGCCCAAGATGAATCACCGATGTAATCATCTGCCTGTGGATCGCACGCTATTAATCCTTCCAAGAGACGGCACCACCCACGATAAGAATAAGTCGATACCCACCAATACGTAACATGATTCACCTTGTACTGACCGCTCTTGATGGCTTTGCAAACAGGAGCTTGATCCACGGTGCAAGGGTGTCTACTAGTGCATTTGGCCAGCGTTAGAAGTTTGCTCACACGATCCTGTATTTCGCTGGTTGCAACGATATGGGTCTCGTTCACCCTATAGCAGTCGCAGTAAGCGATGTTGCCAATCACTTTGCAGTCGGTGGAGTCAGCACAAAGGGCGTGCCATCCGGTGCACACGACAAAATCCTGTGGGACGCCCTTGAGTCTGTGGATACCATGATCCGTTCTCTCATCAGCTCCTGCCCGTGACTCTGTTCCAACGCTCATTGCCAAACAGGTGACGCACGCGATCGCCAAATATTGAAATTTCATTGGTCGAACCCCGCTGACTTATGCTGAGGTGAAGATCCTGAATGGTGCCCCCTCGACAGGTAACCCTGTTCCCAGCCATCCCAGCTGAAAGTGAGGGGGCGGGATCAGGAGCCACGCTCGACCGACGAGCGTCCCAGAGGCGCTCCCCTGTTGAGCGAGGCGGTTCCAGCCGCCACTGCCTATTTCCGGTGGAACGTGATAAGAACTGGCGGCAACTGGAGCGAGGGATCGGGACCGCGCTCGAAGCCTTCTGCGACGTAGGCCCGCACGGCGGCGCTGAACTTGCCGTGCAGATCGTCGTCGCCGGGGGCGTTGTCATCACCGGCGAGCGGGACCATCTCCTCGGTGATCGTGGTGCACGACCCATCCGTAAGATACGCAATCGCGTCGCAGTCCCTGGTAAAGAAGTGCACGAAGAACTTGTCCGAATCGTTGTGCTCACGATAACAGTCGCGGCCTCGATGATCGCGCCGGCCGGTAGGCGAGCGAGAGCGAAGTCCACCGAACGCCGCGCTGTCGCTGGAGGACTGCGCTTTGGTTGTCCACACGCTCCACCTCGGCGGGTGGCCGAAACGATGATCAAGACCATAGCTGCGGGCGGACCCCTTCAGCTTCGTATCGGAAACGTTCAGGACCCCTTTGAGCATCGAGGCGTCATTAACCGATAGGCCCACATACGTACCGTTGCCTGTCTCCGTGGCCAGGGTGCCCACCACCGCGTAGATCAGCCCCGTGTCGAGCGGCCTCGGCTTGAACAGGAAGTAGCTGGCGTCCTGGTTATCACCCAGGCAATTCATGCCAATGTTGCGGCATGCAGGTCCAAATTGCTCAAGACCGTTGAGCAAGTCGATCATGTTCTGCGGGTTCTCCGAGCCGTCCGGGGGCGGCGCGAGTCTCAGCCCTTGGCTGTCGGCGCGGTCAATCACGGCATCGACCAAGGCGTCGAGGTCAGCGCTGAAATCTGACTCGTTCTTGCCGTATCTGTCGTCTGCCTCGCGGTGTGGGTATGGCGACGGGTCCGGCCCCGACATCCTCCGGACGCGTAGGACTGTTAGCGGCAGACGCTTCCGCCAGACTCTAGCGGCTAGCTCGTTGTCCGGCATGGCATAGCGGAACGCCGTCCAGAAGTCGACGGCCTCTTTGCCAAGACCCAGCGGGCCGACGACGGGATCTTGGTCGATGGGATCAGCAAAAACGTTACCCTGAAAGGTCGACGGAATCCCCTCCGTGAAGACCTCTTTCCCGTCGACCCCGAGGCTTTCGAGTACATCGCGAACCACCTCATCCATGCGTTGGTCCGGAGTGATCACAAAGTAACGGATCTCATTCCATGGCGGCTCGCCGGACTGCTCCTCCATCACCACGTTATTGATATTGTTGTTTATGCTCGAAAAGCTCTGCACCCGATACTGATCCTTCTCCGAGGGGTCGGGGATGTTGTCGGAGACTGGGAAGGTGGTGAAGAGGTACTGGATCAGATCTCCCGCAATGTCCTTGAAGTAGTTGTAGGCATCCATGTCCCAAGGAGAGTCATCTCTGACCCAGCCGGTGGTCCAGATCCAGGTCTGCAAACCCAGGTATCGCGCTGGTGGGGGCATCTTGCCGAAGATGATAATCGCTTCCTTGGGATCGAGCCGGAATGTCGAGCTGTAGCCAGGCAGCGTCTTCCCCATGCCGTTGTCCATCGCTGGGTCGACATACTCGTCCGGCCAAGACTTGACGACCGGCACCACGTAAGGAGACTCAGGGTTGTTGCCGAAGCAGTTGGAATATACAGGATAGCTGTAGGCACAGTCCGCCTGCGCGTATAGCATCGGGTAGCCGACACTGACCTTCAAACCGGAGCTGCGCAGCTCGTGCACGAGGCTCTGGACGATGTTGCCGGTCCCGGGCTTTGGCATGATCGGGTGACTGTTGTGTGGGTGGCCAGGCCTCCCTGCTGCCGGTGGACTTCCTGGGGCGGCCGCGAACGCGGCGGCGCCCGCCACTACCATCGCGAACAGGCAGTATCCAAGACAGAGTCTGATTTTGTTCATGTTATTGCTCCCACAGAGGCCTACGGGCGTTAGCGTGCGGTTGGGCAGCGAGTCCAACAGTATTCATCTGCGGGTGGCTGGATTGCCAGAAGGCATGCCAGTGCATCCTTCATAAAATAGTAGTGCATATTTCGGCCGGTGCTTGCCGATAATCGCGTGATCACAGGGATATGATCTACCGGCAATGTCAGATTCCGGATTTTGACTGCGTACTGCGGTTGATGAGAGCTTCCGGTGCCAGTCCCGAGGCCATGGATTTCCTGGAAAAGGAAGAAGCCTGGGTGGTTGATTTCACGGAATATGGTCAGACGGACCTGCTACGGCTGGAGACCCTTCGCGCCAACACCAACCAGTTCTATGCCTTGACCAGTCGGGCCGAAGGGGTGGTAGCAGCGGAAGGGTATGACCTTTCAACGCGAGATTGGCAACGTCCGGACGTGAAGGCGGTACTCGCTCCCCATCCCCAAGCTTTCTTCATCGCCAAGCCGGAGTTTGTCCGTCACGAGGCCGGGGTGAAAGGCGGAGCACGCTTTGTGTTTCAGGATACCGTGGCAGAATGCCGGGCATGTGAACCCCTGGCTGCGGGTGAACTGGTCTATGAGTTTGATTCGGCGGGGCGGTTCTTGGGGGTGAGATTGGGTGAGTTTAAAACGGCAAACATTTAGTCACCAATAGCTTCGCGTAATATTTTATTCAGTTCACGTGCTCCAGCGACACTAACGCCATACGACCAGCGCTTCTCAACCATACTCCAACCGAATCGCCGGATAGGACCAGAGCGCATGGAAACTACAACGTAGCGCAAGATGTAGCGTGTTTGTAATACAAAGTAGCGCGACTGGCCTACAGAATGGGCCTGACCCCTGCCGACGTATTGCCGACACCATCCTCCCGTCGAACTGAGGGTCGATGCCTGCACCATCCTTCGGTCGCCGGGTGGCCGATGCTACAGATCGGGGTTGCGATGCCCTGTAGGCCATTCTGGTAGCCGTGGGCAGGGCCTGGCGGTCGGGGTCCAGCACCAGGGCGTCGATGGGGAGTGAACAGCGACAGGAAAAGGCCAGAGGCGCTCTTGACGGGATTCCAGCAGTGTCAAGCGAGCAAGCGGCAGGGCTGAATCCAGCTACCCCTGACAGCGCCTCTGGTATTAAGAGTGTAAATCACAGCCGCAGTGGGTGAGGGACGGGCAAAAAAAGCCCCTAGTGGTAATACCTGCCGAAGGGCACCGATCTTTCGGTCTACAGCCAGGAACAACTCAATGCGATCGCCGAGCGCCTCAACCAGCGATCACGTGCCAACCATGGCTACTTTCCACCGATCAGCGTCTACCGGGCCATGTTGGAACGGCTCAATCAGTCCAGTGGCGCTGTTCACTGACACGTGGTGCAATTGATACTAGATTCTGCCCTGTCGGTTGGACGGAAAACAGAGCCTAGCCCCTGGTCTATAATCTGGCAACGAAAAGGCCCGCCGCGCGGGAACGAACGCCCCCGCGCCCGGTTTGTCCCAACCCACCGACCGCAAAGGAGCCTCCTATGAAATGGTATACGACATGGGCAGCATTGTTAATGCTGGCCGCCACATCCGGGTTGGCCCAAGAGGTGGCCACCCCCGCCAAGAACCCGCTTGCCGACGACGAGGCCATCATCACCCTGTGTGGAGGTCGTCAGGCCAGGATGTTCGCCCTCTTCGGCGTGCCGCAAGAACTCTGGTCCGAACGCGGTGCCACCGAGGCGGAGGACGACGTCTTTGTCGGCTATGGCCCTTTCGGGTTCAAGATACGGGACGAGAGGGTTCGGGTGAGTTTCTTCTTCAATGACTGGACCGGATCAATCCGCGGCATCCGCATCGGCGATAGTTACGCGGAGGTGACGAAAGTCCTGGGCAATCCAGCCACCACGGTCAAGAATAAGGAAGGCGTGGTCACCGCCTACGGTTATGATCTCAAGGATTTGGGTGCTTACTTCTTCACCAACTTCAAGGCCGGCAAGGTGTGGCGGGTTGAGGTCAGTCTCAAGTAGGTCCGTACAAGCGAGCCGTCAGGCGATCACCGCCGCCACCCCAGGTCAGCCAAACCAGGCATACCAGAGCGTGACCAAGGCCGACAATACCACCAACCCGAACCACAGGATGCGCCGCCACAGAGGCAGGTATCCACGGCCATCGTCAGGCCGCCAACCCGGTGTCAGAATCATGTAATAAAGGCAACCGGAGCAGATCAAGACCCCTATGGATAGGGCGATCTGTCGGGTGACCCCGGAGATCGAAGGCAACAGCACGGCGAGGATGATGGCCGTCGCCATCAGGATCAGCGGGACCTCCAGCAGATAGCCTGCCTGCCTAGATGAGGAGCGCACTAGGAGCATCATCCGATGGCTTGTTGCCAATTTGATCGTACCCATTCAGACCCCTCCCGTCCGGGGCTAGCACTGGAGGCACAAACCGCGCTGATTCTCTTTCTCCCTCCCCCCCTGGCGAGGAAGGGCCGGGGAGAGGGGCTCTATACTCTTGGGGTTGATCAAGGCGGTGGCGACCCAGCCGGTTGATCCTGCCCCTTAGTCCTGTCGAAGGCAGGCAGGATGACATCACCGTCCAGGATCACTTCCCCGGTGTCGCGTATGATGAGGCCATGCTTCGCCTGCTCCCATAGAACCTGGCCATCTGAGCTCAGATATACCTCCACATGGCCGCCCCCTGTCTTGTCGGCGTACTTCGCGAGGGCGGCGTCCTTCGCCGCATCCGTGTTGGCACCCTTACCATAAGAGGCCGCCCCGCCCCAGCTTGCCTTGTCGTTGCCCAGGGCCAGGGCGCAAAAGCCCTTTTTCACCCAACAGGTGATCACGGCGTCCGAGGCATCGCACTGGCTGAGCGCTTCCCGTTGCGCCTCGGCCTGGCTGCGCCGGTCATAACTAAGACTGTATTTTCCCATGGAGGGCGAATAGGCGATCGCCGCGAACGAATCCTCGCTCACCGAGATCTCTCCTTTGGAACGTTGCCAGACTAGCTGACCATCCGAGCTCAAATACATCTCGATGTGGGCTCCGGTCGTCCTTTTACGGCATTCCTCCAACGCCGAACGCTGGGCCTTGGCCAGGCTGGCCCCGTTCCCGTAGGTCCAACCGACCCCCCAGAAGCCTTTGTTGTCGCCTAGCGCCAAGGCACAAAAGCCTTTCTCCACCCAACAGACGATCTCCGCATCCTGATCGCTACAGCGACTGAGCGCATCCTTTTCTGCTTCCGCCCGGCTATGCATGTTATGGGAATAACACAGATTCCCCGTGGCCGGAGAGTAGGCGATAGCGGCATAGGAGCCTCTGGAGATGGAGATGGCATCAACCCCTAGGACCATACCGGAAAACATCAGCCAGGCAAAAGTGGTCACCATCACCTGGACCAGCAAGGCAAATCGTTTCATGGGCCTAGTCCTAATCTTGTGTTCTCGATAGGGAATACTCAAAGAAATTTGGAGTTTTCGCTTTCCGTTGGCCGACAATAGCCAGGTCCTTCGTCAGAGGACATCATGGTTAAGATTAGTACATTAAACCCGGCTTGCTTGACCGGAGCGGATAAAGAATGCCCGAGTTGCATAAAGCCACCGCCACTTTGAAGGAAGGATTTCTGTGTGGAAACCCAGCCGCGGCGCCGTTCACGGATCTCGATGACTTCTACCGCAGAGGACAACTCGTCCATCTGGAGGAGTTCTTTGTCTACGAATCCCCCGAACTGATCACCAAGATTCTCGTCCCAATCGCGGCACCCGGCTATGCGCGTGCCACGGCCGAGGATGCGGCGGACGCCTTGCTGCGCCTGCCCGACCCCGATTTTATTACCAGGCTGTTCTTGGTGGATCACGTTCATCCCATGACCCCCTGGCTTCAACAATCCCAAGGCCAGGTAGTGATGGGGAAAAGCTCAGGCGACGGCATGGCCCTGATGTATCGGCCCACGGCAGCCAGTATCCAGCTCAGCCTGGGCTATGAGTGGTGCAATCTGTTACGGCTCTATCATGCGGAGGCCGAGGATCTGTTCCGGCGTACCCAGGCCTTCGAGGATTTCGTGGATCTGGAAACCGGAGCAAAGATTAAGCACCCGTCAGACGCATGGAATATGTTAGGGTGCTTATTGCTGAATGCGCCAGAAGAACTGGCGTTTGCTATTTGTGTTCGTTTTCCCTTGAAATCCGCTGTCTTCGCGAGGACCCTGCTGAAATCCTTGCTGGATATCGCCGACTTCCGACAGTC
Source organism: Candidatus Thiosymbion sp. (assembly GCA_018435665.1). Classification (GTDB taxonomy): domain Bacteria; phylum Pseudomonadota; class Gammaproteobacteria; order Chromatiales; family Chromatiaceae; genus M0108. Next base: position 1,956 of record JAHDND010000015.1, on the reverse strand, counting down.
GGCCCATCACGAGAACTATCTCGCTAAAGCAAAAATGCTGGATTATGCCGGAAGCAAGCTGAGCCTTGATGCCCTGAGTAAGGGTCCCCGCCAAGACCGGGCCATCACAACCTTGATGAAATTTTTGGCGCAGCAGGACTTATTACATTCCCGCAGCTAACTTATTATGACGGGAAATAGGGGTAGGGGAGGCTCCTGCCTCCCCTACCCTTATGGTTACTGAGATTCATGTCGGCAATCACGTCGTTTGGTTGCGTCTTGAGCGCCAGACTCGGGCAGATATTAGATACCCGTAAGCAAGACGGCTTATGGATTGGGTAAATCGCGAATTTGGAAATTGGCAACAGTAAACTGGGAAGTTCCTTGATCTGTCTTAGAAGTGCCTAATTCAAAGCCAACTTGACCACCACCAGCAGGAGGTATTCCTCTCATTTCGGACAATTTTTCACCATTAGCCCAAAATATGGCCTTATTGCCCTCGACGGTCACGCGGAGGTGGTTAGTCGCGCCAGGGGTTTTAATGATTGCTGGATGTAACTGAATGCCGACTGGATTAAACCCCGTATTCTTTTGTACACGAAAAACGCCAAAGAGACCTTTCGCGGGATAGATGCTTAAGACATAGTAGTTTTTCTGATCGATACCCCAGAATGCCAGACTGGCATAAGAGTCAGCATTTTCAGGAAATGTTGCAGTTACATCTACACAAAGGTCGAAATCTTCAAAAGAACCGATTTCATTGAGGGTTAAAAACCAAAGATCAGGCTCCATCGTCCAAGTCTGGCCGTGCTCGCCGCCAGTTCTTGTCTTAGAATTTTCAGCAAAGTGCCACGAGACATCAGGTGATTGAAGACTGTCTTCAAAGAGGATTCTCCCATTTCCACAATTCTGGACAGATTCTGCATAGCCGTCTGCTAAAAAACTAATGGTCAGAGCGAAACCCAAGCAAATCAGCTTTAACATTTTGACCCTCCACCATCACTGTATCTAATTAGACAATAAGCCATATAATTACTTTTTATTATGGAGAGGGTAACACCGGCGCAGTCCAGAATCAAGTGCAACACCCCTACGCCTCATCACCTATCACATTCTGGCAAACTTAGCCGCTGAGGTAAGGTTGGGGTGATCGAGGATGATGGGCAGCGTCAAACGATTGGCTAATGCAGTAGCACACGGGCTGCGCGAGGGGCATCCAGGCCTGCACAAGACGGTGGTGAGTAAGCTGGCGCTGGCGGTCGGGGCGATGATTGAAGGCCAAACCCCGAACACGGTGGAGTTGGCCAATCTGCTGCCCTTGGATACCGAGCGGCAAGACAGGCGCGAGCAATGGCTGAGGCGGTTGCTGAAGAACCCGCGGTTAGGTCCGGCGGTGGTGATCGCGCCCTTTGCGCAGGCGGAGTTGGCGAAGGCGTCCTGCCAGGGTCAGACGGTGCTGTTGAATATGGACCAGACCGATTTGGGAGACCGGATGGCCCTGCTGAGGGTGGCGTTGCGGGTTGGCGATCGGGCGTTGCCGCTGGCGTGGCGGGCCCAGGAAGGGGCGGCCAATATCGGGTTTGCCGGCCAGCGGGCGGTGTTGGAACAGATCCTGGCCTGGCTGCCGGCCGGGGCACGCGTGCTGCTGTCCGCCGACCGGTTCTATCCCTCGGCGGCGCTGTTCACGTGGCTCCAGGCCCAGGGCTGGAGCTATCGACTGCGGCTCAAGGGCAACGTGCTGGCGGATACCGGCGCGGGCGATGAGACCACGACGGGCGCGCTGGCACCGGGCGTGTTGGAGCGCTATTTAACGGGGGTGAGGCTGTTTGCACCAGAGACAACGGTGTCCGGTTAACGTCATAGGTAAGCCTTCAACATTGGCCCTAGCTCGCGTTCGTAGAGCCCTGGCGAGGCAGGTTTGAGAAAGCAATGTTTGAAGAAGCGCAGGACCTGGCGGCTCACCTTAGCGCTATAGCG
>JAHDND010000099.1 GCA_018435665.1 Candidatus Thiosymbion sp. | reverse complement strand
TGCTTGTGGAGTGGATTGAATCCGTTTTTGACCAGGTGATTGGAGTGGCAAGCGGGGCAGTGCATGTGAGAATGAACCTAATACCGAAAATATAAGGGTAGCAAACTTTGCTAAGCAATCCTAGCGATAAGGGCACTACCTAGGAGGTTTTATCGGCACGTGCCGAACTGCCCCGTGGAGAAAAATCAATGCGGCGGCGATCAAGATGAATCCCGTGGCAAATGCCGAGCGGTAAGCCGCATGCAAGGCCTGCATTTGATCGGCTCCGACGGTGGATTCATCCAGCAGCGTTTCGCTGAAATCGCCGGTTCCCGCGGAATATATCGTCTCAAAAAAAACAATTCCCATCGCCAGGGAAGAACGAATGATGATCTGATAGATTCCGGAAAAAACGCCCTTGTGCTCATATGGAATGAGCGTCATGACGGAGGAGGTTGAAGGGGCGTTATAAATGCCAAATCCCAGTCCCATCAGTACAAGATACGCCATGGGAATGATCAGCCTGTCCGTATGCAGACCAAGATACATCAAAGCGCAGGCCGCCATCATGAAAGTAAATGCAACAGTCCCAATGGTTTTGATTGGATAACGTTCCATTAATCGAGGGCCCGCGAATCCGGCCAGCATGAAAATGAGCGAGTAAACCATGAGCAGCAAGCTATATTCGAAAATGCTCATCGCTTTGATGTCGTCAAAGTAGAAGGGCATTAAAAAGGTGTGGCCTCCCTGTAAAATAATGGGGATGATGATCGGAATCAGAATGAGTCCCAACCCATCAATACGTAACAACCGGATATCGAATAGCGGATAAGCGCAGCGATGCTCCCACCAGATAAAAAATACGGCGGAACAGATTGATAAAAGCAGCAGCGACCATAGTATGATCGACTGGAAGCCAAGCTCTTTGGAAAGGCTCAGAAAAAGCATGAAAAAGAACGGGCTTAGGAATCCGAAAATGACTCCGCCCCAATCGATTTTTAATTTTGCATTCGGATGTATTTCATCCTCGGGTAACGCTCTGAGCGTGACGGTGAATATGATCCCTACCAGCAAGATGTTCAGGTAAAAATTCCAATGCCAGCCCAGATACTGGGTGATCAATCCGCCCACGGGTGCTCCTAGGGTGAGCGAAACCGCGGAAGTGGTATTCATGACCGCATATCCGTTGGTGGTCTGATTTGCCGGGAGATACCGGGAAATGGCGGAGAAAGACGCGACAACAATCATCGCTCCACCAAGTCCCTGAATGAAGCGGAAGATGATCAGCCAGAGTAGTTGATCCGCTATGGCGCATAAAAAAGAAAAAATCCCGAAAATCAGCAGTCCCGCCTTGATCGTTGCCCGGATGCCGAGGATGTCGGATAAACGACCGAAAAGTAGCATGGAAGAGGTGGCCGCCAGCAGATAGGAGACGACCACCCAGGTGGTTATGCCTGTGCCGACGGCAAAATATTCTGCCATCACGGGTAGGGAGATCATGAGACGTGTGCCGTCGAAGGATGGCAGAAAATACAATAATGAAACAGAACCCAAGAATAATCGGTAACGGGGAGTCTCCGGCAATTGACGCGATTTCTTCATGTCTTCAACGGATAGAAAATTCAGGGACCCCTGGAGTTCACATGAGTCAAAGGTCACCAAGACTGACCCATTCGACCCTGGAAAGGGGTTCGTATCCCTCAGGTCTCCCACACCACGTCTTCATAGAGGTCGGCGACCGTCACGCGCAGGGCGATCCCGCCGCAGTCGAAGGCCAGGGCGCCCTCGTCGCTGACCTCATGGCGCCAGCCACCGTTTTCCTCCCGCCGATAGACCTCCACCAGACGCCGATCCTGGGCCACCAGCAGGTAGTAGCGCAGGCTCGGCAGCGTTCGATAGGCAAGGAGCTTCTCGCGCCGGTCGGTCATCTCGGTGGACGGGGACAGGACCTCCGCGATCAGACAGGGCGCGGCCTTGTACAGGGACCCCCGGTCCGTCGGGTCGCAGGTCAGCAGCACGTCGGGATAATAAAAGGCTTCGTGTGCCGCCACCCGCACCTTCATGTCGCTGATGAAAACGGCGCAGGGCGTACCGCGGGTGGCCGCCCTCAGGTGAAAGGCGATATTCAGACTGATCCGGTTATGGGCCTCACCGGCACCGGCCATCGCATAGACCTGGCCGGCGATGTATTCGTGGCGGATCGGGCTTTCCTGTTCGCCATGGAGATAGTCGTCGACATCGATCGTCAAGGTCTGAGCGGGGAGATTCATGGTCATGTTCCGCGGGGTGGATGGGTGAAGTCGGGCAGCGCCCGTGGCTGTGATGACTTGTCGAGGTCCGAAAAACGGGCACCACGGGAGCCATTCCGATCGAGTCAGGATAACAAATGCCACACGATTGACGGGTCCGCGTGATCGCACCCCTTTTGCTCTGGGCCATTTGCTCTGGAGTTGGCCAAGGCATGCGCGATCATGGAAAATCAACGGGAAATATGGGCTTAACTTGCGATATTCTCCCGCGCCATGACCAAACCCCTGTTCAACGCCCGCCTGCTCGCCGAGGCCCGGGGCAAAACCGCCCCGGCGCTGGAACTGGATGACGAACGGCAACGCCTCGTCGCGAACTGGGCCGCCAGCGCCGCCAGCGGCGCGCTCCTGGGTCAGAAGGAAAAGCCCCTCCAAGGCCAGTTCCTCAGCGAGGTCCTGGACCGCGTGCTCGGCTACCGCCTGATCGTCGGCCCGGACCAGATCCACCACCAGGAGCCCGAGACCAGCTCCAAGGCGGTGAAGGGCTACCGGCCTCCGGACGCCCGTCTGGGCTGGTATGGCCCCGCCCTCGACCTGACCCGGGCGGTGCTGGAACTCAAGGCCCCTGGGGCCGACCTGGACGCCCGGCAAGGCGCGGGCTACGGCCGGCTCACCCCGGTCGAGCAGGCCTTTGGCTATGCCAGCAAGGTCGACGGCTGCCGCTGGGTCCTGGTCGGTAACTTCAGCGAGCTGCGCCTCTACCGCACCGACCGGGGCCAGGGTTACTGCCAGCGCTTCTTCCTGGCCGATCTGGCCGACCCGGATCGCCTCGGTGACTTCCTCTTCCTCCTCTCCCGGCCCACTCTGCTTGGGGCCAACCCCACCGGCGAGAGCCCGGTCGAGCGCCTGGCCAGCCAGACCCACAGCGAAGAGGAGCGCATCACCAAGGGCTTCTACGTCTTCTACCGGGATCTGCGTCTGGACCTTTTCCACCAGTTGCGGCGCGACAACCCGCCGCCGGCGGCGGTCCAGGCGACAACCCGGGCGATGGACCGGACCGCGGAGCAAGCCGCAAATCAGGTCACGGAACTAGCCATGGATCAGGCCGCGAACCAAGCCATGGATCAGGCCCCGGATCAAGACTCAGCCCCTGCGAACCAAGCCGCCGACAAAGCCGCTGACCAGGCGGCTGACCAAGCCGCCGCCCACCAGGACCGCCTGCTGGAGCTGACCCAAAAGCTCCTGGACCGCTGCCTCTTCATCTGTTTTTGCGAGGACACCCGCCTGCTGCCGGCGAAGATCCTCGCCAAGGCCCTGACGGCGAAGACCGAGGGCTTTGTCCCGGTCACCCGCTGGCAACAGCTTCGCGGCCTGTTCGACGCCGTGGACAAGGGCATGCCAGCGATGCAGATCAACGGCTACAACGGCGGGCTCTTCGCCCGTGACCCGGAGCTGGACGCCCTGCGGGTCAGCGACGAGAGTCTGGACGGCATCGGGGCCCTGGCCGGCTACGACTTCGAGACCGATCTCAACGTCAACATCCTCGGCCACATCTTCGAGCAGTCCATCACCGACCTGGAGGCCATCCGCGCCGCCATCCGCGCCAACACCCATGGTGGCACCGCCGAGCGCCAGCTCTCCCGGCGCAAGCGCGATGGCATCTTCTACACCCCGGACCTCATCACCCGTTTCATGGTCGCCCGTGCCATCGGCGGCTGGCTCGCCGCGCGCCTGGCCGCCATCGAGGCCCGCCACCGCACCGGCCGGCCCGGCCCCCTCGCCACCGAGACACGCCTGCGCGTCTGGCTGGATTACCTGGAGGTGCTGGGCACCATCAAGATCCTGGACCTGGCCTGTGGGTCGGGCGCCTTCCTGGTCGCCGCCTTCGATTACCTCTACGCCGAATACGAGCGGGTCAACCGCCTGATCGCGGAGCTGACCGGCGCCCCCCGGCAGCGTGGTCTCTTCGACCTGGACCGCCAGATCCTCCAGGAAAATCTTTACGGCGTCGATCTCAACCCGGAGTCGGTGGAGATCACCAAGCTCAGCCTCTGGCTCAAGACCGCACGCCGCGACAAGCCGCTGAACAACCTGGACGGCACCATCCGCTGCGGCAACTCCCTGGTGGAGCCCCCCGGCGTGGACGGTCCGGCGGCCCTGGCCACCGCCTTCGCCGCTCTGCCCGCCGACGCCCGCCCCTTCGACTGGCGCGCCGCCTTCCCCGAGGTCTTCGCCCGCGGCGGCTTCGACGTGGTGATCGGCAACCCGCCCTATGTCCGTCAGGAACTGCTGGGCGGCTACAAGCCCTACCTGGCCCAGCGTTACGCCACCTTCAGCGGCGTCGCCGACCTCTATGTCTACTTCTACGAACGGGGACTGGAACTGCTCGCCCCCGACGGCAAGCTAAGCTACATCGTCACCAACAAATGGCTGCGGGCCGGTTATGGCGAACCCCTGCGCCGCTATTTCGTCGAGCGGGCCGAGATCGAGGAGATCCTGGACTTCGGCCACGCCCCGATCTTTGAGGACGCCGACACCTTCCCCTGCATCCTCGTCGCCCACCCACGCCCGCCGGCCCCATCCCATCCGGCCGTCGAGTCCGACCCGACCAACCCGACCAACCAGGCCGCCCCGTCCCATCCGGCCGTTCAGGCTGTTCCAACCGCCTCGACTGTCCCGACCAATCCGACCGATCCGTCCAATCCGTCCGACCCATCGAGCACATCCGGCCGAACCGAACCATCGGACCTATTTAAGCCATCTGACCGATCCGACCCATCTGACCCACGCGACCCTCCTCACCCGTCCAACTCGTCACACTCGTCACACACAACTGACCCATATGCGGCAGCGGCTCCGTCTGCGGCTGCCTCGGCAGTTCCGGCGCCGATGGTCCGGATCTGCCCCATCCCCCGGGACCGCTCCGGCGAGCTGTCGCTGGAGAACTATGTCCACGAGCACAGCTACGACGTGCCCTGGAGCCGCTACGGCGCCGCCCCCTGGAGCCTGGAGCCGCCGGAGGTGGAGGTCCTGATGGCCCTGATCCGGGAGCGCGGGGTTCCCCTGATGGAGTTCGTCGGCGCCAAACCCCTTTATGGGATCAAGACCGGGCTCAACGAGGCCTTCCTGATCGACGACGCCACCCGGACGGCCCTGATCCGCGACGACCCCGGCTGCGCGGCCATCATCAAGCCCTACCTGCGCGGGCAGGACATCGGCCGCTGGGTTCCCGACTGGCGGGGGCTGTGGATGATCGTGCTCAGATCCAGCGGCAATTGGGCCTGGCCCTGGAGCGATGCCGGCGAGGAGGCCGAGGCGGTCTTCCAGCGGACCTACCCGAGCCTGCACGCCCACATGAAACCGCTGCAAGATCGGCTCATGGCCCGGCAGGACAAGGGGCGGTATTGGTGGGAATTGAGGGCCTGCGATTACTACGGGGCCTTCGACCGGCCGAAACTTGTCTACCAGGTCATACAGTTCCATCCACAATACGCGCTTGATTCGTTGGGCCGCTATGGCAATGACAAGACCTTCTTTCTGTCCACCGCGGACCCCTATCTGCTCGCCGTTCTCAACTCCCCCCTCCTGTGGTGGCACAACTGGCGCTATCTGCCCCACATGAAGGACGAGGCCCTGAACCCCGCAGGTTTCCGCATGGAGGCCCTGCCCATCGCCGAGCCGACCCCGGAGATCCGCATCCAGACCGAGGAGCGGGTCGCCGAACTCCTCGCCCTCACACAGGAGGCCCAGAACCAATCCCGGGAACTGCTGTCCTGGCTGCGCCTGGAATTGGGCGTCGATCAACCCGGCCAGCGGCTGGAGACCTTCGCCGACCTGAGCGGTGACGATTTCGTCGCCGAGGTCCGCAAGCGCCGCCCCAAGGGCGCCCCGCGCCTCAGCCCCAAGGCCATCGCCGAACTCATCCAGACCCACGGGGAATACGCCGTTCCCGCCCGCGAACGCACCGTCCGGGTCCGTGCCCTGGAGCATGCCCTTGCGGACCTGGTGAACCGGGCCTACCGGCTCACGGCGGAGGAGATCGACCTCCTGTGGCGCACCGCCCCGCCGCGAATGCCCCGGTATTGATCATCGATCCTGGTGAAAGGTGACAAAGGTCAATCTTGGCGAAGGGTTACACAGGTCTATCCTGGCGAAGGGATTTCCGGCGACGCCCTTGCCCTTGCGTTCCCGGCCAGGGCACCGATCTCGCTCAGAGGTTGCGAAAAAACCTCTTGTTCATGAACCAGGGAATATTCAATAACAACGGGATAGCGAGTTCGAGGCCGAGAAGAAACGGATTTTTCTCAAGCTCTCAGAGGGTCGTCGCTGATCTTCATCGATGAAGAGGGTCGGGGGGCGTCTGGCAGGGGTGTCAACCGCATGGATGCGGTTGCCAAGCCTACAGGGACGTATTTACGGCGTCCCCTGCCAGACGACACCCGACCCGGGGAGCCCGAATATGGCGGGATTCAGCGCCCCGGCACCTGTGAAGCCTACTCGACCCAGTCGATGAGGTGATGGGTCAGGGGGCCGGCCTGCTCGGGGGGAATTACCCGGCCGGCGACGGAATGCCCGGCGCGATGGACGGAGGCGGGGTCGCCGCTGAGGAGGGGGTGCCAGTCGGGCAAGGGCTGGCCCTGACGCAGCAGGCGGTAGGCACAGGTGGCGGGGAGCCAGCGCGGGTCGGCCACGTTGGCCGGCGAGAGTTCGATGCAGTCATGCACCAGGCGGGACCGGTGGGCGTAATTGCCGCAGGTCCCGGTGTCCGGGTCCAGCAACTGACAGGCTACGTTGGTGTAGAAGATGCGCCCCGTCTCCTCCTCCTCCAGTTTCTCCAGGCAGCACTTACCGCAGCGGTCGCACAAGGCCTCCCACTGGTCGGCGCTCATGGCGTTCAGGGGGGTGGTTTCCCAGAAGCGGGCGAGGGGCGGGGTAGGGCTCATGGCGGAGGCGGAAATCTCGCAAGGGTGATGCAGGGCTGAAGTATACGGTTGCCCTTGGTGATCGGCACGGGATTCGGCCCGGCCGCGAGCGGCGCGGCGATCTGTATAATCCTCCCGTTACCCATCCGACTGGTCCCCGAGACGCCCGAGAGTTTGTCCTTGAGCCCCTCCCGACTCATTCGCATCGCCATTGGTCTGGGGATCGCGCTGCTGACGCTGCTGATCCTCTGGGTGTTGCTGTCCCTGACCGACACCATCCTCTCGGTCTGGCAGGGCCTGGAGCGCTGGCCCACCTGGGTCTTCTGGTTCTATGGCCTGGCCCTTCTGGGTATCCTGGTGGCCGGGGGCTATGCCCTGTGGCGCCTGCTGCGCGCCCGACGTCCAGGCCCCGTTGCCTCGCCGCCGCCGCTGGATCGGGAGACCCTGGAACGGCGGCTGGAAGAGGATGGCGCCGCCGGCATCGACATCGCCGCGGTCCGTCGCGAGCTGGCCCTGCTCCAGCAACGCAAGGCGGCGGGGCGGATCCATGTCAGCTTCTTTGGCGAGATCAGCAGCGGTAAGTCTAGCCTGATCAAGGCCCTGCTGCCGGAGGTGGAGCTGGCGACCAGCGCCATCGGCGGCACCACCCGCGATATCGCCGCCTATGCCTGGCACAGCCCCAGTGGCGACGCCCTCATCCTCACCGACATGCCGGGCACCAACGAGGTCGGCCAGGGCCTCGACGAGCTGGCGCGGGCGGAGGCCCTGCGCTCCCACCTGGTGGTCTACGTCTGCGACGGTGATCTGACCCGCAGCCAGTACCAGGATCTGCTGGACCTGCTGGCCCTGGGCAAGCCGGTCATCGTCGCCCTCAACAAAACCGACCGCTACCGGTCCGAGGAGCTGGACCTGCTGCGGGAGCGGCTGGCCGAGCGGCTAAAGCAAGGTCTGGCGCAGGGGCCGACGCAGGGGGGGGCGGTGCAGGGGCCAGCGCAGGGGCTGGCGGCGGTCACCCCCGCGAGCGGGGCTGGCCCGGCGGGGCGGGCGATGACGGCAAAGCCCCTGGTGGCGGCATCGGCGGCAGCACCGGTAGCAGTCCGGGATGCCAGCCGGGCCCGACGGCGGCGGGGAAGCCGGCCGCGGGTGGACCTGGTGGCCGTTCAGGCAGGTGGCCGCCGGGAAGTCCTGGTGGTGGGACCCGATGGCGATGAGCGGACCGAGGTTCGCGACCTGCCGCCCCGGGTGGACGAGCTGCGGGAGGCCCTGCAGCGCCACCTGGACGAGGACCCGGCGGTGCTGGAGAAGCTCCGGGACGCCAGCGTCTTCGTCCTGGTCGCCCGGCGCCTGGACGAGGCGGAGCGGGCCCACCGTGCCCGGCGAGCCGACGAACTCACGACCTCCTACGCCCGCAAGGCCATGGTCGGGGCCATGGCGGCGGTGGCCCCGGGGTCGGACCTCATCATCCAGGGTTATCTGGGGATCGCCCTGGTCCGGGAGCTCGCGGCCCTCTATCAGGTGCGGGTGCGGGAGATGGACACGGACATGCTGCTGGAGCTGGCGCGCAAGCGCGTCGCCCGCCACACCACCATCATCCTGGCGGTGGCCGGCAATGCCCTCAAGGCCTTCCCCGGCGTGGGGACCCTGGTCGGGGGCCTGGCCCAGGCGGTGGCCTACGGCCTGATTTTCGAGGCCCTGGGCAAGGCGGTGGCCCAATCCCTGGAATCCCGGGGGGCCCTGCGGCCCGCCCAGGCGGTGCAAGTCTTTGAGGAGAGCCTGAGTGAAAATCTCGAAGCGCGTGCAAGACGCTTTGCCCGACTTGCCCTGGAAGTCGCTCGCGCGGATCGGCCGGGATTGGAAAAAAAGCCTGGGCCTTGAGGGGGAGGCGGGTCAAGAGGTTGCCCCGACTGGCGAGCAAGGCAGTGGACCAGAGAGAGGACCTGCCAAGGAACCGACCAGTGGACCAATCAATGAGGCGTCCAGCAGACCAGCCAGGGTACCTGCCAGCGAGACGCCCAGCGGACCAGTCAGGGGACCTGCCAGAGAGACGTTCAGCCGACCAGCCAGGGGACCTGCCACTGAATCCGCCAGCGGGCCGGTCAGCGGACCAGCGGATCACCAGGGCAGCGATAAACCCAATGGCTGGGAACTGGAACTGCAAGCAGCCAGATCGGGCGGGCGGTCTGCTTCCCGCCGGCCTCAGGGCAAGGCGGTGAAGCCGGGACGTCTGGCCAATGCGAAGGAACCAGGACACTTGGAACAGGCGGCGGAGTCGGGACAACCGGAGAGGGCCGAGGAGCCGGGTCATCTGGACCTGGCCCGGGAGAGCCTGCGCGAGCTGGTCGCCGATCCCCGTATCCCCCCGGAGGTGCGCGAGGCCCTGGCGGACGACTACCGCCAGGTCGAGGCCATGCTCGCGAAGCTGGAGCAGGGCCATATCCACATCGCCGTCTTCGGTCGGGTCAGTGTTGGCAAGTCCGCCACCCTCAACGCCCTCCTTGGCGAGCGCCATTTCACCACCAGTCCCCTCCATGGCGAAACCAAGGGCACCCAGATGGGCCGCTGGGAGGAATATGAAAGCGGTGGGGTCTATCTCATCGACACCCCAGGCCTCAACGAGGTCCGGGGGGAGGAGCGGGAGCGTCTGGCCCACGAGGTGGCCAGCCGGGCCGATCTGGTGCTGTTCATCGTCGACGGTGACCTCACCGAGACCGAGATCCGCGCCCTGCGCGTCCTGGTGGTGATGCAGCGGCCGACGATCCTGGTCTTCAACAAGATCGACCGCTACACCCGGGAGGAACGGGACCTGCTGTTCGCCTCCCTGCGTCGCCACACCGCCGGCTTCATCGATCGCCGGAACATCGTCGGCATCAGTGCCCTGCCCGCGGAACGGCTGGTCATCCGGGTCGACGCCCAGGGCCGGGAGACCGAGATGCTCCGCCAGCCGGAACCGGACATCGCTGCCCTCAAGACCCGCCTCTGGGAGCTGCTGGAGGCGGAGGGCGAGACCCTGGCAGCCCTCAACGCCAGCCTCTTCGCCAGCAATCTCACCGATCAGGTTGGCCGGCGCATTCTGGCGGCCAAGCGCAAGGTCGGGGCGGTGCTGATCCGCAACTATTGCATCGCCAAGGGCGTGGCGGTGGCCCTCAACCCGGTGCCCATCGCCGATCTCCTGGCGGCCCTGGCGGTGGACGCCAGCATGATCGTCCATCTGTCCAAGCTCTATGGCCTGCCTATCTCCAAGGGCGAGGCGGCGGACCTGGTCCGGACCATCGCCGGGCAGATGGCCCTGCTCATGGGGACCGTGTGGGCGGTGAATCTGCTGTCCACCGTCCTCAAGCTGGGGACCTGGGGCCTGTCCACCCTGATCACGGGCACTGCCCAGGGGGCGGTCGCCTACTACGCCACCTATGTCGTCGGCCAGGCGGCGGAGGAGTTCCTGGCCCACGGCAAGTCCTGGGGCGAGAAGGGGCCCAAGCAGGTCATCCGCGCCATCCTCGATGGCATCGACCGCGACTCCATCCTCGCCCAGGCGCAGTCCGATATCGCCGCCCGGCTGGGGGCCAGGCCCAGGTCCTAAGCGATATGGCTCAACCGGCCATGTGACCAGGTGCGTTCTATCAGGAGCAGCATATAAGTGGGCGTGAAATCGGGCACCATCGAGACCCCGCTGGGAATCCTGATCGTGACCTGGGATGGTCCCCAATTGCGCGGCCTGGAGTTGGCGCCCACGGGGGACCAGCCCCCGGCCCAGCGGCTGGACCTAAGCCTGGATTCGGGCACACATCCAGACCCGACAGCGGCTGTAGCTTTAGGTCTGGCTTCAGATTCAGGTTTAGATTCAGATTCAGGTTCAGGTTCAGATTTAGGTCCAGATTTAATTTCAGGTCCTGGTTTAGAGCAGGGTCAGGTACAGAATCAGGGCCAGGGACATGGTCAGATGTCGTCTCCTGACCACTCGCTGACGGCAAGCACACCGACAGGCGGGACCGCCCCCGCTTGGGTCCGCCAGGCCCTTGCTGACTACTTCCGCGATGGCACCCTGGGTCTTGATCTCCCGGTGGTGCCCCTGGGCACGGACTTTCAGCGCCGGGTCTGGGCGGCGCTGCGGGCCATCCCGCCGGGAACCACCCGGACCTATGGCGACCTGGCCCGGGAGTTGGGCACCAGCCCCCGGGCCATCGGCGGGGCCTGTCGCGCCAACCCCTGCCTGATCGCGGTGCCCTGCCATCGCGTGGTCGCGCGGGACGGCCTCGGGGGTTTCGCCGGCGAGCGAGGGGGTGAGCGGCTGGCGGTCAAATGCTGGCTGTTACGGCACGAAGGTGTCGTGGTAGTCCCGGATACCGGTGTCGATAGGTATGGTGAGACCCTGACCGCGCCTACCAGGCCCTTAGGTCCCCAGGTATGAGGAGATTGCCGTTTATGATTGTCAGGCAGACAGTCCGGCCAACGCTGACCGGCCTTCCGGGCATCGGACCCCCAACCACCGTGAGGATGATATCCAGATGAATCAGGACGGACACGGTAATTGGAGCGAAATGCCGTCAGGGGCAGGGGCAGGGGCAGGGGAGGGGACACGGCTCTCGGAGCACGGGTTCCAGGGGGAGGCGTCCGCCCGGATGGCAAAGGGCGCGTCTCCGGCGGAGGACCAGGGCGCCACCTATGCCATCGGCGACGTCCAGGGCTGCTTCGACGACCTGCTGCGCCTCCTGGACCGGCTGGATTTCGACCCCGCCATCGACCACCTCTGGTTCACCGGTGACCTGGTCAACCGGGGGCCCAACTCCCTCACCCTGCTGCGGTTCGTTCGCAGCCTGGGTCCCGCCGCGGTCACTGTGCTCGGCAACCACGATCTCTATCTCCTGACCGCCGCCTCCGGCGCCGGGAATGTCGGCAGGAAGGATACCCTCGACGGCATCCTGGAGGCCCGGGACCGGGATGAACTCCTCTTCTGGCTGCGTCATCAGCCCCTGCTCTGGCACGACGAACAACTGAATTTTGCCATGATCCACGCCGGCCTGCCCCCCCAGTGGGATCTGACCACCGCCAAGGCCCGGGCGGCGGAACTGGAGGCTTTGCTGCAGAACCCTTCCTACGAGGAACTCCTGCGGGAGTTGCACCTGGGCCGGCCCTGGCGGTGGCGCGACGATCTGCGCGGCTGGGATCGCCTGCGTTACATCGCCAACTGCTTTACCCAACTGCGCTGGTGCGACGTGGCCGGGCGACTCGACCTTACCGGCGAGCGGCGCCGCCACAAGGGGCACAAGCGATCGCTGCCCTGGTTTCTGGTCCCGGGCCGCGCCAGCGCCAAAGTCCCCATCCTCTTCGGCCATTGGGCCCGCCTCGACCGCGAAGGCTATAAACGCCCGGATCGGCACCGGGTCCATCCCCTGGATACCGGTTGCGCCAATCGTGGCCACTTTACGGCCCTGCACCTGGAGAAGGGGCGCTACACCCGCGTCCGCTGCCTCAACGAGGCCGTGCCCTGGGCTGAGGGATGAGCGTCCCCCGACCCGGGGAAGCCACAAGTTGAAGTGCGATGACGATAACCCTCCAAGCCATGACTGACCCAAGCCATGGCTGACGCCAACCCGGCCCTCATCGAGGCCTTTGCCGATGCCCTCTGGCTGGAGCGGGGACTGAGCGCCAACACCCTGGCGGCCTATCAGTCCGATCTGCGCGCTTTTGCCGCCTGGTTGGCCCGGGAGCGTAATGGCCTGGGCCTCGATCGGGCCTCGCGCCTGGAGGTGCTGGATTACCTGACCCTGCTTGCCCAGCAGGGCGTCAAGCCCCGCTCCGCGGCGCGGCGCCTGTCCTGTCTGCGCCAGTTCTATCAGTACCTGCTGCGCCTCGGCACCATCCACGAAGACCCCAGCGCCCGGGTCGACGCCCCCCGCCTGGGACGGCCCTTGCCCCGGACCCTGACCGAGGCCGAGGTGGAACGGCTGCTGGCGGCACCGGATGCCCAGGACCCCCGGGGGCACCGGGATCGCACCATGCTGGAGGTGCTCTATGCCACCGGCCTGCGGGTCTCCGAACTGGTTGACCTCCAGCCCGGGCAGGTCAGCCTGACCCAGGGCCTGGTAAGGGTCATGGGCAAGGGTGGCAAGGAGCGGCTGGTGCCCCTTGGGGAGGAGGCCATCACCTGGCTGGCGGACTTCCTCCGCGGTCCCCGCCAGGACCTGCTGGGCGGTCGTCTCAGCGACTACCTCTTTCCCACCGGCCGCAGCGACCACATGACCCGTCAGGCCTTCTGGCAACTCATCAAGCGCTATGCCTTGGAGGCGGGCATCCACAAGGAGCTGTCGCCGCACACCCTGCGCCATGCCTTCGCCACCCACCTCCTCAACCATGGCGCCGATCTGCGGGTGGTGCAGATGCTGCTAGGCCACAGCGATCTTTCCACCACCCAGATCTACACCCATGTCGCCCGGGAACGGCTCAAGCAACTCCATGCCCGGCACCATCCGCGGGGGTGAGGGGCCTCGAGGTCGTTCTGCGGCTTACGGGCTGGCAATGCGACAGCCCATGCTCTAATGTAGCCACCCTTTGGGCGCGCGGCTCCAAGGGCCGGGATTCCGGCTAGGTGAGTCCCCTTCCTGGCCGGTGAGGGCCCCCGCATGGCTAGGGACGGGGCGGCGCCACCAACCGACGCAGCGAGGATAGAAGCGTTATGCCGTCATTTGACGTGGTTTCGGAAGTGGACCTGCACGAGGTCCGCAACGCCGTGGATCAGGCCAACCGCGAGGTGGGCACCCGGTTTGACTTCAAGGGCATCAAGGCGAGCTTCGAACTGGCTGGCGAGGTCATCAAGCTGAGCACGGAACGGGAGTTCCAGTTGCGGCAGATGATGGATATTCTCCGCCAGAAGCTGGTCAAACGCGGGGTCGACATCGGCAGCCTGGATGTCAAGGAACCCACCACCAGCCTGAGCGCCGCCCGCCAGGAGGTGGGCCTCAAACAGGGTATCGCCACGGAGATGGCCAAGGACATGATCAAGGCCCTCAAGGCCAGTAAGCTCAAGGTCCAGGCCCAGATCCAGGGCGACCAGTTACGGGTCACGGGCAAGAACCGCGACGACTTGCAGGCGGCCATCGCGCACTTGCGCGAGGGCGATTGGGGGGGCTTGCCCCTCAAATACAGCAATTTCAGAGACTAATCCCCCTTCAGAGACGCACTTTACAGAGACCTATCCATGCGAATGAATTCCACGATCAAGGCCCCCCTCCAGACCCTGCTGGCCGGCGCTGTCCTCTCCCTCTGCGCCGCTCAGGCCGCGGCGGACCCCGCCATCATCAAGAAGAGCCTGGCGCAGATCTTGCCCGAGTACGAGGTCGACAGCGTCCACGAGACGCCGGTGCCCGGTCTCTTCGAGGTCCTGATCGGCACCGACGTGCTCTATGTCAGCAAGGACGGCCGCTACATGGTCCAGGGGCGGATGATCGACCTGACCACCAAGGAAGACCTGACGGAGACTTCCCCTCGCCTGGAGCAGGCGCGCCAGAAGGAGGCCAAGGAGCGGGCGGCGGCCATCAACAAGCTCGGCGAGGAGCAGATGATCGTCTTCGCCCCGGAGGGTAAGCCCACCTACACCGTCACGGTCTTCACCGATATCGACTGCGGTTACTGCCGCAAGCTGCATGGCGACATGGCGGGTTACAACGCCGAGGGGATCAAGGTCCGCTACCTCTTCTACCCGCGGGCGGGGGTGGGTTCCCCCTCCTTCGACAAGGCCGTGTCCGTCTGGTGTGCCGACGATCGCCGGGCGGCCCTGACCGATGCCAAGGCTGGCAAGTCAGTCCCGGACAAGAAATGCGCCAATCCGGTCAAGGAGCACCTGGAGATGGGCGAGGCGATGGGGGTCTCCGGTACCCCGGCCATCGTCCTGGAAAATGGCGAGATGATCCCCGGTTATGTCCCGCCCAAGCGCCTGGCGACCATGCTCAAGGAGAAGCTGGGGGGCTAGCCGCCGCCGCGGACGGCTCGGAGGGGCAAGGATGCCGATCCTCTCCCGCCCCCTCAAAAGCCCTCGGTGCTGGTGAATAGGCCTACCCGCAGGTCCTTCATGGTATAGATCTCCCGCCCATCCACGGCCACGCTGCCATCGGCGATGCCGAGCACCAGTTTCCGGGCGATGACCCGCTTCATGTCGATCTGATAGGTGACCCGCTTCGCCGTCGGCAGGACCTGGCCGGTGAATTTGACCTCGCCCACGCCCAGGGCGCGGCCGCGACCTGGGTTGCCGATCCAGCCCAGGAAGAAGCCCACCAGTTGCCAGGTGGCGTCCAGCCCCAGACAGCCCGGCATGACCGGGTCGCCGGGGAAGTGGCAGTCGAAGAACCAGAGCCCGGGGTGGATATCCAGTTCCGCGAGGATCTCGCCCTTGCCGAAGGCACCGCCCTCGTCGCTGATGCGGACGATGCGGTCGAGCATGAGCATGTTGGGCGTCGGCAACTGGGCGTTGCCCGGGCCGAACATCTCCCCCCGGCCGCATTGCAGCAGTTGTTCGTAACTGAAGGCTTCCTGACGCATGGTGGGCGTGTCCTGGGGCTAGTGCCCTGACGGGGGAAGGCACCGCATGGCCATGCGGGCAACCCATCGGGGAACGGGGTGAGTGGGGATGGGCGGGGCGCGGCGGGATTAAGACCGCGACGATCCGGTGCCCGGCGCGGTGAGGCGCTCGCGCAGGAAGGGCAGGACCTCGGCGATGGGCACCAGGGTCAGGTCCGCGTCCCGGCGGCCCTTGTATTCCAGCACCCCCTGATCGAGCCCCTTGTCCCCGACCACCAGGCGGTGGGGGATGCCGATCAGTTCCATGTCCGCGAACATGAAGCCGGGGCGCTCGTCCCGGTCGTCGAATAGGACCTCGATGCCGGCGGCGGTCAGTTCCTGGTAGAGGGCCTCGGACGCCTCCCGCACCCGGTAGGACTTGTGCAGCTTCATCGGCACCAGGGCGACCTGGAAGGGGGCGATGGCCTCCGGCCAGGCGATGCCGCGCTCGTCATGGTGCTGCTCGATGGCGGCGGCCACCACCCGGGAGACGCCAATGCCGTAGCAGCCCATCTCCAGGGTCAGGGCGCGGCCGGACTCGTCCAGGACCGTGGCCTTGAGGGCCTCGCTGTATTTCTGGCCCAGCTGGAAGATGTGACCGACCTCGATGCCGCGGGCGATGGTCAGGCGGCCCTGGCCGTCCGGGCTGGGGTCACCCTCGACCACGCTGCGCAGGTCGGCGACCGGGGGCAGGGGCAGGTCCCGGCCCCAGTTGAGGCCGAACCAGTGCTTGCCATCCTGGTTGGCCCCGGCGCTGAAGTCGGCGGTGACCGCCACGGTGCGATCGGCGATACAGGGGATGGGCAGGTTGAGGGGGCCCAGGGAGCCGGGCCCGGCGCCGATGGCGGCGCGGATCTCCTCCTCCGTCGCCATCCGCAGGGGCTTGGCCACCTGGGGCAGCTTTTCCGCCTTGATCGGGTTGAGCTCGTGATCGCCGCGCACCAGCAAGGCGATGAGGCGGGGCGTGCCGGCGGCGCCGGTGCCGCCGGGGACGGTCGGCGCCTCGGATGAGGTTCCAGCCGCCGCGGACAGGGCCGTGGTCGAGGTTCCCGGCGAGGAGCCCACCGCCCCCGATTGGGGGCCGCCCAAACCCAGCCCCAGATCGGGGGAGGCAGGGTTTCCGTCTCCCATGGCGTCCGTGGCCGCGGCCACCACCAGGGTCTTGATGGTGTGCTCGATGGGCTGGCCGAACTGGGCCACCAGTTCCTGGATGGTCCGGGCATCCGGCGTGTCCACCAGCCGCTTGGCCTGGGTCGGGGCGGGGAGGTTGGGCGCCAGGGGCAGGGCCTCCGCCAGTTCGATATTGGCGGCGTAGTCGCTGGCGTCGGAGAAGACGATGGCATCCTCGCCCGAGTCCGCCAGGACATGGAATTCATGGGAGGCCCGCCCGCCGATGGACCCCGTGTCCGCCTGCACCGGGCGGAAGTCCAGGCCGCAGCGCTGAAAGATGCGGCTGTAGGTGGCGTGCATCACCTGGTAGGTCTCCGCTAGGGACTCCCGATCGAGATGGAAGGAGTAGGCATCCTTCATCAGGAACTCCCGCGCCCGCATGACGCCGAAGCGAGGGCGGATCTCATCGCGGAACTTGGTCTGGATCTGGTAGAAGTTCACCGGCAACTGCTTGTAGCTGCGCAGCTCCCGGCGCGCCAGGTCGGTGATGATCTCTTCGTGGGTAGGGCCGAAGCAAAATTCGCGCTGATGGCGGTCCTTGATGCGCAACAACTCGGGCCCGTACTGCTCCCAGCGTCCCGACTCCTGCCACAGCTCCGCCGGCTGCACCGCCGGCATCAGCACCTCCAGGGCCCCGGCGCGGTCCATCTCCTCCCGGACGATGCGCTCCACCTTGCGCAGCACCCGCAGCCCTAGGGGCAGCCAGGTGTAGAGCCCCGCCGCCAGCTTGCGGATCATGCCCGCCCGCAGCATCAGCCGATGGCTGGCCACCTCCGCGTCCGCGGGGGTCTCCTTGAGGGTCTGCAGGGGGAAGCGGGAAGTGCGCATGGGGGATGAGCCAGGGGTAAAAAAGGCGCCCATTGTAGGTAGCCCCGCACGCGGTAACAAGCGCTTGGCTTCGCGCCCGATCCGGGAGGCGATCGAGCGCCTTGGTCTCCGGGTCGCGAGGGCGAGGATTTACGACCGGGGCCAGAAAAAAGACGGCGGGGAACGGGATGTGGCTGGAAGCGCGAGCGGGGGCAGATAAGGCTGGGACAGTGGGCGCAGGGTCAAGTAACTCAGGGGCAGTGGGTGAAGGGAGCGGGGATGCAGGGGCCGTGCGGGCGAGGGCGAGGGGACCTCGCGGCCGGAAAGGGGCTGCGGTCAGGGTTTGTCGGAGAAACGGTAACCCACCCCGCGCACCGTCTGCAGCAGGTTGTCGTGGCCGGTTTCCTCCAGGGCCTTGCGCAGGCGACGGACATGGACGTCCACGGTGCGCTCCTCGACGTAGATCTGCTCCCCCCACACCTGATCCAGCAGTTGGGAGCGGGTGAAGGCGCGCTCGGCATGGCTCATGAGGAAATGGAGCAGGCGGAACTCCGTGGGGGCCACGTCGATCCGCTGCCCCTCGGCGGTAACGCGATGGCTGACGTTGTCGATCCGCAAGCCACCGATCTCGATCTGGTCGGAGGACTCCTCTGGTTTGGAGCGGCGCAGGACGGCGTTGACCCGGGCCACCATCTCCCGCGGCGAAAAGGGCTTGGCGATATAGTCATCGGCCCCCGTCTCCAGACCGCGGATGCGGTCCTCCTCCTCGCCCCGGGCGCTGACCATGATGATGGGGATGCCCCGGCTCTTGGGGTTCTGCTTGAGTTGCTGGGCCAGTTCCAGACCAGAGCGGCCGGGCAGCATCCAGTCGAGGAGGATGAGATCCGGCTCCTCGGACTGCATCAGCTTGCGGGCCTCGTCGGCGTGACCCGCTTCCAGGACACGAAAGCCGGTTCCCTCCAGGGCAAAACGAATGACTTCACGTATGTCGGGTTCGTCGTCGACGATAAGGATGGTCGCCATGGTGCTCAGGGTCCGGAAGGTCGCAGCGGGAGCGCGGCAGGGGAAAGGCCGTGGAGAACCTCATTACCAGAAGCCTATTGTATGAAGATCCCGTGACAAGGATGTGACGACCGGGACTCCCTCCCCCTGAGCCCTCGCCCTGGACCCCGGCGTCGCCTCCGAACATCTCATGGCGGGTGCGCCACCGGGGTCGTGGCGGCTGAGTCCCCGTCAGGTCAAGCCAGGTTATGATGGGCCCTGCTCCGCTCGCCCCCTGGGGTCCAACCCGCTGCCGCACGCGATAAGCCCTCATGTCTGATTTCCATCTGCGCTTTCTTGGCGTCGGTAACGCCCATGCCCCGAGCCTGGGATCGTCCGCGGCGGTCCTGGAACGGGACGAGGAGCCTTGTCTGCTCATCGACTGTGGACCGGACACCCTGCCCGCCTACCTGGAGGTTCACGGTACCCTGCCCAGTGCCCTCTTTATCACCCATGCCCACCTGGACCACATCGGTGGCCTGGAAGGGCTTTTTTACCGCCTGGCGACCGCCCCCGAACCGCCCGCGGCCCCGCGGCTCTTCGTCCCCGTCGAACTCATCCCGGTCCTGCAACGCCGGCTGGCGGATTATCCCAATCTGCTGGCGGAGGGCGGATGCAACTTCTGGGATGTCTTTCATCTGATCCCGGTCACGGAGCGCTTCTGGCATCGGGACCTGCTCTTCAACGTCTTTCCCGTCCGCCATCACGAATACCTCGGCGCCTATGGTCTGGCCCTCCAGGGACGGTTCCTCTTCACCGGGGACACGCGGCCCATCCCGGAGATCCTCAACCGCTATGCCAGTCAGGGCGAGTTTATCCTGCACGACTGCGGTATCCGACCCAATCCCTCCCATACCGGCGGCGAGGACCTGGCCCGGGAGTACAAGCCCGAACAACGGCAACGCCTGGTGCTCTACCACTATGCCTCGGAGGCCGATGGCCGGGAGCTGGAAGGGCAGGGTTACCGCATCGTCCGCCGGGGGGAGCGATTGGCTTTGCGCTGCCCCGTCCCTTTGACCCAGGACCGCACCGGGTCGCCACCCGACCCAGCGTCATGACCCCGGTTACCCTTGACCCTAGTAACGCCTGATACCTGGAGTCTGTCCATGTCCCCGCACCCAACCACCACCTCGCCGGAGACCCCGGTCCCCCTGTTCCAGGGGCGCATCATCCACCTGACCCAGGAGCTGGTCCGCCTGCCCAATGGCCATGAGGCGGAACTGGAGATCGTCCATCACCCGGGGGGCGCCGCGGTCGTCGCCCTGGATGCGGAGGGCCGGGTCTGCCTCTTGCGCCAATACCGCCATGCCACGGGCGGCTGGCTATGGGAAGTGCCCGCCGGCAAGATTGATAACCGTGAGCCGCCCCTGGACACGGCCCGGCGGGAACTGGCGGAGGAGGCGGGCCGGGAGGCCGCCGAGTGGCGAGAACTGGGGTTCATGCACAGTTCACCGGGTATCCTGACGGAGGTGGTCCACCTCTACCTGGCGCGTGACCTGACCCTGACCGCCACGGGGCACGAGCATGAGGAGGTCATCGAGGTTCACTGGCAGCCCCTGGCCGAGGCCCTGGCCTGGTGCCAGGATGGTCGCGTCTCCGACGCCAAAACGCTGATTGGTCTCTTTCGCGCCCAGGCCGTGCTGGCCTCGCGGTGACTGGCAACGCGAGTGGCCAGGTGTCAGATTGTGCTAGGAATTGTGCTAGGAATAGGGAATTGCGGGGCACGGCTTGACAGTGCCGCGACCCCGGACAAATACTCAAGGCGTCGCCCGGGATGCTCCAACACCCTGTCAGGAAAGCAATAACCCCATGATCAAGATGCCAGCCACTCCCCGTCTTCTGGTCGCGGCCAGCCTGGCGGCCATCATTGGCCTCAATGGTTGCGTGGTCGGAACCACGGCCTATTACCCCGATTACGGGCCGGGGGGTTACGACTACCTCTATTACCCCTCCTCGGGCATCTACTACGACAATCTGGGGGGGTATTACTATTATCCCTCGGGCGGGACCTGGATCCAGACCACCGTGCTGCCCACCTATCTCTACAGCGGACTGGGCACCTATGTGGTCTTGAACAACCCGGGCCCCCGTCCCTGGTACCGTTATGACGAACACCGGCACTATTACCCGCCGGAGAGTTATCGCCATCATCCCCCCAAGCCACCGCCCCCGCGGCCCAAGCCCCATTGGGATGATCACCGTCCGGGTGACAAGCCACCGCCGGGTTGGCGCCCGCCACCCGGACATCAGCCTCCCGGTGATCGTCCTCCGCCCAAACCCCCGGGTGGCGGCTGGCCCCGACCTGATGACCGGCCACCGCCCGGTGACCGTCCCTGGCCCGGGGGCAAGCCGCCTCCTGACCGCCCCTGGTCGGGCGGCAACCCACCACCCGCTGAACGCCCCTGGTCAGGTGGCAAGCCGCCTCCTGGCGATCGTCCCTGGTCGGAAGGCAAGCCACCTCCTGGCGCGCGCCCGCCCTCCGGATCCGGCGGGTCGCCCCCCCGACCGATGCCAGGATCGGGCGCCGTTACCCTGCCCTGGGCACTGGGGGAGGGACAAGACCCGGGTCCCGCTCCCGCCGTCAGGCCCGTCGGCGGGGTGAGCCCTGGCAGACCCTGGAACCAGGGCCCTGCATCCGGGATGCCTGAGGTTGGGCGCCCCTCGCCGCCGTCACCGGTCCGGCCCCCGGTCCAGTCGCCATTCCAACCCCCGGCTCAACCCCAGGTCCAGTCCCTGAACAAGCCACCCGCCGGGTGGCCGGGTACCGCTCCGGTCACTCACACCCTATCACCGGGTTCCAGACCACCAATCGCCCCCGGCCCGACGCCGGGTCCGCGGCCGGTCGCCGCGCCGCCTCCTCAGCAGGCCCCGGTGGCCAAGCCCGCGCAGGGGCCCTACCGTCCGGGTGCCAAGCCCAGCGATCACGGAGGCGAGCCGCCGGGTGCTGGTCGGGAGGGTAGCGGCGGGCAGCCCCCACCCCGGGGGCCAGGCGGGGGCTTTACGCCTTCGTTCAATGTCAACTATTGATCCCTAAGGCAGCGAGACGGGATCAGCGGACGATGTCGGTGACCTTCCAGGTCAAACCCTCCAGGTGCAGCCGGACGTGGCTTTCGCCGTAGCCCAAACGGCCAAGGCGAACGATAAAGCGGTTCCAGGACTCGAACATGGCGAAATCGACGGCAGCCAGCAGATAGGCGGGCCGGCGCTCGGTGGCGGCGGATACGGCGTCCCGCAACTGGGTCTGAACCCAATTCAGGTCGATGGTATCTTCGATGGCGACCTCGCCGGCCCGTTGCAGGCCTTGCTGCAGCCAGCGCAGAGGTTCAACCCCGGGGGCGGTGTCCCGCATCCCGAAGGCCCACGTCAGGCGCGCCTTGGTGTTGTCGCGGATGGCGTCAAGATCGACCAGGGGGGCCAGGGCGGCGGGGTCGGGGCGGCCCAGGGCATCGTCCAATCGATAGAGGTGGTAGTAGGGCCAAAAAAGGAAGACTAGGAAGGAGGCCAGGAAAAGCGAGAGGAGGAAGCGCATGATGGCCGGCCTGCGGGAGCTTGGAGTGGAGGAGGGTGATCGTCATTCTACTCCCCGCAACGCAATTTCCGGCTGTTCCGGAGCGGGTGGCGTCTGGCGGGGGTCTCGACCGCGGAGAGGCGGTCATCTAGCCACCAGGGACGGATGCAGCTTGTCCCCCGCCCCCGCCCCCCGCCAGGCGCCACCCGACCCGGGAAAATCGGAAATTGAGCTGCGATGTCGCTAAACCCAGGGTCCTGACGTTCACCGCCGGTCACCCAGATGCAGCGGCCGGAACCGGACGCTGACCGGAGTACCCGGCAGCGCGGGGCTATAATGGCATCATCCCCACAGCGGAGGCGGAGCGAACGATGGAAGACATCACTCAGACCCTTGCCCTGACTCTGGGCGCCGGTTGGGCCAGTGGCATCAATCTCTATGCCGCCATCCTGGTGCTGGGCTTTCTGGGCCTGACCGGGCGCATGGACCTCCCCGAGGGCCTGCAGATTCTGACGGACCCCCTGGTGATGATGGTCGCGGGTTTCATGTACCTGGTGGAGTTCTTCGCCGACAAGACACCCGGGGTGGACACGGTCTGGGACAGCTTCCACACCCTGATCCGCATCCCTGCCGGGGCGCTGCTCGCCGCCGGGGCGGTCGGCGACATCGGCCCTGGCGCCGAATTGGCGGCGGCCCTGGCGGGCGGCAGCCTGGCGGCGGCGACCCATGCCGCCAAGGCCGGGGCCCGGGTCCTCATCAATACCTCCCCGGAGCCCTTCACCAACTGGGGCGCCTCCCTCGCAGAGGACGTGGCGGTGGTCGCTGGCCTCCTGGCCGCCATCAATCACCCCCTGGTCTTTCTCGCCCTGCTGGCGGCCTTCATTCTGTTGTTGATCTGGCTCCTGCCCAAATTGTGGCGAGGTATCAAACGGGTCTTTGGCGCCCTGGGCCGGTTCTTTGGCCACAAGGCGGCGGAGCCACCGGGCGACCCGGGGTTGATGGCCGGCCGTTCGCCACCCGCGTCGGGGCCAGCCGCGATGGCCGCCACCCCGCGGGAGCCGCCACGCCTTGACGGCCCCAGTGTGAGTCTCAGCACATCCACTTCCACTTCCACTTCCACTTCCACTTCCACTTCCACTTCCACATCCACTTCCAGTCCTGATCATGGGGGAGGGGCCTGAGGCATGCTGTCAGGGTTCGAAACCTATCTCGTCGGCGGCGCGGTGCGGGATCGCCTCCTCCAGCGGCCGGTCGAGGAACGGGATTATGTAGTGGTCGGCGCGACGCCGACGCAGTTGCTGGCCCTGGGCTTCCGGCAGGTAGGGGCGGACTTCCCGGTCTTTCTGCATCCCCATACCCGGGACGAGCATGCCCTGGCGCGGACCGAACGCAAGACACGCCCGGGCTATCGGGGCTTCGTCGTGCACGCCGCCCCGGAGGTGACCCTGAGGGAGGACCTGCGGCGGCGCGATCTCACCATCAACGCCCTGGCCCAGGACGAGGCGGGGGAGGTCATCGACTATTTCGGTGGCCTGGCGGATTTGGATGCGCGGGTGCTGCGCCATGTCTCGGCGGCCTTCACCGAAGACCCGGTGCGGCTCCTGCGGGTGGCGCGCTTCGCCGCCCAACTGGCCGAGCTGGGCTTCAGCGTCGCGGCCGAGACCCAGGAACTGATGCGGGCCATGGTCGACGCCGGGGAGGTGGATGCCCTGGTGCCGGAGCGGGTCTGGCAGGAACTGGACAAGGCCCTGGCCGCCCCCCGGCCCTCGCGCTTCTTCGAGGTCCTGCGCCAGTGCGGGGCCCTGGCCCGGCTCTTTCCCGAGGTGGACCGGCTCTGGGGGGTGCCCCAGCCGGTCAAGTGGCATCCCGAGATCGACACCGGCATCCACGCCATGATGGTGCTGGACATGGCGGCCCGGCTCTCCCCCCAGCCCGAGGTGCGCTTCGCCGCCCTGGGGCATGATCTGGGCAAGGGCACCACCCCCGCGGAGATCCTGCCCAGCCACAAGGGTCACGAGGAGCGCAGTGTCGGCCTGATCCACCACCTGTGCGATCGCCTGCGCGTGCCGAATCGTTACCGGGAACTGGCGGTGATCGCCGCGCGCTACCACGGCCTGGTCCATAAGATCGGCGAACTGCGCCCGACCACCATCCTGGAAGTCCTGGAGGGGGCGGATGCCTGCCGCCGTCCGGAGCGTTTCGAGCTGATGCTGCTGGTCTGCGAGGCGGATTATCGCGGGCGCACCTCCTATGAGGACCGGTCCTATGTCCAGGGCGAATGTTGGCGGGCCTGCCAGGCCGCCATGCGTGGGGTGGATACCGCCGCCATTGTTCGTGAGGCCACTTTGACTCGTGAGGCCGCTGTGGCCCGTGAAGTCACTATTAACGGTGCAGCCGCGATCGCCCGTGAGGCCATCTTCACCAAGGCTACCGCTATCGCTCGCGGTCCTGCGATCGCTCGGGATACGGGCAGCGGTAGCCGGATCGCTGACCAGATTCGTCTGGCGCGGCTCCAGGCAATCCGGCAGGTGCTCGCTTGCGAGGAGTACGCCGATTCTCCCGACTGAGAACGGCTGAGAAAGTCCGTCTCTTCTCAGCCGCAGAAAGCCGTCATACTTCGTGGTTAATTTCGGTGGACTCTTTGGGGTTTCTTTATAGGTTGAACCCTTGCTGCTAACATCTTTAAGTATTAACCCCGGCGGCGGCTCCGCTTCCCAACCCGCCGCCCGTGCCCGGTCCCCATTTCCTTCCAACCCCAGGAGCCGCCATGTCCCAGGTCCTTTATGAAGCCAGCCCCTCGCTGTTGCGCATGAACCCCTTCGGCTCCATGCTGCTGATCCTGGGCCTGGTGGGTGGAGTCCTGATTGCCACCCCCCCCGTGGCGGCTGGTCTGGGCGCCGCGCTGCTGATACCGGCGACCCTGGTCAGCCTGGGCGGACTGGCGCTGGCGGCCCTGGCCTTCTTCTGGTTGCTGGTGTGGTTCGTCCAGACCAAGATGGATCACCTGGTCATCAAGCCGGATGAGATCGTCTGGACCCACGGCCTCCTGAGCAAGCAGTACACCGAGATCGCCCAATCCTCCATCCGCAGCGTGCGCGTCCAGCAATCGGTCTTGCAACGCATCATGGGCGCCGGGGATGTCATGGTCTACACCGCCGGGGATCTGCCGGAAGTCGTCATCCGCGGTCTGCCGAATCCGGAACTGGTGCGGCAACATACCAGTGCCGGCGAGCGGGCCTGAGCCATGGCGCCCAGCGGGACACGACACGGCAGCGTCGGCGCGGGGGATCTCAAGCTGCTTGCCCTGCTACTGGCGGTGGTCCTGATCGTCGTCGCCGTCCTCGGCTACTTTGGCGCCCCCCTGCTGGAGGCGACCGCCACGGCCCTGGCCCCGGGCATGGGGCTCAAGACGGGCATCCTCTGGGGCTTCGGGGTGACGGTGACCCTCTTCGTGCTCTTCGCCCTGGTGTCGGGTGACGGCCTTTTTGGTGAGTTGCCCTTCATGCTCAGCGCCTTTTTCCTGTTTTTCGCCGTCTTCAGCCTGCTGATCACCTGGATATTTTGATTCGCTGGCCCCTGGCGCGGGCGGTTACTCCCTCACCCCGCTGGCCCCGTCGCATCACGCGCGATCCCCCCGGCTTAACGTCCCGTCGATGACTCACGACGCCCTGACCCAATGCCCGGAATGTGACCTGTTGCAGCGCAACCCGCCCCTGCCCCCCGGGGCGATCCTGCGCTGCGCCCGCTGCGGCGCCCCGCTGCATCGTTACCGGTCCCAGAGCCTGGAGCTGACCCTGGCCCTGACCCTGGCCGGCCTGATCCTGTTCCTGGTCGCCCACAGCTTCCCCTTCCTCGCCCTGGAGCTGCGCGGCCAGGCGCGGGCCACCAACCTGGCCTCCGGGGTCATTGGCCTCTATGGAGAGGGGATGTGGGGGCTGGCCGGCGCCGTTCTCTTCACCAGCATCCTGGCCCCGGCACTGCAACTGTGCCTGCTGCTGCTGGTACTGATTCCGCTCTGGCGCGGTCGCCTGCCAGCGGGTTTCGGCCGACTCTTTCGTCAGGTCAAGACCCTGGCACCCTGGGGCATGATGGATGTCTTCATGCTCGGCATCCTGGTCTCGACGGTGAAGCTCGCCGACCTGGCGGCGATCATCCCCGGTCCCGGTCTTTATGCCTTCGCCCTGCTGATCCTGGTCTTGGCCGCCGCCCAGGCCAGCCTGGACCCTGACATCGTCTGGTCGTCACTCCCCCAGCCGGCGCCACGACCGCTCCGGCGAGGGGAGGCGACCCTCGCCTGTCCCATCTGTGAGCTCGTCAGCCCCGGGGACCTGCCCCCGGATGAGCGGGGGCGTCGCCATTGCCCCCGCTGCGGCGCGCGCCTCCATCACCGCAAACCCCGAAGCCTGCAGCGCACCGGCGCCCTGCTCCTGGCCGCGACCGTCCTTTATATCCCCGCCAACCTGCTGCCGATCATGCAAACCACCTCCCTGGGCCGGATGCAAAGCGATACCATCCTCAGTGGCGCCCACTATCTGCTCCAGTCGGGGATGTGGCCCCTGGCCCTGGTGGTCTTCGTCGCCAGTATCCTCGTGCCCCTGCTCAAGATCCTGATCCTGACCCTGCTGCTGGTCTCGATCCACTGGCGCTGGACCTGGCGGCCCCGGGACCGTACCCGGCTCTATCGGATCCTCGAACTGGTCGGCCGCTGGTCCATGGTCGACATCTTCGTGGTCACCATCCTCGTGGCCCTGGTGCAACTGGGCAATGTCGCCAATGTCGTCGCCCAGTCGGGGGCCGTGTTTTTCGCCGCCGTGGTGGTGCTCACCATGCTGGCCGCCATGAGTTTCGATCCCCGCCTGATCTGGGATACCCAACACGAGAGGCCCGATGTCAGAAGCGCGTCTACCTGATCCCGATCTCGCGGTCCCGCCCGAGGCCCCGCCCGCAGCCCGGCCCCCCATCTCGCCCCCGGAGCTGCCACCCGATCTACCCGAGGCGGAGGTGGCGGCCCGGGGGCGCCTGTCCTCGGTCTGGCTCATCCCGCTGCTGGCGCTGGTCATCGGCGGCTGGCTGGCCTGGAAAAGTTACAGCGAGCGGGGTCCCGAGATTCAGATCGCCTTCAAGTCCGCCACCGGCCTCCAGGCCGAGCGGACCAAGGTCAAGTTCATGGACGTGGAGATCGGCCAGGTGACCGGCATCAGCGTCAGCCCGGACCTGACCCATGTCCTGGTCAAGGCCCGCCTGCTGGCGGGCAGCGAGCGCTACCTCACCGACGGCACGCGCTTCTGGGTCGCCCGACCGCGCATTTCCGCCACCGAGGTGACCGGCCTGGAGACCCTGCTCTCCGGCCCCTACATCGCCATCGATCCAGTCACCGCGGGTGATTCCCGCCGGGAATTCATCGGCCTGGATACCCCGCCGCTGGTGACCACGGCGGAACCAGGCAAGCATTTCGTCCTCAAGGCCGATAGCCTCGGCTCCCTGAACATCGGCTCCCCGGTCTTCTATCGCGCCATCCAGGTCGGACAGGTGGTCAGCTACGAGCTGGACCCGGACGACCAGGGGGTCAGCATCCGGGTCTTCGTCTCCGCGCCCTATGAACGCCTGGTACTGACCAATACCCGCTTCTGGAACGCTAGCGGCATCGACGTCCGCCTGACCACCGAAGGCATCAAGGTGGAGACCGACTCCCTGCTCTCCATCCTCATCGGCGGGGTCGCCTTCGAGAACGTCCGCACCCTGGAGGCCGAGGGCAACCCGGCCCCCGACAACCAGACCTTCCCCCTCTATGCCAGCCAGGAGAAGGCCAGCGAGACCATCTACACCCGGCGGGTGAGCTATCTGCTCTATTTCGAGGGCTCGGTGCATGGACTGGAGATCGGCGCCCCGGTGATGGTGCGGGGCATCAAGATCGGTCAGGTGCTGGATATCCGGCTGGACTTCGATCCCGACCACCGCAACATCCAGATTCCGGTCCTGATCGAACTGGAGCCGGAGCGGATCGACGACGCCCCAGAAGTCGCGGCCGGGGAGGAGGGCGATATCATGGCGGAACTGGTCGTCAAGGGGTTGCGTGGCCAGCTCAAGCCCGCCAGCCTGCTGAGCGGCAAGCTCTACGTCGACCTGGATCTGCACCCCAAGGCCAGGCCCGCCGTCCTGGACCGTCGGGGCGAACTGGCGGTCATCCCCACGGTCCCCGCCCCCCTGGACGACATCGCCAACAAGGTCAGCAGCTTGCTCGGTAAACTGGAGACCCTGCCCGTCGAGGAGATCGGCGAGGACCTGCGGGATGCCATTCGCGGCGCCAAGGGGGTCCTTACCTCCGCGGCCCTGACCAACGCCCTGGTGGAACTGGAGGCCAGCCTGCGGACCCTGCGCTCCGCCGCCCAGGTAGTGGACGCGCAGACCCTGCCCAAGCTGGGCGCCGCCGTGGATCAGGTCCGCGCCACCTTCAAGGCCGCCCAGGAGGTGATCGCCCCGGACACGGCCCTCTATCACGATATCAAGCGGGCCTTGGCGGAACTCTCCACCGCCGCCCGCGCCATCCGCGACCTGGCGGAATACCTGGAACGACATCCGGAGGCCCTGATCAAGGGCAAGGGGGCACGATGAGCGCAGGTCTGAGGCAAGTGGTAAGAGAGATGGCCACCGGGGGGACGTTCGCCTTGAGGTGGGAAACGCTGATGGCGGGCGCCATCTGGCTCGCCGGCTGCGCCTCCACCCCACCGGCCAGCTTCCATACCCTCTCCCCCCTGCCCGAGGCCCGGGATCGCCAGGCCAGCCTGACGGAGGGCGAGCTCAGCCTGGGTATCGGTCCGGTGACCCTGCCCGACTTTCTGGATCGGCCGCAACTGGTCACCCGCCCCGGCGCCAACCGCCTCGAGGTCGATGAGTTCCAGCGCTGGGGCGGCTCCCTGCGCGCCGATATCGTCAACATCCTCGGCGAGAACCTGGCCCATCTCCTCGGCACCAGCCAGGTGCTGATCCTGCCCGCCGAGGTCCGGGTGCCGGTCCGCTACCGGCTGATCGCCGACATCCTGCGTTTCGAGCCCGGCGACGATGGCCAGGCCCATCTCAAGGTACGCTGGGCCCTTATCGATCCCGCCGCCGAGACCACCCGCGCCATGCGCGAGTCCTCCTATCGTCAGCCCTATGCCCCGGCGGACCCCGACAGCCAGGTGGCTGCCCTCAGCGCCTGCCTCGGCGCCTTCAGCCGCGAGGTGGCGGCGACGCTGCTAGGTCTGCCAATGTCGCCACAGGCCGCCAGTGAAACGGTGGTATCAACCTTAGCGGATTGACCGGGCTAAAGGCCCTCGGCCCCCGGCAGCCTCAGATCCCGCCACAGGCGCAGCACCGGGCCGGCCTGATTCATGCTGTAGAAGTGCAGGCCGGGCGCGCCGCCCTCCAGGAGCCGGCGGCAGAGGTTGAGCACGACCTCGTGGCCGAGGGCGCGGATCGCCTCGATGTCGTCGCCCAGCGCCTCCAGGCGCTTGCGCAGCCAGCGGGGGATTTCGGCGCCGCAGGCGTCGGAGAAGCGGGCGAGCTGGGAGAAGTTGGTGATGGGCATGATGCCCGGCTGGATGGGGATCTGGATGCCTCGGGCCGCGCAGCGGTCGACGAAGGCGAAGTAGGCGTCGGCGTTGTAAAAGTATTGGGTGATGGCGGCGTCGGCGCCGGCCTCGACCTTGCGCTGGAAATTGGCCAGGTCCTGATCGGCGTTGGCCGCCTGGGGATGGACCTCGGGGTAGGCGGCGACCTCGAGGCGGAAGTGGTCGCCGGTCTCCTGGCGGATGAAGCTCACCAGTTCGTTGGCGTAGCGGAAGTCCCCCGCCGCCCCCAGGCCCATGCCCGAGGGCAGGTCACCGCGCAGGGCCACCAGGCGGCGAATGCCCTGGGCGCGGTAGCGGTCGAGGATGGCCCGGATCTGGTCCCGGCTGGAGCCGATGCAGGCCAGGTGGGGCGCGGCGGCGATGCCCTTGGCCAGGAGCAGGTCCAGGGCGGCGAAGGTGCAGTCCCGGGTCGAGCCGCCAGCGCCATAGGTGACGGAGAAGTACTCGGGCCCGACGGCATTCATCTGGTCGATGCTGACGGAGAGTTTGGTCAGCCCCTCCGGGGTCTTGGGAGGGAAGAGTTCGAAGCTGAAGGTGGGTTGCGGGCTGTTCATGGGACTCCTGCGGGCGGTAAACCGGGCGGGGTCGCAGGGCTTGCGCCCCGCTTCCCCGCTATTCCCTTCCCTTGATGTGAAAGACCGAGCCCCGGGGTTATCCCACGCCGCCCCGGTCTTTCGCCGTCAGGGGCAAGACACGACGCCTCATGAAGGTCAGTAGCGATAGGGTTCGGGCTTGTAGGGCCCGGTCACCGGCACGCCGATGTAGTCCGCCTGGGCCTGGGTGAGCTCGGTCAGCTTGGCGCCAATCTTGCCCATGTGCAGGCGGGCCACTTCCTCGTCGAGGAGCTTGGGCAGGACATAGACCCCGATGGGGTACTGGTCCTCGCGGCGGTTGAACAGCTCCATCTGGGCCAGGACCTGGTTGCTGAAGCTGTTGGACATGACGAAGCTGGGATGCCCGGTGGCGCAGCCCAGGTTCACCAGCCGGCCCTTGGCGAGGAGGATGATCCGCCGGCCGGTGGGGAAGATGATGTGGTCGACCTGGGGCTTGATCTCCTCCCAGGTGTACTGCTCGATGGCGGCGACCTCGATCTCGTTGTCGAAGTGGCCGATGTTGCAGACGATGGCCTGGTCCTTCATCGCCAGCAGGTGGTCGTGGGTGATGACGTTGAGGTTGCCGGTGGCGGTGACGAAGATGTCCGCCAGCGGGGCGGCCTCCTCCATGGTCACCACCCGGTAGCCCTCCATCGCCGCCTGGAGGGCGCAGATGGGGTCGATCTCGGACACCCAGACGCTGGCGCCCAGGCCGCGCAGGGACTGGCAGCAGCCCTTGCCGACATCGCCGTAGCCGCAGACCATGGCGATCTTGCCGGCGATCATGACGTCGGTGGCGCGCTTGATGCCGTCCACCAGGGACTCCCGGCAACCGTAGAGGTTATCGAACTTGGCCTTGGTGACCGAGTCGTTGACGTTCATGGCCGGGAAGAGCAGGGTGCCGGCCCTGGCCATCTCGTACAGGCGATGGACGCCGGTGGTGGTCTCCTCGGTGACGCCGCGGATGTGGGCGGCCAGCTTGTGCCAGTGCTGGTGGTCACGCTCGAAGGTGCGGCCGAGGACGCCCAGCACGGCGCGCCACTCCTCGTTGTCGCTGGCGCTGGGGGCGGGGACGGCGCCGGCCTTCTCGTACTCGACGCCCTTGTGCACCAGCAGGGTGGCGTCACCGCCATCGTCCAGGAGCATGTTAGGTCCGCCGCCGTCGGGCCAGTTGACGACCTGCTCGGTGCACCACCAGTACTCCTCCAGGGTCTCGCCCTTCCAGGCATAGACGGGGACGCCGCGGGCGGCGATGGCGGCGGCGGCGTGGTCCTGGGTGGAGAAGATGTTGCAGGAGCACCAGCGTACCTGGGCCCCGAGGTCGACCAGGGTCTCGATGAGGACCGCGGTCTGGATGGTCATGTGCAGGCTGCCGCTGATGCGCGCCCCGGTGAGGGGCTTGGTGGCGGCGTACTTGCGGCGGATGGCC
This sequence comes from Candidatus Thiosymbion sp., assembly GCA_018435665.1. GTDB lineage: Bacteria > Pseudomonadota > Gammaproteobacteria > Chromatiales > Chromatiaceae > M0108. The sequence goes on along the minus strand of JAHDND010000099.1, from coordinate 7,753 downwards.
ATGAGACCGGGCATCTCGGTCTCGGCGATGGCGATCTCTTTGCGGCCCCAATCGGCCAGGGCGATATCGGCGACCTTGTAATCGGTGAACTCACTCATGCTGGTACTCCAGGGTTGGTCTGAGTGAGCGCCGTTGTCGGTGGTCGACCTTCCCCGAGCCTGGCGGGACCGGGTCCCGTTGCAGCGCTCCTCGGCGGAAGGGGGGAAATTTAAAACATTTGGATTTTCGGCTGGCGAAGTAGGGGTCGGATAACCGAAAGCAATTGGATCACGACAAATCTTCGGAGTGGGAGACGGATGATGCGAAGCCAGCCGAGACTGGCATCCACCAAGCGCCGATTAAAGAAGGCGAGTGACTTGGTGGCGCGAGGGGGAGAATGAAACCCCCGGGTCCAGCCGAAGATCAGCCCAGGCTCAGCCGCCGGCGGCCTTCTTCAGCAGTTCGGCCTTGTCGGTGCGCTCCCAGGTGAAATGCTCCTCCTCGCGGCCGAAGTGCCCGTAGGCGGCGGTGTCCATGTAACGAGGCTTGAGCAGGTCGAGCATGGTGACGATGCCGCGGGGGCGCAGGTCGAAGTGCTCGCGGATCAGGGCGATGAGCTGCTCGTCACCGATCTGGCCGGTGCCGAAGGTGTCGACCATGATAGAGGTCGGCTCGGCGACGCCAATGGCATAGGAGACCTGGATCTCGCAGCGTTCGGCCAGGCCAGCGGCGACCAGGTTCTTGGCGATGTAGCGGCAGGCATAGGCCGCGGAGCGGTCGACCTTGGAGGGGTCCTTGCCGGAGAAGGCGCCACCGCCGTGGCGGGCCATGCCGCCGTAGGTGTCGACGATGATCTTGCGCCCGGTGACCCCGCAGTCGCCCATGGGACCGCCGATAACGAAGCGCCCGGTGGGGTTGATGAAATAGCGGGTCTGCTTGCTCAGCCACTCCTCGGGCAGCACCGGCTTGATGATCTCGTCCATCACCGCCTCGTGGAGGTCGGACTCGGCGATTTCGGGGCTGTGCTGGGTGGAGAGGACCACGGTGTCGATGGCCACCGGCTTGCCGTCCTGATAGCGGAAGCTGACCTGGCTCTTGGCGTCCGGGCGCAGCCAGGGGAGGATGCCCTTGCGGCGTACCTCGGACTGACGCTTGACTAGGCGGTGGGCGTAGGTGATCGGGGCCGGCATCAGGACGTCGGTCTCGTCGCAGGCGTAGCCGAACATCATCCCCTGGTCGCCGGCGCCCTGCTCATGGTCGTCGGTCTGGTTCACCCCCATGGCGATATCGGGGGATTGTTTGCCGAGGGCGTTGAGGACGGCGCAGGACTCCCAGTCGAAGCCCATGTCGGAGCTGTTGTAACCGATCTTCTTGATCGTGCGCCGGGCGATGGCCTCGACGTCGAAGCAGATATTGGTGGTGATCTCACCGGCGACGATGACCATGCCGGTCTTGACCAGGGTCTCGCAGGCGACGCGGGCCGTGGGGTCCTCGGTCAGGATGGCATCCAGAACGGCATCCGAAACCTGGTCGGCGACCTTGTCCGGGTGACCTTCAGAGACGGATTCCGAGGTGAAGATGGTTTCTCGCGACATGATGGGCATTCAGCTCCTTGCGGCGGCTCCCGGAGGGGTGCCAGGTTAAAGCGGCGAATTCTAAGGTCCCGGGCCCCGGCTGCCTAGAGGCGGTTTGGGCTTTTCTCTCCCGACGGGTAAGATGTTCCAACCAGGCTGTCCAGCCAGTGCTCACTCCATCCGGGGAATGCCGTGGCCTTGACCTCGTCAGCTATCTCAATGAGCTATATGAGACGCCTCTCAGTCTTTGGGAGCGACGAGGAGGGTTGGGGCAACCCAAAATTGATGGGCGAAGACTATATCTGACTCTTTTAGGTGAGGAGGCGCTAACCATGGTATCCCTGCAAACCCCACTCTGTGATTTCGGTCATCCCGCCCCGGATTTCAATCTGCCAGGCGTCGATGGTCGTCACTGGACGCGGGACGCTTGTGCCGGCGACAAGGGCCTGCTGGTGATGTTCATCTGCAACCACTGCCCCTACGTCAAGGCGGTCATCCAGCGCATCATCCGCGATGTCCGGGAATTGCGGCCCCTGGGGATCGGCTGCGTGGCCATCATGTCGAATGACCCCGCGGAGTATCCCGAAGATTCCTTCGAGCGGATGCAAGCGCTGGCCAAGGAACTGGACTTCCCCTTCCCCTACTTGCTCGACGAGACCCAGGCGGTGGCCAAGGCCTATGGCGCGGTCTGCACCCCGGATTTTTTCGGCTACAACGCCGACCTGGGCCTGCAATACCGGGGTCGCCTGGATGAAAGTCGCAAGGAGACGGCGCCGGAGGGTGTCCGCCGGGACCTCTTCGAGGCCATGAAACAGGTCGCCAGCACGGGGCAGGGGCCACGGGAACAGATCCCCAGCATGGGTTGCTCCATCAAGTGGCGTGAGGTGTAAGTGGCGTGAGGCGGGCTGACTGCCAGGAGGCGCACTCCCCTGGAGCACCGCCGGTGAAAGAGGCCGCTGGTGACTTTCACCCTGCCTGTGCCTTTCACCCTCAAGGGGTGTCCCAGAAAATCGACATATAAGCAACTTATAAAATTATTTTTGCCCCTATAAGTGGACTTGCTTTGCGGTGACTCCGGCTATTGATCCACAATATGTAACCTTTTGCCATGCTTGGCGCGGGCGTGATCGCCAGAAAGCCGGTTCCCAAGCGCAAGACACCGATTTCTAAAAACAATATTGAGGAGGGGCTTCATGTCCTCACGTCAAGAACTTGCGAATGCCATCCGCGCCCTCAGCATGGATGCGGTTCAGAAGGCCAAGTCCGGACACCCGGGCGCCCCCATGGGCATGGCCGACATCGCCGAGGTGTTGTGGAACGACTACTTGCGCCACAACCCGGCCAATCCCGCCTGGGCCGACCGCGACCGCTTCGTGCTCTCCAACGGGCACGGCTCCATGCTGATCTACTCCCTGCTGCACCTCACGGGTTACGACCTCGGCATCGAGGACCTCAAGTCCTTCCGCCAGCTCCACTCCAAGACCCCCGGCCATCCCGAATATGGCTATGCCCCGGGTATCGAGACCACCACCGGCCCCCTGGGGCAGGGCATCACCAACGCCGTCGGCATGGCCCTGGCGGAAAAGATCCTCGCGGGACAGTTCAACAAGCCCGGCCACACCATCGTTGACCACCATACCTATGTCTTTCTGGGTGACGGCTGCCTGATGGAGGGTATCTCCCATGAGGCCTGTTCCCTGGCAGGCGCCCTGGGCCTGGGCAAGCTGATCTGCTTCTACGACGACAACAACATCTCCATCGACGGCGAGGTTCGCGGTCACGGCAATACCCCGGGCTGGTTCCTGGACGATACTCCCAAGCGCTTCGAGGCCTACGGCTGGCATGTGATCCCCAAGGTCGATGGCCATGACCCCGAGGCCATCAAGGCCGCCATCGAGGTCGCCCGCGCCATCGAGGGCAAGCCCTCCCTGATCTGCTGCCAGACCATCATCGGTTTTGGCTCCCCCAACAAGCAAGGCAAGGAGGAGTGCCACGGCGCCCCCCTGGGTGACGACGAGATCGCCCTGACCCGGGAGAACCTGGGCTGGCGTCATGCCCCCTTCGAGATCCCCGCGGACCTCCGCGCCGGGTGGGACGCCCGCGAGGCTGGCGGCCGCGCCGAGGCCGAGTGGAACGAGCGCTTCGCCACCTATGCCGCCGCCTATCCAGCCGAGGCCGCGGAATTCCAGCGCCGCATGGCCGGCGACCTGCCCGCCGACTGGGCGGAGAAGTCCCAGGCCTTCGTCGACGCCGTGGTCGCCAAGGGCGAGACCATCGCCTCCCGCAAGGCCTCCCAGAACGCCCTCGACGGTTTCGGGCCCCTGCTGCCGGAACTCCTGGGCGGCTCCGCCGACCTGGCCGGATCCAACCTGACCTTGTGGAAGGGCTGCAAGGGCGTCGGCAAGCAGGATGCCTCCGGTAACTATATTTATTACGGAGTGCGCGAATTCGGCATGTCCGCCATCATGAATGGCCTGAGCCTGCATGGCGGTTTCGTGCCCTATGGCGCCACCTTCCTCATGTTCTCGGAGTACGCCCGCAACGCCCTGCGCATGGCGGCCCTGATGAAGGTGCCCAGCATCTTCGTCTATACCCACGACTCCATTGGTTTGGGCGAGGACGGCCCCACCCACCAGCCGGTCGAGCAGATCCCCACCCTGCGCCTGATCCCCAACATGAGCGTCTGGCGGCCCTGTGACGCGGTGGAGTCCGCCGTGGCCTGGAAGCTGGCCATCGAGCGCAAGAGCGGCCCTAGCTGCCTGATCTTCTCCCGCCAGAATCTGGCCCACATGGAGCGGAACGCCGACCAGCTGGCCAACATCGCCCGAGGTGGTTATGTGCTGCGCGACAGCGATGGCCACCCGGAGGTGATCCTCATCGCCACTGGTTCCGAGGTAGAACTGGCCGTCAAGGCCGCGGAGGCCCTGGCCGCCCAGGGCAAGGCGGTCCGGGTGGTTTCCATGCCCAGCACCGATGTCTTCGACGCCCAGGATGCCGCCTACCGCGAGTCCGTGCTGCCCAAGGCCGTCACCGTCCGGGTGGCCATCGAGGCCGCCTGCACCGGCGGCTGGTGGAAGTACGTCGGCTCCCAGGGCGCGGTCATCGGCATCGACCGCTTCGGTGAGTCCGCCCCGGCGGGGGACCTGTTCAAGGCCTTTGGCTTCACCGTCGACAAGGTGGTGGACACCGTTAAGGGTCTGGGCTAAGGCCCGACGTGGGCCAGTGTCTGGCTTAAGGCCAGGCGCTGCCACTCAGCGACTCAGTTTTGGCTGCGACCCAGAAAACCGGCAATTGATGGGCGATGGCTATTTTTCTCAACTCATTCTCTTCCTTCACTCTCTTCCTTCACCGCTTGCCTCACTCAGGAGTAGACGCATGACGATCAAAGTCGGTATCAACGGTTTCGGCCGCATCGGCCGCATGGCCTTCCGCGCCATCGCCAAGGACTTCCCCAGCATCGAGGTCGTCGCCATCAACGACCTGCTGGACCCCGATTACCTGGCCTACATGCTCAAGTACGACTCGGTCCACGGTAACTTCCCCGGTGACATCGCTGTCGACGGCAACACCATGATCGTCAATGGCAAGCGCATCCGCCTGACCGCCGAGACCGATCCCGCCAACCTCAAGTGGAATGAGGTCGGCGCCGATATCGTCCTGGAGTGCACCGGCTTCTTCCTGGATGACGCCTCCTGCCAGAAGCATATTCAGGCCGGCGCCAAGAAGGTGGTCCAGTCCGCCCCCTCCAAGGACGCCACCCCCATGTTTGTCTATGGCGTCAACCACAACAGCTACGCCGGTCAGGCCATCGTCTCCGCCGCCTCCTGCACCACCAACTGCCTGGCCCCCGTCGCCAAGGTGCTGCATGACAACTGGGGCATCAAGCGCGGCCTCATGACCACCGTCCATGCCGCCACCGCCACCCAGAAGACCGTCGACGGTCCCTCCAAGAAGGACTGGCGCGGGGGTCGCGGCATCCTGGAGAACATCATCCCGTCCTCCACCGGCGCCGCCAAGGCCGTCGGCAAGGTGCTGCCGGAACTGAACGGCAAGCTCACCGGCATGGCCTTCCGCGTCCCCACCTCCGACGTCTCCGTGGTCGACCTGACCGTCGAGCTGTCCAAGGAGGCCAAGTACGATGAGATCTGCGCCGCCATGAAGGCCGCCTCCCAGTCCGGCGATCTGGCTGGTGTGCTGGCCTACACCGACGAGAAGGTGGTCTCCACCGACTTCCGCGGCCGTTCCACTCCCTCGGTGTTTGACGCCGAGGCCGGCATCGCCCTCGACCCGACCTTCGTCAAGATTGTGGCCTGGTACGACAACGAGTACGGTTACACCTGCAACATGCTGCGCATGGTCGAGCACGTCGCCAAATAAGGGCTGAACCAGCCTGGCCCCTTTCCCCAGCCCCTCCCCCGGGGGGGCTGGGGTAAAAGGGGCTTGGTCGGGAGCTGCCGTCGAGCTTTCCGGCAAGTCAGGGGATTTGCCAGAGTGCTTGAGAACTTTGATTCAACCCTCTTCAAACGATAACCCCGTCCCTGACATCACGGAGGCCGCCCATGTCCTTTATCAAGTTGACCGACCTCGATCTGGCTGGCAAACGCGTCCTGATCCGCGCCGATCTCAATGTCCCCGTCAAGGAGGGCAAGGTCACCTCCGATGCCCGCATCACCGCCTCCATGCCGACCATCGAGCACTGCCTGAAGGCCGGGGCCAAGGTCATGGTCACCTCCCACCTGGGCCGTCCCACCGAGGGCGAGTGGAGCCCCGAGGTGTCGTTGCAGCCGGTGGCGGACAACATCGCCGGCCGCCTGGGCACCCCGGTGCGCCTGATCAGGGACTGGGTGGACGGCGGCTTCGAGGTCGCCCCCGGTGAACTGGTGGTGCTGGAGAACTGCCGGGTGAACAAGGGCGAGAAGAAGAACGTCGAGGAGACGGCGCGCAAGTACGCCGCCCTGTGCGATGTCTTCGTCATGGACGCCTTCGGCACCGCCCACCGCGCCGAGGCCTCCACCACCGGCGTTGGCACCTACGCCCCGGTCGCCTGCGCCGGCCTGCTGCTGGCGGAGGAGCTGGACGCCCTGGGCAAGGCCCTGGCCAACCCGGCCCGGCCCATGGTCGCCATCGTCGGCGGCTCCAAGGTCTCCACTAAACTCACGGTCCTGGAGTCCCTGGCGGAGAAGGTCGACCAGCTCGTGGTCGGTGGCGGCATCGCCAACACCTTCCTTAAGGCCGCCGGCTACAACGTCGGCAAGTCCCTGTGCGAGGACGACTTGGTGGAGACGGCCCAGGCCCTGATGGCCAAGATGGCCGCCCGCGGCGCCAGCATCCCCATCGCCAGCGACGTAGTCTGCGGCAAGCAGTTCAGTGAGAACGAGCCCGCGGTCACCAAGCCGGCGAGCGCGGTCGAAGACGACGACATGATCTTCGATATCGGCCCCGCCTCCGCCCAAGAGCTGGCCGCCATCATCGCCCAGGCCGGGACCATCGTCTGGAACGGCCCGGTGGGCGTCTTCGAGTTCGACCAGTTCGGTGGCGGCACCAAGACCCTGGCGATGGCCATCGCCCAGGCCCCCGGCTTCTCCCTGGCCGGGGGTGGCGACACCATCGCCGCCATCCAGAAGTACGACATCTACGACCAGGTGAGCTACATCTCCACCGCCGGTGGTGCCTTCCTGGAGTACCTGGAGGGTAAGACCCTGCCGGCGGTGGCGATGCTGGAGGCCCGCGCCCGGGGCTGAGACCCGGCGATGCCGACGCACGGGGTGAGGTGATGGGAGGGCCCCGCATCGAACTAGCGGTCCACCTTGACCAGGGCATCAGGTTGCCGGGGCGGGTACGGGGATCGTCCCAGGTCCGGCCCAACCTCCCTGGTGGCCGTCCCGCTCAGCTCCCCCAACCTCCCAAGTCGCGGCGGGGCGGCGTTCTCGGCTCGCCTGGATCGCTTGCCGCTACACTCCTTGGCGGTTTCCGGGTGCCTCGGCGCCTTGCGACCGCCTGATAACCACCCACGCCCGGCCGGTCGTCACCCCTAACCATCCGCTCCAGCCCCTCCCTCACCCCTACCCGAGCCCCCCAAGACCGCCCCATGCACCGCCGCACCAAGATCGTCGCCACCCTGGGTCCCGCCACCGACGGCCCGCAGGTCCTTGACCGGCTGATTGCCGCCGGGGTGGACGTGGTGCGGCTTAATCTGTCCC
>JAHDND010000095.1 GCA_018435665.1 Candidatus Thiosymbion sp. | reverse complement strand
CCTCTAGAAGGCGGTAGACGCTTCCTGAGCAGGGGGGATCAAAAACCAAATCCGGTCGACAGTGGCGTCCTGGACCCTCTCGACCGCTCAGAGAGAACATTAAACGCATCGCCTGGCTAACTGAACCGGACACCGTTGCCTCAACAGTACCCTTCATTCGGTGCTCCATAGCGGCGGTTAGCGGTGATCGACTAGCGCTATGATAAGGCCTCAGCCGGCATGCCGGGTCGCTGGCCTGGGCCGCGTGGACGGCGGCGGTCGCGTCCCGCCGTTACGCCAGGCGCCCGGTTATCAGCCGATCGAACAGGACGTTGACCAGGTGGTAGCGGCTCTCGGAAAGCTGGGCGTCGAAGGGCGCCACCACCCATCCTGATCGACACCCACCCAATGTTGTGTAAGCAGTCGCGCCAAAATGGCTAAGAAACTCTTTCTATTGATCTTTTCTGCAACGATCTCGTTTCTGGTACAAGCATCAGAACCAGTCGCCTTCCATGCCCATGCCGACACGCCGATTCCGCCACTGCGGCATTCCGCAGATGCCGCATCAGGTGTCGGCAAGACAGCGGCCCGTCGCGAGACCGCATATCAGTCGATCAAACCCAGAAGATTGCTCGGCTGGACCTCACCAGAAGGACGGGTGAGACTCCTCCGGTCTTGGCATGCGGCCGATTTCGGGCCTTTGGCCAACCAGTTCGAACCCCAAAAAAACGATATTCTCTGTGGCCCCACCTCCTCCGTCATCGTGCTGAACGCCTTGAGGGGTCGGGAAAACAATGAACAGGTACCCACCGATCCGTCAACGATTCCCGAACAAGCCTCTCAGTATCTCCCCAAGGGTTTTGACCCGCGGTATAAGCGATACACCCAGAACACCTTCTTTAATGAGGCAACAGACCGGGTCAAGACCCTGATACAGGTCTACGGTGAACCCATGCCGGCAACCGGGGTGGCAGACTATGGATTACAGCTCCGACAACTGCATGACATGTTGCTGGCCCATGGGCTGGAGGTGACGATGCGCGTCGTGGATGGTTCTGTCTCGCGACGCGCCATGCGGGAAGAGATCAGGCGCAATTTAGGCAAGCCGGGGGATTATGTCATCATCAATTTTTCCCGAAAGGTCCTGAGTCAACCCGGCGGTGGCCATTTTTCACCCCTGGCCGCCTATGACCTGTCTTCGGATTCCTTTCTGGTCATGGATACCGTGCCATTGACCTCAGACTGGTTCTGGGTGGATGCCGAGCTACTGTTCGATGCGATGGAAACCTTCGACACCGTGGAAAACCGCGGCTATCTGTTGATCTCGGAGGGCGTGAGGGTTCAGTAGGGGGTCTATTGCCAACCCCCATCGGGTCGGCGTGACGACCACAGCCCGACGGTCGCCATCCTTGGGCACCGAGGAGCTGGGTGTGCCACTCATTCCGCCTGTAACCGCTCCCAGCGGTTCTGAATCAGGCGCCGGAAGTCGCCCGGGTCCGAGAGGATATTGAATCGCTCCCTGGTCAGGTCGGGGGGGAAGAGGGTGGGATCGTCCCGGATCGCCGTGGGCAGGAGGGCGCAGGCGGTGGGATTGGGCATGGGGTAAAGCATCGCCTCCATGTTCTGCCTGGAGCGCTCGGGCTCCAGCACGAAGTCGATAAAGCGATGGGCCGCGTCAGGATGGGGCGCCGTCTTCAGCAGCACCAGGCTGTCGATGAACAGGCTGGCCCCCTCCTGGGGTACCACGAAGCGGAACTCGGGATGCTCGGCGGTCAGCCGACGGGCTTGGCCGTTCCACTGCTGGGCCATGACCACCTCCTGGCTCAACAGCATGTCATTGACCAGGTCGGACTCGTACTTGCGCAGTAGCGGCCGTTGCCTTTTCAGCAGGGCATAGGCCTCATCCAACTGGTCGGGCAGCCGATCCTCCAACTGGTAGCCCAGCAGGTGATGCCCGAGCCAGAACACCTCCATCATGTCGTTCAGCAGGGTGACCTTTCCGGCATGGCGCTCATCCCAGAAGGTCCACCAACTGGTGATCGGCTCCGGCACCAGGCCGGTGTTGTAGAGAATCCCGTTCAGACCATAGGCATAGGGGACGAAAAAGCGACCGGAGGGGTCGCTGGGGAGATGACGAAAGGCGGGGTCGATGAAGCGCAGATTGGGGATACGCTCGCCGTCGAAGGGCAGGATCAGGCCGTTCTTCTTGAGGATCTCGATGCTGACGGGCGTGGCCATGGCGAGATCGATCCCCGGCTTACCGAAGGAGACCTTGGCCATCATCTCCTCGTCGCTGGAGAAATGGGTCATGATCACCCGGATTCCGGTGGTCGCCTCGAATTCCTCAAGCAATTCAGGATCGATGTAGTCCGCCCAGTTGGCGATGACCAGGGTTTCCTGCCGGCGCTCGGCAATGATCGAGGTCGTCATGAGCAGGGCCATGGCGGCCAGCAGCACGCCGGCCAGCTTGATACCCCAACGCTGATGGGGTCCCTCCTGCTGGAGCCAGTGGACCACCAGCAGCATGGTCAGGGTGAAGAGGATCAGCAACACCGAGATCACGTTGATGACCGGCGTCAGGCCGAACTTCACCATCGAGTAGACCTTGAGCGGCAGGGTGGTCACATCGGGGCTGGCGGTGAACAGGGTGATGACGAAGTCATCCAGACTCAGGGTGAAACAGAACAGCACGCCGGAGATGATCGCCGGGGCCAGGGCGGGCAGGATCACGAAGCGATAGGTCTGCCAGCGGGAGGCCCCCAGGTCCAGGCTGGCCTCCTCCAGGGGGCGCGACAAGGCCTCGACCCGGGCCAGCACCAGCAGCGTGACCAGCGGGAAGCTGAAGGTCACATGCCCGGCCACCACCGTGGCGAAGCCGCGCGGGATCTCCAGCAGCACGAACAACACCAGCAGGGCGATACCGATGATGATCTCGGGGAGCAGCACCGGGTAATGCAGCAGGTTCAGGAAGCCCTTACGGCCCACGAAGCGATGGCGGGCGATGGCCAGGGCGGCCATGGTGCCGAGCACCGTCGCCATCAGGGCGTTCAGCCCGCCGATGATGAGGGAGTTGCGAAAGGCGAACCAGAGTTCAGGGTCCTGCAGCGTCACCGCGAACCATTTGAGGCTGAAGCCCTGCCAGACGGTCACCTGTCGGGAATCGTTGAAGGCGTAGAGGACCAGCACGACCAGGGGCGCCAGGAGCGCCACCAGACACAGGGCCGTCAGGAATTTCAGCAACAGCCCCTGACCAAGGCCAAGATCGTTTCTCCGCGCGAGTGGGTTGGACATGGCTAGCCTCGACCGTCCCGGCCCGGCTGACCGCCGGGCCCCGCGTAGCGGATGTAGAGCGTCACGCCGACCGTCACCAGCAGCGTCAGCACCGTGGCCAGCGCGCTGCCGAAGGGCCAGTTCAGTCCCGGCCCGAATTGGGCGGCGATCAGGTTGCCGACCATCATCGAATCCGGTCCCCCGAGGATGTCCGGCACGATGAAGGACCCGAGGGTCGGCACGAAACAGAGAATGACCCCCGCCGCGACCCCGGGCAGGGAGGCGGGGATGACGATATGCCAAAAGGTGGCCGCCCGGCTGGCCCCCAGGTCCATGGACGCCTCCAGGAGCGACGGATTCATCCGCTCCAGGGCGGCGTAGATGGGCGGAATCATGTAGGGGAGATTCCAGTAGACGAAGCCGATGACCACTGACAGGGGGGTGTAGATCAAGGTCAGCGGCTCGCTGACAAGGGCCAGGGCCTGGAGCACCTGATTGACCAGGCCGTTATCCCCCAGGATGATCTTGAAGGAGTAGAGACGCACCAGCAGGTTCGTCCACAGCGGCAGAAACACCAGGAATAGCAGCCAGACCTGCCGGCGGGGTGGTGAGCTGGCGATAAAGTAGGCCGCGGGAAAGGCGATCAACAGCGTCAACAGCGTAGCCAGGGCGGCGTAGCCGAGGGAGCGCAACAAGATGTTGAGGTAAAAGGGGTCCAGGGCTTCGCGATAATGCTCGAGGCTCGGGGTTGGCGAGATCTCCACCGTCATGCCCGCGGGCGAGAGGCTGATCGCGGCCAGGATCAGGACCGGAATGACAAAAAAGATGACCAACCAGACCAGGGGCGGCAGCGTCAGGGTCGCGACCTCGACGCGGCCGTCGCGGCGGGGTGGTTGAGGATGCTCAGTCATGCAGCAACACTCCGGAACCTTTGCTCCAGATGACCCAGACCCGCTCTTCCGGCTCCAGGCCCATGACCTTGTCTTCCAGCATCAAATAATTCTGGACCTTCACCTCGATGCGCTCCCCGTTGGACAGACGCACGCAGAGCTGGGTCGCCTCGCCGAGATAGAGGGTACGCTCGATTTGGCCGAAGAGGCCGTTCTCGTAGTCCTTGGGCTCCAGCAGACTGACCCGCAACTGCTCGGGTCTCAGGCCAAAGACCACGCCCTCGCCGAGGCGAAACTCGCTCGCCCCCCGGCGCTCGACGCGGCTTTGGCCGAGGACCTCCACCGCGAGCCGATTGGCGCTGACTTCGGTCACAACGCCCTGGAAAAAATTCATGGAGCCGACGAAGTCACCAACGAACCGCGTCTGGGGTCGATGGTAAAGCTCCTGGGGGGTGGAGCATTGTTCGAAGACCCCCCGGTTCATCACGGCGACGCGGCTGGCCAGGGACAGGGCCTCCGCCTGATTGTGGGTCACGAAGACGAAAGTGATGCCGCTCTTCGCCTGGAGATCGGCCAATTCCGTGCGCATCTGCTCGCCGGTCTTGCGATCCAAGGCCGATAAAGGCTCGTCGAGCAGCAGCAGGCGCGGGCGGTTGATCAAGGCCCGCGCCAGCGCCACCCGCTGCTGCTGTCCCCCTGACAACTGAGCGGGCAGGCGGTGTTCAAAACCCGCGAGGCCAACGAGCTGCAGGGCCGCCATGACCCGCTCATGGATCTCGGCGGCCGGGGTCTTCCTGACCTTGAGCCCATAGGCCACGTTATCAAAGACCTGGTAATGCGGAAACAAGGCATAGTTCTGAAACACCGTGTTCAGATCCCGATGGTTCGGGGGCACGGCGGTGATATCGACCCCATCCAGGAGGATCTGGCCAGCCGAGGGTCGATCGAAACCGGCGATCATGCGCAGCAAGGTGGTCTTGCCGCATCCGCTAGGGCCGAGGATGCAGAAGAACTCACCTTCCTCAATCGTCAGGTCGAGGGGCTCGACGACCGCAACGTCGCCGTAGCGCTTGGAGATGGTCCTAAGCTCTAACATGGGCTGGGACTGTCGGCAGGGTGAGGGGGCGTTTTAACGATGGGAGGGTTTATCTGGTTCCGACCCGCTCCGCCAAGGCCTTGGCCTCGGCATAGTGCGCTTGGGCGAAACGCGCCCACTCTTCCTCCAGCGCCGCCCGCCCCTGGGCCCCGGCATCCTGGGCCTGCCCCGGTGAGTCCCCGAAGCGGGCAAGGAAGGCCGGGTCGCTGGCCTGGGCCGCGGAGACCGGCATGGCGGCGATCTGGGCGCGAGCCTGATCGAGCAGACCCTGGGCCTGGGGATCGGGCCTTCGGTCGAGGGCGGCCTGGGCCGCGTGGACGGCGGCGGTCGCGGCCCGCAGTTCGGCCAGGCGCCCGGTGATCAGCCGATCAAAGAGGACGTTGACCAGGTGGTAGCGGCTCTCGGAAAGCTGGGCGTCGAAAGGCACCGCTGCCCCGAGCTGGGGATCGGTGAAGGGGTTGGGCAGTCCCGGGGGGGCCAGGGCATAGATGGCCGGCTTGACGGGCAAGCGGCTGATCCGGGGATCCAGCAGCAGCTCCTGGCCCTCGTCGGAGAGCAGAAAGTCGATAAAGGCCCGGCCGGCCTGGGGGTGAGGTGCCCCTTTGACCAGACCGATGCTGGCGGGGACCAGGGCGGTGAGGCGGGGATAGACGAAGGTCACCGGGTAGCCGGCGGCCTGGGCGGCGAAGCCGAAGAAGTCGATGACGATGCCGGCGCCGAACTCGCCGCGGTTGACCCCCTCCGGGACGGCGAAGCTGCTGTCGGTAATCGTCTGGGCGTTACCGGCCAGTTGTTTCAGGGTCCCCCAGCCCTTTTCCCAGCCCTCGCCCTGGAGGATGGCCTCCACCGTGAGGTGGGTGGTGCCGGAGCGGGAGGGGGCGGCCAGGGCGACATGACCAAAATAGCCCGGCGCCTTGAGATCGTCCCACTCCCGGGGCGGGGGCAACTGCCGGGCCGCGAGATACGGGCGATTGTACATGATGCCGTAACCGGAGGCGGCAAAGCCGAAGAAGGCGCCCTCCGGGTCCTGAAGGGGAAAGCCGCCGAGGGTGGCGGGGATGCCAGTGGTTTGCGGCTGGAGGGGGTCCAGACGGCCGGTGGCCTTCAACATGGCGAAGGCGTCGGGGGCGGACACCCAGAAGAGGTCGATGCTGTTGTTGCCGGCCGTCTCCTGGAGATACCGGACCCCCGCGGCCGTGGGCTGGGTCAACACCTCGACCTGGGTTCCCGGATACTTCCGTTCGAAGGCACCCTGGAAGAGGCCCGACAAGTCCTCGGGGAAGGAGGTGAGAATGACCAGGCGCCCTTCCAAGGCCAGGACCGCCGGGCTGGCGGCGAGCAGGGCCAGGACGACGCCGGCCAGGAGCGTCTGGCAGCGGATCAAGGCTAAGTACCCTAAATGAGCGCGGGGGAATCGGCCCGGGGAAAAGCCGATGAAGAGCGGGCAGGTCAACGGGTGCCCCCATCCACTAGCCGCTGTCGGGAAATCAGATGATTCCTGCCCCCGCGTTGCGATCCGGCCGTCAGGTCGATGAACGCGAACCATTGCCCCAAAGGGTCGACATAAAGTTGATAGCGGCCCCCGCTGGCATAGGTCGCCGTTCCCTGACAGTCGGGCTGGATGTCATAGTGGCCCGTGATGGTATTAGTCACGCCCAGATTGTCGGTGTAACGATTGGCGATGTTCCCGGCACCGTCGTAGGACTCCATGCCCACCTCCCGAAACAACTTCAATCCCCGTTCCGTGGTGACCGCGCCCTCCACGCTATAGGTGAAGGTACCCGACAAGGTCTGGCTGGAGCAGTTGGCCAAGGGGGCGGCTTGCGCGGCAACCCGGAGCCTTTCCCCGCCCAGCAGGTAACCACGGCCGATGTCGGTGACATCGATAAAGGCCAACCGGCTGCCGGCGGGATCGACATAAACCCTGTAGCGTCTCAGGGGGCCATTCTCCCCCGGGTAGACGATTTGTCCTGAACAATCCGCCTGGATGTCGTAATGGCCCATGATCCGGGCGCCTTGTTCCCGCGAAGTGGAGTAGGTGGTGGTGACCTGGCCGTTACCGTCGAAGAGATCCATGCCGGCCTCCGCATAGGGACCGGCCGTGACCTGGCCCTCCGGTACGGCATCCCGGCCGATGATCTGGTAGAGATAGGTACCCTGCAGGCTGCGGTTGGAGCAAACCGACGGCGACGCCCCATCCTGGCTGGCATCCGCGCACCCCAGCAGCAGGATCAAGGGGGTGATCAGCGTCAAAAAACTTGGGTTCGGGGACATCAGCATTAGACCTCAGGGCAACGGTGTCCGGTTCAGTTAGCCAGGCGATGCGTTTAATGTTCTCTCTGAGCGGTCGAGAGGGTCCAGGACGCCACTGTCGACCGGATTTGGTTTTTGATCCCCCCTGCTCAGGAAGCGTCTACCGCCTTCTAGAGG
>JAHDND010000211.1 GCA_018435665.1 Candidatus Thiosymbion sp. | reverse complement strand
TCTCATTGCTCTACCCTTCCTCACCGCCCTGGTGTATGTCCTGGCGCGTGGCAAGGGCATGGCCGAACGCCAACTTCGGGCCCTTAACCAAGCCCGGTCCGAAACCGAGGCCTACATTCGCCAGGTGGCGGCCAAATCCCCCGCCGAGCAGATCGCCGACGCCAAGGTCCTGTTGGACAGTGGCACCCTGACCCAGGCCGAGTACGAACAACTCAAGGCCAAGGCCCTGGCCTAAATTCCCAGCCCGAGACCCCGGCGGACAACGCGGTGGCCGACCCCGGTCCACCCGGTTTTCCGCGGGTCATTCCTCCTCCGCCAAGCCCTGAGGCCGCGCCCGGGCTGGTTGGCCAGCGCTTCGCGCGTAAACCGCGGGAGTCCCCCATGCAGCGCATACCCCCCTTTCCAGCCCTCCTTCCAGCCCTGGTCCTCGCCCTTGGCCTGATCGGTTGCCGACCCGCGGCGGAGGTGGCGCCAGCCACCGCGCCACCGCCACCCGCGGTCGGCGTGGCGACGGCGACCCTCAAAGCGATCACCCCAGCCATGGAATTCGTCGGCCGGGTCGAGGCCATCGACGCCGTCGACCTCGTCGCCCGCGTCAACGGCTTCCTCGCGGAGCGCCTGTTCCGGGAGGGCGCGACCGTCGAGGAGGGCCAGCTGCTCTTCCGCATCGAACGCGAACCCTTTGAGGGGGCCCTGGCCTCCCGCCAGGCCGACCTGGAGCGGGCCGAGGCCACCCTGGTCAATGCCCGCCTCCAGCGTGAGCGTCTCCAACCCCTCATCAAGCGCGGGGGCGCCACCCAAGCCCAACTCGACGAGGCGGTGGCCGCCGAACGCGTCGCCCAGGCGGCCCGGGATGGGGCACAGGTCGCCATCCAGCTCGCCGAGATCGACCTGAGCTACACCGAGATCCGCGCCCCCTTCCAGGGTCGCATCGGCCGCGCCAATTTTGCCGAGGGCGCCGTGGTCGGCCCCACCGCCGGCCCCCTGGCCCGCCTGGTCCGGATCGATCCGGTCTACGTCACCATCCCGGTCACGGACCGCGCCATGCTCGCCGTCCGCCAGTCCCAGAACGCCGAAGGCTTCCGGCCCTATCTGCGCCTGGCCGATGGCAGCCCGTTCCCGGAGCCGGGCAGCTTCCAGTTTTCCGATCCCGAGGTCGACACCACCACCGACACGGTGCGCATCCGGGCCCAATTCGCCAACGCCGCCGGCGTCCTGCTGCCCGGCCAGCACGTCACCGTCACGATCCGCGCCACGGAACCCACCCAGGCCCTGGTGATCCCCCAGGTGGCGGTGCAGCAGGATCAGGCCGGCCGCCTGGTCCTGACCCTGACCCCGGACAATAAGGTCCAAGTGACCCGCGTCACGCTGGGCGAGCGCCAGGGTACCGACTGGGTAGTGCTTGAAGGGCTGACGGCTGGGGAGCGGGTGATCGTCGAGGGCATCCAGAAGGCCCGTCCCGGCCTGGTGGTCACGCCCCTGGCCGCCGATCTCCCGGCGGGAGACTGAGCCCATGTTTTCCGCCTTCTTCATCGACCGCGCGCGCTTCGCGATGGTGATCTCCGTGGTGATCATCATCGCCGGGCTCATCGCCATCAAGGTCCTGCCGGTAGCCCAGTTCCCGGACATCGTGCCGCCCCAGGTCTCGGTGCAGGCCTTCTATCCCGGCGCCAACGCCGAGATCCTCGCCGAGACCGTGGCCGCGCCCATCGAGGCCGAGGTCAACGGCGTCGACGACATGCTCTACATGAACTCGACCAGCGACAACTCCGGCCGCTACCGCCTGGACATCACCTTCGCCGTCGGCACCGACCCGGACATCGCCGCCGTCAACGTCCAGAACCGCGTGGCCCTGGCCCAGCCGACCCTACCGATCGAGGTGATCCAGCAGGGGGTCTCGGTGCGCAAGCAGTCCACCAACATGCTGCTCACCGTCAACCTGCTGTCGCCCCAGGGGACCTTCGACCGCCTCTTCCTCTCCAACTACATGGAGATCAACCTGCGCGACGCCCTGGCGCGCCTGCCAGGGGTCGGCGACGCCAGCCAGTTCGGCGCCCTCGACTACGCCATGCGCGTCTGGCTCGATCCCCAGGTCATGACCTCCCTGGGCATCAGCGAGGCCGAGGTGGCGGACGCCATCCGCCGCCAGAACCTCCAGGCCGCCGCCGGCCGCCTGGGCGCCCCACCCGGCAACGAGGGCCGCGCCTTCACCTACACCCTCCAGGCCCGGGGGCGGCTCACCGAACCGGAGGAGTTCGGGCGCATCCTGATCCGCGCCAATCCCGACGGTTCCGTGGTGCGCCTGGGCGATATCGCGCGCATCGAGCTAGGGGCGCAGAACTACGACGCCGATACCTGGGTCAATGGCGTGCCCACGGCGATGCTCGGCATCTATCTCTCGCCCGGCGCCAATGCCCTGGAGACCGCCGACCGGGTCTACCGCACCCTGGCGGAACTCGCCGAGCGCTTCCCCGAGGACCTCGAATACGACATCTATTACGACACCACCGACTTCGTGCGCATCAGCCTGCGCAACGTGGTCATCACCATGCTCCAGGCCCTGGGGCTGGTCATCCTGGTCACCTACGCCTTCCTCGGCGACTGGCGCGCCACCCTGGTGCCGGTCCTGGCCATCCCCGGGTCCATCATCGGCACCTTCGCCGTGCTGCTGGCGGCGGGGCTGTCCATCAATACCGTCTCCCTGTTCGCGATCATCCTCGCCATCGGCATCGTCGTCGATGACGCCATCGTCGTGGTCGAGAACACCCAGCGCCTGATGGACGAGGAAAAGCTGAGCGCCAAGGCGGCGGCCAAGCGGGCCATGGCCCAGGTCACCGGGCCCATCGTCGCCACCACCCTGGTGCTGTACGCGGTCTTCGTGCCCACCGCCTTCCTGCCCGGCATCACCGGCCAGCTCTACCTCCAGTTCGCGGTGACCATCTCCGTGGCGGTGACCCTGTCCTCGCTCATCGCCCTGACCCTGAGCCCGGCCCTTTGCGGGCTGCTGCTGCGGCCCTCCCGCGCCCCACGCGGCCCCCTGCGCTGGTTCTTCTCCCTGCTGGACTGGAGCCGCGGCGGTTACGCCCGCCTGGTCGCCGCCCTGGGGCGCGTCTCCCTGGTGGCGGTGCTGATCATCGCCGCCGCCGCCGCCGGCACCGGCTGGCTCTTCAAGCAGGTCCCCACCGGCTTCATCCCCAGCGAGGACACCGGCTACTTCTTTGTCGACGTCTCCCTGCCCGACGCCTCCTCCCTGGCGCGGACTGGCGCCGTCCTGGCCCAGGTCCAGCAGGCCCTGGCGGCCGAGCCGGAGATCGACCATGTGATGACCGTCTCGGGCTTCAGCCTGCTGGCGGGCATGCGCTCCAGTGGCGGCATGGCCATCGCCGTCCTCAAGCACTGGGATGACCGTCCGGGCCCGGGGAGTAGCGCCGAGGCCGTGCTGGCCCGGGTCCAGCCCCGGCTGCTGTCCATTCCCCAGGCCACGGTCTTCGCCTTCGCCGCGCCGCCGATCCAGGGCCTGGGCACCGCCGGTGGCATCGAGATGGAACTGCTCGACCTGGCGGGCCAGCCCCCGGAGGAACTGGCCCAGGCCCTCCAGGGCTTCATCATCCACGCCAACGAAGACCCGGGCCTGCGGCGCGCCATGTCCACCTTCAGCGCCCAGACCCCCCAGATCTTCCTCGACATCGACCGCGAAAAGGCCGAGGCCCTGGGGGTGCGCCTGTCCGACCTCTTCCTCACCCTCCAGGCCAACCTGGGGGCCCTCTACGTCAACGATTTCAACCTCTTTGGCCGCACCTTCCGCGTCTTCCTCCAGGCCGACGCCCCCTTCCGCATGGCCCCCGAGGATATCAACCAACTCCATGTGCGCAACAACCGCGGCGAGATGGTACCCGTCCAGTCCCTGGTGACGGCGGAGCCCATGCTCGGCCCGGAGAGCACCCGGCGCTTTAATCTCTTCCGCGCCGCCAGCGTCAACGTGACCCCGGTCGGCAGCACCGGCGAGGGGATCGCCGCCCTGGAGGCGATCGCGCGCGCCAGTCTGCCCCCGGGCTTCGGCATCGACTGGAGTGGCACCACCTTCCAGGAGGTCCAGGCGGGGGGCGAGGCGGCGGTGGTGCTCCTGCTGGCCCTGCTGCTGGTCTATCTCTTCCTGGTGGCCCAGTACGAAAGCTGGACCGTGCCCCTGTCCGTCATCCTCTCGGTGGTCATCGCCGCCGTGGGTGGCCTGGCGGCAACCTGGCTGACGGGGCTGGACAACAATGTCTACACCCAGATCGGGCTGGTGATGCTGATCGGCCTGGCGAGCAAGAACGCCATCCTCATCGTCGAGTTCGCCAAGCAGTTGCGCGAGGAGGGACTCCCCATCCAGCAGGCGGCGGCGGACGCGGCGCGCCTCCGCTACCGGGCGGTGCTGATGACGGCGGTGAGCTTCATCCTCGGCATGCTGCCCCTGGTCCTGGCAAGCGGCGCCGGGGCCGCCAGCCAGGTCTCCCTGGGCGTGGTGGTCTTGGGGGGCATGACCGCGGCCACCGTCGTCGGCATCATCGTCATCCCGCCGCTCTACGTCTTCGTCCAGACTCTGCGCGAGCGGGTCAAGGGGAGCGCGGTCGTGGCGAGGTCCGTCGAGCCAGGGGAGCGCTGAGGC
>JAHDND010000044.1 GCA_018435665.1 Candidatus Thiosymbion sp. | reverse complement strand
GATCTTGCGCTTGGCGTCATACTCGGCTTGGGCAAAGGAGATCTGCTTGGACATGGGGCGACTCGCGGTCGGAGATAGCATGGGCAATATTTTATCACATACAATCCATGAGGTTGGAATAAATCAGTGTCTCCCTAGGGAATGAAATTAGCACAGGCATTTACTCTGTTCTTGACATATAGTGCCAAGCACCTGGGCTCGAAAGGCAACCACCCCCCGCGGTTAACCTCCCGCTGGGGCGGCTGTTTCTGGCGGCGCGGAGAGGTCATGACGATGGCGACTGGGTTGGTATCCATAAATTCCCTGACGGATTCCCCGCGGTGGACCAGACGACACCAGCGGGTCGAGGACTTGCGCGTCCACCCGATCCTCGGCATCCCCGACCTGTTGCGCCAACTAGGCGTTGATCCCGCCCCCCTGCTGGCGCGGGTGGGCATTCTTCCGGAATTGTTTGCCGATCAGGACAACCGCCTGCCCTTCGAGGTGGTCGGCCGGTTGTTGGCGGAGAGCGCCCGGCAGACCGGATGCCCGCACTTTGGCCTTCTGGTCGGTCAGCGGGCATCGGCCGACGTGTTGGGGCTCATCGGCGAACTGGCCTGTCAGGCCCCCACGGTGGAGGTGGGGCTGCGTCTGCTGTCACTGCATTTTTACCTACACGACCGGGGTGCGGTCCTGACGCTCATCCAGCGCAACCCCACCTTGGCGGAGCTGGTCTACACCATCCATGTCCGCGATCTGCCGGGCGCGGCCCAGGTGATGGACGGGGCGCTGGCCATTGGCCTGCACCTCATGCGGGGGCTGTGCGGGCCGGCCTGGTCAGCGGTGGAAGTGACCTTCGCCCATGCCCGTCCCACCAACCTTACCCCTTACCAAAGTTATTTCCGGGCACCTTTGCGCTTCGACCAGCGACGGTCCGCCCTGGTGTTTGCGCGGGGCTGTCTCCAGCAAGCCATACCGGGGGCGGACCCTCAGGTCAGGGAGGCGTTGACCCGACGGATTGGCCTTCTGAGATCGGCGAGCCCCCATGCCTTCACCGATGTCGTGCGTCAGATCCTGATCGAACTGATCGTCGGCGGCATGCCTTCGACGGAGCGCGTCGCCAGCCTCCTGGGGGTGAGTCGGCGTACCCTCTTTCGCCGGCTCGCAGCGGAAGCCACCAGCCTGCAAGGGCTCATGAACGAAGTACGTTGTGAGCTCGCCCGGCAATTGCTTCAGGAGTCCCGGATGTCCCTCGGCGAGATCGCCGCTACCCTGCACTTTTCCCAACCGAGCGCCTTTACGCGGGCCTTCAAGCAGGCGACGGGCATCACGCCAAGTGCCTGCCGGGCCGCCGCGGCGGCTGTGTCCGTTTAACGGACAAACGAGGTAAACCCATGACCATCCCCCGACTGCACTTCGCCCATCTCCCCACCCCCATCGAGCCCCTGCCGCGCTTGTCCGCGGCCTTGGGCGGGCCGCGGCTCTTCATCAAGCGCGATGACCAGACCGGTCTGGCCCTGGGGGGTAACAAGACCCGCAAGCTGGAGTTTCTGGTCGCCGCGGCCCAGGCCGAGGGGGCCCGCACCCTGGTGACCGCGGGGGCCTGGCAGTCCAATCATTGCCGCCAGACGGCGGCGGCCGCCGCCCGTTTCGGTCTGGACTGTACCCTGGTCCTCGCCGGTCCCCCACCCCCGGAGGCGACCGGCAACCTGCTGCTCGATCGGCTGCTGGGGGCGGACATCGTCCCGGTGGCCGACCGTGCCGACCGGGACCAGGTCCTGCAACGCACCGGCGAGGAACTGGCGGCCCAGGGTCGGGCGCCCTATGTCATCCCGGTGGGCGGCAGTAGCCCCACGGGGGCAATGGGCTACTGTTTTGCCGTGGAGGAGGCCCTGGCGCAACAGGTGCCGGTCGCGGGGGCGGAGTTCGACTGGATGGTCTTCTGCACCTCCAGCAGCGGTACCCATGCCGGCCTGGTCCTGGGACAGCGCCTCTTCGGTTATGGCGGCCAGGTGCTGGGTATCAGCAATGACCACCCGGCGGCCTGGGTCCAGCGGCAGGTCGCCAGCCTGGCCAGCGCCGCCAGCGAGAAGCTGGGACCGCGCATCGACTTCTCCCATGCCGACGTCCGGGTCAACGACGACTACTGCGCCGCCGGCTACGGCGTACTGACGGCGGCGGAGCGTGAAGCCATCGCCCTCTTCGCCCGCCTTGAGGGTATCCTGCTGGACCCGGTCTACACCGGCCGCGCCGCCGCGGGTCTGATCGATCTGATTCGGCAGGGCTTTTTCGACAAGTCAGCCCGCGTGCTGTTCTGGCACACCGGCGGTCAGGCCGCCCTGTTCGCCTCTGATTATCAGGCCGCGCTGGTGTAAGAAAGACGGGGCTGGTGCCTTTTGCGTTAAGCCACCGCTGCGCCGGATCAGTTTGCGTCGGAGAATCAATGTAAAATTTCTCTTGCTTTAACCACCGAAAAACCCTCTAAAGGAAATCATGTTTTCCGTTAATCAGCAGGAACAGGATGCCCTGGCCCGGCTGGGGGAGCGCCTGCGTCGGCGGCGCCTCTTGGCGGCGGAACCCCAGAGTCGTGCCGCGAGCCGCATCGGCGTGTCCTTACCGACCTTCCGCAAGCTGGAACAGGGGGACCCGACGGCGCAGATCGGCGCCTGGGTGCGGGCCTTGCGCCTTTACGGGGACTTGGGTGATCTGGAACTTGTGTTCCCTGAATCCCTGTTTGATCGCGACCTGACTCGCCAGCGTGCCCCGCGTCGCCAGCCATGATTACCCTGAACGTCTGGCGGCGCACCCCTGATGGAGACAGGCTGCGTGCCGGCCAAATCCGCGTTGCCGCACCCGACCCGACGCGTGGGGGGCGGCTACAGGGCGAGTTTCGCTACGATCCTGGCTACCTGGAACAGCCCCAGGCCCTCGCGCTGGCCTTGGACCCCATCCATCTGCCCCTGAAATCGGGGATTTTCGCCGCCGACCGCCCCCATGCCGGTATCCATGGCGTCTTCGAGGATTCGCTGCCCGATGCCTGGGGACGCGGTCTATTGATCCGCCGCCACCGGTTGCCACGTTCGCACCAGGACCCCGCACACCTGCTGCTCTACCTGGGTCAGAACGGGCTGGGTGCCCTCAGCTACCAGGTCGCTGGCAGTGATGATGTCCCGCCACCCGCACCTCCTACGACGCCTCACGACACCCTGGCCCTGATCGAGGCCGCGGAACGCTACGACCTCAACCCGGCGGAGCTCGCCGATGATGACCTGGCCGCCCTGTTCCGCGCGGCGAGTTCGCCGGGTGGCGCCAGGCCGAAGCTGATCGTCGAGCATCAAGGGGCAAGTTGTATCGCCAAGCTTGGCTCCCATCGTGACCGCGTCGATTTGGTCCGGGTAGAGGCGGCCTGCCTGGCCCTGGCGGCTGCCGCCGGTCTGGAGATACCCTCGTTTCAGGTGGTCGAATTTGGCCGCCACCCCGCCTTGATCATCGAGCGCTTCGATGTCTGCGGGAATCAGGGTCGCCGCCACATGCTGAGCATGCAAACCCTGGCGGGGGCGGATGGCTGGTATCAACTCGGCTATGCGGACCTGGCCGACCTGGTCCGGCGCCTGTCGGATCGGCCAGAGGTCGACCTGCCGGCCCTTTACCGGCAGATGGTCTTCAATGCCTTTATCGGCAATACCGACGATCACCTGAAGAACTTCTCCCTCCTGCACCGGGACCATGCCTGGCGCCTGTCCCCGGCCTACGACCTGACCCCCGACGAGCCGCAACGGGGCGAGCATGTCTTGCACTTTGGCCCCGCGGGATACGAGCCCAGCGCCACCGCCTTGGCGGCCCTGGCGAGCGCGTTCGGGTTATCATCCCGCAAGGCCCGCCAGATCCGCGATAAGGTGACGAGCGTCATGGCTGGCTGGCGCGAACGGTTTCTGGACTATGGGGTCAGGCCGCGGGACCTGGAGCTCCTGGCGCCGGGCATCGAGCTGCGCAGGAAGCGCTGCACTGAGAGCGGGTGAAAAATCCCCTTTCTGCACATCCCCAGATTCGCGAACTCGTTTCGCCTGCCGCGCGGCGTGACTCGCGGCAGGTCCCAGTTGTAGCCTGCTTTCCGGTGGTTGGCCTCGGTGCCCCGTCAGGGGCACTGCGGATGAATACCGGCCAGTGTGCGGGCGCCATGGGCTGTGGAGGCCAGGCGCTATGCCAGCCTCTCCTCTTCGATCGCCCTTCAACCTCGATCCGGACCTTATTCCGATGGCAGTAACCCTTCCCACCCAGACGATCGATCTTTCCTGTGGCCCGGTGGCGTATCGTCGGGGCGGGAGTGGCAGCCCCCTGATCCTCATTCACGGCTGGCGGGGCACCTCCAATCACTGGCAGGAGACGCTGTCCTCCCTGGCGGATCTGCGGGAGGTGCATGCCCTTGACCTCCCGGGACATGGCGACACCCCGGCCCGGCAAGACCCGCTCACCCCCGAGGGGCTGGCGGCCTTGACCCTGGAGTATGCCGACCGTGCCGGCCTGGACGAATTCGATCTCATGGGCCACTCCTTTGGCGTGGTGGTGGCTATCAACCTGGCCAGCGGCCAGCCACGGCGCGTCCGCCGCCTGGTCTTGTCCAGCTTGGGGCTGGTGCGGAATGACCTGGAGCATTACGCCCTCCTCCATACCCACAGCGCCTGGAACCTGGCCTTGAGCTGGTGGCGCCCCTGGCTGATGCTGACGCGCCCCTGGGCCGGGATGGGGTGGCCCTGGCAGGATTGGCTCAGCGCCAATCCGATGCTGAGCCGCGCCATCGCGGCCCCTTTTCTGCGGCAGTGGCCCCTGGATCCGGGCCTGGTCCGGGAGGGGGTACGGGACTTCCTCACCACTGATCCCCTCTCCGCCCTGGAGATTGCCGTCAGCGCCAACAGCGCCCGCTTCAAGGCCGCCATCGATGGCGTCCGCGCCCCCGTCCTTCTGCTCAGCGGTGATCGCGATCCCATCGCCCCGGTGTCCGCCGTGGAGGCCCTGGGCCAGCGCTTGTCCGACTGCCGGACGGTGTTCCTCATGGACTGCGGCCATCTGCCCATGGTGGAGTGGCCGGAAGTCTTCCATGCTCAGGTCCGGAATTTTCTGGAGGCTGAAGAGGCCATCAGCGTCGGCGTTCACCCCTCCTGACCTGTCGCCCCGCATGAAAGGTGCGCCGCGTGTCTGCGGGGTCAGGTACCTTCCCGTTTCTGGGGCAGATACTGGTGGCCGTGCTGGCGGGTGGTTATCAGCTTGTCGTCCAAAGGGCTGCGCGAGTCACACCACATTGTCGCTCACCCAGACCGCCCCATAACGATCTGAGGCGAAACTTCGGCTAATCTGGAATCACTTTCCAGATTAGCCGACATCGGCAAGACGTTACTCCCGTCCAGCTCGCTTGCGCTCATGCTCCTTGAGATGCCGCTTGCGGATGCGGATGGCCTTGGGGGTGATCTCCACCAACTCGTCGTGCTCGATGAACTCCAGGGCCTGTTCCAGGCTGAAGCGGATGGGCGGGGTGAGGAGGATGTTCTCGTCGGAGCCGGCGGCGCGGATGTTGGTGAGCTGCTTGGCCTTGAGGGGGTTGACGGTGAGGTCGTTGTCGCGGGCGTGGATGCCGACCACCTGGCCCTCGTACACCTCCTCGCCGGGGCTGACCAGCAGGCGGCCGCGCTCCTGGAGGTTGAAGAGGGCATAGCCCAGGACCTTGCCCTGGCTGTTGGAGATCATGGCGCCGTTGCGCCGCGGGGCGATGCCGCCGGGGTTGGCGGGGCCATAGTGATCAAAGACGTGGTACTTGAGGCCGGTGCCGGAGGTCAGGGTCATGAACTCGGTCTGAAAGCCGATGAGGCCGCGGGAGGGGATCTCGTAGTCCAGGCGCACCCGGCCCTTGCCGTCGGGGACCATGTCCTGGAGCTGGCCGCGGCGCTCGCCCAGGGCCTGCATGATGGCGCCCTGGCTGGTCTCCTCCACGTCCACGGTCAGTTGCTCGTAGGGCTCGCAGATGACGCCGTCGATCTCGCGGAAGATGACCTCCGGGCGGGAGACGGCCAGTTCGTAGCCTTCCCGGCGCATGTTCTCCAGCAGGATGGACAGGTGCAGCTCGCCGCGGCCGGAGACGCGGAACTTCTCCGGGTCGGTGCCCTCCTCGACACGCAGGGCGACGTTGTGGATCAACTCGCGCTCCAGGCGCTCCTTGAGCTGGCGCGAGGTCAGGTACTTGCCCTCGCGGCCGGCGAAGGGGGAGCTGTTGACCTGGAAGGTCATGGTCACCGTGGGCTCGTCCACCGCCAGGGGCGGCAGGGCCTCGACCCGGTCCGGGTCGCAGAGGGTGTCGGAGACGTTGGGGGCCTCGATGCCGGTGATGGCGATGATGTCCCCGGCCTCGGCCAGCTTGACCTCATAGCGCTCCAGGCCCAGGTAGCCATAGACCAGGCCGATCTTGGCCCGGCGGCGGCTGCCGTCGGGCTTGACCACGACCACCTGCTGGTTGGGCTTGACGGTGCCACGCTGAATGCGGCCCAGGGCGATGGCGCCGACGAAGCTGCTGTAGTCCAGGGTGGAGACCTGCATCTGGAAGGGGCCCTCCAGATCGACCTCCGGTGCCGGGCAGTGGTCGATGATGGCCTGGAAGAGGGGGGTCATGTCGCCCTCGGTCACGTCCTCGCGCAGGCTGGCGTAGCCGTTGACGGCGGAGGCGTAGACGATGGGGAAGTCGAGCTGCTCGTCGGTGGCCCCCAGGCGGTCGAAGAGCTCGAAGACCTGATCGATGACCCAGCTCGGCCGGGCGCCGGGCTTGTCGATCTTGTTCACCACCAGGATGGGCCGCAGGCCGTGGCTGAAGGCCTTCTGGGTGACGAAGCGGGTCTGGGGCATGGGGCCTTCCTGGGCGTCCACCAGCAGCAGCACCGAGTCGACCATGGACAGCACCCGCTCCACCTCGCCGCCGAAGTCGGCGTGGCCGGGGGTGTCGACGATGTTGATGCGGTACTCGACGCCGTTCAGGGTCAGGCGCAGGGCGGTGTTCTTGGCCAGGATGGTGATGCCCCGTTCCCGCTCCAGGTCGTTGGAGTCCATGACCCGCTCCACCGGTCCGAAACGTTCCCCCAGGGTGCCGGACTGCTGAAGCAGCTTGTCCACCAGGGTGGTCTTGCCATGGTCGACATGGGCGATGATGGCGATGTTGCGGAGTTTTTCGATCACGGGCGGACGGCTCTCGGGGTGTGACCGGCGCGGGGCCGGCAGCGGACGGGGGATCAGGACTGGGCGCGCGGGGCCAGGCTGGAAGGGGGGCGCAGTATAACGGAAGCGCTTTTCGGGCGGGGCATGGACGCGCGTCGGGACCCAACGGGGCCTGATTGGGCTGTCGACTGGAGTTCACTGGAGCCCGACGTTAGCCCGATCGGGGTCCGATCGGGGCGCGACGGAAGCTCGACGGGGGCCCGGTGGCGGCATTAGCATATTGGAATATTTAGATTCTTCAGGAAATTCCCAATCCGCGCTTAGGCTTGCAAGATGACGCCAAAGTCGTCAGGATTAGGGCCTTCGCGTTCTGGCCTGGGTTCTTCGTGAGCACCGGCGCCAGAAGCGCTGGCCAGGCACCGATGGCCGTCGCGGCGCGGCCTGCCCCCGTCGGCCCTTGGCGCTGGGGCAAGGTGAGATCAGAACCACCCGGGGAGGACCCGGGACCCGGTGCCTTGCGAGAGCCCTGTCGTCCGCCGCGCGCGGACCCGTTCGTCGTGTCTGAACCCGGAAGTCCCTGCCTCATGACCCCCGCCGACCTCAAACCCGTCCGCGACCATATCGCCTCGCGCATCATCGGTCAGCATAGCTTCATCGACAGCATGCTCATCTGCCTGCTCAGTGACGGCCATCTGCTGGTGGAGGGCATGCCGGGCCTGGCCAAGACCACGGCGGTCAAGGCCCTGGCCGAGTCCCTGGAGGGCGACTTCCACCGCGTCCAGTTCACCCCCGACCTGCTGCCCTCGGACCTCATCGGCACCGACATCTATCGCCACGAGAAGGGCGAGTTCGAGTTCCGCCCTGGTCCCCTCTTCCACAACATCCTGCTGGCGGACGAGGTCAACCGCGCCCCGGCCAAGGTGCAGTCCGCCCTGCTGGAGGCCATGGCCGAGCAGCAGATCACCGTCGGACAGCGCACCTACCCCCTGCCCAAGCTGTTCATGGTCCTCGCCACCCAGAACCCGGTGGAGCAGGAGGGCACCTACCACCTGCCCGAGGCCCAGCTCGACCGCTTCCTGATGGAGGCGGTGGTCGATTACCCGAGCCGCGACGAGGAGCTCAAGATCCTGGAGCTGGACCTGGCCCAGCAGAAGACGACCCATCGGGCGCCGCCCAAACGGCTGACCCAGGCGGAGCTGTTCGCCATGCGCCGCGACGTGGCCAGCCTCTATCTCGATCCCAAGCTCAATGCCTACATCGTCGATCTGGTGCAGGCGACCCGTAACCCCCGGGTCTACGACCCCGATCTGGGTCGCTGGTGTCGTTTCGGCGCCTCCCCCCGCGCTAGTATCGCCCTGGCCCGCTGTTCCCGGGCCCGCGCCTGGCTGGACGGCGACTCCTTCGTCGCCCCCCACCACATCCAGGCGGTGGCCCCGGAGATCCTCCGCCACCGCCTGCTGCTCACCTTCGAGGCCGAGGCGGAGGGCATCACCACCGACGACTTCATCAACCGCCTGCTCAACCTGGTCGCCATCCCCTGACCTATCTCCAGGACCAAGAGGCCCCTCCGGCACCCCTGACGATGCAAGACCCTGCCCGGCAGTTGTATCTCATGTGGAGCGCGCCGGATGGACTTGTACGAATGAGCGTGAGCGACCTGCATCCAAACCGACCTGACGAGTTGGCCCCCCTTTGAGCCTCTACCCCCGCCTCGACGACCTGCTGGAGCTGCGCCACCAGGCCCACACCCTGGGCTTGCCGTCCCGCCATCTGGTCAACTCGTCCTTCGCCGGCCTTTATGCCTCGGTGTTTCGGGGTGCCGGGGTCAATTTCGAGGAGGTGCGGGAGTACGCCGAGGGCGACGACATCCGCTACATGGACTGGAAGGTGACGGCGCGCATCAACGAGCCCCATCTCAAGGTCTTCCGCGAGGAGCGGGAGCGCTCGGTGGTGCTGTGCGTGGACAAGGGGCCCCACATGAGCTTTGGCACCCGGGGTACCTTCAAGTCGGTGCAGGCGGCCCGGGCCGCGGCCCTCATCGGTTGGGCGGCGAGCCGCCTCAATGACCGGGTCGGCGGCCTGGTCTTCGGTGATCCCATCGCCGGGCTCCAGCACTTCCGCCCCGCCCGCGGCCGCCGTGCCCTCTGGCAACTGCTGCGCGCCCTGACCGTCCCCGGGGCCGAGAAGGAGGCCTCCATCGACTGCCTGGGCATGGCCCTGCGCCGCGCCACCAGCGGCATGCCCACCGGCTCCCTGGTCTTCATCATCGCCGACCTCAATCGCGACCCCCTGGAGCTGGAGCCCATCCTCGGCACCCTCATCCAGCGCAACTCCGTGGCCCTGATCCCGGTGGACGACCCGGCGGACTGGGAGATCCCGGCCATGGGGGTGACCACCTTCACCGGCACCGACGGCACCCTGATCGAGATCGACACCGATGACCCCCAGGCGCGGCAGGAGTATCTCGAAACCTGGAAGGAGCGCCGCATCATCCTGCGCGCCATGGCCTACCGCCTGGGCGTGCCCCTGCTGCCGGTGCGCACCGACGAGGAGATTCACCTGAGCCTCATCCACCACCTGGAACAGCGCGCCCGGGTGCGGGCAGTCTGAGGCGGCGCCGTGGCAACCGCAACCCCTAGCGTCCCTGCTCAGGCCCCACCGGAGATCCTCTCCCAGTTGCGCGACATCCGCGGCCTGGACCCGGTGTCCTGGTGGCCGCCGGCGCTGGGCTGGTGGCTGCTGGCGGGGCT
Organism: Candidatus Thiosymbion sp.; assembly: GCA_018435665.1. Classification (GTDB taxonomy): domain Bacteria; phylum Pseudomonadota; class Gammaproteobacteria; order Chromatiales; family Chromatiaceae; genus M0108. Next base: position 35,012 of record JAHDND010000044.1, on the reverse strand, counting down.
GATCCTGCTGCTGCTGTACCTGGCCTGGCGCTACCGGGCCAGCCTACGCCTGCGCATCCCGCCCATCCCGGTGTTGCGCATCGGCAACTGGCGCTGGGACGCCGGGCGCCAGTTGCGCGACCTGCGCCAGCGGGCGGCCGCCCAGGACCCCAAGCGGACGGCGGTGGAGCTCTCGGAACTGCTGCGCCGTGTCGCCATGGCCCGGCTGGGGCGCGAGGCCTGCGCCGGCCTGGTCGGCGAGGCCTGGCTGGCCTGGCTGGCGGAGCAGGACCCCAAGGGCTTCGACTGGCGGACCCGGGGCCGACCGCTGCTGGACGCGCCCTACGCGCCCCCGGCCCCCGTCTGGGTAGCGGACCCCCTCCCGCGCCAGCCCCGGGGGGGCTTTGGCCGCCTGGGGGGGCGGGGATCACCCCGGGAGGCGGTTGCCGCCCCCGCGATGCCCGCGATCTCGGCAAGCGTCGCTCCGCCGGGGGTCTCGGCAACCGCCTCCACTCCCGTAGCCACTGCGGAGCCGGTCCACGCTGCCGCCGGCCAATCCCCCGCCCCGGCCCTGGCCGCGGGCGCCCCCCCGACCCTGGCCGGGCCTTCGGGCCGGCCGGCGGCCGGTCCCCAGGACTGGCTGGTACTGATCGACGCCGCCTACCAGTGGGTCCTGGTGGAGGACAAGCGCCGTGTTTGAATTCCACTGGCCCTGGGCCGCCCTGCTGCTGCTTCTGCCTTTCCTCCTGCCCCGCCTCTGGCCCGAGCGCCAGGCGCGGGAGGAAGAGACCCTGGAGGGCCAGCGCCTGACCCTGCTCCACCCCCATCCGGAACGCCTCCAGGCCGCCTATCGCGCCCGGCGCCCGGGACGTCGGGTCGCCGGTTGGGTCCACCTGGCCCTCCTCGCACTGCTGTGGGCCTCCCTGGTGGTGGCCCTGATGCGGCCCCAATGGCTCACCCCCCACACCGAGGTCAGCAGCCCGGGTTACGACCTGCTCCTGGCGGTGGACACCTCCCACTCCATGGAGGCCCTGGACTTCAGCGCCCAGGGCCTGCCCATCAACCGCATGGCGGTGGTCAAGGGGGTGATGGGGCGCTTCATCGACGGGCGGGAAGGGGATCGCGTCGGCCTCATCGTCTTCGGCAGTCAGGCCTTCGTCCTCGCGCCCCTGACCCTGGACCGGCGCGCCACCCACCAACTTCTCGACGGCATCGACGCCAATATCGCCGGGCCCGGCACCGCCCTGGGCGACGCCATCGCCCTGGGGGCCAAGCGCCTGCGCGAGCGTCCGGCGGGATCGCGGGTGATGATCCTCATCGCCGATGGCGACAACTCCGCCGGCGGTTTCGCCCCTCAGGAGGCGGCGGCCCTGGCCCGGGCCCTGGGGGTGCGCATCCACGTCATCGGCGTGGGCAGCGAGGACAAGTCCATCCCCATCCCGGAGGAGGGGACCATCCGTTACCGCGAGGACCTGACCATGGACGAGGCCACCCTGCGCAGCATCGCCGACACCACCGGCGGGGCCTATTTCCGCGCCACGGACGCCCGCGCCCTGGAGGAGATCTCCCGGCGCATTGACGAACTGGAAAAGACCGAGGCTGAGGCCCGCACCGCCTTCCTCCCGGAACCCCTCTACCGCTGGCCCCTGGGCCTGGCCATGGTGGCCCTGCTCGGCCTGGGCCTCTTCCCCGAGGGCCGCAAGCGCTTTGCCCGGAGGTCGGCGAGTGATTGAGACCCGCGTCCATGGGGCCCGCTGGCCGGCACCCGACCGCTGCCAACTGCCAATCGCCACCCGCCAAACGCCCTTGGCCCGGAGGCCGGCGCATGACTGAGCCCGGCCTCCATTTCGCCCAGCCGCTCTGGTTCTGGGCCCTGCTGATGCCGCTGCCGGTGGGCCTCTGGCTGTGGCGCAGCGCCGCCCGGGCCGCGCGCGGGCCGGTGCATCGCTATGCCGACCCCCACCTCCTGCCGCACCTCACCGGTACCCGGGAGTTGCAGACCCGCGAACGCTGGGGCCGCTTCCTGCTCTGGTCCCTGCTCTGGTCCCTGCTGGTGGTGGCCATGGCCGGGCCGCGTTGGGACTACACCGACGTCCGCCTGTTCCACCCCGGGAACAACCTGCTCATCCTCCTGGATATCTCCCGCTCCATGCAGGTCGCCGACGTCGCCCCCCACCGCCTGGGGCGGGCCCGCCAGGAGATCCAGGACCTGATCGAGCAGAACCGCCAGGTGCGCATCGGCCTGCTCGCCTTTGCCTCAGTGCCCCACGTCCTCTCACCCATCACCGAGGACACCCAGACCCTGCTCAACACCCTGCCGGCCCTGGCCACGGACCTGACCCAGCTCCAGGGCAGCCGCCTGCTCGGCGCCCTCGACCGGGCCGAGGCCCTGCTCGCCGGCCTGCCCGAGGACAGCGCTCGGGCCATCCTCCTGATCAGCGACGGCGACTTCGACGAGGAGGGCCTGCCGGAGCGGGTGCGGGCCCTGGCGGACCAGGGGATCCGCTTCCACGCCCTGGGGGTCGGCAGCGAGGACGGCGGCCCGGTGCCCGGGCGCGGCGGGGGCTGGCTGACGGACCGGGGCGGTCAGGCCATCATCTCCCGTCTCGGGGAGGGTCAACTGGAGGCACTGGCCGAGGCCGGTGGCGGTCTCTACCGCCGCGCCGACTATCGCCTGGACGACACCGACGAGTTGCTCGCCGCGGCCAACGTGGCCAAGCTGCCCCCCGAGGCCAGCGACGAGCGGACCCGGGTCTGGCACGAGCGCTATACCCTGCCCGTCATTCTGGTCATGGCCCTGCTGCTACCCCGCTTCCGCGGGCGTGGCTGGTGGAGGCGGCGGGCATGAGCGATCTGGCCAAGCGTTCCCTCCGCCCCGCCCGGAGGCGGGCCCTGGCATTGCTGGGCCTGGCCCTTCTGTCCGGCCCCGCGACCGCCGACTGGTTCTTCAACCAGGAGCAGGCTGCGGAACGGCAGTTCCGGCAGGGCGACTACGCCGGGGCGGCCAAGGGGTTCAGCGATCCCTACCGCCGGGGCGTCGCCCTCTACCGGGCCGGGCGCCCGGTCGAGGCCGCGGACGCCTTTGCACTGGAGCAACGACCCGAGGTCGCCGAGGACGCGGCTTACAACCTGGGTAACGCCCGCTTCCAGGTCGGCGATTTCGCCGGGGCCGCGGCGGCCTATGAGCAGGTGTTGGGTCATAACCCCGGTCATGACGATGCCCGGCACAACCTGTCCCTGGCCCGCGCCGTTCTGGCCCGCCTCGATCAGGAAAAGTTCGAGCGCGAGCGGCGCGAGCGCGAGGAGGCCGAGCGTCAGGCCCGGGAGGAACAGGAGCGCCGGGAGCAGGAGCAACGGCAGCGCGAGGCTCAGCAACAACAGCAGCAGGATCGGCAGGAAGCCCAGCGGCAGGAGCAACAGGCCGGGCAGGACCCGCGGCAGAAAAAAGAACAGGAACAAAAACAAGCCGAGCAGCAGCAACAGCAGCAGAAACAAGAACAAGCCGAGCAGCAACAACAGCAACAGGATTCCCAGCAATCCGAGCAGTCCGAGCAGTCCCAGTCGTCCGAGGAATCCCAGCAATCGGAGCAAGGCCAGCAGTCTCAGCAGTCGGAGGACGCCCAACAATCGCAGCAAGGCCAGCAGTCCCAGGACGGGCAGCAGGCGCAGCAGGGCAAGGAGTCGGAGCAGTCCGCCGAGCAGTCATCGTCTCAGGGCGAGTCCGGCCAGGAGAGCCAGGAGTCTCAGGCGGGTCAGGGCGAACAACGGCAGGAGACGGCCGCGGGGGCCGAGGCCCAGGAGCAGGAACAGACCGGCGCCAGCGAACCCGAGCCCCAGGAGTCCAGGGAGGGCGAGGCCGCGGCCGACCAGGACACCCAGGGTGGCCAGCCGGACCAGCGGCAGGCCGCGGAGGCCGGCGCCCAGGAGGAGCAGGCCGAAGAGCAGGCCCAGGACCGGCAGCGGCCCGAGGCGGAGCAGGCCGAGAAGGAGAAGGCGGGCGAGCGCCGGGCGAGTGAACCGCCCCCGGAACGGACCCCGGAGGCCAGTGGCGGCGATCAGGAACAACAACCCGAGGCCAAGGAGGGGGAAAAGCCCCAGGATGAGGAGGCCGCGGGCGGCGAGCAGGCGCGGGAGCCCAAGGACCAGGGCCAGGGCGAGCCCCAACCGGAGACCGAGACCGGCCAGGGCCAGGCGCCCAAGCCCGGTCAGGAGGCCCAGGGTCAGGCCGAGGAGCAAGAGGAGCGGGAAGGTGAGCAGGGCCCGGGCGCCCAAGACCAGGAGCGTCCGCCGCGGGGCGGTGGTCCGGGTGAGCGTCCGCCCGAGGCCCCTGGCATGACGCCCCCCGCCACCGCCCCTGAGCCGGGCAGCGCCGCGGCGGTGGAGCAGTTCGATCAGCTCGGCCAGCAGCCGGCCCTGGATGCGGGGGAGGGCACCGCCATCGGCGCCCTGGGCGGTCAGCCCAGCTCCGGCCCCGGGGCCGGCATCCTCGAACAGCGCCTGCGCCAGGTGGAAGGCGATCCCTCGGAACTGATCCGCAACCAGTTCCGGATCGAGGAACTGCGCCAACTCCGCGCCACGGGCGGCGCCCCGCGCGAGACACGACCTTGGTAAGGCCCAGGTGGTCATGAGCCCGAACTACCCGACGACATGCCCACGGCCGTCCGCCCGGACAGGGTGGCTGGCCCGCCCGACCATCCCGGTACTGTTGAGCGCGCTGGGGATTGTCACCCTGGGCGGTGGTCTCGTGACCATGCCTGGCGAGGCCGAAGCTCAGTACCAGCCTCAGCCCTGGGGTTACGGCGTGCCCTATGCCCCGCCCGCCGGGCAATATCGGCCACAAGAGCCCAGCAACGCCCGGGGGGTGCCTCCGGGCAAGTTGCCCGAGCCACAACCCACTCCGCCTGGCCAGGCCAAGGAATCCGGTCAGGCGGCGCCGCCTGGCCAGACCAGGCAGCCAGGCCAGGGGCCGGGGTCCAGCCCTCAACCGGCGGGAGCGATGCCAGTGGGGGGACCCGCCCCGGCCACGCCCCTGCCTTATCCGCTGGGACCCGCCGGGATGCAGCCTGGCTTCCCCCCAGCCATGCAACCCCCTTCGCCCCAGGCCGCGCCCCATGGCCAACCGCTGGCTATCCCGCCCTACGGTTACCCCGCCATGGGTCCGGGAGGTTGGCCTGGCTTCCCCCCCGGGGCAGCGTCGTTACCCTCCCCCTGGCCAGCGCCCGCTGGCGTCACCGCACCCGCCGCGGCATCGCCCCCGCCTGGCCAGGGTCAGCCACGGCCCGCGGCCCCCACCCTGGGTAAGGCTCCCACCTCGGGTCAGGCCCCAATCCCGGGTCAGGCTGCCGCCAAGTTCCCTGCCCCGGATTCCGCCAAGTCGGTTGCTCCCGCTCCAGCGCCCGCGGCCGTCCCCTACCCGACGGGCGCCCCGACCATGGCGCCGGCGGGCGCCGTCATGGCCCCGGCCCCTGGCGCGAGCGTCACTCCGCCTTATGGCGCCTTTCCCGGTTGGGGCATGGCCGGTCCCGGGACCACCGCCAGCCCCTATTCGGGCCCCACCGGAGGTATGTACGGTTCCCCCTGGGGTCAGCCTGGGGTCGCCGCCAGCGGTCGCGGCCCGCGCCTGGAGGTGGAGCTCAAGGAACGCCAGCCCTACGTCCAGGAGAACGTACTGCTGCACCTGCGGGTCGTCAGCGACCAGAACCTGGCCACCGCGACCCCGGAACTGACCAGTACCAACGATCTGATCGTCTCCCAGTTGGAGGGACCCAAGGCGGGCACCCGCGGCACCGCGGATGGCCGGCGCGAGATTCTCACCGAATTCGTCTATGTCCTCACCCCCCTGCGCGCCGCTGACCTGGGCCTACCGCCCCTGAAGGTGACGGGGGAGACCGCGGGTGACGCCTACGGCTTCGGCCGCCAGCGCTTCGAGGTCAGCGGCGGCGAGGGGATTCGCCTCCAGCCACGTCCGGCCTTGTCCAGCGTGCAGCCCTGGCTGCCCCTGCGTTCCCTGAGCCTCAAGGCCAGCCTGGACGGGGGCGAGGAGATCCGCGCCGGGGAGCCCGTCGCCCTGGTCCTCGAACTCCAGGCCGTAGGCGCCATGGGGAGCCAGTTGCCCAGTCTGGAGCCTATGCTGGCTTCGCCTGACTACCGGGTCTATCGGGAACGGACCCTCACCGATGCCAAGGTGTCCCCGAACGGCGAGCGGCTGGAGGGTTCCCGCGTCGAGCACTACACCCTGGTGCCCCGGGACGGGGGGCGGGTGCGCCCGCCGGAGATCCGCATCCCCTGGTACAACGTCACCACGGGCAGTCGCGACTGGGCCAGCCTGCCCCTGGGCCTGGGGACTGCCCAGGCGGCGGAGGAATCCCTGTTTTCCCGCGAGGACGCGGGTTTGATCTGGCTGAGTCTCGCCGGCCTCTTGCTGCCGGTCCTGGGTTTCGGCATCGGTCTCTGGTATCGCGGCCGCCTGTTGGCGCCCGCGGCGCCCGGCCAGGATTCCATCGGCGCGCGCCTGGGGCGTGGCGCCCGCGCCGCCGCGGGGGCCGCCAGTCGGCGCTGGGGCCAGGTTCGGGATCGCCTCCAGCCGGCCCCCCTCTGGGGGCGGCTGCGCGACGGGCTGCGGGGGCTGCTTCCCCCTGCCAGCCGCTTCCTGTCCTGTCTGCGCGCCGCCAATCATGCCCGGGAGCCCGCGGTCTGGGCGCGCCACTTCCAGGAGCAGGCCTGCCGTCACCTGCCCGCCGGGCCGCTCCCGCCTCAGCCGGGCGCCTTGCCGGGCCTCGCCAGCCAACTGCTGCGCCTGCGTCCCGGCGCGGACCCGGAGCAGATCAGGCGGCTGCTGCGGCAACTCGACGGGGCCCTGTATGGCGGCCAGGACATCGACTTCCCGCGGTGGAAAAAGGACTTCGCCCGCCAGGTCAGCCGTGTCCAGGGGCTGATGGGCTATGGGCTGCGCAGCCGCAACCGCGGGCCTCGTATCGAACGCCCCCGCTTGCCGGAGCTCAATCCCCGCCCGGCGGGTTGAGCATACCTCACGCACATCGATTTTCGGTTTTCCGGGTCGGGAGGCGTCTGGCGTGGGACGCCGTGAATCCGTCCCTGGAGGCTTGACGACCGCCTCCCTGCGGTCGACACCCCCGCCAGACGCCTCCCGACCCTCCCTTGCAAAATGCCGATATCTGAAATGCGATGGGTACAGAAGCCGTTTGCCCGCCTGATGCGGGGACGGCCTCAGATTTCATCCTCGACCCGTTTCTCTTCCAGGGCCCAGGCGCGATCCTCCTGGGTCAGTTCGTCACGGGCGGCGTTGCGCCGCGCCAGGCCATAGATGAGGCTGATGAGGGTGACCAGGATACAGCCCAGGAAGGCGGTCAGGACGAGGGGATCAGGGATGCCGAGCATGAGTCTCTCCGCGGGGATTCAGGGCAAAGGTCAGAAGGGCCAAGGGTGCCCAGGGACCCGGGGTGAGGGCCTATCGCCCCTGCTCCTTGGGGAAGCAAACCCCCAGGTGTCGGGGGTCCACCGGCCTGGTGACCAGGCTGACCAGCACCAGGGTGAGGATTGCCAGGGGCAGGGCGATGACGATGGGGTCCACCATGGGCCAGTTGGGGTGGTCCGCCAGCAGGCTGGTCTTGCCGTCGGTGACGAACTGCACCAGGCCAATGGCCGAGGCCTCCCGGGACTTGATGAACAGCAGCCAGAAGACCGAGACGCCCATGCCCACCAGCATGGAGGCCAGGGCGCCGGTACGTGTCGCCCGCCGCCAGAAGAGCCCGCCGATATAGGCCGGCAGGAAGGTGGCGGCGCAGAGGCCGAAGAAGATGGCCGTGAAGCGGGCGACCACGTATTCCTGCCGGACCGTGTAGCTGATGGTCACCGCCGCCAGCAGGCCGATGACGATGGCGACACGCATCACCAGTAGGCTCGGTTCGTGGCCGGGCTTGCCAGTCAGCCGCTCATAGAGATCGCGCCCCGCGGCGGTACCGATGGTGTGGAATTGGCTGGACATGGTGCTCATGGCCGCCGCCAGCAGGGCGAGGAAGAAGATCAGTCCGAACCAGCGCGGCAGGGCGGTACTGATATAGGTGGGGATGATCTGGTCTGGTTCCCCCTTGGCGTAGACCACGCTCGGGGAGCGACCCTTGACCAGTTCCAGGGTCTGGCCGGCGGGGTCCCGTGCCGTCTCGCGGCTGGCGATGGCCATGGGCACCACCGTCGGCTGCTGGGTCTTGGGGTTGATCACGGGCGCCCACTGCCCAGGAGTCGCCTCCTTCATCAGACCCACCAGGGCATGGCCGCTGGCCGGGTCGATCTCCTTGACCACCTGCCCGGTGAGCAAGGGCCCGTGCTGGGTGAACCAGGCATTGGACAGGCTGCCCACTAGGTAGGGGGTGCCGACCAGCAGCAGGATGAAGATGGCCCCGGTGGGGACGGCGCGGTCCAGTTCCCGCCGGCTGCGCACGGTCATGAAGCGCACCACCAACTGGGGCTGCGCCAGGACGCCGATACCCACCCCCAGGATGATGGCCGAGACCACCGTCCACCAGAGATCGTAGTTGGTCGCACCCCAGCCAAAGGCCGGCATCCGGGTCCAGCCCTCGTGGCCGATGGCCTGGAGGGTGGGCGGGACCAGATCGGCCAGGTCCGTCAGGGCCCGATGCGCCGGCTCGATCCCCCCCAGGCTGGAATAGGTGAACCACAGCAGGTAGATCATGGCCAGGATCATGACGAAGCCCTGGAGGGTATCGGTATACATCACCGCCTTGAGCCCGCCGGGGATGACATAGGCGGCGGTGATCAGGGCCATGACCAGCAGCGCCACCTCGAAACTGATGCCGAACTGGGTGACGACGAAGACGGTGCCGCCGGTCATCACCGCCGCCGAGTAGAGGGGCATGGCGAGGAAGATCACCAGGCCGGCCAGGACCTGGATGCCCTTGCTCTGATAACGGGCACCCAACAGTTCCGGGAAGGTGTGGGCGGACAGGTGGTGTCCCAGGCGGCGGGTGGGCTCGCCTAGCAGGGTGAAGGCGAGGAGGATGCCGAAGAGGATGTTGACGAAGGTGAGCCACATCAGGCTCATGCCGAACATGGCGGCGACCCCGCCAAAGCCGACGATGGCGGCGGTGGAGATGAAGGTGGCCGCGTAGGAGACCGCCATGACCACCGGGTGGGCGCTGCGCCCCCCGACCAGAAAGTCCGCCGCCGTGCGCGTGCCCCGGTAGCCCAGCCAGCCGAGATACCCCGTGGTCAGCAAATAGCCGACGATGACGACGATGTCGATCCAATCCAGCGTGGGATTGCCAGCCATGGAAGCTCCCCTCTTGAGGTGTGAACGCCAGCGCGATTCTGGGTGGTGGCCGCTGGCCCTGGACCCGCTCCAGGCCGTTCGGCCGGGCGGCAGAATACATCAAACCGGGACCAAATTTGCCAATCCCTGCCGGCCAGGCGGTGCCGGGTGGTAAAGTAGCGATATGGACATGGCACCTCATTTTTCGGTTATCCCGGGTCAGGTGGCGTCTGGCGGGGGACGCCGTGAATACGTCCCTGTAGGCTTGACGACCGCCTCCCTGCGGTCGACACCCCCGCCAGATGCCCCCCGACCCTCCCTTGGGAGGCCGAAAACCGCGATGTGCTGTGTCATGACCAAGATTGCGGGCCCCCTGCCAGCCGTACCCTGGGAATGACCGACCATGAAGCTGCACCAACTCTCCCTGTTCATCGAGAACCGTCCCGGGCATCTGGGCGCACCCCTGGAGGCCCTCGCCGCCGAGGGCATCAACCTGGTGACCCTGTCCCTGGCCGACACGGCCCAGTTCGGCATCCTGCGCCTGATCGTCCGCGACTGGGAACGGGCCAAGCAGGTCCTGGAGCGGGCGGGCTGGGTGGTCAATGTCACGGAGGTGGTGGCTGTGGACGTCGCCGACCGCCCCGGTGGTCTGGCGGAAATTCTCAAGGTCCTGGACGGCGCGGGGCTCAATGTCGAGTACCTCTACGCCTTCGCCCTGCGCCGCGAGGGCAAATCGCTCCTGGTCCTGCGTTTCGAGGACCCGGATCGGGCGATCGAGGTCCTCGACGCCGCCGGTTTGCACGGGGCGGCGGCGGAGGAGCTCTTCAGCCACCTGCCCTAGCATCGCCCTCCCTCTGGTAACCGCCCTTCATCTCCCCTTTCCCCAACCCTTCCTGACCCGGGCCTGGCGCGTCTGGCGGGATGGCCGCCGGTCCGCTCACGGCCCGGGCGGGGGTCGCGAGGAGGGGGGGAACGATCGACTTGTGAAGAGTAGCCGTCTCATGCCAACCACCGTCCCCACCAGCGACCACCGCATCTACGACCCCGCTGAGACCTTGCCACGCCCGGAACTGGCGGCCCTGCAACTGGAACGGCTCCGCGCCTTGGTCGAGCGGGTCGCCCAGGTACCCTTTTATCGCGAGCACCTCAGCCGCCACGACATCGGCCCCCGCGGTATCCACTCCCTGGACGACCTGCGGCGCCTGCCCTTCACCACCAAGGCCGACCTGCGCCAGCATCAGCCCCTGGGCTTCCTGGCGGTGCCGCGCGCGGACGTGGCGCGCATCCACGGCTCTTCCGGGACCACCGGCCGGCCCACCTTCGTCGCCTACACGGCGCGGGACCTCCAGACCTGGTCCGGGCTCTGCGCCCGCTTCCTGGTGGCGGGGGGGCTGCGGCCGGAGCATACGGTGCAGATCGCCTTCGGTTTCGGGCTCTTCACCGGCGGCTTCGGCCTCCACTATGGCGTCGAGCGGGTCGGGGCCGCCGTCATCCCCGCCGCCTCCGGCAATACCCGTCGCCAGCTCGACATCATGCGCGAGCTCAACCCCGAGGTCCTGGTCTGCACCCCCAGCTATGCCCTGACCATCGCCGACGGCGCCCGTGAGCTGGGGATCGATCCGCGCGCCCTCTCCCTGCGCTACGGCCATTTCGGCGGCGAGCCCTGGACCGAGGACATGCGCCGGGAGATCGAGGACCAGCTCGACATCCAGGCCTTCAACAACTATGGCCTCTCGGAAATCATCGGTCCCGGGGTCAGCGGCGAGTGTTTCGCCCACAATGGCATGCACATCCAGGAGGACCACTTCCTGGTGGAGTGCCTGGACCCGGAGACCCTGGAGCCGGTGCCGGAGGGCGAGCCCGGCGAGCTGGTCATCACCAACCTGACCCGCGAGGCCTGGCCGATGCTGCGCTACCGCACCCGCGACATCGCCCGGCTGTGGCACGAACCCTGCCCCTGCGGCCGCACCACGCGGCGCATGAGCCGCGTCGCCGGGCGCAGCGACGACATGCTCATCATTCGCGGGGTCAACGTCTTCCCCTCCCAGATCGAGGAGGCCCTGCTGCGGGTGGAGGGCACCACCCCCCATTACCTCATCGAGGTCGATCGCCCCGGCACCCTGGACAAGGTCACGGTCAAGGTAGAGATCCGCCCGGAGCTCTTCTCCGACCGCATGGATCGCATGCAGGCCCTGCGCGAGCGCATCGCCCGGGAGATCCACACCGTCGCCGGCATCCGCGCCGAGGTGGATCTGGTGGAACCCCGCAGCATCGAGCGCTTCGCCGGCAAGGCCAAGCGGGTGGTGGATCGGCGGAAGCTGGCGGAGGCCTGATTTACTGGGGAGCGAGGCTGAGGCCGCCCTTCCCCCGGTAGCGATTGCGGTCTTGCCAGATGGCCCATAAGATTGAGCCATGTGGCCCAACTAACAGGATCACCCCTATGCCTGACCCCGCCCCCCGGGCAGAGACCCGGCGCTCCTCCGATCCAGCTGTCATTCTGCGGACCCCCACCGCGTTGCTGCGTGAACGGGTCTACGCGGGCTTACCCTTCGCGGAACTGGAAGCCTTGCGGGGGCCCCTGGGTATTTCTCTGCAAGAGCTCGCCACCCTGGCGGGCATCCCCGTGCGGACCCTGGCCAGGCGCCGGCAGGCTGGGCGTCTAGAGCGACTGGAGTCGGAGCGTGTCCTGCGTATCGAGCGCCTTCTGGCCCTGGCCACCGAAATGCTCCGGGATACCAAGCTGGCCCGGGACTGGCTCACGACGCCAAAAGTCGCCTTGGGGGGGCATAGCCCCCTGGCCTATGCCGACACGGAGGTAGGCGCCCGCGAGGTCGAGCAGTTGATCGGCCGCTTACGCCACGGGGTCTTTTGTTGACCTGGTTCCGGCTGGTGGATGAGGCCTTCGTGGACTCGGCCATGAGCGGGGAAGGCGCCAGGCTCTATGGCGGCCGCTGGAATTCTCCCGGGATCGCCGTGGTCTATGCCGCCCAATCCCTCTCCCTGGCGATGCTCGAATTGCTGGTCCACCTGGAGGCGGAAACGGTGTTGCGTGGCCATTGGCGCTACCTGGAGGTGGAGGTGTCGCCAGAGGCCATTCGCGCCTGCGAATCCTGGATGGAACTGCCAGGGGATTACGCGGCCTGGCCAGTGCCGGCCGCCACCCGCGCCGTGGGTGATCGCTGGGTTGCCGAGGCCGTCTCCGTGGGGCTGTCCGTCCCCAGCGTCATCACGCCCGGTGAACGCAATCTCCTTCTGAACCCGGCCCACCCGGAATACGCGGTCGCCGTGCGCGTGGGCAAGGACAGGGGATTGAGACTGGACCCACGCCTGGTAAAGGCCGACACCTAGCGGGTGAGGGCTACAGCGCCTCCTCCAGGCGCCTGCAAAGGGTGCGCAGGATTTTGACGCGGGCGAAGTACTTGTCCTCGGCCTCGACCAGGGTCCAGGGGGCGATGCCGGTGCTGGTCCGGTCGACCATGTCGCATACGGCCTGGTGATAGAGGTCCCACTTGTCGCGGTTGCGCCAGTCCTCGGGGGTGATCTTGAAGCGCTTGAAGGCCACCTGTTCCCGCTCCTGGAAGCGCCGTAACTGCTCCTGGTTGCTGATCTCCAGCCAGAATTTGACCAGGATGACGCCGTCCTGGTGCAACTCCTGCTCGAAGTCGTTGATCTCGGCATAGGCGCGCAACCAGTCCGCCTCGCCGCACAGGCCCTCGACCCGCTCCACCAGCACCCGGCCGTACCAGGTGCGATCGAAGAGGGTCAGCCGCCCCTTGCGGGGGATGTGCCGCCAGAAACGCCATAGGTAGGGCTGGGCGCGCTCCTCCTCGGTGGGGGCGGCGACGGGCACGATCTGGTACTGGCGGGCGTCGAGGGCCGCCGTCACCCGCCGGATGGAGCTCCCCTTGCCGGCGGCGTCCTGGCCCTCGAAGGCTAGCACCAAGGCCCGGCGCTGGAATTTGGGGTGCCGGGTCAGCTCGCTGAGACGCCCCTGCCATTTGGCCAGTTGCGCCTGATACTCCTCCAGCTCCAGCTTCCGGGACAGGTCGAGGGCCGTCAGCACGTCGAGCTGGTCGATGTTCGGCACCATGGGCGGGGCCACCGGGAAGCTCTGGTCCTGGGGATCGGCCAGGCGCCGCAGCAGGGCGCCGAGCAAGACGCTCCCCACTTGCAGCATCCGGTAGCGATCATCGCTGCCATCCACCACCACCCAGGGCGCCCAGGGGGTGTTGGTCAGCCGCAGCACATGGTCCGCCATCTCCTGCAAGCGGTCGTAACGCTTGTGGTGGCGCCAGTTGTCCTTGGTCACCTGCCAGGCGGTGCGTGGGTCCCGTTCCAGGGCGGTGAGCCGCTCCCGCTGACCCTGCTTGGACAGATGGAACCAGAACTTGAGGACCAGGGCCTCCTCGTTGACCAGCATGGCCTCGAAGCGGTTGATCTGGTCCAGGCGCTGATCGAGATCGGCCGCGGACAGCTCCCCCGCCATGCCCCGCTCCAGGGTCTCGCTGTACCAGGAGTCGGCGAAGATGCCGATGCGTCCCTTGGGGGGCAAGACCCGCCAGAAGCGCCACATATAGGGGCGGTCCCGTTCCTCATCGGTGGCGATGCTGAAGGTCTGGGTGGACAGATAGCGGGGGTCCATCCATTTATAGAGCAGGTTGATGGTCTCGCTCTTGCCCGCCCCATCGACCCCGGCGATGAGGATGATCACGGGAAATTGGCCTTGCTCCCGCAGGTCGAATTGGGCGTCCAGCAACTCCTCGCGCAGCCGGGGTTCCCGTTCGCGCAAGACGGCCTTATCGATTTTGTGTCCCAGTTCCGCCGATTCGAACATCGCTTGCTCCTGCGGTCATCCCCGCCCGTGCTGACATCATCGCCTCGCTGCCTTGAAAGTGTAGACCCAAGCCCCGCCGGTATTCGGCCAACCTGCCCCAGGACAGGAGATCGCTGTCGCGGGGCGGGCGCGGCGGGTTTGCTTCCCTGTGGTGATTTATCAACAATACCGGCCTTGTTTCGTACCGGGGTTCTGGCAATGCAGGATACAGACGAGGTGAGTGAGCTGACGGCCTTGATGAAGGCCATCGACCGCTCGAACGCGATCATTGAATTCACCGCCACTGGCGAGATCATCAAGGCCAACGATCTGTTCCTCCAGTCCCTGGGCTACCGGCTCGACGAGATTCAGGGCAAGCACCACCGCATCTTCGTCGACCCGGCCCATGCCGCCACCCCAGAGTACGGCGCCTTCTGGGAGGGTCTACGCCAGGGCCAATTTTTCGCCTCGGAATTCCTGCGCCTGGGCAAGGGCGGGCGGGAGGTCTGGCTCCAGGCCACCTACAACCCGGTCCTGGACGCGGATGGCCAGGTCCAGAAGGTCATCAAGCTGGCCACCGACATCACCGCCCGCAAACAGGCGGCGACCCTCGACGCCGGCTTCATCGACGCCATCGAGAAGTCCATGGCGGTGATCGAGTTCCAGACCGATGGCACCATCCTCACCGCCAACGATCTCTTTCTGGAGCGCATGGGCTACAGCCTGGAAGAGCTCCAGGGCAAGCATCACCGCCTGTTCGTCAGCGCCGAATACGCGGCCTCCGCGGATTACCGGCAATTCTGGTTCGACCTGGCCCAGGGCAAGTTCTACCGCGGCCGCTTTGAGCGTTTCGCCAAGAACGGCGATTCGGTCTGGCTCGAGGCCACCTATTCCCCCATCCTCGATGACCACGGCCGCCCGGTGAAGGTGGTCAAGTTCGCCTACGACATCACCGCCAACGTCGCCCAGAGCGAGGCCCTGGAGATCGCCCTGGCCGAGGCGCGGGAGGCGGAGCGCATCCGCAACGAACTGGACCGCGCCGTCCAGGAAATGTCGACCCCGGTCACCCCCATCTGGGAGGGCATTCTGCTGCTGCCCCTGGTGGGCGTGCTCGATTCCATGCGCACCTCCGACATCATGAACAAATCCCTGACCATGATCTCGGAGATGCGCGCCAAGGTCTTCGTCCTCGACATCAGCGGGGTGGCCACTGTCGACACCGCCGTGGCCAACCAGCTCATCAAGATCACCAAGGCGACCCGTCTGATGGGCTGCGAGGCGATCGTCTCCGGCCTGTCGCCGGCCATCGCCCGCACCATCGTCGAACTGGGGGTCAATGTCGGCGAGATTCGCACCACGGCCACCCTGCGCGATGCCTTCGAGACCGCCCTGCACCTGGTCGGGGAGGTGATTGGCGGGCGCAAGGAACCCGCCGTGCTGGCGCCCCGCGCCTGACCGCCATCCGCACATGACCGCCCCTGGCCGGAAATCGCGGCACAATCCCTCTGATTCCGGGGCGTGGCGCCACCCTCATGAGAGTGGGCATAAAGGTCAGCGTCGGGTTCTTTCCTCAGCGGGATGCTGGCGGGCAGCCTAATGAATCCAAGCCATGACACCGCGGTGGCCATGACGCGGACGCGCCGGGTGTTGGTGGTGACCATGCAGCCCGATCTGGACCAGGAACGCTTCGATCGCTTGCGCCTGGCGGCGATGGCCGAGGTCGGCCACGAACGACTCGCGGCGGTGGTCCTCGATTTCTCCGCGGTCGACGTCCTGAGCCTGGCGGAATTCGAGCGCGCCCGCGACCTGCTGGTCGCCCTGCGCCTGCTTGGTCTCCAGGTGGCCATGGTCAGCCTGGCGCCTAGCGTGGTGCTCTATCTCACCGAGGTCCAGGCGGACACCGAGGGCGTACGGTATTTCCGGGGACTGGACGAGGCCCTGCGGCGTTTTGGCCAGGACTGAGGTCCGCATGACGCAGACCTCTCATCCCGGCCACCGGCCACCGGCCCGCTTCAAGATCGACAGCATGGTCAGCCTGCATGCCGCCATCGCCATGGCGCGCAGGCTGCCCTTCATGGCCGATCTGAGCCATGAGGATCGCGTGCTGATCTCCACCGTGGTCTCCGAGTTGGGGACCAACATCCTCAAGTTTGCCGGCAGTGGCAGCGTCACCCTGGCGCGGGTCCAGGACGAGGGTCATGACGCCATCCAGGTCGTCGCCAAGGACAGCGGGCCGGGCATCCGCGATGTGGCGAGCGCCCTGGTGGAGGGCTACAGCACCTCCGGTACCCTGGGCCTCGGCCTCTCCGCCGTGCGGCGCATCATGTCCTCGCTGCAGATTCACACCCAGCCCGGACAGGGCACCACGGTGATCGCCGCCAAATGGCTCGATCCGGCCCCGGGCAGGCCCCAGCGCAGCTCCACCCGGATCGCGGCCACGAAGCCGGCACGGCTGCTCCAGACGGAACACGCCAGCCTCAATCGCCCCTGTCCCGGGCAGAAGGTCAGCGGTGACCTCACCCTGGTGCGGGAGGAGGGCACCAGCCTGCTGGTCGGGGTGATCGACGTCTCGGGACACGGGCCCGAGGCCCACGCCCTGGCGACGGAACTCGGGGTGGCCCTATCGGCAGTGACGATCCTCGATCTCGAGGCCCTGCTCCGCGCCCTGCATGAACGCTGCCGGGGCACCCGGGGCGCGGCGGCGGGCCTGGCGATCATCAACCGCGCCAGCCAGCACCTGATCTTCGCCGGCATTGGCAACGTCCATATCCGGGTCTTCGGTAAAAAGCATTGGCACGGGGTGTCGCGGGACGGCATCCTCGGTGAGCGCATGCGCAACGTCCTGCCGCAGACGGTAATGCTGGAGCCTGGCAACCTGGTGGTGGTCGCCTCCGACGGCTGTTCGGAAAGCGCCAAGACCAGAGTGCTGATCCCGGGTACGCCGCTGTCCGCCGCGCAGATCGCCGAGAAGCTGCTGTCCGACACCGCCAAGAGCACGGATGACGCCTCCTGCGTGGTGGTGAAATGCCTGTGATCGACCACCTCGGCACCCTCGCCCTGGCCTCCGAAGCCGCTTGTCTCGACTTCCGTCGCAAGCTGATCCAGGCCCTGGAGGGGGTGGCCCCACCGCTGCAGTGGCTGCCGCGCGCCGCCTGGCTGGCGGACTGCGCCCTGGTCCTCAGCCGGGAAGCGCCCCTGGAGGCGCGCCTGGAACTCGATAACCAGGCCGCCGCGCATCTGATCGTCCTGTTCGTCCACCCCGGTCAGGCCCGGCCGCTGGCCTGTCCCCCCGCGATCGGCCGCCTGGACCTGGCCACCGATGCCCATGGGCGGCCGGCGCAGCGCTTTATCGCCAAGCTGGGCCCCGGCCCCCTCCCCGCGACGCGCCTCGCGCGCATGCGCCGGGTGTTCGCGGAAAAATCCCGCGAGGAACTGTTCCGCGAGATGGAGGCGATGAACGAACAGTTGCTGCAGGCGAAGGACGCCGCCGAGGAGGCGACGAAGGCCAAGTCGGACTTTCTGGCCAACATGTCCCATGAGATCCGTACCCCGATGAACGCCATCATCGGCATGTCCCATCTCGCCCTCCAGACCGCCCTCGACCGGAAGCAGCGCAATTACATCGTCAAGGTCCATCGCTCGGCGGAAAACCTGCTGGGGATCATCAACGACATCCTCGACTTCTCCAAGATCGAGGCCGGCAAGCTGTCCATGGAGCACATCGACTTCAACCTTGATGATGTCATGGACAACCTGGGCAACCTGATCGGACTCAAGGCCGAGGACAAGGGGCTCGAACTGCTGTTCGATCAGGCGCCGAACCTGCCCACGGCCCTGGTCGGCGATCCCCTGCGCCTGGGCCAGATCCTGGTCAATCTCGGCAACAACGCGGTGAAGTTCACCGACAAGGGCGAGATCATCATCGGCGCCGAGCTGGTCGAGACCGGGGTCAACGCGGTCGAGCTGCACTTCTGGGTCCGGGATTCCGGCATCGGCATGACCGCCGAGCAACTCGCCAAGACCTTCCGCAGCTTCAGCCAGGCCGACGCCTCGACGACCCGCAAGTACGGTGGTACCGGCCTGGGTCTGGCCATCTCCAAAAACCTGGTGGAGATGATGGGGGGGCGGATCTGGGCCGAGTCCAGTCACGGCCAGGGCTCGACCTTTCACTTCCACGCCCGTTTCGGCCTCCAGGCCAATCCCCGCTCCCGCCTGGTCTACGACCCCGACGCCCTGCAGGGCGTGCGGGCCTTGATCATTGACGACAACAAGGCCGCGCGCGAGATCCTGGCCGAGATCGCCAGCGGGCTGGGCATGGCGGTCGTCCATGCCAGCGATGGTATGAAGGGGCTGGAACGGGTGCGCGCCGCGGATGCCGCCCAGGCCCCCTATGACCTGATCCTGCTCGACTGGAAGATGCCGGTCATGGACGGTCTGGAGACCCTGAGCCAGATGGCCGCCCTCGGCCTGGCCAAGCCGCCGGCCCCCCTCATGATCACCGGTTTTGGTCGGGAGGAGGTGCTGAGCCAGGCGGAACAACTGGGGCTGAATCTGCGCATCGCCCTGACCAAACCCATCACGGTCAAGAGCCTGCTGGAGGCGGCCTGCGAGGCCCTCGGCAAGGGCCGGCTGGCGGATGCCCCGGGCCAGCATGCCCGGCTCGATACCATCGCCGAGGCGATGAGCAAGGTCGCTGGAGCGCGCCTCCTCCTGGTCGAGGACAACGAGGTGAACCAGGAACTGGCCCTGGAACTGCTGGCCCAGGCCGGCATCGAGGTGGTGGTGGCCAACAACGGGGTGGAGGCCCTGGCGGCCCTGGACAACCCCGTCCCCTTCGACGGCGTGCTCATGGACTGCCAGATGCCGGTGATGGATGGCTACACCGCCACCCGCCGCCTCCGGGAGAGCCCCCGCTTCCAGGCCTTGCCGATCCTGGCCATGACCGCCAACGCCATGGCGGGGGACCGCGAAAAGGTGCTGGCGGCGGGGATGAACGACCATATCGCCAAGCCCATCAACGTCGCCGAGATGTTCAACACCATCGCCCGCTGGGTCATTCCGTCGGTGCCGGCGACGGGCGTTACCGGTCCCGGTAGCCTGGTCCCATCGCCGTCGGTATCGGCATCGGAACCGACATCCTTGCTGGCCTCGGGACCGGCGCCGGTATCGGCTCGCGACCCTGCGGCGGAGATCCCCCAGCTACCGGGTATCGACCGGCGCGTCGGCCTGGCTGCCACCATGAACAATGCCCGGCTCTACGCCAAGCTCCTGCTCAGGTTTCGCGACACCCAGGCCGATTTCGCGGCGCACTTCGCCCGGGCTCGTCAGGATGCGGACACCGAGGCCGCCATGCGCTGCGCCCACAGCCTCAAGGGCATCGCTGGCAGCCTCGGGGCAAAGGCCGTGCAGGAAGCGGCCAAGGAGTTGGAAGCCGCTTGCCGTCACCACCAGCCGGCGCGCCTCATCGACGAACGGCTGGCTCGCACCCTGGCCGCACTCGAGCTCGTCATCGCCGGACTGCGCCAGCTCGGAGCTAACCCTTCGCTCGCCACGGCCCCGCGGTCAGGTGCCGAGGCGTCGGGGGCGGAATCGGCGCCGATTGACCAGGCCCGTGTGACGGCGTTGCTGACCAGGTTGCGGATCTTGCTGGCTGACAGCGATTCCGAAGCAGGGGATGTGCTCGATGAGCTCCTGGATCAGGTCCAGGGAACGCCCCTCCAAACCGCGCTCGCCAGGGTGGAGGCGGCGGTCGCCGACTTCGATTTCGACGCCGCCCTCGCCGCGCTGCCGCCAGGTCCCTAAAATCCCGGATGAAACTTCCCGATATCTTGACCCCGTCCTGACGCGCTGGCGCCCTGGACCTCCCGTCCCCCTGTTTGGAAAGGCTGATGGATAACCTCACGGTCACGCACAAGGCCACCATCCTCGTCGTGGATGACACGCCGAACAACCTCTCGCTGATGTCGGGGCTGCTCAAGGATCAGTACAAGGTCAAGATCGCCAATAACGGTGAGAAGGCGCTGAACATCGCCCAAGCCGAGAGCCCACCGGACCTGATCCTCCTCGATATCATGATGCCGGGACTCTCCGGCTATGACGTGATCCGGGCGCTGAAGGCCGATCCGCGCACGCGGGAGGTCCCGGTCATGTTCATCACCGCGATGAGCGAAACCGAGGACGAGCGCCTGGGCCTCGAACTTGGCGCCGTGGACTACATCACCAAGCCGATCTCGCCGCCCATCCTCCTCGCCCGGGTGGCCACCCACCTCAAGATCAAACGGGCCTCGGACTTTCTCAAGGACCAGAACGCCTTTCTGGAGGACGAGGTCAATCGCCGCACTCGGGAGGTCCAGGCGATCCAGGATGTCACCATCCTGGCCATGGCCTCGCTGGCGGAAACCCGGGACAACGAAACTGGCAACCACATCCGCCGCACCCAGCATTACGTCCGCCTGCTGGCCAACCGGCTGCAGACCCACCCGCGCTTCGGCTACTTTCTCTCGGACAAGACCATAGATCTGTTGTTCAAGTCGGCGCCGCTGCATGATATCGGCAAGGTCGGTATCCCCGATCACATCCTCCTCAAGCCGGGCCGCTTCACCCCGGAGGAGTTCGAGATCATGAAGACCCACACCACCCTGGGCCGGGACGCGATCCTCGCCGCCGAGCGGCACCTAGGCATGGAGGTGGGTTTCCTCAGCCTGGCCAAGGAGATCGCCTACTACCACCAGGAAAAGTGGGATGGCAGCGGTTATCCCACCGGCGCCCGCGGCGAGCAGATCCCCATCTCCGCCCGGCTGATGGCGGTGGCCGATGTCTACGACGCGCTCATCAGCCAGCGCCCCTACAAGGATGGCCTGCCCCATGACCGGGCGGTGGAGATCATGCGCGAGGGGCGTGGCACCCATTTCGATCCCGATGTGCTGGACGCCTTTCTGGCGTTGCAGGATGAATTCCGGTCCGTGGCCCTGATCTACGCCGGCTAGTGACGTCGAGCCCGAAGGCACCCGGTTTCAAGAAACTCGCGGCCCCTTCCCCCCAAGCCGTCGCCGGGCTGGTGGCGGGCCCTTCTCTCCAACCGTCCCGGCGGGCTGCCAGGCCGGCACCAGATGGCGCTTGCCGTTGCCGATGAGATCGGCGCGGCCCATCCGTTTCAAGGCCTCGCGCAGCAGGGGCCAGTTCGCGGGATCGTGGTAGCGCAGAAAGGCCTTGTGCAGGCGGCGCTGCCGGGCGCCGCGGGCCAGGGTCACCCCCTCGGCCCCGGCGCGGGTCACCCGCTTCAGGGGGTTGAGGCCGGTGTGGTACATGGCGGAGGCCAGGGCCATGGGGGTGGGGAGGAAGGCCTGGACCTGATCGGGGCGGAAGCCGTTCCGCTTGAGCCAGAGGGCCAGGGCCAGCATGTCCTCGTCGCGGGTGCCGGGGTGGGCGGCGATGAAGTAGGGGATCAGGTACTGCTCCTTGCCCGCCTCCCGTGAATACTGGTCGAACAGGGTCTTGAAACGGTCATAGGTGCCGATGCCGGGCTTCATCATTAGCGCCAGGGGGCCGGGCTCGGTGTGCTCTGGGGCGATCTTGAGGTAGCCGCCGACATGGTGGCTGGCCAGCTCGCGGATGTAGGCCGGCGAGCGTACCGCCAGGTCGTAGCGCAGGCCGGAGGCGATGAGAACGCGCTTGATGCCGGGCAGGGCGCGGGCCTGGCGGTAGAGCTGGATCAGGGGGTTATGGTCGGTGCCCAGGTTCTTGCAGATGTCCGGGAAGACGCAGGACAGGCGGCGGCAGGCGGACTCGATGGCCGGGTCGCGGCAGCCCAGGCGCCACATGTTGGCGGTGGGGCCGCCCAGGTCGGAGATGACGCCGGTGAAGCCGGGGGTGCGGTCGCGAACCTCCTCGATCTCCCGCAGGATGGAGGCCTCGGAGCGGCTCTGGATGATGCGCCCCTCGTGCTCGGTGATGGAGCAGAAGGTGCAGCCGCCAAAGCAGCCGCGCATGATGGCGACGGAGAAGCGGATCATCTCCCAGGCCGGGATGCGCGCCTCGCCGTAGCTGGCGTGGGGCTGGCGGCTGTAGGGCAGCTCGTAGACCCGGTCCAGCTCGGTGCTGGTCAGGGGGATGGGCGGCGGGTTGAGCCAGACATCCCGGTCGCCATGGGCCTGGACCAGGGCGCGGGCATTGCCGGGGTTGGTCTCCAGGTGGAAGAGGCGGGAGGCCTGGGCATAGAGCAGGGGGTCGGCCTTGACCTGCTCATAGGCGGGTAGGCGGATGATGGTATGGGCGCGGTCGGGACGCTCCGTTTGGGGCTGGCTGGCATCGATTTCCGTCCAGCCCTCCGGCCGGCCCCGGCTGAGGAAGGCGGTGCCGCGCAGGTCGCGGATGCTGGCGATGGACTCCCGCTTGGCCAGGCGATGGGCTAGCTCCACCAGGGCGCGCTCGGCGTTGCCATAGAGCAGGATGTCGGCCTTGGCGTCCACCAGGATGGAACGGCGCACCTGGTCCGACCAGTAGTCGTAGTGGGCGATGCGCCGCAGGCTGGCCTCGATGCCGCCTAGGACGATGGGCACCTCCTTGTAGGCCTCCCGCGCCCGCTGGGCGTAGACGATCACCGCCCGGTCCGGCCGCCGCCCGCCCTCGCCGCCGGGGCTGTAGGCGTCGTCGCCGCGCAGCCGCCGGTCGGCGGTATAGCGGTTCACCATGGAGTCCATGTTGCCGGCGGTGATGCCGAAGAACAGGGTCGGCCGCCCCAGCCGTTGGAAGTCCGTGGCCGACTGCCAGTCGGGCTGGGCGATGATGCCGACGCGGAAGCCCTGGGCCTCTAGCAGCCGCCCGATGATGGCCATGCCGAAGGAGGGATGGTCCACGTAGGCGTCGCCGGTGACGATGATGACATCGCAGGCATCCCAGCCCAGCAGGTCCATCTCCGCCCGGGACATGGGCAGCTGCGGGGCCGTGCCCAGCTTGTGGGCCCAGTGTTTGCGGTAAGAGAAGAGATCGGGGGCGGCTGGCATGGGGGTTAAGGGCGGGCAAAAGAGGCGGAGACGAACGGCGCGGCCGGAACGGCCGGGTCAAGCCGAACCGGGCACGCGCGGTGGTTGCGGGCGGCGAAATGATCGCCACCAAGGGCGGGAGCGACTTTGCGGCGGGCCGCGATGGGTTTAATGCCGGTTTGCACGGCGCCCGCGCACCCCCATCTGGGGATGACGTTGACACCCTAAGAACAGAGGATTTGGCGATGGATGGTGGATTCTACCGCAGAGACGAGGCCCTGAACGTGCTGGGCGAGCCCCTGGTCTCCTGCTCGGAGGTCGAGCCGGTGACGGGCTATTACCGCGACGGGAGCTGCGCCACCGGCCCCGACGATGTGGGCCGCCATGTGGTCTGCGCCCGGATGACGGCGGAGTTTCTGGAGTTTTCCCTGCGCCAGGGCAATGACCTCATCACCCCCCACCCCGAGTTCGACTTTCCCGGCCTCAAGCCCGGCGACCGCTGGTGCCTGTGCGCGGCGCGCTGGCGGGAGGCCCTGGAGGCGGGCTGCGCCCCCAAGGTGGTGCTGCGCGCCACCCATCAGCGCGCCCTGGACTACGTCAGCCTGGAGGATCTCAAGCGCCATGCCATTGATCTGAGCTGATCAGACATTCCGAGCTGATCCACCACCCGACCCGGGGAAACTGAAAAGTGCCACGCCATGACTTAGGTATACTTCCCGCCGGCCCGGGCCGGCCCGGCCCGGCGCCGGGCCATTAACCGCGTGGAGGGAGTGGCATGACCAAGCTTTATGTGGAGAGCGCCGCCGAGGCGCTCGTGGAGTTGCGGCGGCAGCGGCCGTTGGTCCACAACATCACCAATTACGTCGTGATGGATTTCTCCGCCAATGCCCTGCTGGCCATTGGCGCCTCCCCCGTCATGGCCCACGCCGCCGACGAGGTGCGGGAGATGGTGGCGCTCGCCGGGGCCCTGGTGCTCAACATCGGCACCCTGTCGCCGCCCTGGATCGACGCCATGTTCGTCGCTGGCCACGCGGCCCGCGCCCGGCGCCTGCCCGTCATCCTCGATCCGGTCGGGGCCGGCGCCACCCGTCTGCGCACGACCACGGCCCTGCGACTCCTCGACGAGGTCAATCCGACCATCGTCCGCGCCAACGCCTCGGAAATCCTGTCTCTGGCAGCGGCGGGCGGCGCGACCAAGGGGGTGGATTCGACCCGCGGCGTGGACGAGGCTAGGGATACCGCGATCGCCATCGCCCGCCAGGCGGGGGCCGTGGTGGCGGTCACGGGAGCGGAGGATTTCGTCACCGATGGCGAACGCCGGCTGCGGGTGGGCAACGGCCACCCCCTCATGGCCCGGGTGACGGGGACTGGATGCGTCTGTTCCTCCCTGGTCGGCGCCTTCGCCGCGGTGCAGGCCGATCCCCTGGTGGCCACCGTGGGCACGCTGGTCGTCTACGGTATCGCCGGTGAACTGGCCGCCGCGGGCGATCCCCGGCCGGGCACCTTCCGCACCCGCCTGATAGACGCCCTCGATGCCGTCACGCCGGAGGAGGTGCTGGCCCGCGCCCGGGTGACCAGCGAATGACGGTGCCCTAACCGTCTCAGGATTCCCGGCGAAAGTGCCTTGCAATGCCTTGATTCAGTTACGTCTGTCGCAGTGGTTATCGAATTAATCAGCGATTCCTTGTATGCCAGTCCCCATCGACTATTCGTTGTATCTGGTCACCGACCGCTCCCTGGCCTTGGGCCGGGAACTGGTCGAGGTCGTCTCGGCCGCCGTCCAGGGTGGCGTCACGGT
Organism: Candidatus Thiosymbion sp.; assembly: GCA_018435665.1. Lineage (GTDB taxonomy): Bacteria > Pseudomonadota > Gammaproteobacteria > Chromatiales > Chromatiaceae > M0108. The sequence goes on along the minus strand of JAHDND010000044.1, from coordinate 10,155 downwards.
GGTCCAGATCCGCGAAAAAGGGTCCAGCAGCCGCGAGTTTCTCGCCTTGGCCCAGGCCCTGAAGGGGGTGCTGGCTCCCCGGGGCATTCCCCTGATCGTCAATGATCGCCTCGACCTGGCCCTGGCCTGTGACGCCGCCGGCGTGCATCTGGGTCAGGAGGACCTGCCCTGTGACCTCGCCCGCCGCTTGCTTGGGCCGGAGCGGCTACTCGGGGTCTCGGTGAGCACCCCGGAGGAGGCCCGCCAGGCGGAGCGGGCCGGCGCGGACTATCTGGGCGTGAGCCCGATCTTCGTCACGCCGACCAAGCGGGATACCCCGGCGGCCACGGGGTTGGACGGGCTGCGGGCGATCCGCGCCGTCACGGCCCTGCCCCTGGTCGCCATCGGTGGCCTCTCCGCGGCCAACGCCGGGGAGGTCATGGCGGTGGGGGCCGATGGCATAGCCGTGGTGAGCGCCCTCATGGCCGCCGCGGACCCGCGGGAGGCGGCGCGGGCCTTGCGCCGGGCCATCGCGGGGCATGTCCAGCGCCCCTGACCCCGCCGTTAGCCGCGCCCCGGATCAGGGTCGTGGCCGCTATTAGAGTTGGCGCGGAATATAGACGTAGGCGGGGGGGACGTTGGCGCCGACGACATCGATACGCTGGGTATTCCAATAGTTGCCCAGGTTGACGGTCTGGCCGGCGGGATAGGTGCCGATCTTGACCTGGTTGCCCGTCACTTCGTAGCTGCCGCTGCCCGGGGGCATCTGCAGGCTGACCTGGCAGGGGGAGGTGGCGCAGGTGCCCGTATCGCCAGGCTTGACGGTGATGCTGATGCTCCCCGAAGGGTCGTTGGGTGAAGAGGCACAGCCGCCGATCAGGGCAAGGATAGTCGCCAGGGCCAGGGCCCGGCTGACGGTGGCGGATGGCGCGGCTTGCGCCCGGACGAGGGCGGGATGCGAGGGATCTTTGACCATGGGGTAGTGCTCCGACCAGGTGAATGGGTCGTCAAAGATTAAGCACTTTCACCCCGCGCGTCATGCGCGACAGCGGGTCCACCCCCTTTCCTCAATCCTCTCGGCCAGGGGAAGCCAGGGTGAGAGGAGTTACCCCCGGGGCTTGATGGATCCCCAACTGTTGGGGACTGAGAACATGGACCACCACCAGCCGATGGCGGGCATCCACATCATGAGGTTCGATGCCATGAGGGCGGAATACATGGCGCGGTTTCTGGTCTGGGTGTCAGTCACAACGGGAACTCCTCAAACGGCCTGGGATACAACTTTTCCGGACTGTCCAACCAAGACATCATGCCAAAATGCCGTTCCCAGCGTTCTGACAAGTTCTGACCTCCCCGCCCGGGGCGACGGCCATCCGACAGGCAAAAAAAAGCCCGGCGGGGAGCCGGGCCATAAAGTCTCAAGATGAGAGAGACAAGGAGGAGTTGGTCAGGGACCGTGCCCAGGGAGGCCGAAGGTAAATCGCCTACCTGCCTGAAAGAAGTTGCCAGAGGTCCCCCCCGGGGACTCGTAGCGGATGAACGCATCATGCCAAAAAGCCTGACCCGGTGTTCTGACAAGTTCTGACATGAACCCTTGGCACGACAGGGCTCCTGATTGCCCGCGGCGGAAGCGGCCCTTTCAACGCGGGCAGGAGTGGCACAGGCTGGAGTGGCACCGGTTGCGGGCCCTGAGCTGCCTGCTGGTCCCAAGTCTGCTTGCCCTGTGTCTCCTGGCCTTGGCCATCGGGGATGCGACCGGGGATGCATTCGCGGATGCGACCACGGATGCGATCGGAGAGGTGACCAGCGATGTGACCGGAGGTGCAACCGCGGATTCGACCGCAGATGTGATCAGCGGTGTGACCAGCCATGTAATCGGCTTACATTCCCGGGACCCCGCCGCGCCCCGCATCCTCCTCGCTGACACCGGGCAAGGCATCGGGTCCATCACCCAGTTCGACGTCTTCGAGGACCCCGGCCAGGACTTCGACCTGGACGCCGTCCTGGCCCTGCCCGAGGGTCTTTGGCAGGCGAATCCCTACCCGGCGATCCAGGTCGGCTTCAGTGCGTCCGCCTGGTGGGTGAGATTCAGCCTCACGAATCAGACCGGCCAAGACCAGCGCCGGGTGCTGCAGGTGGACTGGCCGCTGCTGGACTGGGTGGACCTGTACCAGCTCCACGGCGCCGGGGTGGTGGGCAGTTGGCAGACCGGGGATCAGCGCCCCTTCGCCACCCGGCCCCTGGAGACCCGCGACTTTGCCTTTCCCCTGTACCTGCCGGCGGGCGAAACCCATCAGATCCTGCTGCGGCTGGCCCTCAGTGATGGCCTGTTCCGGCCCATGGCGTTGCGCCTCTGGGAGGTCCGGGCCTTTCAGACCGCCAGTCAGTGGGGCAATGTCCTGGGCGGCGCCTACTGCGGCGCCCTCCTGGCCCTGCTGCTTTATCACCTGTTGCTGTTCTTCTCCACCTGGCACCGCAACTTCCTCTTTTACGCCCTCTACCTGGCCCTGATGCTGTTCTGGAATCTGGGCCTGCTTGGCTATGGCTATCAGTATCTGTGGCCGGATCAGTCCTGGTGGAACAACCAGTTCAACCTGCTGCTGTCCTGGCTGGCCAGCCTGGGGGGCACCCTCTTTGTCGTCCATTTCCTCGATACCCGGCGCCGAACCCCAGTGGTGCATCGGCTCATACTCGGGTTGACGGCCCTGATGACCCTGCCGGTCCTGGTCAAGGTGGCCAGTTACGCGGGCTGGAGCCCACCCCTGGCCCCGGTCTATGGCGGATATCTGTTCACCAGTTGGGTCCTGGTCCTGGCGTACCTGGTCGCGGGGGTCCATGCCGTTCGCCAGGGCTTCCGTCCCGCGCGCTGGTTCGTCCTGGCCTGGTCGTTCCTGTTCCTGGGGGTGCTGGTCAATGGGCTGGGCTATCTGCCGGGCCTGATTCCCCATAATCTCTGGACCGCGAATGGCCTGAATATCGGCAGTACCCTGGAGATCATCCTCCTGGCGCTGGCGTTGGGGAGTCGCTTCAATCTACTGCGGGACGACAAGCTGGCGGCGGAACGCCGGGCCGCGGAGTTGCAGGCCGCCCATGCCGCCACCCTGGAGCGGGAGGTGGATGAGCGCACCCGTGAGTTGCGGCAGGCCATGACGCAGGTCCAGACCGCCCTGGATCAGGAACGGCGCGTCCAGGCCGAGTTGCGGGAATTTCTGGCCACCGTCTCCCATGAGCTGCGCACCCCCCTGGCGGTCATCGACACCATCGCCCAGAACCTGGAGCTCGACGGCGCACAGGCCGATGAGGAGACCCGCACCCGCTACCATCAGATCCAGCAGGTCACCGCCCGCATGTCCCACCTCCTGGACGGCTATCTGGAGGAGGAACGCTTTACGCTCCTGCGCCCGGGGGCGGAGCCGGTCCTCTATGACCCGCGGCTCTTGCTGGAGGATGCCGCCCAGGCGGCCCGGGTCCTGGCCGAGGGCCAACGCCTGCGGGTCGAGGCGGAGGGGATGCCCCCGACCTGCCGCTGCGATCCGGAATTGACCCGCCTGGCCTTGCACAACCTGGCGGACAACGCGGTGAAATACACCCCACCGGGGACCCAGGTGGTGTTACGCGGCCAGCGCGCCGGGCGCCGGGCCAGCGATGGCATCTGGCTGGACGTGATCGACGACGGCCCCGGTCTGGACCCGGCGACGCTGGCGGGGCTGTTCGAGCCCCTGGCGCGCGGTCCCACGGCGGTTGGCAAACCCGGCAAGGGGCTCGGGCTCTACCTCGCCCGGCGCCTGATCCAGACCCAGGGCGGGACCCTGACCGTCACCAGCGAACCCGGCCAGGGCTGCCGGTTCCGCATCTGGCTACCGGGCTGATCGCTGGTGGCGCCAGGGTCCGTCACCCGAGCCGGGGAACCGAAAAGAGATGGGGGATGCCATGAGGAGCCGTATTCGGCACCCCTGGATCATAGCCGCTGGATCGGGGCGCCGAAGCTGTAACCGTGGCGGTACTCGGTCCTGAGGGGTAGTTCCTCGCCGGACTCCTCCTGCCAGCGATGCCGCAGGCGGCTGACCAGCTTGTCCAGGCGCCGGCGGTCATAGTCCAGCCAGTCGAAGCCCAGGGCCTCCACCAGCGTCCGTTGGGTCACGACTGCCCCGGGGTGATCGCACAACAGATTGAACAGCGTCATCTCCGCGACGGACAGGGCACTGCTGAAGCCGTCCGGGGCGATGAGTAGCCGCCGTTGGCCATCCAGGCGCCAGCCGACCCCCAGGCGGCGCAGCAGGGCGTCGATGATGGCCGCCAGTTCCACTAGCCGGAACGGCTTGACCAGATAATGGTCGGCCCCGGCGTCCAGGCCCTGTAACCGATCCTGGATCGCCCCCCGTGCCGTGAGCATCAGGATGCCCACCCGGGGATACTCCTGCCGCAAGCGTCGCGCGACCTCCTCGCCGCTGCCATCGGGGAGCATGAGATCGAGGATGGCGATGTCCGCCAGGGGCATCAGCGGCCAGAATTCGGCCAGGGTGCCGGCCTGTACCACCTCATGGCCACGCTTGATCAGGAACGCGGCCAGCTCCTTGCGCAGCAGGGTTTCGTCTTCGAGCAGGGCGATACGGGCCATTCCGGGATTTTACAGTAGAATGCCGGCCATCCGATTCGCGGGGGACAAGCCAATGGAGATATTGCACGGCACCACCATCCTCTCGGTGCGCCGGGGCGGCCAGGTGGTCATCGGAGGCGACGGCCAGGTCAGCCTGGGGCAGACGGTGATGAAGGGCAACGCCCGCAAGGTGCGCCGGCTCTACAAGGAGCGGGTGCTGGCGGGCTTCGCCGGGGCGACGGCGGACGCCTTCACCCTCTTCGAGCGCTTCGAGGGCAAGCTGGAGAAGCATCAGGGCCACCTGACCCGCTCCGCCGTGGAGCTGGCCAAGGACTGGCGCATGGACCGCATGCTGCGGCGCCTGGAGGCCATGCTGCTGGTCGCCGACCAGACCGCCTCCCTGATCATCACCGGCACCGGCGACGTCCTGGAGCCAGAGCAGGGGCTGATGGCCATCGGCTCCGGCGGCTCCTTCGCCCAGGCGGCGGCCCGCGCCCTCCTGGAGGCCACCGAGCTGTCCGCCCGGGAGATCGTCGAACGCTCCCTGCATATCGCCGCGGACATCTGCGTCTATACCAACCACAACCTGACCATCGAGGAACTGGGCTCGGCCTAAGCCTCCCCCGACCACTCACCCGGAAGCCTCCCCCATGTCGGACATCACGCCCCAACGCATCGTCGCCGAGCTGAACAAGCACATCGTCGGCCAGGAGGAGGCCAAGCGCGCCGTGGCCGTGGCGTTGCGCAACCGCTGGCGCCGCGCCCAGATCCCCGAGCCCATGCGCTCCGAGATCACCCCCAAGAATATCCTCATGATCGGCCCCACCGGCGTCGGCAAGACCGAGATCGCCCGCCGACTGGCCAAGCTGGCCGACGCCCCCTTCATCAAGGTCGAGGCCACCAAGTTCACCGAGGTCGGCTACGTGGGGCGGGACGTGGAGTCCATCGTCCGCGACCTGGCCGACACCGCCGTCAAGATGGCCCGCCAGCGCGCCATGGAGGGCCTGCGCGACCAGGCCCAGGCCGCCGCCGAGGAGCGGGTCCTGGACGCCCTGCTGCCGCCGCCGTCCAACTTCGAGGAGGACAGCCGGGGCGCCGGGGCCTCCAGCGCCACCCGGGAGAAGTTCCGCGACAAGCTGCGCCAGGGCGACCTGGACGAGCGCGAGGTGGAGATCCAGGTCAGCGCCTCCCCCATTGGCGTCGAGATCATGGCCCCGCCGGGCATGGAGGACATGACCAGTCAGCTCCAGAGCCTGTTCCAGAACCTGGGTCGGGACCGCACCAAGCGCCGCAAGCTCAAGGTGGCGGACGCCATGAAGCTGCTTCGCGACGAGGAGGCGGCCAAGCGCGTCAACGAGGAGGAACTCAAGCTGCGCGCCCTGGAGGGGGTGGAGCAGCAGGGCATCGTCTTCCTCGACGAGATCGACAAGGTTTGCCGGCGCTCGGACCATACCAGCGGCGCCGATGTCTCCCGCGAGGGGGTCCAGCGCGACCTGCTGCCGTTGGTGGAGGGCTGCGCCATCTCCACCAAGCACGGGGTGGTGCGCACCGACCATATTCTTTTCATCGCCTCCGGGGCCTTCCACCTCGCCAAGCCCTCGGACCTGATCCCCGAGCTCCAGGGCCGCCTGCCCATCCGGGTGGAACTCAAGGCCCTGAGCACCGAGGACTTCATGCGCATCCTCACCGAGCCGGACGACTCCCTCACCGAGCAGTACAAGGCCCTGCTAGCCACCGAAGGGGTCAATCTGGAGTTCACCGAAGACGGCATCCGCCGCATCGCCGAGGTCGCCTGGCAGGTCAACGAGCGCACCGAGAACATCGGCGCCCGCCGCCTGCATACGGTGCTGGAACGGCTGCTGGAGGAGGTCTCCTTCAACGCCGCCGAGATGGATCGGGTGACGGTGGCCATTGATGCGGCCTATGTCGACCGCAATCTGTCGGAACTGGCCGCCAACGAGGACCTGTCGCGCTACATCCTGTAAGGCGAATTGGCTCGGGACAGGTACTGATATCGCCCAGCCATTGGCGGCCTTTCCGGAAGCCAGAATATTCAGGCTGGTCAAGGGGGTGACTCTACCCCCTTCATGACGACTCCCTCATGCCCCCAGAGGTAACCCCATGCCGACCCCCACCGAGATCAATTTCCATCGCCAGTCCAAGGTGCTCGAACTGACCTTCGACGACGGCGCCCACTTCAACCTCCCCTGCGAATTCCTGCGCGTCTATTCCCCCTCCGCCGAGGTCCAGGGCCATGGACCCGGCCAGCGCATCCTTCAGGTCGGCAAGGAGGAGGTCAACATCGACCGCATAGAGCCCGTCGGCAATTACGCCGTCTGCCTGCACTTTGACGACGAGCACAACACCGGCATCTATTCCTGGGACTATCTCTACCGCTTGGGCCAGAATCAGGAAGGTCTATGGAAGGACTACCTGGAGGAGCTGGAGAAGGCCGGACAGCCGCGCAAGAAGCCCTCCTGATCCAAGAGTTGCCGTCCGCCTTCATCCAGCGCCAGGCGGCCCATGCCAAGCCGCTAGTCTCGCTCAGCAGAGCGCTTTGACGGTGGTAGCAGCGTTAGGGGTCATTGGTGTACCCCTCACCCACGGAGGCGAGCGCCCTTTCCAGCAATTGGTCGCCTGGCCGAACACGTGCCGGAGAAGGCCCAACTCCCCGACCCGCGACAGGACGATCAGCGGCCCGGCATCGGCAATGATCAGGCGGACGGGGCTCCTTGCCATGTATCGAACGCGGACAACTCGTGATCCAACTCCCGATCGTCGATATTAACGATCGGAATGCCCATGCGCCCTAGCCGCTCGATCATGGCCGAAACCGATAGACCCGCGACGCGGGCGGCATAACCCAGCGAAATCTGGCCCTGCCGGAACAGCGCAACCGCTAGGGCAAATTTCAACCCGGCCAGATCCGCAACCCCTAATCGCGCAAGATCCACCAGTAGGGCCTGGGGCTGTTGCCGATTCATCACCACCACCAGATCGTCCACCTGCGCCTCCCGCAGGGCCGCTGACGGATTGTTTTTCAAATCGCGAATACTCAGCGCCTTCATGTACGGCCAGCAGGGAAAAAAGAGCCCGCATTTAGCTACTACATCCAATCAGCATTCTGTCAGCCCTAGCCTGGACGGGCAAGCGCTGCCCCGAGCGTCGCGGACCAGGCTTGAAGAGGGGGCGAACTTCCGCTCCCAGCTTGCCTGAGGTGAACAGTGCGTCAAACTTTGGGCTACTGTTCCCAGGACAACGCGATCAATTCCCGATAGTTCCTTCGTTGCAGCAAGTCGGCGGCCTGTCGCATCCTGGCCTGTTCCGCTGGGGTCAGGTGCAAGGCGGTGAGGGTTTCGATGACCTCCCGGCATCGGCGGGAGTTGGCCGCTTGGGCCTGTTGGCGGAGGTCCGCCAATAGCTCCTCTTTCCGCGCAGGACTGACCTCGGGGCGCGGCGCACCCGGACCCCCCGCCTTGCCCACAGCCTCTCCCGCGCATGCACCTTCGCCCTTGACCAAACTCTCCCCAGTGCCCGCACCTTTCCCCTTGCCAACACTTTCTTCAGTACCTACTCCCTCTTCCGCGTCTACATCCCTGCCAAAAGTCCCTCCCGCGCCCGCGCTAGCACCCATGCCCGTACCTACACCCGGGCTCTCGTCTCCCCTTACCGCATCCAGGTAGCGGCGGATGGCGTCCATCACCGCCGCCAGTTCCCAGCGGAAGGCCGGTACTAGGGCGGGGTCGAGGGACGCTTCCAGGGCGGCGGTTCGCTCCCGCAGGGGCTGCGCGCCGATGTTGGCGCTCAGCCCTTTGAGGCTGTGGAGGGTGCGCCGGGTTTCCGGATCACTCAGATCCAGTTCCAGGTCGGCATAGGACGCGGCGAATTGATCCAAGATCCGGCGGTAGAGCTGGTCCTTGCCGCTCATCAGCGCCAGACCCGCCGCCGGGTCGAGGTGAAGCGTCGCGCTATCCTCCGCGTGGCCTCGTGGTGGGATCAAGCCCTCGGGGTGAAGGGTTGCGCTATCCTCCGTAGTACCTAGCGGTGGGATCGAGCCCCCGGGGAGGACCTGGTTTTGAGGCGGGAACGGCTTTGCGGGCGGGACCAGTCCCTGAGGGTTCGGATCACCGAGCCCGGACTGGGGGGCCAGGAAATGGTTCAGGACGGCCTGAAGATGCCTCAGATCGATGGGCTTGCTGAGATGGGTGTTCATACCCGCGGCCCGGGTCCTGGCGACATCCTCGGCGAAGGCATTGGCGGTCAGGGCGATGATCGGAATCCGCGGGTCCAGGGCGCGGATGCGCCGGGTCGCCTCCAGGCCGTCCATGACCGGCATCTGCATGTCCATGAGGATCAGGTCGAAGGCCGACCCCTGAAAGCGTCTGACGCCCTCCTGACCGTCCGCGGCCACTTCGACCCCGAGCCCGCTACCCTCCAGGTAACCCAGCACCACGGCCTGGTTGATGGGGTTGTCCTCCACCAGCAGGAGGCGTCGGCCGGCAAGTCCCCTGCTCCACCCCGGTACCCCGGAGGGGGCCAGGGTGCCCGCCGCGGCCAGGGCGGGGGGGGCCGGGGTGTCGGCGCCGGTCTCACCATTCGACGCCCGTCCCGCTTCCGTCCTCCGCTCCGGCTCGGCGGGTGGCGGGCAGGGCATGGCGGGGATCGTGAAGCTGAAACAACTGCCCTGGCCCGGGGTGCTGTCCACCTCGATGCGGCCCCCCATCAGGCTGACCAGTTGCTGGCTGATGGCCAGTCCCAGGCCGGTGCCACCGTAGCGGCGCGTGATGCTGCCATCGGCCTGGGCGAAGGGGTGGAAGAGCCCGGCCATCTCTTTCGGGGACATGCCGATGCCGGTATCCCGGATCTCGAAGCGGAGGCTCCTGGGATGGGCCGGGCGGATCACCAGTCGTACTTCCCCCGCCGTGGTGAATTTGACGGCATTGGCCAGCAGGTTGGTGAGGACCTGAGTCAGCCGCAGGGGATCGCCCCGATAGTGGGTCCCCAGCTTGGGATCATAGTCAAGGGCGAGCTGAAGGCCCTTCTCCCCGGCGGGGATATCCAACAGATGGAGAACATTGGCGGTCAGGTGCCAAAGATCGAAGGTCATGGCCTCGAGATGCATCACGCCCGCTTCGATCTTGGACAAGTCGAGGATGTCGTTGAGGATATGCAGCAGGGACTGGGCGGAGGTCTCGATCTTGCGCACGCAGTCGTGCTGGCGATCGTCGAGGTGGGTGCGCAGGGCCAGTTGGGCCATGCCGATGATGCCGGTCATCGGGGTGCGGATCTCATGGCTCATGTTGGCGAGGAATTCACTCTTGGCGTGATTGGCGGCCTCGGCCAACCCCATGGCCTCGATCAGGGCCTGCTCCCCCGCCTTGCGCTGGGTGATGTCATAGCTGACCCCGGTCATGCGCAGCGGCTGGCCGCCCGCGTCGCGCTCGACGCTGGCCGTGGCCACCAGGTAACGCGCCGCGCCGTCCGGCCAGATCACCCGGTATTCGATATTCAGGTCCTTCTCCCCGGCCAGGGCCTGGCGGACTTCCCCCTCGCACCGCTCCCGGTCCTCGGGGTGGAGG
>JAHDND010000075.1 GCA_018435665.1 Candidatus Thiosymbion sp. | reverse complement strand
CGCCCAGTGCCCGAACCTGGACCAGGCGGCCCTCGACAATGCCCACTGCTTGGCGGCCCTGCAGGCCCTGCGCTGGAGCAACCGCCAGGGCAACCTGGCGCCGGTGGACTACCGCAACATGGGCCCCGAGGAGCTAGGCAGCGTCTACGAGAGCCTGCTGGAACTGGTGCCGGAGATCGACCTGCCCGCCCGCCGCTTCGGCTTCATCGGCCTGAACGCCGCCGGCGCCACCGCCGGCAATGCCCGCAAGCTCACCGGCAGTTACTACACCCCGGACGCCCTGGTCCAGGAGCTGATCAAATCGGCCCTGGACCCGGTCATCGAGCAACGGCTCCAGGCCCATCCCGACAACCCCACCGCCGCCCTGCTGGACCTCAAGGTGATCGACCCGGCCTGTGGTAGCGGCCACTTCCTGCTCGCCGCCGCCCGCCGCCTGGCGGAGAGGCTGGCCCAGTTGCGCGCCGAGGCCCAGGCCGAGGGCGGCGCGGTCAAGCCCCGGGACTACCGCCACGCCCTGCGCGAGGTCATCGGCCGCTGCATCCATGGGGTCGATCGCAACCCCATGGCCATCGAACTGGCCCGCACCGCCCTCTGGCTGGAAGGCTACGAGGAGGGCCGCCCCCTGGGCTTTCTCGACCATCACCTGCAATGCGGCGACGCCCTGCTGGGGGTCTTGGACCTCAAGAGCCTGGAATACGGCATCCCCAAGGAGGCCTTCAAGCCCCTCTCCGGCGACGACAAGGCCCTGTGCAAGTCCCTGACCCTGACCAACACTGGGGGCCTCAACCAGTTCAAGCGGGACCGGGAACGCCGGGCCGCGGGCATGGCGCGCGGTCTGGCCTTGGAGGGGAGCGATGAACTGGCCGCTCTGGTGGCCCTGGAAGCCCTGCCGGAAGAGACCCCGGCGCAGATCGCCGCCAAGGAGGCCGCCTACCGCCAGCACCTGGAGCGGGCCCGGACCAGTCGCCTGCGCCAGGCCGCCGACCTCCTGCTGGGCGCCTTCCTGCTGCCCAAGACGGGCGATGCCGGCGCCATCCCCACCAGCCGGACCCTCTACCTGGAACTCTTCTCCGACAGCCACGACCAGGCGCACCAGCGCCAGCGGCAAGCAGCCACCGCCGCCTGCGCCCAGGCGCGGGTCTTCCATTGGCAACTGGCCTTCCCCCAGGTCTTCGCCCAGGGCGGTTTCGACTGCGTGCTGGGCAACCCGCCCTGGGAGCGCATCAAGCTTCAAGAGGAGGAATTCTTCGCCACCCGTCACCGTGACGTGGCGGAGGCGAGAAACAAGGCGGAGCGTAGTCAGCGAATCCAATGGTTAGCCGAGGGGATGCTGGCCAGCCACCTCTACCCGGAACTGGAGCACTCCCCGGTCGAGCGACAGACCGAGCAAGGCCTCCATGCCGAGTTCATCCAGGCTCGGCGCACCGCCGAGGCCGCCAGCGTTTTCATGCACCTCAAGGGCGAGGACGGTGGTCGCTTCCCCCTTACCGGCATCGGGGATGTCAACACCTACGCCCTTTTCGCTGAGACCATGTACCAGATCGCCGCGACCCAGGGAAGGGCCGGTTTCATCGTCCCCACCGGCATCGCCACCGACGATTCCACTAAGGCCTTCTTCGGCCACATCTCCCAGAGCGGTCGCCTGGTGAGCCTTTTGGATCTCGAGAACCGGGAGAAGCTATTCCCCGCAGTCGATAGCCGCATGAAGTTCTGCCTGCTGACCCTGGGCGCCGCCGAGCAAGCCGAGTTCGTGTTCTTCGCCACCCAGCCGGATCAGTTGAAAGACAGCCGTCGCCGCTTCAGCCTGACCCCGGAAGAGTTCCGCCTCATCAATCCCAACACCCTCACCTGCCCGGTGTTTCGCAGCGAGCGCGATGCCGAGTTGACCAAGAAGCTCTATCGCGCCGCCCCAGTGCTGATCGCCGAGGGTAAGGAGGATGGCAATCCCTGGTGCATTCAAGTCCGCAGGATTTTCGATATGGCCAAGGCTGAAGTAGTTGGCAATTGCCTTAGTGAGCCTCAGCCGGGCTATGTGCGGATGTTTGAAGCCAAACTACTCCATCAATATGATCACCGCTGGGCTACCTATGATGTGAATGGAAATCGGGATGTCACGCTGGAGGAGAGAAAAGACCCGGATTTTGCTGTTAACCCACGCTATTGGGTGAATAAGATAGATGTGGAGCAGAGGATAAACGCCAAAGGCTGGAATCGAAGCTGGTTGATAGGTTGGCGGGATATCACTAACGCTACCAATGAGCGAACTGTGATTGCCTCGGTACTGCCGGAAGCGGGAACTGATTTCACTATACGAGTGAATATTGGGGGCACTTCACTATCTGCGACTGTCTTCGCAGGGCTGCTCGCAAATCTCAACATCTTGGTTCTCGATTTTGCAGCCCGCCAGAAGATAGGTGGTACTCACCTGGCAGATTTTGTTACCAAACAGCTCCCCATTTTTCCACCTAACAGATATACCAACGCTGATCTCAGCGTCATTGTTCAGCGGGTACTGGAACTTACCTACAACGCCCACGACCTCAGATCCTGGGCCGAACACCTGGGCTACGATGGCCCACCCTTCCCCTTCGACCCCGACCGCCGCGCCCAGCTCCGCGCCGAGTTGGACGCCTACTATGCCCGGCTTTACGGCCTGACCCGCGACGAACTGCGCTACATCCTCGACCCGGCCGACGTCCTGGGCGAGGACTACCCCTCCGAGACCTTCCGGGTGCTGAAGAAGAACGAGATCAGGGAGTTTGGTGAATACCGCACCCGACGCCTGGTGCTGGCGGCCTGGGATCGACTAGAACACGGTGATCCACACGGAAGGGCCATGCCATGAAAATCTATCTGGACAAAGACTGTTTTCTCACCACGGATGACGGCATTCTGAAGAAAGCATTTCCTTTCAATGGGCTGCGTTTACTAAATCCTATCGACTTTATTCTCCGGGAATTGCCATGATCACCGACACCGAAATCAAGAGCCGAGGCTGTGAACTGCTGGCGCAGCACCTCGGGGATATCGAGGCGGAGCGCTTTATCGCCCTGATCCAGCGTGAACCCTTCGACTACACCCAATGGCGCCAGCAACTGGACCGGGACCTAAGCATCCGGGAGATCAGTGACCGCGCGATGGCGACGCGCTTGGCAAAGAGGGGCTGAGCCATGGAACCATGAATATCTCAAGGACTCACCGTTGCTTCCGCAATTTCCCTTAGAAAGATGGCCAGCGATGACACCATCAGACCTGTTCCCTCCCGGGAACCCAAACGATGACTACGATTCCCCCTGGAAGGAGGCCCTGGAGCGGTATCTGCCCGATTTCCTGGCCTGCGCCTGCCCGAGGAACTGGAGCACAGGCTCTGGTCAGAAATTCAGACTTATGAGGGTGTTCAGAAAATGACCTACGTGACGAGCGTTGAGCGCATCGGTATCCGCAAGGGTATCGAGCAGGGGATGCAGCAGGGGTTGCAACACGAGCGGTTGCTCCTGATACGTCAGGCTCGAAAGCGCTGTGGTGAAGAAGTTGCCCCAAGAAGCGCCCCCTTGCTCGATCAGGTGACCAGCTACCAGGCCCTGGAGGATTTGGCTGAGGCCATCATGGATTGTCCGGATAGCGAAGCCTGGATAAAGACGGTTAACGAGGCAGCCGGTTGACCAGCCGCGTTTAGCCGGCGTTTCATCTGCTGGACAAGGACCTACCTGCCTCCGCGCCTGTCTCCTTACGCTGGCGAGTGATGATGACACCCCTGCAAATCGCCCTGATCGAAAAGCTTGGGGCTGACAATGGCTTCGAATACGGGATCAGCGCCGACGCCGATGCCGTCACCCTGGGCTCGGCCCGTCATCGCACCCGGGCCAGGATTCTGCTCACCAACCACCAGTACCTGGTGAACTTCGCGAGCCAGTCACCCTCCCTGCAACCCGAGCTGGAGCGCCAGTATCCGCGCGACCCTTCAGGGGCCTTTCTGGCCAGCGGCGAGGCTGAGTTGGCCCAGTTGCTGCGCCGTGCCGCCGCCCTGGCGCAGGCCCTGCCCCGCCAAGCGGCTGACGATTATGTAGCGCGGGTCGCCGTGGCCCTGCGGGAACTGCCCGCCACCCTGTTGGGCACCGAAGTCGAGCGCCTGGTCCGCCAACGGGTGGGCCAACAGAGCTTTCGCCAGGCCCAGATGGACTATTGGGGTGGGGCCTGTGCCGTGACGGGGATCGCGGTCCCGGAAGTCCTGCGCGCCAGCCATGCCAGGCCCTGGGCCGATTGCGTTTCGGATGCCGAGCGACTGGACGTGTTCAATGGCTTCCTGCTGTCCGCCAATCTGGATGCGCTGTTCGATCGGTTTCTGATTAGCTTTGACCCCGATGGCCTGATGCTGGTGGCGGACGCCCTTCCCGAACGGGAGAAACGGCGATTGGGGTTGGATCAGCCGGCCCGTTTGCGCTGGGTGGCCGAGCAACACCGGCCCTACCTGGCCTACCATCGCGCCAGGTTCGTCGGGGCCTGATGGGCTGATCGGGTAAGAGGGACCCTTGGAAACGGCTCTACCCCGATGAATATTTCCAGGGCCCCCGGTTGCTGCCGCGATTGCCCTCGAAAAGACCGCCAGCCATGACACCATCAGACATCTTCCCTCCCGGGAACCTGAACGATGACTAAGATTCCCCCTGGAAGGAGGCCCTGGAGGATTTGGCTGAGGCCATCATGGATTGTCCGGATAGCGAAGCCTGGATAAAGACGGTTAACGAGGCAGCCGGTTGACCAGCCGCGTTTAGCCAGCGTTTCATCTGCTGGACAAGGACCTGCCTCCGCGCCTGACTGCTTACGCTGGCGAGTGATGATGACACCCCTGCAAATCGCCCTGATCGAAAAGCTTGGGGCTGACAATGGCTTCGAATACGGGATCAGGTCCGAATCCTGCACCCCTGCCGGCCCCGTGCCACCGATCATTCCCTCTTCGCCCAACCACAGAACGAGCACCGACCATGGCACTCTCCACCCTCACCGCCGTTACCCCCCGTTGATGGCCCGTCCCGCCGCCACGGGCGAACCTGAGCGGCCAGGGGGATGCAGCCATTTGGTCGGCGGCGCAACTGAGCTAGCGCTTTTTGATCACGCAGGATCTAGACTTTTCCGATATCCGACAAGTTAAGCCTGGAACTCACCACGGCTTGTTGCTGGTTACGTCACGCCTCTCAGCCGCCGCCAGCCGAGCGAGCGGTCGGCTGGAGCACCACGCCACCCGCTCATCGATCTAGCCCGTAATCCGATCGAACACTTCGGTGAAGTACCGCGGGTATCGTTCCAGAATCGCCTCCACGGCGGGTTGCTCTTCGCGCATGGCGTTCCGCACCTCGCTACGCGATGCGATCTCCGGAACGGCTCCGGCGAGTTCAAGGGCGAGGGGCCGGTCGGCGAATCCGGCCTCATACAGAAGGATCGGGGCGCCCGCCGGAAGGCCGTACTTGCAGCGCTTCTGCAAGACCTGGAGCAGCCGTAGCGGTTCGCCCTCGCCGTCATCCTCGGGCGCCAGGAGCTCGAACAGCTCGGCGATGGCCCCGAGCACATGCGCACCATCGAACCCAAGGGCGTTCTCCCCCATCTCGACGATGTGCTCGACCTTCGGCTTGCGCGGTTTCGCACCAAGGCCGATTCGGACACCCGCGGCTGTCATGCTGTCGTGAAGGACCCCAAACGAGTCGCCCGCGATCCAACGCGTTGCGAAGGCTTCCCTTGTCTCGACTGGCCGCCACTTCTGGAACGTGTCGCTCTCGATTCTGGCTGCTATGCACGGCCACACGATGTCGAAGAGTTCGTCGACGTCGGCGCAGCCAGCGATGCGTTTCAGGTTCTCCGCGACCCACTGTTCGAGCGCGACGGTATCCCCGACGCCGAACAATGTCCTGCCGTACACCCGCCTCCTCTCGGCGTCGCCGACGCGCGCGGTGACATTCGCCGCGAGTAGTTCGAACAGCTGGACCAGTTGCCCGCGCTGTTCGGCTGACGCGAGATGGTACGCGAGCGTTCGCTTCGCCAGCTCGCCGACTGGGCCTGCCCCGAAGGTCTGCTCGTCTCCGCTCTCTTCCCAATAGGCCACAAGGAAGCTCTCCACCGCCGCAAGGATGTCTCGTCTCTCCGCCAGCTGCCTTCGCAGCGTCTCCGTCGCAAACCATCTGCGGGTAAGCTCTGTCGCGGCCTCGTCGACCCAGGCGCCGCCACCCTCTTGGTCCGCAACATAGGCCCTCACCACGTCGAGGGGGTCGATGGCCAGAGTCACCTGCCCACCATCGCTCTTCAACGGTCCCAGTACCGATAGCAGCGTGCTCGCGCAGGGCTCCGAGTTGCTCACCTGCAGCAACGCCTTGAACTCGGGCCACTTGCTCTCCGCACCGCAGCGAGTGTCGTACACCTCAGGGTTTGCGAAGAGGACGCTGCCCTCCGTGTGCATGCCCGAGCGACCAGCGCGGCCCATGAGGTTGTGGAAGTCGCGGACCTTGATCCTCTCGCCGCCTTGCTGAGCAGTCGTCACGATGAGGTACCGAATCGGAAGGTTCACTCCCTGCGCCAGGGTGGACGTGCAGAGGATGAACTTGCCGAGGCCCTCTTTGATCGCGTGCTCGACCGCAAGACGCACGCCGTGCGGGGTGTTCCCATGGTGCGTGAACGCACCGATCTTTGCCGCACGGGCAGCAGCCGCACCGGCTCCAAAATTCCGCTCGTAAAGAAAGGCGAGGCGTTCCACCTCGGGACCATCCGAGACTGCGACGGGCATCGGTATCGCGAGCCCACGAGCTGCCACGTCAACGAGGGCCTCGCAGAGGCCTGTCGCTGTATCCTTTCGCCCGCAGAAGATCGCGATCGCACCGTTTCGAACCAACGTGAGCCCCAAGTATAGGGCCACCGACTGGCCGTCGCCCTTCTCGGGGAACCGGCGCTCCTTCGTCTCTCTCGGACGAAGGGCCAAGGATGTGGATCTGATCACACGGGGAACGAAGAACTCCTCTTCGTCAGGATTCTCCGGCGCGACGAAGTGAAGTTGGCCCAGTTGCGTTTTCCAACTCGTGAACGCGACGGAACGCTCGGTCGGAAGGAGGTCAGCTCCTGCGACCACCGCAGCTTCTTCGCCAGTCAGCCACTTGGCAATGTCGGAGGCGTTGGTGATAACCGCGGAGATCAGAACCTTTTGGGCCGTCGCGGGGATCATCCCCTTCAGCGACGTGACGAGAAGCTCGTAGGTGACGCCGCGTGGCCCGGTATCGAATTGGTGGCCCTCATCGAGGACGAGCACGCCGACCCGACTCGCGAGCTCTGGAAGGTGCCGCAGCACGTAGACGAGCTTCTCCGGTGTCATGACCAGGATCGCGTGCCCACTAACTAGCTCGTCGAAGTCGAAGTCTCTCTGGAACACATCCGACAGCTCGTTGACGTTCACATGCTCGCCGCGGAACGCTCGCGCGAGACTCTCTCGGATCTCGTGGCAGAGGGCTCGGAACGGACCGACGACGACGGCGAGCGACGCCCGCCCGCTCAAGAATGCGCTGCGAATGATGAGTTCGGTCGAGCGACTCTTGCCCGCGCTCGTCGGCATCTGCACGACGGCCGACCCGCCCGCGAGGACACTTCGCTGCCCAAGCAGGCGCTGCGCGGGCCAAAGCTCTCGTACAAAGAACCGCTTTCCGAGAGCGGGTCGCCAGGTCTCCAGCGGTAGGCCTGAGTAACGCGGCAGCGAGCGTCGAGCAGAGTGCTCGACGCGGCGACTGACTATCGCGCAACACGCGTCCGCGAACAGCAACTCGCGCGGCGTGCCATCGCGATATGCGACCTCCCTCAGTGACACCGCCGCAGTGTTGGGCTCCTGCTCATCTTGGTCGTCCAGAGCGTAGAACGCCTTGATACCGCGCGAGACACGACTAATCCCCTCGCCGTACCTCAGGCTCGCGACCTCCTCGATGGAAGAGGAGAAGTCGCCGCGCAGGAGCCACCAGAGAAGGTGATCCAACCCGCCGGCATCGAGGTCTATCGCTTGGGGAACTCGCGAGACGAGGACGCTGGCACTGCCTGGGAGGTCGCACAGATAGTAGGTCGCGGAGGCGAGCACGAGGAGATGTGCATCGCCTGCTTGCGCCATCTTGCTCGCCGCGTACGCGTCGAAGTAGCGGGCAGCGAACGGAAGCGACGAAGAGAGGTCTGCCACGCGTGCGGCATCAGCGCCGCTCCTCGATACTGCCGCGGCGACGTCCCCGAGCATTCCCACCGCTAGACGTAGCAGTCGGGCCGGATCGCGGGGGACACTGATATGCTCGCTCTCCGGAAGGCCATACTCGAACATCTTGGCCTTCGAGCGGGTGATGGCGAGCAGCACGTTGGAACTCTGCTCAGGCTTCATCGGCGGCCCTCCGATAGAGTTCGTGGACCAGCGGCATGAGGTTCGAGCCGTGGATAACGATCAGCGTCAGGTTGTCGGCGTGAGGATGGGCTACGGTGGTCGTGGCGCCAACGTCCTCCTTGTTGAAGACCGATGAGGAGAGAAGAGCCACGGCGCCGTACTCCTCCGAGTAGGGGCGGTCCTCCAGATTCTGAAACCGTTCGACCGTCTGCACCTCCGCAGCACGACCGTGGTCAAGGAGCCGCTGCTTGATAGCGTTGAGGCTTTCGGCCTTTCGGATCTCATCCTTCGCCGAGCCATTCACCGCGTCCTGGAGCCGGCCGTTCGGCGTGTTTCTAGTGAACTGAGCTTTGGCCTCGAAGAGTGCAAGCGCATCCTTCGGGTCGTCGCGACCAGGGGCCACGACCTTGAAACCGATGATGTCAGTCCCCTTCGTGGATTCGTTGCGCACCACCTTGTTGTCGTAGCGCGTCCGGGGCAGCCAGTAGGCGAGCACGAATTCGAGGTAGTCCGCGACGAGAACCTCTCCGAAGTCGCCGGCCCGGATGCTCGGCCCCGGAGCGGCGCTCTCATCCGGGAACTTGATGGTGCGGAGGTATTCAGCCCGGGTGAGATTGGTGCCCTGGCATAGATTGTCGATTTGGTCGTCGCGACAGTACTGGTTGCGGAAGTGCTTTGCCCACGCCGAGAGGACGGCGTCATCCTTCGCGTGTTTTAGCTCCATGACGCGGACGGGTTTCCCGTCCGTGGTCTTGAGGCACTTGCCCGTGTCGACGAGCCAGGCGAGGTGGCCGGGAATGAATGAATGCGTGCTGATTGTGACCTCTTTCCACAAGACTGCGTTTCGTTCACCTACGTTCGGCGCCTAACGTCCGAGTTCAGCCGCGCCTTGCAAGGAGCGAAGCGACGCAGTATGGAATCGGCGCAGCGACTTGTTAGGGCTCATCCTGTACTACTCCCAAGTCCAGGTCGTCCAACTCGTTTTGCGGGTCGCGCCGGAAGACACCTAAGACCGTCTCCCAGATTAAAAGGCCCAACTCATACAGATCTTGCGTCTTGTCCAGCGTAACTTGGCTTAGATCGG
>JAHDND010000235.1 GCA_018435665.1 Candidatus Thiosymbion sp. | reverse complement strand
GCCTCTAGAAGGCGGTAGACGCTTCCTGAGCAGGGGGGATCAAAAACCAAATCCGGTCGACAGTGGCGTCCTGGACCCTCTCGACCGCTCAGAGAGAACATTAAACGCATCGCCTGGCTAACTGAACCGGACACCGTTGCAACAGGAATAACCTGACCACTGTCCATCGTAAAGCATACAGCCATGGAAGAAACCAATCTGACCCTGCCTATTTGATAGATAGCTCTTTATAACTGCATTTCTATGGCAGCCTTTATGGCAATAACTGGCTCATGTGGAGATCTGTGACTAACCTGAATCGTATTGCCCCAGCAACATTACGAGGTCATTTAATACCAGTTGGGCTAGCAAGTTTGGCTCGCAGACCGTCGCGAGTATTTGCTACCTAGCTGCATAAGTCATCTTGGGATGAAGGTGCTTTTGTACGACTTGTAGAATTGTGGCGGGAACATGGAAATGGCTCTGAATCTACCGTTCCAAGGTGTGAAAAGGCTGGCGCGTGTTTTTTTGCAAGGGAATTTAAGACCACCACTTGAAGAGACTTCATGAGGTGGGAATGTAATGAATGTAAGAAAACACGTTGCTAGAAGACGCTTATTTAGGGTGCGCTATAACACCAGTACTGCATCCGACCAGAAATGTCTCATCGACGACTAAGTCTGAATATTTAGCAAGGAGTTGGCGTAAGGTTGACGGTGTATACCAACAATTGTGATCGGGATGGACGATTTCTAGGAATTCAGCAGACCTTATATCATAAAAGAAGTTTTTGCGACATGAGTAAGCATCCGGCACTGTTAGGATCAGACGCTTAAACTTTAGACGCTGTATTTCGTGCAGAAATTGGGAAGCATCACCAACGTGTTCAAGGACTTCCGGTACTAGGAGGAGATCAAAATCTTCACTTAAAAGGCTTTCAAAAGAGTTGCTTAGACGTAGTCTTGGGTCGTGTGAGCGAAGGACGGCCAAGCCCTCTGGCTGTGTATCAAATCCAAGTAGGGATTTAGTTAATTCTGCAAGGCGCAAATGGAGGTTCGTCTGGGGATTAAAAATCGGCCAATCAGCGCAACCAAAATGAAGGACATTTTGCCCCGTGGATTGGTCGCAGAGAAACTTAACGCGATCAGGTCCCCGCCAAACGACCCGAAGTTGCTGAAGAAAATAAGGAGGGGTTTTTCGGATGAAACGTTCCTTACGATAAAACATAAAGTCTCCAAAAGATATTGAGATTGATGTAAATGCGTGGCTTGTTATATTAATAACCCGAGAACTTCTTCCCACTGAGTACAGATGCAGTTTACAGAAAATCTCGGTAGGACTTCGCATTGTGCGTGGTCTATCAACTCTTGGTATAGGACAGGCTGGGTTGTTAGCCTTACCATGGCCTCAGCGAGTTCAACAATAGAATTCTGGGGAACGATCAGACCGGCACGGCCTCTGTCAGAGATCTCCCATGGACCATGAGGTGAGTTATAACTAACAAAAGGGGTTCCGGCAGCGAGCGCCTCAACCAGTACAGTGGGAAGTGCTTCGTGCTGTGAGCAGAGGACAACGGCACCAGCAGAAGCTAGTTCAGCAAATGGTTGATTAGTATACCCAACGAAGCAGACGTATTGATCAACATCGAGTTCTGATGCAAGTCGCCGAAGTGAATCGAGATAATCTGGTGCACCTGTTCCAAAGACTTTGAGGTGCAACTTGGGATTCAAGCGACGGGCGAAAAGAAAGGCCCATATGAGGTGTTCGAGTTGCTTAAGTGGAACTATGCGTCCGATCCAGACAATGAGGTTTCGATCCCGCTGAGCGATAGAAGACGCATGGGTAATGTCGACGATGTTATAGATTTTAGTCGATGGTTGGGAGAGACATAAATCCTCGACGAAGGCAGCGAGAGAAGCATCTGAAACACCAACGAATGTATCGCTACACCGATAGGCAACGGAGACGCGACGCAGGAGACGTTTGTGAAAATTCTGAGACTCATGGCGCCAGTTGTAGTGTGTCCAGCAAACAACCTTCGCCCCATGAATAGGGCGTGTGACCTCGGAGAAAATAGCTGTTATCGGGCACGTATTTACAACAATCTGAATGCCTTGTCGACGCCACTCGAGGGCTTTAACTGCTGTGACATATAAGTGATATGGATATGTGCTGCGCAGCCCAGACCACATATTTTCAAAGACTCGCAAGTGGTTGTGAACTCTGCAATCTAAACCAATCTTTAGGGCCTCATTGAGCAGAGGACCACCAACATACGTATCAATTGAAAAACGGTGTCCACGTTGGTTCATGCTACTGGCCAAGGCAATGGCGGAGCGTTCGGTTCCTCCGACACAGAGGCTGCCCATAAAGATGGCGACATTTAACATGCTTAGACGCGATTTAGGTTAATTGAAAACTATATTAACAATTATCTCTCTTAGAAGATGGGGAGACGAGCGTGCGACTGAAATCGATAAATCCTGGGCCTAGATGCATGAGAAAATAATTCACACAGATCCAAAAGTAAGCACCGATAAGCCCAGCAGAGCGGTAGGCCCATCCCCCTTTCCAAGGACAGGCAAAGCCTAAAAGCCAGCGCTTAGGATGTAAAATAGGATTTACAGAGTGTGTCTGTGAGGTTGGCTCAGTCCAGTCTTCAATCCCGTGCTCAAGACTAATTGTGTCCATAAAATAATAAAAAGACGTGCTAGGGAAGTTGGCTAGGCGGTAGGTACCGCGCAGGGCTTTAGCTACAAAGGCACTTTCATCGGCAGCAGTCATTGTTGTGCATGCCGGGGCACGTTTCTCGACGAGCGAGAGAACGCGCTTCCTCAATACGGAAAGATGTGGAAAATAATATCCCCTAAGGCCTCCATCGAAATTTCCTTTGCAGAAAGGTTCGAAAAAACCGACCAGATCCCACAGACTTTTGTCTATCAGACTTTTCCTGCAGAAGCTATCGGCCAGGAGTCCGGAGTTTATTATGCGAAGCGGGGTGGTTGATCGGTCGCACCAGTGAGCCAAAAACAGCCAAGGGCGGTTTTGGTGTGCTGGAATGGCTCTATCGAGTAAGACACTCATGGTTCCTCGCCATCCGATATCGACAAAACAATCGAATGAGAAGACAGCGTACTCAAGGCTTTTGGTTGCTATTGATGCGCGATCGGCTACTTGGCTGAATAGTGGGCCAGCGAGTTGCTCTAGTGCCCCCTCAACGGAGACCTCTGGGGCTATCCACTCACGTGGAAGGGCAAAATACTCAGCCAAACCAGGGCCAGCCATATCAAATGTTTTGGTGTATTGAAGGTCCTTGCATAGAAGCTTTAGATCTCCCGGAGTGCGTATGCATGCTAGGCGTACTGTTTTGCGTGAGATTTCCAAGTAGCTGAATTCGATATTAATCAGTGATTGGTCGAATTGGCGCCATAGACACATAACCTCGTACAGGAAGAATCCGTCGCGGCCTACAAAGCAAATTCTTAGAGGTTTGGGGGACGCGGCCTGCATTATTTGAAGGCGTGAAGATAGTCTTCGGGCAAAGGCCAGGAAAATCTCAGCGATTGGATCTGCAATACGCTTAGCATGATCCAAAGCATAAGAATCCAAGGTGGTGTCACTCACGAGGCGCTCTCGACAGCGCGGATAAAGGCATTGTTTAGGCGCAGGCCCTCAAGTTGCGATTCTGACCAGGCAAGGCTTCTGGGAAGGGGCCAGCGGTGTTCTAATGCCCATGTTCTTGGACAGTATACAATTCTGGCTTTTAGGCCAAGAGAAGTAGGCCGATGAAAATCTGAATGTGGATTGTCGCCGTAATGAACAATACGCCTAAAAGGAGCATCCAGGCGCTGTGCGACGGATGTGAAGGCTGTCCCATTATACTTAGTAGCGTTAATATCTGCTGATGAAAAAATAGCATGGAAGGAATCAAGGTTATATCCAGCTGCATCCAGTAAATCGGAGATCTGCACAGAGGACATATACATATCCGAGAGCACAACCAAGCGCAACTCAGAGCCAAATCTGTTCAAGGCTCGGAGAAAAAATGGATTAGCAAGGATCTCATCTCGCTCTGCTGCATACTCCTGATCAATCGTCCATGCGAAGAAACCATTAAACACACGTTCGTAGGTAGGGTTTGGTGATCTCAAGTAAGAAATTCGCTCGGATAGTTTACGATGCCATGCGGTCAAGTGGGGAAAGCGGCAATTCTCAGCAAGTTTCTTAAAGATATCAGTTGGCCAGAGGCATTGGCGCCAGAGTAGGGTGTCAAAAGCGTCGAGAAAAAGCCAATAGTAGCCCTCCGCGATATCGGCGCCGATACTTTGGATTGGATCATAAATACGGGAACCCATCATGACGCTAAGGAGTAAAATATTTGTGGATTATGGATATGAACTCAGTGAAAATTGTAAATAAAAATTCGGTTTTTTGATTAAATATGAAAAATCTTAGAACAATGAATAAGTGTATCCTTGTTGTGAGAAATCAAAATTAGGGTTTTTGTGTTGGACAAGCTTGACACTAAATCAAGTATTCGTGATTCAGTCGACTTGTCAAGTGATGCGGTTGCTTCATCCAGAACTAACACCTCTGGCTCATGATAAAGCGCGCGTGCAATTCCGACCCTTTGACGTTGTCCACCTGATAATTGGCGTCCCAATTCACCAATTGGCATATATATCCCCTGGGGCAACGTCCTGACGAGGCTCTCTAACTGAGCATCTTTCAGTGCTTTATATACTGCTTTGTCATCTATCCGATCTGTTTGAATACCTAAGGCAACATTGTCTCTGATTGTCCCATCTACAAGATAATTGTTTTGTGGTATGTAGCCGATTTTTCGCTGCCATGCGGGAAGATTTTGATGTATGTCAAGTCCATCGACCAGAATACGGCCGGTCCTTGGGGGAAAGATGCCAAGCAGAATGTCGATTAATGTCGTCTTTCCGGAGCCTGAGGGTCCTACGATGCCGATAACATCTCCTCGGTTGATCGTCATATTGATGTTCTGCAGTACTACTTCGTGGCGACCGGGATAAGCGAAGGAGATGTTTTCCAGGGTGATTTGTTTGCGAAATTGAAGTTCATCAGCATTAGGAATGCTTTCCGCATCCATTCCTAGTTGCAGCATGGCCTTATCAGCTTCGATCAGGGCTTGAGCGAGCATTTCAATTACTGGAACACCGGATCTCACCTGCTGGAAGTTCATGATTATCCGGTTGGTTGCGGGAATCAGGCGAAAAGCGGCGGCGGCGAAGATACCCATCAGAGGAAGTACTTCGACCAGTGATTGATGTTGCAGCACAGCAACACCTGCCAACACTAAAAGGCTGGACATGCCCAGCACTTCCAAAAGCAGAAGGTTTGATCCATGCACGACTTCGTGCTTCGCAACCACTCGTCCACGCTCAGTATTGTATCTTCGGTACTCTTCCAGGAAATGCTTGGTACGTCCTAATACCTTGAGTTCCTTCAGTGCACCTAGCCCTTCCTGGATAGCTCTTATGCGCCTGCCGTCATGATTCATTCGCAGCCTCATCCAATGTGCCATCCGGTTACGGAATATCCAGTAATATAAGAAGCCGACGGAGCTAAAGATCCCTGTGATGACCATTGCCGCGAAGGGCTGTGTGGAAAAAAGCAGAAAGGTAAGCCCAGTGGCGATTAGCGCTTCGGTAAAAAAAGTTAGTGCTGGAAAGAGAAAACCCCAGACCATGAAATCTGCTTCGTGCGTCAGGTTACGCAGAAGATCCGCCGTGTTGTTCTGCAGGTGGAAGGTGTAAGGGAGTCGCAGGTAGCAATTGAAGAGAGTTGTCGAAAGTTTGCCCTGCATGGCGAAGCCGAAACGCCATTGCAGAAATATCAGGACTGCGAAGAACAGGTTCTTGATCACGTAGAATGCCACGATTAGTATCAGCATGGCGAGGACTGATTCACTGTGATTCGTGTTCGGCAGTAATCGAGCAAGCAGTTGCCCGAACCCAGTGGCAGGAGACGCCTCTGGTCTCGCTATTGTGTCGATTAGCGGGAACATCAGGCTGACTGCGACCATCTCCAACCCAGCCCCTAGCAGCATCAACACCATTAGGGTCAGTACTTTCCATTGGTCCTTCGTGTCGAAGAGCCTTAGTAAGAGATGAAATGGTGTGGCCGTCTTTTCTTTTTTATGCATCAGATCTGGGAGTATCTTGTCAATTCGGGCTAGCAGGGGTTGAGATATAGTATTGTGAAAACCATTCGATGCTCATCTGTCACATTGGTGATCTCACAGAATTGCTGGATGGGTAAAATAAGATATGGGTGATCATTGTCAGATACTTATAGACAGGTTTTACCGGTTTCTTCGGCCGTGCCCTATTACCCCGGGGGCTGGCAGGGCGGCTCGGAGATGTGGTAGTACCCATGTCAGATGGAGAAAATTCATTCCGTCAGCCTGCAGAGCTTCCTGCTCCGGTTTTTGGAATTCACTGGGTTTCCTTGGCTTGGCTTACGTTTCGTAGATGTAGGGCCTGATTGATTTCATGTTCTGCCTCGTCGGTGGGTTGACGAAAGAACTTCCCCTTAGCGTGGCTAATCTTGACGCTAGAGTAGAGATTAAAGAAACGCTGATAACTTCTGGATACCTGGCCAAAGTGCCTTTCAATGCCTTGATTTACTTACCTCTGAACCAGTGGCTCTCGAAACAATCAGCATTTCCTTTATTTTTCAGCGCTTGCGGAACAAAACTTGAATACCGCAGAATAAGCTAATTAGTGATGCTTCTATCTCGAGCGACAACCGTTGGCCCAGCTTGACTATTGAATTGAGACTGAAGAAGTTTACATGCTCTCTCATTGGAACAAATCCCAATGGTGGCAGTAAACCAAATTTTACCCGAAAGGCCGTGCTGTATAGGTCAAGATATTTATGAAAGTTACGATGCCTAATAGCATGCGCCAAGATATCGTTACGTAGACGTCCAGGATAGGCACGGCTTGTCCACTGCTGGTTTTGCAGTTCAACATAAATTAAGCCATCTTTCGTGGTAATATCTCGCAGTTTTTCCAAAACCAGGTCCGGTGTGCTCATGTGCTCTAAGGTTTGGGCACAGACTATTAAATCCCAAGCCTCCTGTCGCAAATCAGACTCAGACATCAGTTTCTCGACTCCTGGCAATACGGATATTCCCGTTAGATCAAAGACAGCCCGACGCTTGCACTCTAGGTTTGCAATCAAGCGCCCATCTCCACCGCCAAAGTCGAGGATTTGTAGATCCCGAGTATCAGGCATCCTCGTAGAAATCAGGTCAAGCATTTCCTTTTGACGGCGTGGGGACGCCATCCAAGCTTCGTCGCGATCATATACGGATTGGCTGTAGAATAGTTCATCCTGACTGCGCTCGGCTACGTAGCGGTCTCCACGGTAATTGGAATAATATTGTTTCGCTTCAGCATAGGACAATAGTCTTCGATAGGTTCTAAACCCACAGTCATCGCAATATAGTAGATCGGTAACTTCAGGCAGTCCTTCCCAGGCGGCGCGAGAGAGAAATAGGGAGGTCAGTGTGGATTCGGCTGTTAACTTCTTACCACCGCAGCAAAGGCAGCTCAACTGATCATTGGACTTATCGGCTTGATTCATAAATATATGCCGATATTCTGCCTGGGAGATGTTCTTTGAATACTTTCAAAATGGATAACTGCAACCTGCTGATAACCGGCGGCACCGGCTTTTTCGGTCGGGCCCTGTTGCGCCATTGGCTTTTGGAGCAGGCTGGAGAAGAGGCCCAGGCCCCTCCCGGCCTTGTCGTGACGGTTGTCTCCCGGGACCCGCAAAATTTTCTGGTCCGCTATCCCGAGTTCGCGGGCCTGACCTGGCTGCGGTTCCACACCGGTGATATCGAGGACCCGAACTCACTGCCGCGGACGGGTGACTTCACGCACATCATCCATGCCGCGGCTGATTCTACCCTAGGCCCACGGCTTGCGCCCCTGGAGCGCTTCTGGCAGATCGTTGCGGGGACCCGGAACCTGCTCGATCTCGGGGTCAAGGTCGGGGCCAAGCGCTTTCTTCTGGTCAGCTCTGGCGGGGTCTATGGGCCCCAGCCGCCGGAGGTCACCGCCCTGGACGAGGCGTGGGCCGTTAGCCCGGACCCGCGTCATCCGGCCAATGCCTACAGTCTCGGCAAGCGCGCGGCCGAACACCTGTGCGCCCTCTACCAGGATGCCTATGGCATCGAGGTGGTCATCGCCCGCTGCTTTGCCTTCGTGGGGCGCGACCTGCCCTTGGACGCCCACTTTGCCATTGGAAATTTCATCCGCGACGCCCTGAGCCGCAAGGCCATCGTGGTCGCCGGCGACGGTTCTCCGCTGCGGACCTACCTGGACCAGGAGGACTTGGCCCATTGGCTGCTTACCCTGCTCCACCAGGGCCGGGCGGGGGAGGTCTACAATGTGGGCTCGGATGAGTTGGTCAGCATCCGCGAGTTGGCTCATCGGGTGCGGGACCTGCTGGCCCCAAGCAAACCCGTTCGGATCCTGGGCCAGGCCGATGCCGGGCAGGGGCGCAGTCGGTACATCCCGGATATCCGCAAGGCGCAACGGGAACTCGGCCTGCGGGTTACCATTCCCTTGGCGGAAGCCATACGGCGAACCGGGGCGGCGGCGCACCTGGCTTCATCTCAAGCAGTCGGCTGATGGACGCTACCTAGTCAGCAATGCCATTCACTGAGACACGTTAGCAAGGTACTCATGGGGACAACAAAAACAAGGGTGAGCCTGGTCTCGCCCTGCTTTAACGAAGAGGCCAATGTCGAGGAGTTGTATCGCCGGGTTTGCGAGGTGATGGCCGGACTCCCCCAGTATGAGTTCGAATACCTGTTTATCGACAATGCTTCGACGGATCGCACCCTTGAATTGCTCAAAGGCCTCGCGGCCAAGGACCCCCGCGTCAAGCTCATCGTCAACACGCGTAATTTTGGCCACCTGCGCTCCCCTTATTGGGGGATCATCCAGGCCCGTGGGGATGTGACCATTTATCTGGCATCCGACCTGCAAGATCCGCCGGAATTGATCCCGCAATTTCTGGCGGCTTGGGAGGAAGGCTATCCGATTGTTCTAGCCGTAAAACCAGTGAGCCATACCAACCCATTCATCCATTGGTTGCGCAAGCTCTATTACCGGGTTCTGGACACTATCTCGGAGGTTAGCATCATCAAGGATGCCACCGGCTTTGGGCTCTATGATCGGGTGGTGCTGGACCAGGTCCGCCAGATTGGTGATCCCCAACCCTATTTTCGTGGTCTGATTTGCGAATTGGGCTTTCCCATCAAGACGATAGCCTTCAAACAGCAACGGCGACAGCGGGGTATTTCCAAAAATAATGCCTATACCCTGTATGACCTGGCCATGCTCGGCATTGTCAGCCACTCCGTGGTCCCCATCCGCCTGGCGGCGATGTTGGGGTTCATCATTGGCTTACTGAGCTTTCTGGTAGCCTTCATCTTCCTGATCCTCAAGCTCTTGATGTGGGATACCTTTCCTATCGGCATCGCGCCCATCGTCATCGGCATGTTTTTGATGTTTGGCATCGTGCTGATGTTTATTGGCATCTTGGGGGAATATATCGCCTCCATCCACACCTATGTCCGCCATCGTCCGGTAGTCGTCGAACGGGAACGCATCAATTTTGAGGATTGATGGACGCGATTTAGTTACTCGTGCTTAAAAGGGCATTCACCGTGGAAAAATCCGAGGCGGTAATTAATCAACAAGCCAAGCCTACAGACATCATCACGGCGCTGGGCCTGATTTATCTGGCGCTACCCTTTTTTGGGTTTTTTCTAGGTTGGTACAAGTCACCTTGGGGTGAAATACTGGCTTTCATAGCCGCGGCTGGACTTCTGTTTGCA
Organism: Candidatus Thiosymbion sp.; assembly: GCA_018435665.1. Classification (GTDB taxonomy): domain Bacteria; phylum Pseudomonadota; class Gammaproteobacteria; order Chromatiales; family Chromatiaceae; genus M0108. Next base: position 1,466 of record JAHDND010000235.1, on the reverse strand, counting down.
TTACTAAAAACCGATTACAGCCATGCTGATGAATTATGGTCACAACGCCAGGTATATTTCGTCATTATATTTACAGCTGTTGTTTGGACTCTATTTGGGGGCGCAGGGCATTTCTTTTACGCCAATTTCGATTGGTATTTCCGGGATGCCGTTCTGCGGGATTTGACGTTAGCTCAGGGGCCGCCGGGATATGGCTTTATGGAACAAGATCCAGTGGTATTACGGGCTCCCATTGCCTATTTCATGCCCGCGGCCATCCTGGGTAAGATCATTGGACTGGAATATGCCGATGCGTTTCTCTGGCTTTGGACAGCCTGCGGCACGGTGATATTTCTTGCCCTCTTGCCATTGCCGACCCGATTATCCCTGCGTCAAATTCTGGGCCTGATCATCGTGGTCTTCTTCAGTGGGCTGGATGTTATTGGGATGCTGCTGACTAATCGGGAGCTGGTCGAGCCGGGACAACACCTGGAATGGTGGGGATGGTTGTTTCAATACTCCTCCAACACCACGCAATTGTTTTGGGTCCCCAATCATGCACTTCCGGCCTGGATTGCGATAGCGATGTTTTACCGGCATTGGCGAGATCCATCATTCGCCTATTACGTGCCGCTGACATGCGCGGTGCTTCCCTTATGGAGCCCCTTCGCCGCTATCGGCATGGCCCCTTTCTACCTGTTATGGTTCATAACTCAGTTCAGGCAGGTCAAATGGCATCCGCTGACATGGCTGCCAGCGATACTCATCCTCGTGGCGACCTTACCTTATCTGGCCTTATCCATTCACGCCTTGCCGGCATCCTTAAATATGAATAGTAGTGGGGTGGGTTTTTCCTTTTATATTTCTCTCTATTTAGCTTTCGTCATATTTGAATTCATCCTGATCTGGCTTCTGGTTTATGAGAATGCCGACAGGGCCTTATGGTTTCTGACGGGTGTAATCCTGCTCGTTTTGCCTTTACTTCGCTTTGGTCCCGGCAACGATATTGTCATGCGGGGATCCATTCCTGCTCTGATGATGCTTTGTATTTTTACTCTTCTTACAGTTGGCAGCTATCGGAAAATGCCTGCTAAAAGAAAGATCCTTCTCGGGGGGCTTCTCCTGGTCGGGTCCGTGAATCCCATGCAGGAATTCATTCGTGCCATTAATAACGATTCCTGGTCTCCCCGTCTCGATAAAAACTTATATCAGGTCGCAAATAAAAACCTGCCCTTGCATTATACGGCCACTCTTCCCCCTAATGGGTTGGGTCTTTTTATGCTTGAGCCGGACAATTTACTCGGTGAGTAGCTTCAGCTAGTCTGGGTGTCACTATAAATGCCCCTAAAGGAAACGCTGAAGAATGACCCGATTTCTCTCTTTCCGCCCTTGGAGAGCGTCATTTTTGACTTAGCAGCCCGTTTTAACCCGTTTTTGGGCTCATTTTGGGTATTCTGAGTGGCTCTTGTGGTCCATTACGCCCCTTG
>JAHDND010000151.1 GCA_018435665.1 Candidatus Thiosymbion sp. | reverse complement strand
CACCGGCGGCAATGAAGGCGTATTCGCCCAGGGTGACGCCGCAGACCAGGGTGGCGTTGGCGCCGATGGTGGCGCCTTTCTTCACCCGGGTGCGGCGGTATTCGTCCTTGCGGATGACGGCGGCGCGGGGGTTATGGACATTGGTGAAGACCATGCTGGGGCCGCAGAAGACGTCGTCTTCCAGGGTTACGGCGTCGTAAATGCTGACGTTGTTCTGGACCTTGCAGTTATTACCGATGACCACGTCGTTGCCGACGAAGACATTTTGGCCGAAGGAGCAGTGTTGGCCGATGCGGGCGCCGGCGCAGATGTGGACCCAGTGCCAGATGCGAGTGCCGGCGCCGATCTGGGCGCCGTCATCGACGAGGGCGGTGGGGTGGATGGTGATGGTCATCAATATTCCAGGGGCAAGGAGACGGTGCGGCCATCGCGGGCGGAGAGGTAGGCGGCGATGAGCAGCTCCAGGGATTTGAGGCCCTCGCGGCCGTCGGTTTCGGGCTCGGCCGTGCCGCGCAGGCTGTCGATGACGTTCCTGTAGTAGAGGGGATGGCCGAAGCCGTAGACCGAGGTGGTTTCGTAGTTGGCGGCCTTGACCTGTTCGTCATAGTCGCGGGGTTCGGCAAAGTCCCAAAGCTGGATGTCGTTGACGGCGACGCCGCCGACGCGGACGCTGCCCTTTTCCCCGAGGATGGTGATGGAGCCTTCCAGGTTCTTGGGGTAGGTGAGCATGGTGACGCTCATGGAGCCCAGGGCACCGCTACGCCAGCGGACGTTGAGGACGCCGGTGTCTTCCACTTCGATGTCGCGGGTGGTGCTGACCATGGCCTGGACCTTGTCCACCGGGCCGATGAGCCAGTCGAGGAGGTCGACGTAGTGGCTGGCCTGGTTCATGAAAGCACCGCCGTCGAACTCCCAGGTGCCGCGCCAGCGGGCCTGGTCGTAATAGCTCTGGGGGCGGGTCCAGAAGACGTGGAGGTGGACCAGATGGATGCGGCCGAAGCGTTTTTCTTCCACCGCGCGCTTGAGGAGCTGGAGGGTGGCGTTGCGGCGGTTCTGTTTGACGACGAAGAGATGGACGCCGGCCTCGTCGCAGGCCTTGACCATGCGCACGCCGTCCTGCCAGCGGGTGGCCATGGGCTTTTCGGTCATGACGTGGACGCCGTGACGGGCTGCGCAGATGGTCTGCTCCGGGTGCAGGCCGCTGGGGGTGCAGAGGGCGACCAGGTCGGGCTGGACGGTGGTGAGCAGTTCCGGCAGATGGCTGTAGCCAGGGACACCGTGGGTGTCGGCGTACTGCTTGAGGACGCCGGGGTTGGTGTCGCAGACCGCGACCAGCTCCAGGTCATCCGCGTGCTTGGCGATGGCGCCAAAGTGGTTGGCGGCGATGCGGCCGCAGCCGATGAGGGCGAGGCGGATTTTGCGGTGAGGGATAGGGGTGGGCATGGGCATCAAGGATCGGTAATTATTTTGCGGCTCAGTAACCCGCGGGGGGGAGGATTAAGGATGGGTTATCTTTGGGTTATCTGGCGTTGGCATGGCGCGGAGTGGGCTCTGGGCCGCCTGTCGTGCCCTTTGTGCTGACTGGTAACGCCACGGGGGTTGCTTTTTCCACTTGCTGTCGGACCTTGCGGGCCAGGGCGCAGGCGGTGGTCCATTTGCCGCCGAACACGGTGGTCAATTGGCCGTGGCGCTCCAACACGTATTCCCGGGTGGCCCGGCTGGGGTCGGCGGCGGATTTTACCAAGGGGCGCAGGCCGGCAAAGGTGGTGCGTATGTCCTGGTGGCCAGCCGGTTGGGTGAAGTAGTGGTTGTAGGCCCGGAGCAGGTAATCGATCTCTGCGGCGCTCGGTTGTGGCGGCGTTGGCGCGGCACCGGGTGGATGATCTTCGCGCACCTCGGTGGTCCCGACCAGGGTGCCCTGCTGCCAGGGCAGGACGAAAAAAATGCGCTGGTCGTCGGGTACTTCCAGGATGCAGGCGTCCCGGCACGGGCGGTTGAGAACCAGGTGGCTGCCGCGGACGAGGTCCAGGTCGTGGCGGCTGTCGATGGCGCTGGTGCGTAGCAGGTGCCGGGCCCAGGGGCCAGCGGCGTTGATCACCTGGTCATAGTGCATTTCCGCGCCATCGGTCAGACGCAGGCGGCCGTCTGGGCTGACGGCGGCGACCGGCGTCCTTTCGAGGAGGGTGGCGCCGGCCTGACGAGTTTGTTCGGCAACCCAGTGGCCCAGTTGGCGGTCGTCCATCTGGCCGTCCCAGAACTGGAAGGCGCCCCGGAGGCCCTGGGGCTGGAGTTCCGGCAGCTGGGCTACGACCTCCGCCGCGCTCAGCCAGGTGTGATTGGGTGTCTGACGGGAACGGGCCAGTCGGTCGTAAAGCCACAAGCCCAAGGCGATCAGGGGGCGGCCGCGGCGGGAGTGGCGGTAAATCGGTAACGTCAGTCGCAAGGGCTTGGCCAGCGTCGGCGCACGGTGGAACCAGGCCTGGCGCTCTTGCAGGGCCTCCGCTACCAGGCGAAATTCGCCGTTTTCCAGATAGCGCAAACCGCCGTGCAGAAGCTTGGAGGAGGCGCTGCTGGTATGGGCAACGACGGTGTCACGCTCATAGATCGTGACACCATGGCCGGCCTTGGCCAGTTCCCAGCCAATGCAGAGGCCATTGATGCCGGCGCCGATGATGGCGATGTCCATGGGGTGGGGTTAGAGGGGGGCTTCGACCTGATCGGCGGGCAGGGGGGTTACGGTTAGAGCCGCCCATCCACCTGATCCGCGGGCAAGGCGGCCTTGACGTCATAGATGACGCACTTGGGCCTGGCCAGAGTGCGGATGGCGGCGGGTCCCATGGCGATGAATTCCCGATGGGCGACGGCGAGGATGATGGCGTCGTAGGTCCCGGGGTCGGGCAATGCCGCCAGACAATCGAGCCGATATTCGTGCTTGGCCTCCGTCCGGTCGACCCAGGGGTCATAAACATCCACCCGGATGCTGTACTCCCGCAGGGCGTCGATGATGTCCGCTACCTTGGTATTGCGCAGGTCGGGGCAGTTTTCCTTGAAGGCCAGGCCCAGGACCAGGACGCGGCTGTTGCACACACCGATGCCGCTCTGGAGCATGAGCTTGACCACGGTCTCCGCGACATGGGCGCCCATGCGGTCGTTGATGCGCCGGCCGGCGAGGATCACCTCGGGGTGATGGCCAAGGGCGATGGCCTTGTGGGTGCGGTAGTAGGGGTCGACGCCGATGCAGTGGCCGCCGACCAGGCCGGGGCGAAAGGGCAGGAAGTTCCATTTGCTGCCGGCGGCTTCCAGCACTTCCAGGGTGTCGATGCCGAGCTTGCCGAAGATCAGGGCCAGTTCGTTCATCAGGGCGATGTTGAGGTCGCGCTGGGTGTTCTCGATGACCTTGGCCGCCTCGGCGACGCGGATGCTGCTGGCGACATGGGTGCCGGCGGTGATGATCTGGCGGTAGAGGGCGTCGACAATGGCGGCGATCGCGGGGCTGGAGCCGCTGGTGACCTTTTTGATGGTGGTCAGGCGGTGGTGGGGATCGCCGGGGTTGATGCGCTCGGGGCTGTAGCCGAGGTGGAAGTGGTTGGGGTTGCTCCCCCTCTCCCCCGGCCCCTCCCCCGCGGGGGGGGAGGGGAGGTAGGCGAGCCCCGAGGCCTTTTCCAGCACGGGGGCGCAATCTTCTTCGGTGCAGCCGGGGTAGACGGTGGATTCGTAGATCACCAGGTCGCCAGGCTTGAGGACCGCGCCGACGGTGGCGGAGGCCTGGAGTGGGGCCTGAGGTCGGGGCGCTTGTACGCGTCCACCGGGGTGGGGACGGTGACAATGAAGATCCGACAGGGGCGCAGGGCCTCGGGGTCGCTGGTGACGGTGAGGTGGACGGCGGCGGCCAGTTCCGCTGGGGTGGTCTCGCGGGTGCTGTCGTGGCCGGCCTGGAGCTCGGCGATGCGTTCGGGCTTGATGTCGAAGCCGATCACCGGGCGGTGTTTGCCAAATTCCACGGCCAGGGGCAGGCCAACGTAGCCCAGGCCGATGATGGCCAGCGGGGCGTCGGGGGCGGTGAGGTGGCTGAGATCCAAGGGGTGATCCATGGGGAAGCTGAGGGGTGGTCCGTGGTG
>JAHDND010000243.1 GCA_018435665.1 Candidatus Thiosymbion sp. | reverse complement strand
GGTTGCCCCCACCTTGCCCACACTCGCGCGCCTCTCGCCCACAACTCCACAGGCCCCACCACCAATTTATTCTGGGTCCTTAGATGAGGCCTTGTGGGTGGTGGATAAAGCTGCTACCCACACCAAACGTAACAGAGGCAAGTTTTCGGTGCCGAACACCTCCTGGGCGGTGAAGGTGTTGCCACCCTCGGAGGGGGCGACGAAGCGTTGGGAGACGCTGGTGCCGTCACGCTTGGACAGCTTGACCAGCAGGCGGGTGTGGGGGATGCCAATCAGCCTGGCGAGGTCGAAATGCAGGTCCAGACCGACGTTGTCGGCGTAGGTCCCACCCAGGATCTCGCCGCCAGCGACGTTGGCCAGGGGCTCCGCCGTGTAGTTGAGCCGGACGTCCAGGCCCTGGGCCTGCCAGGCATCCCGGGTGCCGCCCCAGTTGCCCGTCAGAAAATCCTGACGGCTGAAATCGCTGGCCAGGGCTGGTGGCGTCAGCAGCGCCAGCCCCAGGAGGGGCATGGCCGCCCGGGGGCGCCCAGGGCTCGCGAAGAGGCCGGCTCTGGCGATCCAGGGTTTCGCCGGTCTCTTGGGGATAGGGGCAGCATTGGGGATACCGCGGCTATCGGAAGAATTGACTGACTTGGCGGTCATGGTCCCCGATCGCTGACCGGACCTAGCGGCGATGGTGACGGCCAGGGTGGGAACAGGCTGAATCTGTTCAGTCATGGGTTGAGGGTGCCTGATGCTCATGGCTGGGGGATAAGGGTGCGGCAGCGCGCTCTCCGGTCAGGGGTTCACGACGCCCTTGAGGACCGGGTCATTGGCGAAGACCTGGCGGACATTGGCCTGGGTGACGATCCGCGGCTCCAGCAGATAGGCGGGCACGATTCTGACCCCATTGTTGTAACTGTGGTCGTCGTTCACCGCCGGGGCCTTGCCTTGTTTCAGTGCCTCCACCATGGCGATCGCCCGCTGGACCAGGGTGCCAGTGTCCTTGTCGATGGTGGAATACTGCTCGCCCCTCAGGATGGACTTGACCGACTCGACTTCGGAATCCTGGCCCGTCACCACCGGCAACTCCTTGCCGGCGGCCCGGACGGCGGTCAGGGCTGCCCGGCCCAGGGTGTCGTTGGGCGACAGGACGCCGTCGAGTTTGGCCTGGGTGTAGGTGCCGGCGAGCAGGGTATCCATGCGCCGCTGAGCGTTTTCCGCCTTCCAGCCCTGGGTGGCGGCCTGGGCGAAGCTGGTCTGGCCCGATTTGACCACCAGGGCGCCATCCTTGATCTGGGGTTGGAGAATGCTCATGGCCCCGTCGAAGTAGACCTGGCTGTTGGCGTCATCCGGAGAACCGGCAAGGAGCTCGATGTTCCAGGGTGGCGATCCCTTGCGTTGCCGCAGTCCCTCCAGCAAGGCCCGCCCCTGCAGCACGCCGACCTTGAAGTTGTCGTAGGCGACGTAGTAATCCACCGCCGGGGTGTTGGTCAGCAGCCGGTCGTAGGCGATGACGGTAGCCCCGGCCGCCTTGGCCTCCCGAAGCTGGCCGCCGAGCTGGGAGCCGTCGATGGCGCCAACGATGAGGACCCTGGCCCCCTTGGTCACCAGGGTCTGGATCTGATTCTGCTGCTCCGGCACCCCGCCGTTGGCGAACTGGATGTCGTACTTGAAACCAGCGGCGCCCAAGCCATCCCGGAACAGTTGTTCCGCCAGTACCCAGTTCTCCGAGGTCTTCTGGGGCAGGGCGACGCCGATCAGGCTGCCCGGAGGGAAGCCCGCCGTCGTGCCGATCTGGCCGCCCTCCCGGCTTGGACCCTCGCTCAGCCACCCGCGATCCAGCACCAAGAGCCCGCCGCCGGCCAAGGCCACCACCGCCAGCGTTACCAGGGCAAGGGGCGCGCCGATCCGCTTGCCCGTGCCCGTGCCGCTCACGGCATCCGTTCCAGCGCCAGTCCCCCGGTCCCGAATCCCCAGGCTGCTTGTAGCCTGGTCACCAGTCCCTTGGCTACCAGTCCCTAGGCTACTAATCGGTTCGCTGCTAGTCCCCTGGCCACTAATCCGTTGGCTGCCAGTCCCTTGGCCGCTGCTCTCTCGGCCGCTAGTCCCTTGGCCGCCAGGGGTTCCCGACCTTGCCGGGGCCTGGCCCGGCCCCTGACGAAGCAAGAGCCCGAGGATGGACGGCCGCCCCTGGGTCTTGTTGTAGACATCAAAGGCTACCGCCAGCAGCAACACCAACCCCTTGATGATCTGCGTCAGGTCGGCGCCGACGCCCATGAGTTGCAGGCCATTGTTCAGCACCGCCATCACCAGGCCGCCGATCACCGAGCCGATGACGGTGCCCACGCCCCCGGAGACCGCCGCCCCGCCGATGAACACCGCGGAGATGGCGTCCAGCTCCCAGTTGACGCCGTCGAAGGGTCCCGAGGCGGTGGCGCGGCCGACGAACATGAGCCCCGCCAGGGCAGCGAGGATGGACATGTTCATCATCACCAGGAAGTTCACCCGACGGGTATTGACCCCCGACAGCCGCGCCGCCTGGCTGTTGCCGCCCACGGCATAGACGTGCCGGCCGAGGATGGTGCGCCGGGCGATGAAGCTGTAGAGGATCACCAGGCTGACCAGGATCAGACCCGACACCGGGAAGGAGGTCCCCGGCCGGCCGCTGGCGAACTGATAGGTCAGCCAGGCGATGACGGCGCTGAGCACCGTCAGCCGCACCACCGTGGCGCCGAGGGGCGGAGCCTCGCCGCCCAGGCGCAGCGTCCGCCGCCGGGCGCTCAGGGTGCCGATCACCAGCCAGAGGATGGCCCCCAGACCCAGGGCCAGGGTCGGATCGTTCAGGCCCGTGTCGTAGGCGAGGGGCGGCAGGTAGCCGCCGCCCAGATACTGGATCTCCGGGGGCACCGGGATGGTGTTGGAATGGCCGATCGCCTGATTGGCGCCGCGAAACAGCATCATCCCCGCCAGGGAGACGACGAAGGCGGGGATGCCGACATAGGCCACCCAGAAGCCCTGCCAGGCGCCGATGAGGGCACCGACGCCCAGGCACAGCAGCACCGCGGCCCAGGGCGCCAGGCCCCAGTCCCGCATGGCCAGGGCCAGGACGATGCCGGCGAAGGCGGCCACCGAGCCCACGGAGAGGTCGATATGCCCGGCGATGATCACCAGCACCATGCCGATGGCCAGCACCAGGATGTAGGCGTTGCCATTGAGCAGGTTCATCAGGTTGGCCGAGGTCAGCACCAGGCCATCCGTCTGGACCTGGAAGAAGACCACCAGGGCGACGAGGGCGAAGACCATGCCAAACTGGCGGGGGTCCCCACCAAAAAGGTCCTTGAGATACTTCATGGGCTGGGCCTCAGAAAGCGGGGACGCGAGGGGTGGGGGCGACAGGACGGGCAAGCCCCGGGGCGGTGCCAGGGCTGGGAACGGCGCCGCCGGGGGTCATCAGCCGCATCAGGAGCTCCTGGGTGGCCTGGTCACGGTCGAGGACGCCGGTGATGGCCCCCTCGCACAGGGTATGGATACGATCGGCGAGGCCGAGGAGCTCGGGCAGTTCGGAAGAAATGAGGATCACCCCCTTGCCCGCCGCCGCCAGCTCCTGGATCAGCTCATAGATCTCGTACTTGGCGCCGACGTCGATGCCGCGGGTGGGTTCATCCAGGATCAGCAGGTCCGGCTCGGTGAACAGCCACTTGGCCAGGACCACCTTCTGCTGGTTCCCCCCCGAGAGCTTGGCGACCCCGGCGGTGACGCTGGGGGCCTTGATGCGCAGGGAGTGGCGATAGCCCTCGGCGACGGCGACCTCCTGGTGCCGGTCCAGCACCCCACGGTGGCTGACGCGCCTCAGAGCGGCGGCGACGATGGTGGTCTTGATGTCATCCAGCAGGTTCAGGCCCAGGGTCTTGCGGTCCTCGGTGACATAGGCGATGCGGTGACGGATGGCCGCCGCGACATTGGGCAGGTCCAGCTCGCGCCCCTCCATGAGCAGCCGCCCCCCCTCATGGAGGCCGTAAGAACGCCCGAACAGGGAAAGGGCCAGCTCGGTGCGGCCCGCGCCCATGAGGCCGGCGAAGCCGAGGATCTCCCCGCGACGGACGAAGAAGCTGACCCCCTTGCACACCAGGCGCTCAGGCGCCTGGGGATGGCGCACCGTCCAGTCCTGGACCTCGAAGAAGGGCGCGCCGATTTGCGGGGTGCGGGCCGGGAAGCGCCCCCCCAGGGAGCGGCCGACCATGCCGCGGATGAGGCGGTCCTCGTCGGCGACCCCGGCGCCCTCCCCTGTCAGGCGCAGGGTCTCGATCGACTGGCCATCGCGGATGATGGTGACGGCATCCGCGACGGCCAGGACCTCGTTCAGCTTGTGGCTGATGAGGATGGAGGTGATGCCCTGGGCCCGCAGACCCCGCAACAGCTTGAGCAGATGGGCGGAGTCCTCCTCGTTGAGGGCCGCCGTGGGCTCGTCGAGGATCAGCAGCCGCACCGCCTTGCCCAGGGCCTTGGCGATCTCGACGAGCTGCTGCTGGCCCACGCCGAGGTGTTTGATGGCCGTATCCGGGTCCAGCCGCAGACCGACCTGGGCCAGCAACTCGCTGGCGCGGACCCTGGCCCGGGTCCAGTCGATGATCCCGGCCCTGGCCACCTCGTGGCCGAGGAAGAGGTTTTCGGTGATGGACAGTTCCGGGATCAGGGCCAGTTCCTGGTGGATGATGGCGATCCCCGCCGCCTCGCTGGCGCGGATGTCCTTGAAGGCCACCAGCTGGCCGCGCAGCAGGATCTCCCCCCCGTAGGTGCCGTGAGGATAGACCCCCGACAGCACGTTCATCAGGGTCGACTTACCGGCTCCGTTCTCGCCGCAGATGGCGTGGATCTCCCCCGCCCCCACCGCCATGGAGACCCGGTCCAGGGCCTTGACTCCAGGAAATTCCTTGCTGATCTCCCGCATTTCAAGCAGTGTCGTCACGCCATCGGCACCCCGTTCACGGCAAAAAGAAAGCGCCAACTCTAAGGTTGCCGCGGAGGATGCCCGCTTGAGCTTGTGCCAGCAATGATACCCTCAGTGATCCTGGCCAGCGGATGTGGCTCGCCTCATCTCGAGGCTCGCCAAGCTTGCGCGGGCCATGAGCCGGCGAGGGAACAATGCCTAGGCTCAGCCACCAGAGACCAGCCCACCAGATCCACGCCTGGAGCGATACGAGTGGTTCATCACTTAAGAACCCTAACAAATCCCAACAACTACCCCATCCAGATCAGGTTGGAATGGCCGCCGCGGCGGAAGGCGGTGTGGGACCTCCGCTGCGTAAGCCGCCCGCATGGCCTGATTCTGGCTTGTGAACGCCGTCATCTGGCGGGGCAGCACGGACACGCAAATGAAGCGGCTGGTGGAGATGAAGTCTTCAGGCAGGCCGATCAGGCGGGAACCGTTCATAAACGGACCTGATCCTTATCACTCATTGGGATCGGGACAATTCCCCGAACAATAGATTCCAATGGCGAATGTATTTTCGCCGGAGGCATATATGTAAAAGCGCTGGTCAGGCGTCAAGATCGAACTATCGTTCCAAGCCCTAAAACCACTCTCATTGGGGCCGACATACCAGCAATTAGAGGTACCACAGCCATTCTGTCCAATCACGATTTTGTAATCAAGGCCATTTATCTCCAGGATGCCGGAAAAGGCAAAATTCATCCCACTGGGGGTGCTTTTATCACTATTCGTGGTAGCAAACAATCCATTGGCCCGAGCATTGAAGAAATCGGCGGGAGGGCCACTAGAGTGCCTGCCAGCCATCGCATCTACCTGGTATCCAGCATTATATTCGGTTGTGACATTGTTAGTGGTGATTCCGTCCCAAGGCTGACCACTGGTGATGCTGTAGTCACCATCCCAATAATAGACAATACTGTATTCTTCCAGATTGTCCTCCGAATCAAATTCGACCACATTATCGTGCTCGGTCGTCCCGCTGGCGACTGAAGCGATGAGCATAAGCCCGGCAGTGATGCTGGACAAAAATATGGAATTAATTTTCATGGCGTTTTTACCTCGACATATTACCGCGCCCAACACCAATCTGATCCAGCCGGTGGGCTGAGATTCCCCCGGTCTACTCCGCATCCGCCAGGCAACGCACGGAGAAGCCGGCGTTCTTGAGGGCGGTGTAGCGCCCGGCGTTGATCTTGCGATTGCCCAGGCCGCGGTAATTGGTGGAGTGGCTGCTGAGGTCGCTGGCGCTCCAGAAGAAGCCGTTGTAACCTGCCAGGTCGAAGTCGCCGTCCCAGGTCTCGCGATGCCCACCACCGCGGGCGGTGAAGCCGCTGCCGTTGCTGGCGCCGGTGTTGGGGGCGAACCAGTGGTCGAAGCCGGTCTCCTTGAGCAATCCGCCGGCGACCTGGTCGCCGCCGAGGTAGTCCATGAGGGTGGCCCATTCGTCATCGTTGGGGACGTGCCAGCCGTCGGGCGCCAGGCCGTTGGGGTTGGCGACGGCGTACCAGTTGTACAGCAGGCCGTAAGCGCTTTCGTCGAAGCCGGGATCGGGGTGCTCGCACCAGGCGCCTTCCTGGTCATCGACCCATGCCTGGTTGTCGGGGAGGTTGGGGATGGGTTCGCCGTTGCGGTAGGTGTGGGTCTTGAGGTTTTCGGCCATCCATACTTGGGTGCCGATCTGCACGGTCGCGTAGACATTGCCGTCGATGTCGCTGACGGTGATCCGTTCGCCGGTGGTGAAGCTCTGGATGGGGCTCTGCCGCCGGGCGCCGAGCGGGTCGGTGGCGATGACCTGCCAGTAGTAGCGGGTGTGGGGCGCCAGGGCGCCGCTGGCGACGTGTTCCTCCACCGTGAGGCTGGCCAGGGTGCGCAGGGCATTGGCGCTGGTGCCCAGGAGGACGTTGTAACGGACTTCGCCGCCTTCGGGGTCGGTGGCGCGGTAGCTGAGGGCGACCGCCCCGGCATCGATCATCTGGCCGTCGAAGGGTTCCTGCTTGACGAAGAAGGGTGGGGCGTTGGCGCTGCCGTTGTTGCTGTCGCTGCAGCCTTGCATCAACACCAGGGCGGTAAGGCTGGCCAGGAGCAGGCTTTTGGCGCCCGGAAGGAAACGGCGCGGCTGGGTTGACAAGTCACTGGTCATGATCTTCTCCGGTGGATTTGGCGGATAGGGGTTAGGGCTAGGCACGCGCCTGTTGAAGGAACTTCTTGATTGGGCAGGTCATCATAAAAGGGAATGGGCTTCCATTCATTGCGGACGGCGCCCCTTTAGGGAGACACTGATTTATTCCAACCTCATGGATTGTATGTGATAAAATATTGCCCATGCTATCTCCGACCGCGAGTCGCCCCATGTCCAAGCAGATCTCCTTTGCCCAAGCCGAGTATGACGCCAAGCGCAAG
>JAHDND010000030.1 GCA_018435665.1 Candidatus Thiosymbion sp. | reverse complement strand
TGCTTGTGGAGTGGATTGAATCCGTTTTTGACCAGGTGATTGGAGTGGCAAGCGGGGCAGTGCATGTGAGAATGAACCTAATACCGAAAATATAAGGGTAGCAAACTTTGCTAAGCAATCCTAGCGATAAGGGCACTACCCATTGGAGGTAATAAGCAAACCTTGGCTGGTATTCCAAGCCGGTCGCAAGGATAGGGATCAAGATCCCTGTGAGCAGGTCAAGTACTATGTCGATGATCGTTTGTGTTTGACTGCTGTGAATGTGAAATCATCAAGAATTAAAACCTGCTTCCATGTTCATATCATAATGGGACACCACGAAATGCTCTCAGGTGATTCAGCAAAACTCGCCTTTCTAAAAAAATGGAAGCACAAGGTATCCAACCCACAGATATTAGTGAAAAACTGTTCTCAAGCCACTATCAATCTCATGAGGACCTATATTCAGGAACTCAAGGCACCGAAACGGGGGGTGGGTTGCTGACATGAAATCATTACGTAAACGCATTCAAATTCTGAAGCAACGTGTAATTGCCCTTGCGGACATCCTCAAGGCCCTGCCAGATCTAAATTGTCCAAGTGATTTCGACGTGACCGGCGACGGACTGACGAAGCAATGGGTTGCGTATGAACTGGCACTCACCCTTGGTCTGCTGTCAGAGGCAGATTTAACTTACCGCACTATTTGGTCTAATGATGCTGAGTGGTCAGCTTCACAATTACATATAGCTTCAGTTTCAGCTGACAACCTGTTGTCCAAACTTAAAGATGACATTATTAATCAGATAGATAGGCAAATTGCCGATCTAAGACAAGTGCTATCAGAACCATCAGACAGCGATATTTTATTAGAAATAATTTTGTCCGTCCAGGAATTGGTTTTAGCGTTTAGTGCACTAGATATTGAGGATCTGCTGCTTTCGAGTAAAATATTATTATTTTTAGTGGATCTAGTTGATTCAAGAGAAAAACTAGATAATACTGCTGGTAGGGCGCTCAGGTCCAAAGTCAATTCCTTTCTCTCTGAATCATGGATTTATCCATGGGTATATGATCATAAAGAGAATCCATGCCAAATTGAATACAGAGCACTTTTTTCATTTGCGAGATTTGATCCGCGGGAGTTAACAATGAATTTGTTTGAAGGTCTTTCTGTTACATTACGTTCCATAGCCGGTAAAAAAGAAATCGTTGATACGATTCATCTGGCCCTGGAACGTGTGGCAGAACTGATTGCCCAAGACAGCCTCGATGGCCTTTTTGATATCCTCTCGGCAAATGGCTCCCCTTTCGGTGGGGTGAACCCCAATGCAAAATCACTGATCAACGTTATCCCCGGTAGTGGAGACGATCAATGCCGACCCATCCTTTTTGCATTCGCCAAAACTGGAGGTGGTAAATCCAGGTTCAGTACCCCCGCAATCATGCGCCAAGTTCGGGAGCACTTGATTCACTGTCAAAATAGAGTCATGGTTGTTATCCTAATTGCTCCCCTTGATGGACTCAGCGATTCATTGGAGGACAGTATCGGTGATATCGGTGCACACATGAATAATGGCAAGGGTCCGTTACAACTCTTTATACCACTTGCAGTCTTCAACAATAAAATCTCTTTGATAAATTGGCGGTAAAATACTTCCAGTATTTATACCTGCCAACTGTTTCCATACCTTGCTGATCATGCATCTTGCTGCCTTTTAATCTTTTTCCGAGTTTTCGGCATATACACCTCGGCAGATTTCTAGGCAGCAGATTTGTTTTCCACCCCCATGAACCCGCGCGGTACCCGCCGCGCCACCACCCGCCCGTCATCGAGGATGTCCACCACCGGCCAGGGCTCCATCTGGTCCGGGTCATCGTCCCCCTCGTCCCACACCTCTTCCAGGTACCCATGCTGGGCCATCACATCAGCGCCCAGGATGTTGAACAGGGCGGCCACCGTGGCATGCCGCCCCCGCACGCACCGCCAGGCCTCCGGCGCCAGACGCTCCCGCTCTGGCCCGAAGTACCAGCAGGCCCGCATCCCCGACCCCGCTTCAGAATTGGTAGGGTCCATGCGTCAGCGGCTGGTAGCCAGCGACGTGATAGGTGATGCCGTACTGCCCCGGACCGACCGCCAGCGCCCAGGAGCCATCGGCCGCCGTCTCGGTCTTGGCCCGTAACTGGCGACTGCTCCAGCCCCACACCGAAACCGCCACGCTCGGCACGTCCTCATGGCGCACCTGGCCCGCGATCGACCGGTACGCGCCCATATCGCAGGCCGGAATCTGATCCAGTTCGCTCAAGATCGTGGCGCGCGCCGGCGCACCACCCGGGCGATGATAGGCATACAAAAAACCCAAGGGCATCGCGTAATAACCTGTCAGCACCACGCCCACCGCACCGAGATCGCTCATGCGCTCACACCGTCACGAGCCAGTCGTCTTCATGCAGGGACACGGCATAGCGCCCATCGGCGCCACCCGTTTGCAACAACAGGAACTCCCGGCCCTGATAAAGCCCGCGCCCCTGGAAGCGGGTCAGGTGTAAACCAGGATATTTATGCACCACGTTAAAGACACCAGGAATAAAGCCCCGGATCAGGGCAACACCACCGCTTAGCTCGATGATGCGCATTCGGTCGAGCAGCAAACCGCCCGTGATGGGGTCGGGAAAGGGCGGACCATTCGAGCCCGAAGTTGAGGTATTCCAGGGGCTACAAGGCAACACGCCACACGGCACGGCAGCGCCAAACTGCGAAAAGTCATTGGCCAGGTAATGCCCGGTTGCAACGCCACCAGCGGACATGCGATTGGCGAAATTGGTATAGGAAGCCGATGAAGAATTGGCATGCCGCCCCACGATCAAAGTCAGGCCCGCATCATTCGGCAAGAAACTGGGGCAATCGCCAAAGAAAAAGCTGTCGCAACTGGTGCCCACGCCATCATGGGTGAGATAGCCAAAGCCACACCACATCAGCAGGACCCGATCGGTCGCCAGCAGCAGCCAGGCCCGGGCATCGAGCGAATAGGCATTGGAGCGGTACAGATACACGCCATTGGCAAGCTGGGCAGAGGCGGGAAAGGCGCCCGTTCCCAGGTCGACGCTGGTCATCTCACGATAACCAAACAACTGACCGGCATAACTGGCCGAGTCCACCAGCCGCAGGTAGAAGCGATTGCCCGCGGGCGGTCGGTACACCGCCTTATTGACGTCGCTGAAGACCTTGGCCCAGCCCACCGGGGGCTTGTCGCCATAGCCGTTTACCAGGCAGGCATCCAGGACGTTGATCAGGGACCCCGCATAGCCATTGAGGACCGGGGCGCCCACATCATCGGAACGATAGACGGTAAGCATGTCAGGCAGACAGAGCAAAGATGAGGGAAGTAGCCAGCGGGGGCGGCGAGTAACCGGACTTGAGCGTCACCACCTCGCTCAAGGGCGGCACCTGATAGCCGGTGGAACAGGCCGCGCCGCCGAGCAGCACGCAGGACAAAAAGCAATTCCAGGCCGTCAGCCCCGCATCGAGCTCCCGGGCGACATCCTGCCAATAGGCCCGCTGCGGCGGGGTCAAGCGTCGCCACCGCGCCCGGGCCTCGGCAAACTTGGCCCGGACCTCAGCCTGCGACGCCGAGGGCGCCTTGCGCCGCACGCTGCCCGGCTCACCCCCCCGGTACATCAGGACGTGACCGCGCATGTGCCGCAGACGGGTATCCCCGGCAATGGTCCCGCTGGCGTCCAGGCTCATCAGCGGCCCCTTGACCTTGGCCATGACGGGCTAGCCTGCGCCTTCGAGCAGCAGCACCCCGGAGCCGTCCTCCAACAACAACAGGGTCGCCGTCTCGATCAGCAGGGCCGCGTTCACCTCCTCCCCGGGCTGGGCCATCCAGGCCGCCAGGTAGAGATTCCAGCCGCTTTGCGGGCGCCGCCCGGACTTGGCCCGGGCCTGCCATTCGGCCCGCTCCTCGGGGCTCTGGGCGCGCCAGGCGGCATTCGCCGCCCGGTAGCGCGCCCGCTGGGCCAGTTGCGCCGGGCTGGGTTTCAGCCCCCTGGTGCGTGACCCCGGGGCCGCCACCGGCAGCACATGCACCCCGCCCATTCCATGGCGGAAACAAATATCGCTGCCGACCTTGCCGGCGGCATCAACCGACAGCAGGGGTCCCCTTACTTTGGCCAAGGTTCAGCCCTCCAGGAGCCAGGCTCCGATCAATCAAACGCTCATCCCGCGACAGCCGCAGCTCCAGCTCATGCACCCGATCCTTCAGGGCCATGATCTCGGTGATCAACTGCCGATTCTCGGTGGAGAGCTTTTCCAGCAACTCATCCTTGCCATCGAGCTTCTCCTTCAGCCGCGCGATCAATGCCTCGCTGTCATCAAGCTGCGCCTTGAGCCGGTTAAGTTGATGCTCCCTGCCCTCCAGCTCCACGATCCGCGCCCGCAGGCTCAGGCTCTCGGCCTGAAGGGTCGCGCGCTCTTCATTCAGGCGGTGGATCTGGTCCCCGTGATCGCGGATCTGCTGGCGCAGGGTTTCATAAACCTCGGCCGTCGCCGCGTCCCGGCTGTTGGCCACATGATCGACGTGATACTTGCGCAGGTAGAGCATGATCGGCGCCGCCCCCACGAGGAAGGCGGCGACGACCAAGCCGAACCACTTGACGCCCATCAGAAAGGGGTCCCCACCGTCGGGGATGGCCGTGATGGCCGCAGGCAGGACTTCCGTCATGATGGGCCTCAGTCGTTGTCGGGCACGTCGAAGGCGCGGCGGACCTGCTGACAGATCCCCAGGACCACGATGTCATCGATCGTGTTCTCGGTCTTGCCGACCGCCTCCTCGATGGCATCGAGCAAGGCGTCGAGGCCCCGTTTCATCACCTCGGGCGACATCATCAGCACGAGGGCACTGACCAGTTGCTGAATCAGGATGGTTTGCAGGTTCATCATCATCTCCCATCAAGCGTTAAAGGCCGACTACGCGGCCAAGGATCAAATCGTTCTGCACCGGCTCCGCGGAGTCATCCAGGCAGACGACCAAATGCTCCGCCTGGTAATCGGTGACATGGCACGGGATCTGGTACACCCCGCTGGTGGCATCGCTGTAAGCCGCATTGCTGTAGCTCAGCCGCTCCCGATGGAAAAGCCCCAGCCGTCGCCGTGCCGGGGCGCCCTGGGCATCCCGCACCGTGCCCGACACATGGCCACCCGCCAGAACCACCCTCCCCGTGATCACCCGTCCCACCGTACCCAGATCAGCCATGGTCGACCCCCTATGGAATTTCCAGGGCGATACGCGCGCGCGTCGTCGACGACGCGACATCGAGCAGTATCAGCCGCTTGCCCGCCAGCGGACCATTGACGCCCGTCAGCACGTCGCCAGAATTGCCGGGCAAGTTATGCCCCGGCGCCCAGATCCCCGGGAGTACCCCTCGCGAAACACACCCGGAAGCATCGAATACCTCGATGGGCGACAGCAGCAAGCCGCCCGTCACCGGATCAGGAAAGGCCGGGGAAGTCGCCACCGCCCCGATTTGCGAAGAGCCCTGAAACGGAATATGCGTCCCCTTCATGACCGTCACCGAACCCACCGCCCCGGCATAATTGCGCGGCATGTATTCGGTATTCGACGCCGAATTCTGGGCATAACCCATATAGCTGCTATTTGCACTACCCAATCCACCCGAGATCAGGGTATTGAAGATATCCGCGCTATTGGACGATTCCAGATCGCCGAAGAAGAAGGACGGCTGCCAGGAAGTTGAACCCAGACCCTGTGCCAACGTGCCGTTATAGTTCACCCACAAAAAAAACCGCCGGGCATCGGCCGCCACCAGCCAGGCACGCCCGCTCGCATCACTGGAATTGCTTCGCGGCGCCATCAATTCACTTCGCTGCGCCACGGTCGGGAAAGGATTGGTCCCGGCATCAATCGCCGTCATGGACTCATAACCACGCACCTTGTCATGCCACAGCGGGCTAGCGTCGAGATGCAGGTAGAAGCCATTACTCCCCGCCCCCTGACAAAAGGCCGCCTGACTGGCCGCCGTGAAGGGTTTGCTCCAGCCTGCGGGGGCCTTGGCCCCATAGCCATTCACCAGACAGGCATCCAGCACGTTGATCAGCGTGTTGGCATTGGACTGCCCATTCAGCGGCGCCGGGGCACCTGGATCATCCCAACGATAGATGGTGTAAGCCATGCTGAACCCTCTAAGGTAAAACCCATTGTTCGCCGTCAAAAACCTTCAGCGGCGCCGTCTCCCATGCCGTCCCGGACCACCGCTTGAGCACGCCATCCACCCAGCCGCCCCCCACATGCGCCTTGAGGCCGCTCCCCGTGGGCGCAGGCTCACCATCAGCGAAAACCAAGTCAGCGGCATTGCCCGCGGGCGGGGTGTAAGCACCGCCAAAGGTGAAATCGGCCTCAGCGCCCGTAGGAGGGATATAGCTCATGACGCACCGCTAACGGCGAATGACCCGCGGCGATGGCAAGCGCCCGCCGCTGACCCGGCCGGGGACCCGGGTTGTCGCTAGGCTTGCCATTGCGAGCCATCGAACCAGCGGAGAGGTTGCGCGACCCAGGCCGCGCCATTCCAGCGCTTCAGCGGGCACGCCCGCCACGCCGCGCCGGTGTGCGCCTTGAGCACCGCGGGCGGCAGGTCGCCCGTCAGGGGCCGGGGCGGAATGAAATTGCGGGTATAGCGCGCCACGCCCTTGGTCACGCGCACATCATTCATGTGGCCCTTGAAGTAGCCATTGCTCAGGCCGGCACTGGCCCGGCCGATCTGCACCACCTGCGCGAAATCGGGCAGGGTCACGGCAATGGCCTGCTCGCCAATCATCACCCCATCCAGAAACATCCTGATCGTGGAACCAGCACGGCAGACCGCGACATGCTGCCAGACGTTGTACGTCAGCTTGCCGCCGTTATAGAACAGGTAGCTGTTGTTGAGGCACTCAAAGGCCAGGTTGGTATCCGTGGCATGCACCCAGAAGGAAAAGGCGTGGTTGGTACCCGAACTCGCCCGCTGACAGACAATGCCCTGAATCACCCCGGTCCCGACCTGGGGCCGAATCCACGCCTCCAGGGTGAAATCCCCCGCACCGAAAAAGAAATCCGGGCTGTCGGCCACCTGGAGGTAATCGCCAGAGCCATCGAAGTAGCCACTGGCGCCATAGTGGCGATACTGATCGGTGACGGTCTTGGTTTCCCCGTAGCGAGTGATCACCCGCCCGACGGGGGAATGATCCTGGAACGTAGTCCCCCCCGCCGGGCCACTCATCGGCACCAGCAAGACGACATTGGCGGTATGAATGTCGCTCATCTCAAAGTGTATGAAGAGATAGGTAATTTTTCACAGCCTTAGACTCTCTATCTCATTGTTGTTAAGAATTTTCAGCTTCTGTGTGAGAGGTTTTTTTCACAGCCTCTCAGGAGATGTCGAGCCAGAGGTCATTCAGAACGGGATTCGCCGGAGCGGTGGCCGAAACCGTGATCACGGACACCACCTCCCAGGCGGCGCCACCCGACCCGTCCGCCATCAGCACGCGACCGGCCACGGCCGCGCCAGAACCCAGGCTGGCCGCATCCCCGCCGTGGTTATGATTCCCGGCCGCGATGGTCCCGGATTCGGTGCCGATGTCCGTCGCCTTGAGGATGCTCTCATCAGCCGGCTCATAGACGCCTGCATGGTCATGATCCCCCGCCGCGACAGAGCCCGGCTCGGTGCCAATATCGCTGGACCGCAGCAGGGTGGCATCCACCGGCTCATAAACCCCGGCATGAGCGTGATCCCCGGCCGCCACGCTACCCGACCCCGTGCCGATGTCGCTGGACCGGAGCAGGGTGGCATCCACCGGCTCATAAACCCCGGCGTGAGCGTGATCTCCGGCCGCCACGGCGCCGGGACCCGTGCCGATGTTCGCCGCCCGGAGGAGCGTTTCATCGACCGGCTCATAGAGGCCCGCATGCGCGTGATCCTCGGCCGCCGCGGGGAAGCCCCCCGCGGTCGCCCCGTCATGGACCACCACCACCTGCTTGCTGGTA
>JAHDND010000021.1 GCA_018435665.1 Candidatus Thiosymbion sp. | reverse complement strand
GGGTAGTGCCCTTATCGCTAGGATTGCTTAGCAAACTTTGCTACCCTGATATTTTCGGTATTAGTTTCATTCTCACATGCACTGCCCCGCTTGCCACTCGGATCACCTGGTCAAAAACGGATTCAACCCACTCCACAAGCAAATTTACCGTTGCCAGGATTGCGGACGACAGTTCGTACAGGATCCTGCGAAGGGTCCTATTTCCGATGAGAAGAAGGCACTGATTGATCGTTTGCTGTTAGAAAGAATCTCGTTAGCAGGAATTGCACGTAGTGTTGGGGTTTCGGAGTGTTGGCTTCAGAACTATGTCAATAAGAAATATGCAGAGGTACCCCGTGAAATTATTGTAAAAAAAACGGCGGGGCGCCTGATCATTGAATGTGATGAAGCATGGTCTTTTGTTGGAAATAAAGAGAATAACCAATGGGTTTGGTTGGCGATGGACCGTGATACTCGTGAAATTGCTGGAATTTACATCGGTGACCGCAGCGAGCAGTCAGCACAGAAGTTATGGGATTCCTTGCCGCTTATCTATCGTCAACAGGCCATGTGTTACACAGATTTTTGGGCAGCTTATGGTGCCATTTTTCCCATCAATCGCCATATTCCTGTTGGTAAAGAATCAGGCAAGACAAATCACATTGAACGATTTAACAATACTCTTCGCCAGCGCGTTTCGCGATTAGTAAGAAAAGCTCTTTCATTCTCCAAGAAGCTTGAAAATCATATCGGGGCGATATGGTATTTTATTCACCATTACAATGCGACATGTCCAGTCAATCAGAACCAAACTTTGGATGGGATGTCGTCCTGCTAATCAGGGCACTACCCCCGCATGATCTTGATAGCCAACACCTGGTCCTTGGCTGGCGATTGATGGGCAAGGGGGTATTTGATGGGTCTCATCATGGCGCAGCCTGAACATCCGAACCGGGTTGCGGAATCTGTAGAATGCTAGGATAACCCTTTCCACTTCAACCGGACCTACACTATGGATACCGAATATAAGTTCATCCAACACGTCTTGGCCGTCGAGGGATTGTTGGAAAGGGCAAGCAGGGATCAACTCATTGAAGCCCTGAAGATGCTCTCACTTTATTTCGGCTACGTCTCCCAGCGGTTTGGCGATATTCCCGATGATGAACTTCTGCAAATGACCACTGCCGCTCCCTTGAGCGAGGAAACACAAACAATGGTGATGGCCGGGATGCGCAAACTGGTCGGACTTATGACCAATGTCCTGAATCGAGGGTTTGCTGATGAGACGCGCCATTAGCCTGCTGCTTTGCCTACTTTTTCCACTATTCGTCAATGCGGATACCTTGACCGGGAAGGTGGTCAAGATTACCGATGGTGACACCTTGGTGATCTTGGATAGTGATTTGACCCAACATAAGATTCGGCTGACGGGAATCGACGCCCCCGAGTCCAACCAACCCTTTGGCCAGCGCTCCAAGGAGGCCCTGAGCGACCTGGTGGCGGGCCAGCAGGTGGAGGTGGACTGGCATAAGCGGGATCGGTACCAGCGCATTGTAGGCAAGGTGATCGCCCAGGGGAGGGATATCAACCTGGCTCAGGTCCGAGCCGGCATGGCCTAGTGGTACCGCAAGTATGCCAAGGAACAATCCTAAGTAGATCAACGACTCTATGAAGCTGCCGAAGCCAAGGCGATGAAGGAACGGGTGGGGTTATGGAGAGATAAGGACCCGATCCCACCGTGGGAGTGGCGCAAGCATTAAGAGCAGCATTTGCCATAATCAGAATCTTCAACGGGTTCGAGACTCATCACCCTACTGCTTTCAAACCAATCACCTTTTAAGACAGGAATACCATGATCATCCTCACCACGGCTGATGCGCTTGAAGGTTACAGAGTCACCAAAACCTTGGAGGTGATAACGGCGGAATGCGTTTTCGGGATGAATTTCCTCCGGGATTTCTTCTCCTCCTTCACGGATTTCTTTGGCGGCAGAAGCAACTCAACCCAGAAGGTCCTCAAAGATGCCCGCAAGACCGCCCTGGAGGAACTGCGCAAAGAAGCGGAACAACTGGGGGCCAATGCGGTGATTGGGGTCCGCCTGGATTACAGTGAATTTAGTGGTGATGGTAAATCCATGCTGTTTCTGGTCGCGTCCGGAACAGCGGTCGTGGTCGCACCCCGTACCTGACCCGTACAGCACAATTACTTAATCTACCAAGGCCCCATCAGGGTAATCGCCAGGTTCAGGTCTCCGTCCGATGAATACCTCCTTTGCCGATATCATCCTCAACATCAACGTGACCGGCATGCTGGTACGCATTGACTTCGGTACGGTGGTCAAGTCCATCAACACCCAAGGTCAGGAAGAGACCAAGACCACCATCACCCAGCAACTGGTGATGCCGATGGAGGGCTTTGCTCAGTCGTTTACCTTACTGGACCGGCTGGTGAATCAACTCGTGGCCCAGGGAGTACTCAAAAAAGAGCCACAAAATACTACCCCCATACCACCTAGTCATTCAGGTCTGGTGACTTTACAGTAACCCTAGAGTCCCACCACGGAAATGGGTTTTAATCTCGCCACCATCGAAATCCTGGCTCAGCTCGCGACGACCGTGGCCGTCTTGATCACCTTGATCGGCTTGGCGCTACAAATTCAGGAGAAGAACAGAAACGATAAGATTTCCGCCGTTCAAAATACGATCAATGCGCTAAATAAGCTGTCATCTCTAGTGGCGCTCAGTCCTGATCTTGCTTCGTTAATCAGTCGGGGGCGGATTTCCTATTATTCCTTAACCGAAGTAGAAAAAGTTCAATTTGAGCATTACTATCGGCCCATGTTCAATAATGTGGAGAACTGGTTGTTTCAGATCAGTACCGGTGCCAATTTGAAAAAGGACAATCCCGCTTATGATGCGATCCGCGTGTTTATCCGGGACCATTTCAATCACCCCGGCGTTTTGGAATTCTTAATGTCTTGCGATCCCGATGATTATTCGCGAGAGATGCAGGACATTATCCGAGCCGAGACACGTATTTAATAACCTGGGATAATATTCTCAGGCAAGTAAGCGGCAATCCCCGTGATGATACGCATTGCTGAATACCCATCTTCTATCCGATCTGTTAACTAAAACCGCAAAAATCATTGGAGATAGAAATGAAGCGTTTTCAATTCACTCTTTGTCTGTTTATTTTAATTCCGCCGTTCGCTGTTGCCCAGGATAAGGAGATTGGCTTATCGACAGGATTTGAAAAGTGTATGGATAAGGCGGTCTCAACCGTGGATATGATCGACTGTATGACCAAGGAAAACACCAGTCAGGATAAGCGGCTCAATCGTGCTTACAAATCCTTGATGGAGACCCTGTCTGCGGAACGTAAAAAGAAACTCCAAGAAGCGCAACGCGCCTGGATCAAGTACCGGGATGCTAACTGTGACTATTACTATGATCCCGATGGTGGAAGCATGGCTCGCATTGCGGCAAATAACTGTGTCCTGGACGCCACGGCTAGCCGGGCGCAAGAATTGGAAAACTTTCTGGCTCTCTTACGTTTAGTGTGGGCAAGGGGTCAGACTCCCTGGACGCCAGTGGCGACCGCCGAGGTCCCTTTGAGCTTGAAGGGTGAGACCGGCAGATGGGTGAGCTGACCCGCGACCAGATAGCTGATGGTGATGAGGT
>JAHDND010000117.1 GCA_018435665.1 Candidatus Thiosymbion sp. | reverse complement strand
CGGTTTCTGTGCCTACCTGACCTGTGTCCATTGCATGTTCCTACTTCAATGTAGGCAAGAAGCCGGGGGGATGAATGCGTCCTTTTTTTCTGGAACATCATTACGTGCGGCTGCGCCGCACCAAACCACACTGCAAATACAACGCCTTTTTGCGCTGCAAAGCCTCGCGACTATTTTTCGCGCCGACGCTTTCTCCCTATACGAGGTCATGTTCGTCCACCACCGGAAACCCACATGACGCCATTCGGGGTCTCCTCGTTTTCAGTGCAATAAGTGACGGTACGCAAAGCTAGCACTGGCGCGGGGGTGGTCTGGGTAGACCGTTGATTTCATTGACTTTCCTGTTCGCTTTGTAAACGGGTATGGTGGCCTCCCACTTTTGAGGTTCACGATGCAGGGTTGGCACACAACGTTTTTGGGGATGCGTGGGCTCCCCCGCGATATCAGCGACTTCGAGATGAAGGCATTTTTCACCTTCGATGGTGCCGAGCGCGACGCAATCAATGCACGCCGAGGTGATTCCCACAAGCTTGGTCTGGCGCTCCATATTGGTTTCCTGCGCATGAGTGGGCGTTTGCTCGGTGCCTTTCGGGTAATTCCAGTAGCCTTGTGGCGCCACCTTGGCAACGAGCTTGGCATTGCAGCACCAGAAGTCGCCTCGCTGAGAGCCATGTATGAACGCGGGCGCACGCTATTCGATCACCAACAAGTAGCCTGCACGGTCCTTGGATTCCAGTGGATGAGCGAGCACCAGCGCCGCTCACTGGTACGTGAACTGCGCGACGAAGTGGCGCGCTGCGCCGACCGCGATCAGCTACTCGTGCGGGCGCGTCAATGGCTGTACAAGAACAAGCTGGTGATCGTGCACGAGCGGGCAATTCGGACACTGATTGCGGCGGCACTTGCCCAGCTTGAAGTTGAAACAGGCACCGCCATCGCCGCCAGCGTTGATCCAGCAACACTTGATCGCTGGCGAGCCTCAGTTTCAGAGCTGCGCCCAGATGGACAAACCCAGCAGAGTTGGCTATGGGCTGCACCGGCGAAACACTCAACCCGCCAAATCAGCGAGGTACTGGAGCGCATCGACCTGCTTTACACGCTGGACGTTCATAAGCACCTGGCAGACATCCCCGATCTCATCTTGCGCCGCTACGCGCGCCGACTTGTCTCCAGGCCGCCCTCAGCCGGAGCCAAGATCAAAGAGCCAGCGCGCACCGTGGAGGTCGCATGCTTTCTTCGGTATTGCCTGTTCACCACCACAGACCAGTTGATCCTTATGGTGCAGCGCCGGATCGCCGATCTGTGGCGTCAGGCTGCCGCCGATGTCCCCGCTACCGTCAATTGGGCCGCAATGTACAAAACGCTGCTCGGCGAACTTGTTGCCTTGAGCGCGCAAGGTGCGGTGCCAGATGCTGAGTTGCGTGCCCGTCTTGAAGCCTTGATCACCGAAACCCAGAAACGCAAACCACCGAGCAGGGCCTCCCTGGTCCGCGAGGGATTGATTGATGGAATTCGCCCCGTGCGGTCGTTGCTCGTCGCCATTGCAAAGCTGCCCTGGCAGGCCACCGGCGAGCATCCTGCCATCGAGTACCTTGCCAAGCTGCAAGCTTTATATCTCAAAGGATCCAGAAAGCTGCCAGTTGAAGTGGTGGCACCAAGTCTGGGAATGATCTGGCAGGTTTCGATCTCCAGCCCAGACCGGGAACGGGCGTTTCAGGCGTTGGAGGTGGCCACCCTGTTTGCCCTGCGCCGCGCGGTGCGCAATGGCTCGGTCTGGATTGAGCACAGCCTGAGCTTTCGGGGTCGTGCGCGCTTGTTCTTCACGGACGAGCGTTGGCAGGCAGAGTCCAAGAAACACTATGCCCGTCTATCGTTACCCAGCAAGGCTGCCACTTTCTTGAAGCCTTTGCTGGCCAGAGTAACTGCCGGTGTCGATGCGGTGGCCGCTGCAGCCCGCAGTGGCGTACTGCGCGTGGATGATGAACTCCATTTGTCGCCATTGCCCGCAGAGGACGAAGACCCAGAAGTGACCAAGCTGCGCGCGGCTTTGGATCACCGCATCGGTGAGGTTCAATTGCCGGAAGTGATTCTGGCCGTTGACGCCCAGGTGCGCTTTAGCTGGATCATGCTCGGACGTGAGCCGCGCTCTACCGACGAGCTGCTGATGGTCTATGCCGGCATCATGGCCCACGGCACCAGTCTGACTGCGGTCGAATGCGCGCGCATGATTCCGCAATTGTCTGCCACCAGCATTCGCCAGGCCATGCGCTGGGCGCGGGACGAACGGCGTCTGAGCCAGGCCTGCCAGGCTGTGCTGGAATTCATGCAGCGACACCCGATTGCCGCCACCTGGGGGCGGTCCGATTTGGCATCTTCTGACATGATGAGCATGGAGACCACCAAACGGGTGTGGCAAGCCCGGCTTGATCCTCGGCGCAACACACCTTCCATTGGAATCTACTCCCATGTAAAAGACCGGTGGGGCATCTTCCATGCGCAGCCCTTTGTGCTCAATGAGCGCCAGGCGGGCGTGGCCATTGAAGGTGTCATCCGCCAAGAAAAGCTGGAGACCAGCCAGCTTGCTGTGGATACCCATGGCTACACCGACTTTGCCATGTCACATGCCCGTTTGCTTGGTTTTGATCTTTGCCCGCGGTTGAAGGAACTCAAACAGCGCCACCTCTTTGTGCCACGCGGCACCAAAGTGCCCGCAGAAATCGCTGCGGTGTGCGAAGCCAATGTCGACGTCGCTTTGATCGAAAAGCATTGGGATAGTCTGGTGCACCTGGCAGCCTCGGTCATGAGCGGACATGCCAGTGCGGTGGCAGCTCTTGCGCGGTTCGGTTCTGCCGCCCAGGGCGATCCAATCTATGAGGCTGGCGTGCAATTGGGGCGGTTGCTGCGTACGGCGTTTTTGGCTGACTACTTTGTCAAGGACGCTTTCAGGAACGAGTTGCGCCGGGTGCTCAATCGGGGCGAGGCTGTTAACGCCCTCAAGCGCGCCATTTATACCGGCCGGATCAGCCCGGCGCAGGCCAAACGTGTCGATGAAATGCAGGCTGTGGCCGATGCGTTGAGCCTGATGGCCAACATCGTGATGGCGTGGAATACCTCACAGATGCAGGCGGTCCTGGATCGCTGGTCGAACCGCCGCCAGGTCATTCCACCGGAACTGATCGGGAAGATTGCGCCCACCAGGCTGGAGAGCATCAACTTGCGGGGTGTGTTTCGCTTCCCGGTTGACCGCTATGCTGACCAAATCCTGCCTTCGCGGCCAAATGCATCGATAACTGGCACCAATGGATGAAACCGACCACGGTTTGACGCCACGAATCGCAGATTTGAAAGTGAACAGGAAAGTCAATGAAATCAACGATCTACCAACACCACCTCCGCGCCAGTGCTAGCTTTTCGTACCGTCACTTATTGCACTGAAAACGAGGAGACCCCGCTCGGGGTGCCGTTCATCTCCGGTCAAATCCGGCGGATCCTGCCGGACGTGCTGCGCACCCTGGATTGCTGAGTTTCGGGCCGCTTAGCCTCGGCAGCCCCGTATGTGTGACCGGTGAATGCCCCACCGGCGGTGGGGACGGGGCGGCGGCATTGACAGCCGGTGGATGCGATCGAATAATAGCGAACCGCAAGTAATTTTCGTCCGAGGTCAAACATGCTGAATTCTGCAAACAATGAGATCCTCACCCGCGTCGGCCCCGGCACGGCCATGGGTGGCCTGTTCCGGCAGTTCTGGCAGCCCGCGCTTCTGTGCGAGGAGCTGCCGGCGCCGGATTGCCCTCCGGTGCGGGTTCGGCTGATGGGCGAGAACT
>JAHDND010000247.1 GCA_018435665.1 Candidatus Thiosymbion sp. | reverse complement strand
CTCCACCGCTTCGATGCGACCGTTGCCGCTGGCAATGTGCTCCGGTGCCTGGTTGCCGTCGTGCTGCCACCAGTAGGCCACCGCAGCGACGGCGACGGCGGCGGCCATGCCCAATGGAAGCGCCCGATGCCTGATGTTCATCTACTTGTCCTCATGCCGACAGCCTCGCTCGTCTGTGTCATCCCTTCACCGTCGAACATTCTCGGCGCGCAGTCACGCGATCGCCATTGGTGTTGACTGCCTGGTTGCACACGCTAAGCCGCGCGAACCCGACTCCGCCGTACCCAGGCCGAGGCCAGGGCCACACTCACGGCGGATGAACACCCCGGGGCCGCCTGGCCGAGGATGGCCCCATCCCGTCATGAGACTACCTGAACCGTCGTGCCGGACAAGGAAAAGGCCCGAGGGGGTGCTCCCTGGCAGGCTTAGGGAGGCTCGGGCCTTTGGGCGGGAGACCCGGCTAGGCGTGCCAAGGTCTTCGCCCCAACTTCAGTTTAGCTGATTGCACGGCCTTGGCCAGTTCAACGCGATCATCCTTTCGTCAGGACCAAGGGGTATTTTCCAGGGATACCTGGCTTGACATTCGCTGCCCGCGGCCGGGAGCTGGGTGATGACTGACATACGGCCTCGACCTGTGCGCGATGTCACCGAGAGAAGGCGGAGAGGTGACCCTCACGCCCTGCGTCCGGCCGCACCCAAGGCCCCGAAACGCAGATAGAGCGCCGGGACCAGGATCATGTTCAGGGCGGTGGAGGATAAGAGGCCCCAGAGGATGACGATGGCCATGGGGGTCTGGATCTCACTGCCGGCCGCGCCTCCCGCCAGGGCCAGGGGCACCAGGGCCAGGCCGGCGGCCAGGGCGGTCATGAGGATTGGCGCCAGTCGCTCCATGGCCCCGCGCCGAACCGCGGCGCGGAAATCCGTCACCCCTTCTTCCTCGATCAGGTGGCGGATGTGGGCGATGAGCATGACGCCGTTTCGGGCGGCGATGCCAAACAGGGTGATGAAACCCACCAGGGAGGCCACCGACACCACCCCGCCGGCGGCGAAGACCCCTGCCACCCCGCCGATGAGCGCCAGGGGCAGATTGAGCATCACCAGGGCAGCGTCGCGTGCGGAGCGGAAGGCGACGTAGAGCAGAAGAAAGATGCCCACCACCACCCCCGCCCCCAGGAGCAACAGGGTGCGGGTGGCCGCGGCGGCGCTCGCGAACTGGCCGCCATATTCCACCCGATAGCCGCTCGGCAGGGCGATCCCGGTGCTTATGGCGGCGCGGATGTCGTCGACCAGGGCGTGGAGGTCGCGCCCCGCCGCGTTGGCGGACACGACGATCTTGCGCTGGACGTTCTCGCGGCTGATGGTGTTCGGGCCCCGGTCGCGGCGGATGTCCGCCAGGGCGTGCAGGGGCAGCCGGGCGCCGGATGCGGTGGTCACCAGGGTCTCCCGCAGCCGTCGCAAGTCCTCACGCGCCGCGTCGTCGTAACGCAGCACCAGATCGAAGCTGTTCTGTCCTTCCACCACCTTGGACAGCACCCGCCCATAGAAGGCGGTCTGGATGATCTCGGACAGCTCCCGCACCCGCAGCCCATGGCGGGCGATGGCCTCGCGGTTGAAGGCGATGGTCACGAAGGGAATGTCCGCCTGCTGTTCGACCATGAGGTCGACGACGCCGGGGATCTCGGCCATTCGACCCTCGACCAGCTGGGCCAGGCGTCGCAACTCGTGGAGGTCGTCGCCGAAGATCTTGACCGCGATGTTGGCGCGCGTGCCGGAGAGCATGTGATCCACCCGGTGGGAGATCGGCTGGCCGATGGTGATGGCCATCCCCGGTACCTCGGCCAGGCGTTGGCGCAGTTCGGTCAGAATAGCCGCCATGTCCCGCCCGCCGCTGTCGAGGGTCACCTCAATCTCCGTGCTGTTGACCTCCTGACTGTGCTCCGCCAGTTCGGCGCGGCCGGTCCGCCGGGCCGTGGCCCGGACCTCCGGCTGGGCCAGCAGCGCCGCCTCGAGCTGGGCCGCCAGGGCATCTGACTGTTCCAGGGCCGTCCCCGGCGGGGTGGTGGCCAGGATGGTGAGGCTGCCCTCATTGAAAGGTGGCAGAAAGGCCTGGCCCGCATGGCTCAGGGCCGCCAAGGCCGCCGCCACCAGCACCAGGGCGGCCAGGGTGGCCTGGCGCCAGCGGGACAGCGTCCGGTCCAGCAAGGGGGCGTAGGCGCGCTTCAGCCAGCCGACCAGCAGGGGTTCACGTCCGCCCCGGATCAGTCGGGTGCGGGGTAGCAAATAGGCGCAGAGTACCGGGGTCAGGGTGATGGCTACCAGCAGGGAGGCCGCTAGGGCCACCACATAGGCCAATCCCAGGGGCTGGAGCAGGCGGCCCTCCACTCCGGAGAGGAAAAAGAGGGGCACAAAGACGAGGATGATGATCAGGGTGGCGAAGACGATGGACGACTGGATCTCGTGGGTGGCGGCAAACACTACCCGCAGGGTGCCCTGACGCTCCTCGGGCGGCCGCGCCGCGTCTTCCCGCAGGCGCCGGGCGATGTTCTCCACGTCGATAATGGCATCGTCCACCAGGGCGCCGACGGCGATCGCCATGCCGCCCAGGGTCATGGTGTTGATGCTGGCCCCCCAGGCATCGAGCACCAGCACCGCGGCCAGCAAGGACAGGGGGATGGCCACCAGGGTGATCCCCGTGGCGGTGGCGCTGCCCAGGAAGGCCAGGACCACCAGCACCACCATCAGGGCGCCATCGCGCAGGGCGGCGGCCACGTTATCGACTGCCGCCTGGATGAAATCCGCCTGGCGAAACAGCCCGGGTTCGATGCGCAGCCCCGCCGGCAGGCTGGCCTGGAGGTCCGCCAGGACCTCGTCCAGGCGCTCGGTCAGGGCCAGGGTGTTGGCATCGGGTTGCTTCTGGATGGCCAGCACCACCGCCGGCTGGCCATTGGCGGCGCCGGCGCCGCGGGTGATGGCGGGGCCGATGCGCACCTCGGCCAAATCGCCGATGCGCACCGGGACCCCCTCTCGCAGGTCCACCAGGGTGGCGGCGATGTCCGCCGGGCTGTGCACTCGGCCCAGGCCCTGGATTAGGGATTCCTGGCCGTTCTCCACCAGGAAACCGGCGGAGGCGTTCTCGTTGGTCTCGCGCAGGGCGGTGCTGACCTGGTCGAGACTGAGGCGGTAATTGGCCAGTTTGACCGGGTCGACCAGCACCTGATATTGGCGGGTCTCGCCGCCGGTAATCACCACCTGCGCCACCCCGGGCACCGCCAGCAAGGGCCGTCGCAGATAGGTGTCGGCGTAGGTCTTGAGGGCCATGAGGTCCGGGGTCTCCGTCCCCTCGGCGGCGCGCAGGGCGATGAACAGGATCTCGCCCATGATGGAGGTGACCGGGGCCAGGGTGGGCGCCGGGATATCCGGTGGCAGGGCGGCGCGGGCGAGCTGGAGCCGTTCCGCGACCACCTGGCGCGCCTGCAGGACATCGGTCCCCCAGTCGAATTCCGCCCAGATCAGGGCCGAGCCGATGCCCGTGCTGGAACTGATGCGCCGCACCCCGGTGGCGCCGTTGAGGGCGGATTCGATGGGCAGGGTGACCAGGGTCTCCATCTCCCCCGGGGCCAGGCCCGGGGCCTCGGCGAGGACGGTGACCCGGGGCGCCGTGAGGTCCGGGAAGACGTCCACGGGCATCTCCAGGGCGCGCTGGCTACCGTAGCCTAGGAGCAGCAGGGCGGCGGCGAGGACGAAGAGGCGGTTGCGCAGGGACCAGCGGATGAGGGTCGCGATCATCGGGGTGACCCTCAGTGCGCGTGGCCATGGCCAACCGCGGCGGGGGCGCCGGCGGCCAGGTGGACGAGATAGGCGCCGCGGCTGACCACCCTATCCCCTGGCTCCAGGCCAGCCAGGATGGCTACCTGGTCGCCGTCCCGCAGGCCGCTGCGGACCAGGCGGCGTTCGAAGCGCTCGCCGCCGGTCTGGACATAGACCAGCTCGTCTCCCGCCTCTTGGATCAGGGCGCTGGCGGGCAGGGTCAGGGTCTCCGCCTCCTCGCCGGTGAAGACTCGGGCACTGACGGCCTGGCCGACACGCAACCGGGGGTCGGGGCGGGTGAACTCGAAGATGACCGGCAGGGTGCGACTGTCG
Source organism: Candidatus Thiosymbion sp. (assembly GCA_018435665.1). Classification (GTDB taxonomy): domain Bacteria; phylum Pseudomonadota; class Gammaproteobacteria; order Chromatiales; family Chromatiaceae; genus M0108. Next base: position 3,518 of record JAHDND010000247.1, on the reverse strand, counting down.
GTATCCACCAGGGCGCTGAAGGCCACCAGGCGCGCCCCCGTCTCGGGGGTGACGACGAAGGCGCTGTCGAATCCCGGCACCCGGAACCAGGCGCCCTGGGGCTGGCGAATGGCGCCCAGGTCGGCCTCGGCGATCCGCGCCTCCAACCAGAGCCGCTCGGGGTTGACGAACTGGAAAAGGGCGGCGCCCTCCTCGACGAAGCCGCCCGCGGCGACCTGGACCTGGGCCACCAGGCCGGTGATGGGCGCCAGTACCGGCACCCCCGCCACCTCGCCCGCCGCGGTGCGGGTGACCTGGGCCAGCCGCTTGCGGGCGGCCTCCAGTTCCGCCGCCGCGACCTCCTCGGCGCTGCGTGCCTGGAGCACCTCGCGGAAGGGCACGGCACGCTGTTCCCAGAGGGCGTCCAGGCGCTGGCGCTCCTGGCGGGCCAGGTCCAGGGCCGAGGCGGTTCGGGTCACCCCAAGTTCCAGGCCCGCCACATCGCTGTCACCGCCGAGTTGGGGAACCAAATAGGCCAGGGTTTGGCCCGCCTCCACGGCCATGCCCGTGTAGGGAAAGCCGCCTGGCGCCGGCCGCAGGTGGCCGTCGATCGGGGCGGTTAGTCGCGCCTCGCCGTCGGCGCTGGCTCGTAGTAGACCGGTGGCGGGGACGGAACCCCGCAGCCGGCGGGTGGTGACCGGCGTGGTGGCGAAGTCGGCGCGCCATTGCTGTTCCTTGAGCAAGGTTACCCCGCCCGTTACCACCTCGGCCTCGGCCGGGTCGGCGGTCAGTGCGGCCGCTTGATCGGCATAAACGGTCACCTCGCCCAGGTCATGGCGATCCGGCAAGGCGCCTTCTCCCAGCTCCGGACTGGTGACTTGAATGCTCAGGCGCCGCGTGCCGGCGCCGGCGGGGGTCACGTCGACGCGGAAGAGTCCCGGGCGCGCGGGGGCGGGGTTGGCGAAGCTTTCCTCCTGGCCCTGATCGCCCGTCAGGATGATCCGAACCTCGCCGCTGGTCAGGGCTTGGAAGTCCGTTAACCGGGTCAGGTGAACAAGGAATTCGGCCTGTTCCCCGACGATCAGGGGCGGGAATTCCACGAAGAGTTCGGTCTGATCGCTATGGCGGGTGATCGCCCGCGATTCCAGGTGATCGGCCTCCTCCCCTTCCGCCTCGTGGGGGTGGACGCCGCCCAGGAGGGCGATGAAGTGGTCTTGCAGCCAGTGCCACCAGCCGTCCTCATGGAGGTGATCCTGCCCTGCGACGGCACCCTGGCTTATGGTCAGCAGAAACGCCAAGGTCAGGGAGAAAGGCCGGGCGCGCGTGAGAAGCCCCGAGAGTGAGCATGGGTTTGGCATGAGGAAGGTCTCCCCTGAGCGAACAAAAGGTGGCCGCCTGGGGACTATCCAGGCGGCGTACTTCTGGCGTCAGAGAACCTGTCGGGGGGGGCGCGCACGTGGCGGCGGGATATGGGCGCGCCACCAAGCGGGCGAGGGGGCTTGGGGGCGCGGCGGAGAGGCAGGGGGCAGTTGCGGGGCTTCGGCAATCAGCGCCTGGAGGTGCGCGGTGGCATGGCAACAATGATCACAGCCCGTATCGCCATGACTGTCTGGATCGCCGGGAGTGGGATTGGCAAGGGGGTGGTCATGAGCGGTTACAGCGGTTTCCAGCGCGGCGGCGGCCAGATTGAAGCTCAGACCCAGATGGCCAATGAGGACTAGCCATACAAGCACGGTGCGGGCCAGCAGGTGACCACGTCGGTGACCGGTCGCGATCCTGGTCGATGACAATGCAGGTGAAAGTGGGTGCCAAAACATGAATTCCACACTATCACACTCGGGAATGGGCGGCAATCATCCACTCGATCCAGCCGCCGCCGTCCAGTCGACGCCTCATCCCATCCCTGTCCTGTCCGGGAAACGCTGTTTCATCGCGGTTCCGTCATTTGCCGTTCCCGGATCGCCAGTACCGCCTCATGCGCCTGTCGGGGAGAAGCTTCAGCCAAAAAAAGGCAGTTAGCAGCTAACGCCAGCACGCCCATCGTGATCATCAAGCTCTTCGACAACTTGAAATATCAGTCTTGCGAACATCCCAAATGGGACACTTCCGATGCCTGCAAATGGCTGAACACTATCGTTCGGCGAGCTGCCTGTAAATTACCTGGTTATCACGAGGCGGCATGAACGATCTGAAGGAGGTTCCCGATGCCCATCATCGATTTCTGTCCTGCCTGGCGGGGTTATGACTCCAACCCGGAGGTGCCCAAGCCCGCCGACTTTGCCTGGGACTGCACACATACTGCACACTTCTTGGCAACTTGTTGATTTATAAAGAACAGAATTTAATGAAAAGTTAATTTTCCCGTCATTTGGCCATAATGCCCGTGGCACACACTGGGGAGGCTTCAAAAACCTTCAGCCAGTATGAGGCTCACCATGAAGAAGACCCTGATCGCCGCGGCAGTGACCACCCTGAGCGTGTCCTTCGCGACGCAGGCCCAGGCCCGCGACTATATCGCCGTCGTCGGCTCCTCCACCGTGTTTCCCTTCTCCACCGCCGTGGCGGAGAACTTTGGCCGTAAAGGCACCTTCAAGACCCCCAAGATCGAGTCCACCGGCACCGGCGGCGGCATCAAGCTGTTCTGCGCGGGTGTCGGGGTCGATAACCCCGACATCGCCAACGCCTCCCGGCGCATGAAGGCCTCGGAATTCGACCAGTGCGCCGAGAAGGGCGTCAAGGAGATCGTCGAGGTCAAGATCGGCTTCGATGGCATCGCCATCGCCAGTTCCAAGAAGGCCAAGGCCATGGACCTGATCCTGAAGGACCTGTTCCTGGCCCTGGCCAAGGACGTGCCCAATCCCGATGGCTCCAAGACCCTGGTGGCCAACCCCTACAAAACCTGGAAGGACGTCAACCCCGCCCTACCGGCCACCAAGATCGAGGTCCTGGGCCCGCCCCCGACCTCCGGAACCCGCGATGCCTTCGCCGAGCTGGCGCTGGAGGGTGGCTGCAAGCAGATCGATTTCATCAAGGCCATGGAGAAGGAGGACAAGAAGAAGTTCCAGGCGGTGTGCATGGGCGTGCGCGAGGATGGCGCCTATATCGAGGCCGGTGAAAACGACAACCTGATCGTTCAAAAGCTTCAGGCCAATCCCAACGCCGTGGGCATCTTCGGCTTCAGTTTCCTGGAGCAGAACCAGGAAAAGGTTCAGGGCGCCCGGATCGATGGGGTCGCTCCGACCTTCGAGACCATCTCCGATGGCAAATATCCCGTCTCCCGCTCGCTCTATTTCTATGTCAAGAAGGCCCACGTCGGCACCATCCCGGGCATCCCGGAATTCGTGACCGAGTTCACCAGCGAGGCGGCCTGGGGCCCCGAGGGTTACCTGGCCGATAAGCCTAAAAAGGGCAGTTGCCTCTTGCCTTGGATGAGGCAAGCAAATGAAATAATGGCAAAAGGAGGTGCCTATGAACCAGCTGACCTTTCACCCTCCGGGTGAAACCCGATCCACTGCGCTGACGGTCGTTCCCGGCCCGGT
>JAHDND010000090.1 GCA_018435665.1 Candidatus Thiosymbion sp. | reverse complement strand
CGCTATAGCGCTAAGGTGAGCCGCCAGGTCCTGCGCTTCTTCAAACATTGCTTTCTCAAACCTGCCTCGCCAGGGCTCTACGAACGCGAGCTAGGGCCAATGTTGAAGGCTTACCTATGACGTTAACCGGACACCGTTGAGAATTAAATTTACATGTTCCGCTCATGATTGGTTTTTAGGGGAATTAGGTTCAGCTGATATTGAGCTATTACCTTTGACCCCTACCCTTGCGGCTCGGGCAGTCGATCTGACACCGGCTCATCGGGATCCTTTTGATCGAATCATTATTGCCACGGCGCTAGAGCACAACGCGATGCTCGCTACCGTGGATGGTCTCTTTACTCATTACCCGGAATTGAACGGACGCATCCTTACTTGAGTTTTAGCCTTGCCCTTCCCTTGACGATCAGAGATGAAGTGAACCAGTCCTGGTAGTCCCGCCAGCGGGACTCCTCGCCGAGGGGGCAGTCCGCTTTCCAGGCGGCGATGCGGCAGGCGTGGGCATCCGGTAGCTCTTGCCATTCCAACGTATAACCGAGTTGTTGCTCGATCGTCTCCCGTTGGGTGAGCAGGGCCTGGTACATCTTCTTGGATTCGGGATGGTTGATGTAGACCTCGACCCGCAGCCGGTTCTCGCGGTGGCTCATGGTGGGATTGAGTCTGAAGCCCGCCCGGCCAATGGTGTTGTTCAGCCACATCTGGGGCTGGGGCTTCTGTGGCCGGAGGTGGGGGGCGCGTTTGGCCAGGAGCGCCACCAGTTCGGTCCAGAAGTGCAGATAGAGCTGCTTGATCGGCGAGGCCAACACGGCGGCGCGGGCCTGTTCCCGGCCGTGCTTGGCCCAGGCGTTGGGTCTGACGATCACCTGGAATTTCGGGGCCAGGGGCGAGTCACCGATCCGCCAGAGTTCGATCTCGGCGGCGAAAAAGTTCAGATCCTCCGTGGTGTTCTGGTTGAGGAACTCCAGGGCCGCGACATGTTCCGGGCGAAAGGTCTCCGCCACCCAGATGATGGTCTTGGCGCCGATGCCCGCGGCGTAGGTGATGATCTGACCGAGATGGGCGTGGTTGGTCCGGTCGAGCTGATTTTCGATGATGACCTGATCCACGCCATCCGTGCAGAGCATGTCGAGTTTGAAGTCCCCGACCTGATGTTCCGTGGCAACCAGTTCCAACTCCCCCAAGCCCAGGGCCTCAGCCAGGGTGTCCAGGTTGTCTTCCTCCGCCAGCCAGGGGGTGAAGTCGCCGGCCTCATGCCGCCAGGCTTCGCGCAGGGGGACCCGTTCCAGTTTGCTGAGCGGCTTCTTCATACCAAGGTACTCTCAGAGGGGGGTACGGGCGGGCTATCAGTGGGATAAGAAGGGTTTTAGGATGCTCGCCCGACCAGAGGAGAAGAGACAAGCGCCCAGTCTCATCCCCTACACCGCCACCAGCAACTCCGTCCAACCGGTGGTATAGCGCGGGGAATCCGCTGGCGTTACATCTGACGGCGGTGAAAAAACGAGAAATACGCTTATCTGCCCATAATTGGGCAACCCGATCAGGCAGAACACCCCGCGCGATAAGATCAATCAATGAAGCTGGGGCACCGTTCCCCGAGCTGGTGCCCAAGCCAAACTGGCGGTGAAAGACGAGTACGCCTACTTTGGCCCTTCCGGCAGGCGGGTAACTTCCTGGCAACCGATGACCGAGGTCTGGCTCTGGCCGCCGGCATGCGTGTAGCAGTAGGTAAATTTTCCGTCGGCCAGAGTGCCATGGTAGTAACCGTCCGCATCGATCATGATCAGGGTCCGGTAATCCGATCCCGTGAGTTGTCCGATGAAGGGCTCGCTGGTCTGCTTGCCATCGGCGCCCACCAAGGTCACCACGCCCCAGAAGCGCCGGTCCGCCTGGCCCTTGAAGTCATACACGACCTCCTTTTCGACGAGGTACGGGTTTTCAAAGGTCCCCTTGCTCTCCGGAAAATGGCCGCCCGTTCCGGCCACGATGGTGTGGGTTTGGCCTGCCCACCGCCCTGTCATGTCGGGCACGTCGACCGCGCCCGCGGTGGTGGCGACGATCAGCGTCAAGGCAGCGTTCAGTGCCCCGGTTCTTCTTGGCCACGAAATCATGTCTTGCTCCCTGAGTGTTGGTGATGAGGTCATAGTAGTCGCAGCCCAGTGGAAGGCGAAACCCCGCGTCCGGCGTTCGTCAGGTGTCACGCCACTTTCGCCCAATGGCGCAACATTTGGCGTGGTGGTTTCCTGGCAGGAGAACCTGACCCTCCTACGCACCAGCCACGCGGGTCGGCGCCACCTAAGCCCTTGATCGCCACTTTATGGCTCTCTTACGTTTAGTGTGGGCAAGGGGTCAGACTCCCTGGACGCCAGTGGCGACCGCCGAGGTCCCTTTGAGCTTGAAGGGTGAGACCGGCAGATGGGTGAGCTGACCCGCGACCAGATAGCTGATGGTGATGAGGT
>JAHDND010000005.1 GCA_018435665.1 Candidatus Thiosymbion sp. | reverse complement strand
TGGTGCCCGGACGGCCCGCGAACAGGGGGTGATCAGGTCGCCGCGCATCAGGCCGTCCAACCTTCCAGATCGGGCAAGGCATCCTCGATAAAGCGCTGCATGTCGCTTTCAGCCAGGTCGGTTTGCGCGACGAGCCGGGACTGGCGGCGACATTCCGCGGCGAAGTCCGGTCGCCGGGTATCCGGCACCCAAATTTGCACCGGCCGCAGCCTCGCCTTGCGCAAGGCGTCGCGATGCTTTTGTACCCGTAAATTGACGTTGGCCATCGGATCTCCCTTCTGTTACCAGCAACAGGAAACCAGCCGCTTGATGTTACATGCAACATCTCGTGGGTAGAAGCATATCCTGATAATGGCGGTTTCTTTCAGACGCTATCACCGCCTGACACGTACGAGTCTCGATAGCCACTCCTGACGCGCCCCCAAAGGCGTAGTCGCCACCATTCCCTCACCCCCGCCCCAACGCCGCCCGGAAGGCATGGCTGTCGCGCTCGATGAAGGTCAGATGAGCTTGATGGCCGAACGCAGGAAGTCGCTCGTCTGGGTCAGGCCGATCCGGGAATAGAATTCCACCAGTTGCATGGCCGTATAGGCGGGTGAATTCCAGCCGGCGCGCATGGCCTTGATAGCGCTCAGGCAGGCGACCTGGTCCAGGTCGATCTGGTTCATTACGAAATCGTCAGGATGCAGGGCTTCGATACCGAACTGGCGCACGTAATCGGTGGGAAAGTCCTTGAGGTTGAAGGTCACAATGGCGTCGGCATGCCCGACGATGGCCGCCGCCAGCACATCATTCAGATCGTTTCCAGACCGAATTCGGCGGAGGATTTCGCCAGATCCCGCCGCGCCTGCTCCGTTTCCTGCCGCATTGTCTGTCGCAGGTGGATCGCATCGGCCATCTCCACCCGGCGATGCCGGCCGACCTTCTTGCACTTGAGGCGGCCTTCATCGATCAGTTTCACCACGAAGGGACGCGACACATTGAGGAAATTGGCCACCTCTTGAGTGCTGAGTTCGTGGTCATGCGGGACGAGCGTGATCAGCTCGTTCTTGGACATCATGCCCAGCAGGTCGGCGAAGAACCGCAGCATATGCGGCGGCAGCTCCAGCTTCGACACTGACTGGTCGTCGTTGCTGATCAGGGCGATCTGGTTGGCGCGGGAATGATCCAACGCCGTCATGATCAGGCGCTGCGCGATCTTGGCGAGCTCCACATCCCGCTCGCTGGAGGGACGTAATTCCAGAACTTCGCTCATGATTCACCCCGCTCTCGAAATTTCAGATGCTCTTCTGAACCTGATTATTGGTCGCAAGCGAATCAAACGCAACAGAAAAAACTAACGAAACAAGGAGAGCTAACGAAACATTCTCGTTTCCCGCATCTTACCGCCCCTCACCACCTGAACGCTGTACGGCAGGGGTCGCAGTCGACCTTGTCCCTTACCCCAGCCCCAACGCCGATCCTTAGGTATCGATCCTCGGCCTGAGGCGTAAAGCGGCCGCTTCCAAGCGTACCGCGGCAACTTCTTCAGCCGGAAGGAAGGGAAACATATCATCCAGTTCTGGGGTGGCAAAGGTGCCATCCGCCAGCATCCGCGATTTGAGTCGGGGCTCAAAGGGCTGATCGGGGTCCACGTCGATCTGGATCAGGGGGGCCGTCTTGGGTCAGGAAATGGTCCATTAACGGTAAGTCGTCCGACCCGGCAATGCGGACGGCGGAGAGCCCATAGGCGAAGGCCAGGCGTTGGTAGTCCGGAAAGTCGACCCCTGAAGCTGGCGTGGCCCCCACCACCGCGCCAAAAAAGCACTGGGTAGCGTGACGGCAGGGCCCGGCACCAGCGGGCCCAGTCACTGAAATCCGGCATGGCATGGGCTAGCGCCTGCTGGGCGAGGGTGTGCAGGAAACCCCGCGCGTCGGCCTCGACGGCCAGCGCCAGACAGACGTACGGCTGGGCCAATTCGGCCAGGTCGATGTCCAACTGGACCACAAAGGCCGCGGGCGCAAAGCGGGACCAGTTGTAGCTGATCTGCCGCAGGTTGAGCCGGGAGCCGATGACGAGCAGGAAGTCCGCGGCCTGGAGGCAGAACCTGGACATCATGCCGAGCAGGTCGGCGAAGAACCGCAGCATATGGGGCGGCACTCCAGCTTCGCCACCGCTTGGTCGTCGTCGCTGATCAGGGCGACTGGTTGGCCCGGGAATGATCCAGCGCCATCATGATCAGACGCCGCGCGATCTTGGCCACCTCCACATCCCGCTCGCTGGTCGGTCGTAATTCCAGCACTTCGCTCATGATTCACCCCGCTCTCGAAATTTCAGCTGCTCTTATGATCCTGACTATTCGTTCCAAGCGAATCAAACGCAACAGAAAAAACTAACGAAATAAAGAGAGCTAACGAAATCGGGCAGACGTAGAGGCCGTAGTAGGAGTCCGAGATGAAAGCGCCGCTGGTCGCGGCCGTCGTCCAGCACCACGTCAAAGCTGCCGGACATGGCGATGATGATCTGGTGCAAGGCCTTGTGCGCATGCCCCCCCGCGCTCCGAGCCGCCGGGCACGTCGTAGAGGTAATAGACGCGCTTTCCTGCACCCCATGGCGCCTTGCGACCGTCCAATCAGGGGTTGGTATTCAATGATGCCTTCGGTTTGATCGTAGCCAACTCCTCCTTCATTCGTTGCTCGATCTGCCACACGTCATAAGCCCTGACGGTGAGATGCTCCTCGAATGGGTCGGCCTGGATCACCCGGGCCCGCGCCTGGTCATCCGGGGCTCTGGTCAGGGCCTCATACAATTCAACGCCGGAACCTATCTCAGACGCACCTCCGGCCCGCGGGGGGACTGGGTCCAATTCTAACGCATCACCTCACCCCTCAGAGCTAAGGCCTCATGCAAAGCAAATCCCCACGATGTCAGATCACAGCGTGACCCAGTGCGCTGAGGTGGCACCAATGACGATGCCGGGCACGATGCGCGCATCGAAGGTGACGAAACGACACTGGTGCCGCACGGCCAGGCCGAGCAGGTAGCTGTCGGTGATTTGCCGGTGACCGAGCAAATGTTGCCAGCCGATCTGGGTGGTATCGAGCACGCTGTAGTCGTCTGGCACAAAACGGTGCGCTGGATGGGCGATGGCTTGCGTCAAGCGACTAGCAACGGCGGCCAGGGGCAGTGCTTGTGGGTAAGCCGGCTGGGCCATGATGCGCAGGCAACCATTTTGGGTCAGAGGGCAAGAAGCCCAGCCGTGACCTATTTCCTGAGCCAGCCATTGGCTAGCGCGGTGATGATGCACATGACCAGCATCCAGCAGGGCGATCAGTACGTTAACATCAAGCAAGGCCCGCATCAGATCCCCTCTGCCTCACGCAGGCGCTCGATCAGCTCGTTGGTCACGATGACGCCCCGGGCTGGAAAAGGCTCAAAACCGGTGGCTGTTGCCACCGGGCTGGCCGGGGCTGGTTGGGGAACGTCACCAGTCAGTGCCCGGCGCACGAGCTGGGATATGACCTTTCCCACGCCAAGGTGCTGCTGCCGGGCAATTTCTTTGGCTGCTGCCAAGACGTCGGTTTCTATGTCGAGCGTGGTGCGCATGGTGTGCTCCATGATTCGATGCTAGGACATCTTGATGCTACCGCATCGGCTGTCGGGTGGTCCAGATTCTGTGCCCTCACCCCTCACTCATCCCCCCATCCCGCTCAAATCAGATCGGCAAAGCGCTTTTCCATCCGCCGGAACTGGCGAACACCCAGCCACAGGAAGCCGATGATGAGGCCCCAGCTGAGCAAGAAGCCGGGCCAGTAGAGAGGTCATGGGTCCAGGCGGTGGAACCGGCTGTATTGCACCCGCTCACCAGACGCCAGCCCCATCGCTCGCTTATCAGATCAACACATCCACACCGGCCGTGCGCGCGGCCTCGGCCAGGGCACGGTCGGTGGCCAGGCGGGCGGCCACCGCCTCGGTATAGGCGGTGGCCTGGTCTTCCAGCAGCCAACCGCCCACCACTGAGTTGTCCAGCACGAACCGCATCAATCCAGCCCTTCTCGGGCGACGGTCTTGAAGTCGTCGTCCAGGCGCACCCCCTGGCGCAGGGCCGCCAGCCGGCGGAAGGCATCGGCTACCCGGGCGTGCCTTTCGCTCGTGTCGTCGGCCTGGTTCGCGGCCACCAGCTTGGCCACGAGCCGGCCGTGGCGGGTCACGCAGATCTCTTCGCCCGCCTCGACCCGCACGATCAGCTCGGAAAGGCGGTTCTTGGCTTCGGCCACTGATACGCAAGTCATGGCTAGGCTCCAGGAAAATGTGGCTATCTCATTACGCCAGGCAGTGTGACATGTCAAATGCCGTTCGACGCACAAACTGGAAGGGGACGTTCACGCCCCCCACCTCGCGCGCATGAACTCGGCGTAGTCCCGGTAATAGTCATCCTCCGCATAGCGGTTGGAGGCCAGCACCATGCACACTGAGCCGGTGGAGAAGTTGTCCAGCTCCCGCCACATCATCGGGCAGACGTAGAGGCCGTAGTAGGAATTCTTCGGCCAGCAGGAAAGGGAACATGTCATCCAGTTCTGGGGTGGCAAAGGTGCCATCCGCCAGCATCCGCGGTTTGAGCCGGGGCTCAAAGGGCTGATCGGGGTCCACGTCGATCTGGATCAGGTACGGGCCGTCTTGGGTCAGGACATGGGCCATTAACGGTAAGTCGTCCGACCCGGCAATGCGGACGGCGGAGACCCCATAACCGAAGGCCAGGCGTTGGTAGTCCGGGAATTCGACCCCTGAAGCTGGCGTGGCCCCCACCACCGAGCCAAAAAAGTTCTCATGGGTCTGTCGGATCGACAGATAGCCGTTGTTGGCCAGGACGATGACCAGCACCGTGGCATTCGGGTAGCGTGACGGCAGGGCCCGGCACCAGCGGGCCCAGTCACTGAAGTCCGGCAGGGTATGGGCTAGCGCCTGCTGGGCGAGGGTGTGCAGGAAATCCCGCGCGTTGGCCTCGACGGCCAGCGCCGGGCGGACGAACGGCTTGGCCAACTCGGCAGGATCGATGTCCACCTGGACCACAAAGGCCGCGGGGGCAAAGCGGGCCCAGTTGTAGCTGATCTGCCGAAGATTGAGCCGGGAGCCGATGACGAGCAGGAAGTCCGCGGCCTGGAGGCAGAAGTTGCCCGCCCGGGTGCCTATGGTGCCCGGACGGCCCGCGAACAGGGGGTGATCAGGTCGCTGCGCATCAGGCCGTCCAACCTTCCAGATCGGGCAAGGCATCCTCGATAAAGCGCTGCATGTCGCTTTCAGCCAGGTCGGTTTGCGCGACGAGCCGGGACACTTACTGCACCCCATGGCACCTTG
>JAHDND010000232.1 GCA_018435665.1 Candidatus Thiosymbion sp. | reverse complement strand
TACCAGCAAGCAGGTGGTGGTGGTCCATGACGGGGCGACCGCGGGGGGCTTCCCCGCGGCGGCCGAGGATCACGCGCATGCGGGCCTCTATGAGCCGGTCGATGAAACGCTCCTCCGGGCGGCGAACATCGGCACGGGTCCGGGCAGCATCGCGGCCGGGGATCACGCTCATGCCGGGGTTTATGAGCCGGTGGATGCCACCCTGCTGCGGTCCAGCGACATCGGCACGGGTCCGGGTAGCGTGGCGGCCGGGGATCACGAACACGCCGGGGTTTATGAGCCGGTGGATGCCACCCTGCTACGGTCCAGCGACATCGGCACCGGGTCGGGTAGCGTGGCGGCGGGGGATCATGCCCATGCGGGGGTCTATGAGCCGGCTGATGAGAGCATCCTCAAGGCGACGGACATCGGCACCGAATCCGGGACCATCGCGGCCGGGAATCATAACCACGGCGGGGATGCGGCCAGCCTGGGTTCTGGCGCTGCCGTGGCCGGGCGCGTGCTGATGGCGAACGGGTCGGGTGGCGCCGCCTGGGAGGTGGTGTCCGTGATCACGGTTTCGGCCACCGCTCCGGCGAATCCCGTTCTGAATGACCTCTGGCTCGATATCTCCTGAGATGAGCGACATTCATGCCGCCAATGTCGTCTTGCTGGTGCCGATGAGTGGCCCGGCGGGTGGGACGGTGTTCCAGGATGGTTCTCTGGTCGGGTCAGCGGCAGACCTTTGTCGCGGCCGTTGGTCATTTGCCGTTAGCGGTGCGTCATGAGCTATACCCCACCCGCGGGCGCTGAGGCCGATTTCCGCTTTGGGGGTGCTTACACGCCACCTCTGGGCACAGCCGCGGATTTCGCTTTCACGGCCGCCGTGCCGCCCCCCGCGGGGAGTCACTTCAAGGCGCATACCGCGGGTGGCTGGGTGGATGGCGTACTCAAGCGCTGGTCCGGGACGGAGTGGCAGACGGCGCCGCTGAAATACTTTGATGGCAATCAATGGGTTTTGACCTAGAGGGTCCAACATGCCTTACACCCTTTACCGTTGGGATGATCCGGGTGCCCCGGCGCCGCTGAATGGGCTGTCCAATGCCAACACGTTGATCAACGTCCTGGATGCTTGTCTGGTGACTGGCTATGGCGCCAAGGCGCCCGCGGGGTGGAGCAAGCCCTTCACGGCGGCCAATCAGGCGGCCTTTCGTCAGGGGGCGGGGAGCCATGGCTTCTACCTGCATCTCGACGCTAGCCCACTGTGGCATGACAAGGTGCGTGGCTATGAGTCCATGACGGCGATTGATGCCGGGACTAATCCTTTCCCGACCGTGGCGCAGCGGAGTGATTTGGTTGCGGGGCGGAGTAGCTCCAGTGATGGGAGTGGGCGCCCCTGGCTGGTGGCAGCCGATGCCCGGCGGTTTTTTTTGTGGACAAATGCCAACGGTAACTTGGCGCAGGGTCTGGGTACGACTATGCACCAGCCGACCCTGTTCTTCGGCGATCTGGAGTCCCCCAATGCCGGGGATGTCTTCAATACCCTGATCTCGGGTGGCATCTCGAATTTGAACAGTACCTATCTGGGTTATGCCCAGAATAATGCGTCGAATGCCGAATACATGGCGCGCAATTTTGCCGGGGCGGTAGGTTCGGTGGCGGTCATGAAGGGGACGCATATCCCGTATCAGAGCACGGCCTATATCGGGGCGGTGACGAGTGCTCCGGCCTTTCCTGATCCGGTGACGGGTGGCTTGCTGCTGTCACCCATCGAGGTATTCGATGTTTCCGGGTTTGTTTCACGCGGGGTACTCCCGTGGATCTGGGCGCCGGGGCATAACTTGCCTGGCAGTCCCGGCGATGTGTTGACCGGTGTCAATGGCCCGCTGGCGGGCAAGCGGCTGATGCTGCTCGATGTTGCGGCGGCGAGCTCGCGCGCGCGCATCGCCTTGGAAATTCCCTAGGGGGTCGACCATGGCTGATCTGGGTACGGTGGGACGGGTGGTCACGGGGGCGGTGGCCCTCGCGGGCGGTTATGTTGCGGGCACGGTGCGGGATGCCCAGGGCGCCCCGGCGCGACGGCGGCTGGGGCTCTATCACCGGGGGCGGCTGAGTTATAGCAACTCGGCTTACAGCGATGCCACCAGCGGGGCGTACCAGATCGCGTGCCATGTCACCGATGATCAGGCGGAGCATTTTGTCGTCTGCCTGGATGACGGCGCGGAGCCGGTACAGAACGATTTGATTTTGGGCCGGGTGACCGGCGTTTAACGACGGGTAGGAAATAACCATGAACCTGCAAACTATTCTGATCCAGCAACTGGTCAGCGCCCTGGTGGTGATGATGTCGCCTGAGATCCTCAAGAAGGGCCTGGATGGCCTGCTCGATACCATCGAGGAGGCGGTAGGCAAGACGGAGAACACGGTGGATGACATCGTGGTGCTCGGCATTTGCCAGCAGATCCGCCGGGCCTTCGACGTGCCGGACAACGATTGAGGGGCGCCCGGATGGAATGGCGGTCCGTGGCCAGCGGCACTATCTGCGGTGCCATGGTTGTCCCTGACGTAGCCATGCGGACCCCCTCTCCCCAACCCTCCCCCGCCAGGGGGGAGGGAGTAAGCGCATCAGCGGCTGGTGCGGCCGAAGCCCTTCTGGGGCGCGAGGGATCTGAACGAAAACTTGGAATATACCTGGATAACGACGGGGGGATGTCATGACCGAAACGCTGCCCGCGGCCATCGGTGCCATCCGTGGCGCCTTGGCTGTGCCTGACCACCCTTGGGGGATGTCATGACCGAAGCCCTGCCCACGGCCATTCAGGCCATCCCCGACGGCGGGGACCCCTTTCTGATGGGCGCCAAGTGGTTTGGTCTGGTGGTGGCCGCCCTGCTGGTGGGGGCGGCGCCGGTCATGCTCTACCTGCGCAAGTATCACGTCGACCACCTGGCCAATTCCCGGGACGCGGCGACGGCCGAGGTCTATGAGACCCTGCGCCAGCAGATTCGCGATCATGGGGACCAGATCCATCGGCTGAATGAGGAGCGCGCGGTGCTTCAGGCGGAGAGCCTGAGCCTGCGGGCGCGCATTCTGGAGCTGGAGGGCAAGGAGCAGCAGATGCAGCGGCTCAAGGTGCAGCTCGATGAAGGCGAGGCGCTGATTGCCCGGCTGAAGGACAAGCTGGACTGCAAGGACGAGGTGATGGACAAGCTCACCGGGGAGAACCGGCAGTTGATCACCGAGATCCTCTCCCTGAAGGACCGGGTACACGAAATGGAACTGCGGTTGGCGCGGGACGAAAGCCTGCTCGACCGCAGCCTGAACCCAGGGGGTATGGCGTATGGCCAAGGTCCGCGGCCCGCTGCTCTCGGTTGATGCCGCCGGCCAGGTCGGCGGCGCGCTCTGTTTCCGCCATCATGCCGGCGGGGTGCATGTGCTGCCGGTCACGGCGCCGGGGTCGCGTACCAAGGGGCTGAAGCCGAGTGAGGCACAACTGGCCCAGCGGGCGCGGTATCGGGCGGCGAATGCGGCCTGGCGCGCCCAGAGCCCGGCGGAGCGGGCCGAATGGCAGGCCCGGGCCAAGACCGGGCGGCGCCCGCAAAGCGGCTGGAACCTCTACCTGGCGGCCTGGATGGCCCAGCCCGGGGAGGAGGTGAACGCGGCGCTGTTGATCGAGACGGCGACCCTGCTGCTGCTGGAGGACGGTACCGGCGTCCTGCTGCTCGAAGGCGAAGGCTAGGCGGCCATGGCCAAGGTCAAGGGGCCGCTGATGAGCCTGGACGCCAGCGGGACGATCGCGGGGGATACCCGCCTGCGGCACATGCGCGGTCATGTGCTGATGTACCGGGGGGGTGAACCCGGGAGCGTGCGGCGCCAGGCGCCCTCGGCGTCGCAGGCCCAGGTCCGGGCCAAGTTTGCCGAGGCCCGGGCGCGGTGGCGAACCCTGAACCCGCAACAGCGGGCCTATTGGCAGGATGTCGCCCGGGAGCTCGATGCGGGGCTGACGGCCTGGAATTGCTTCCTGTCCTGCGTGCTGCTCGGCGGCGCGGCCTGCTCCACCGGCTATCAGGTGCCGCCCTTGAGCGAGACCATCACCCTCAAGGCGGGTTACTCGCCGCCCCCCGTTGCCAGCCCCCTACTCTTTGCCCTGACAGACTGACATGCTCACGATCTACCGCTCCGACGATGTGGGCGCCCCGGTCCTCAATGGCTATCCAGGGTCCCTGATCAACGTCCTCGATGCCTGCCTGGTGAACGGCTATGGCGACAAGCCCCCGGTGGGCTGGGCCAAGCCCTTTAGCGATGTCAACAAGGCGGTGTACCGGCCGCCCGCGGGCAATCGCTTCTACCTGCGGGTGGTGGACACGGCCAATTACGCCGCGCAGGTGTTGGGTTATCGTGAGATGACCAGCGTCGACCTGGGAGTCGAGCCCTTTCCCGCCGCCGCTCAGCTTGCCAATGGCTTGTACCTGTATCGGTCCAATGCCTATTCGCTCGATGCCCGGGCCTGGCTGCTGCTGGCGACCGATCGGGTCTTGTTGCTGTGGTATGGCTTTGCCTATCCCACCCATGGTGGCGTGGGCACCAGTTGCGACAGCTTCTTTTTTGGCGATTGCCCCAGTTTCATGCCGAACGATCCGAGCCTGACGCTGATCGTGGGGCGTCATGCCAGTTCTTCATCGGCCTCCTACACCAATTTCGCCAATCGCATGACCGCTGGCGGTACGTCAACGGGCCATTACCTGGCCAACGGCTTTGCCCAGCTTGGCAGTGCGGTTCCGTGTGGCGTTTTGCCTTGTAGTCCCTGGAATACCTCAACCTCGGGCTCGAATGGTCCGCCCTTTCCCGATCCCATCACCGGCGGCTTATTGCTTGACCGGATGCGCATCATCGAGGTGAGCGGCTACACGAATCTGATTCGGGGCGTCATCCCGGGCATCTTCAACGTGGTGCATCAATACCCTGGCACGCATCTGACTCGTTTCCAGGGGCGCGGGCTTTATCAAGGTCGGGAGTTCCTGATGTTGCAAACCGGTGGCGCCGATGGGCGCTATGCCGTGTCCCTGCACGAAGACGATTGGCTGCTGATGGTGTGAGCGCATGAGCGATCTGGGACCGGTTGGCGTGGTGCTGAGGGGTTACTACGCGATGCCGCTCGGCCTGCTGTACCCCTACCTGCGCCCGGGCGGTTTGCCGGCACGGGCCTTGATTCTGAGCGAATTGCACCAGACCCCGGCCTGCGACGCAGGCGCGTACCGGTCCATCGCGGGCCAGGTGCGCCATGAGGGCGTGCCGAGCGTGTCGGTCTCGGTGTGGGGGTGGAACAGTCGCCAGTTACGGGCCAGGACCGAGACGGCGGCCGATGGCTCCTGGGCGTTGGCGGTCGGTCCGGGGCAGTACGGCATCACCTACCACGTTGCGGGTTACCAGCCGCTCACGCATGGCCCTTATCAGTTCTGAGCCTCAGGGTGGGATGCGGGCCTGCTGGTACTTTGGGCTGGAGCGGGAGCGCCTGGCGCCGGAGGCTTGGCGGTGCGTGCGGGGGCGGCATGCCACGGTGGCGGCCCTATTCAACATCCTGGGGGCCGATGTGATGGCCCAGCATGGCTATCTGGAAGAGGTGTGGGACGGGGGGGACGAGGACCCGGACCCGGACCAGGTGGAGCCCTGGCCGGTGGTGGATATCCTCGATGATGGGCGGGTGGTGGCGAGAAGGGTGGCGCGGGGCTTTACGGGGTCTGACGCAGATAGTTGGCGATAAGGCGGTTCCTCACGCATGCTGACGCAGATAGTTGGCGATGAAACGGTTTCTCACGCGTTCTGGCGCAGATACTCGGCGATGAAGCGGTTCCAGCCGGAGCGGCCCTCGGCCTTGGCCTCCGCGTGCTGGCGTTGGCGTTCTGCTTCGGGTAGGGCCCGCCAGGCGGCGACGGCGGCCTTGAAGCGCTCGCGGCGGGCAAGCTGGGCCGGGCTCTTGCGGTCGTTGATGGTTTCGACGTAGCGGCAGACCTGGTACTGGCGGTCACCGACGATGCGGCCGTTGCCGAAGCCCTTGCCGGCGAGCTTGATGACGATCTTGACCGGTTGGCCGGCCTGGTCCTGGACGGTGAGGACGCCGCGGGTGTCGAGGTTGATCTGATGGCTCATGGCGGGCGGATCTCAGGTGAGGAAGCTGGGGCGGTAGACCTGGACGTTCAGGTTGACCCGGCACTCGGCCCAGGCGTTGCTGGCGCGGTAGATACCGCAGGGGGCGCGGGTGCTGAGCTTGAGGTTGAGCCAGCCGGTGGTTTTGCTCCAGCCGTTGGAGAGATTGGCCCCGAGCTGGAAGACCAGATCCACGGGCTGGGTGTGGCTCCAGCCAAGATTCGTGGGGGGGATGGCGAGGTTGCCATCGTAGAGGAAGGCCCAGTTCTCGGCGATTGACTCGCTGAAGCCGTCGGCGGAGGACTGGTAGCTGAAGAAGTGGACCGCGGCCGAGGGGGTGAACCAGAGCTTGAGGCCTGACTCTTCGGCGTTGGCGCTGATGCTGCCCTGGAGGTGGATGAGGACGAAGCCGCGCTCGTCGCCCACGGAGTGCTTGGGGAAAGGGTAGGTCAGGGAGCGTTGGGCGTGCCAGGTGTCGACGAAGTAGCGGTTGGCATCGATGGCGCCGGCCCAGCCCGGCAGGGGCGGCCAGCCGCCCGCACTGGCCTGGCTGAAGGGCCAGTAGGCGGAGCGGAGGGAGTAATCACAGTCGGTGTTGGCGGTGTCCAGGGGATCGGCCGGGTCCGGGGGTGGATGGGCGGTGCGGTCTACGGTGGGGTAGGCCACCTCGATGCGGTCGGTGACCGGCGCGGGGGCGGTCCAGAACTCGGCGGCGAAGGAGCGGCGGGCGATGCCGTTGAGGATCTCGGTGCGGAGGGACGGCCGGCTGCCATCGCGCCAGCTTGCCGGGCCAAACTGGATGAGCCAGTCGGCAACGTGGCCCATGTTGTAGGGGTTGGACCAGCGCATCTTAGGCTGCACCGGCTTGAGCTTGTGGTTGGTGGGATAGGCCGAGGCCGAGGCGAACTTGCTCGCCTTGTTGACGCTCAGCGTGTCCCCCAGCAGGGCGGCGACGTCCGCGGGCGGGTTGAAGTGGGTGATGCGGGCCATGGCGGGGGTGGTGGCGGGGCGTTGCCGGTGGGGTGGGCATGGGTAGGGTGAATCCCTGAGCGAGTAGCCAGGGGCATGGACAGGGAGCGCGGGTAGCGTCAGAGCGGGTTAGTGGATTGGGAATTATAGGCCAGCAGTCATAGGCGCTGCCGATAGCAGGCTAAAAAACGATAGAAAAAAACAGGCAAAAATGTCGGATCTTGTCGGATCTTGTCGGAATTTATGTCTTCACAAGTGGGGGAAAGCCCATGACAATACCGACCTCGCAAGGCCGAACCCGCCACCCCACCACACGACCAGGCAGCCTGGGCCTTGTTTGATGCCTGAGATGACACGGCAGGGCGGTAGCGTGCTTGGCGGCGGGGAGGGCGGCCGCACGGGCTCCCCCTCTCCCCAACCCTCCCCCACGAGGGGGGAGGGAGATAGGAGGGCCTTCGCACTGACTTGCCCCGCCAGGGGGAGGGGGTAAGATCCTTCGTCAGGAGAGGACGAGAGCATCGGCCCCTTCGACGCCCTGGCCCTAGCCGTCGCCCTCATCCTCGCCGTCGCCCTCATCCTAGCCGACACCCTCATGCACGCCGTCGCCCAGCAGGACTTTAACGCGATGAGCGCTGCGGGTCTCCGCGCCCTGGGCCAGCACGATCGTACTCTACGCGACTAAATTTGAACGCAAGACCCTGACTCTTGAGGATGTCATGCTGGCAACCGTGGAACTCACGAGCATCCTAAACGATCAGACCAAAGAGATCGTTGGCGATATTCGCTGGATAACGGATGAAGATCATTCCCACTGTGTCGAGTTTAGAGCTGAAATCTCATCGGCTGGGGGCTGGCCACTGTTCATCAAGGGAACTTACAACCCACTTATACCGGCACTGAGCTATAGTCTCATCCTGAAGACCGTAGGCCGTATCTATGGCCTGGACCTCGGTAAGGCACACCACAATCCACAGTGCATCCAGATGGGTGATTGCCACAAGCATCGTTGGTCTGAAGAATTCCGCGACAAAGAAGCCTACGAGCCCCTGGATATCACCGCGACCGCCGGCGATCCGGTCGCGGTGTGGAAAGAATTTTGCGCGGAAGCTGGACTCGTCCATACCGGGCGCATGCTCCCGCCACCGCCTCATACCGACGATCTGTTTTGGTAGCGATGACAAAGTATTGTGACAACCTGGCGGGCGAGCTGGGTGAGCTGTTCACCTGCGTCATCACCGAGCGTCACGGGAGAATCCGCACGCCCTTCCTTTATCCGGATGGAGACAACATCGATCTGTTTGTTACCGAGAAGGATGGTCGCCTGATCGTCTCTGATCTTGGCGAAACCTTGCGCTGGCTGCGCTCGCAGACCCTATCGCCCAGGCGGACACCGAAACACAACGCCCTCATCGCGGACATTTGCCTGACACATGGCATCGAGCAGTTCAAAGGCATTCTCCTGGCCCGCTGCAGACCGGGTGTTTCATTGGCGGCAGTGACGCTGCGTGTGGCGCAGGCGTGCCTGAGAGTGTCCGATCTCTGGTTCACGTTCAGGACCCGGGCTGTCGAATCCGTTGCTGACGAAGTTGCGGATGTCTTGGTGGAGCGCGACATCCGGTTCGACCGCCGGCCGAAGTTGGCCGGCCGATCAGGGCGTGGCTGGACACCAGACTTTCATGTCATCCTCCCCCATCAGGGCTCGCTGGTGTCGGTACTCAGCACGGGCAATCGCTCGGCGGCGCGCGCCGTGACCGAGCACACGCTAGCCATGTGGCATGATTTGAACCAGCTCACCTACGGTCCTGAAGCGCTGCGCTTTATTAGCCTGTTCGACGACAGCGCCGACGTTTGGGCGAAAGAAGATTACAGCCTGTTGGATTCGTTGTCAGAAGTTCAGCGGTGGTCTGAGCCAGAGGCATTTTTGGAAACACTCGCCGCCGCGGCCTGAGCACACGATGCTGGCGCATCTGGAGCGCCTAGATCATTTGGCGCGGGCCTTGAGTCCCAGCGACCCTGTCCACCCCATGCAGCCTGCCCACCCTGTGCCGCCTATCCCTTGCGTGCCGCATGAATAGCAGAAGCGCCTTTAGCACACAGCGCCTGCGGAGCCCCGCGGGGAAGTCACCCTCGGTGGCGAACGGGGCACCGCCCGCGACGCGGGGGCGGGAGAGCGGGGAAACAGAGGCCCCGCCGCCAGCCATGATTGGTAGGAACAATGACTGGCGCGATTTCAATCGGAATAAACAGGCGAAAATGTCGGAATTCGTCGGATCTGGTCGGAATTTATGTCTTCACAAGCGGGGGACAGCCCGTGACAATACCGACCTCGCAAGGCCGAACCCGCCACCCCCCACACGATCAGGCGGCCTGGGCCTTGTTCGATGCCTGAGATGACACGGCAGGGCGGTAGCGTGCTTGCCCCCTACGATACCCTCATCCGCGGCGTTGCCCACCTGGACTTTTGCGTAAATGCCGGGCGCATCCTGGCTTATGACCACAAGCACCGCCACAGCTCGGATGTAGGGGTGCCTTACGCATTCCAGGATGCCCACCAACTGCTGACAGACTTCCTCGCGGATGTGGACAGCGTGTTGCAGGAGATGCGGCGAGAGGATCGCCACGTGCGACCGATTGCCAAGGCAATCGAGTTCCGGATCGTGGCGGCCTAACCCCAACAACCTCTGGGTCGAAACCGGCGCCCAGCGTGAGTTCATCGCGATGGGCGTCGGTGCCGTGATCAACTGCCCGGTCATCCATCGGCAAAGCCGATGGCCATCCCTCTGGCCATCGAAAAAAACAGGCGAAAATGTCGGAATTCGTCGGATTTTGTCGGAATTTGTGTCTGTTAATCCAGCGAAAAGCCCGTAATACTACCGACTTCACAAGGCCGAACCCGCCACCCCCCAAACTTTCAGGCGGCCTGGGCCTTGTTTGATGCCTGAGCAACGGTGTCCGGTTCAGTTAGCCAGGCGATGCGTTTAATGTTCTCTCTGAGCGGTCGAGAGGGTCCAGGACGCCACTGTCGACCGGATTTGGTTTTTGATCCCCCCTGCTCAGGAAGCGTCTACCGCCTTCTAGAGGC
>JAHDND010000127.1 GCA_018435665.1 Candidatus Thiosymbion sp. | reverse complement strand
GGTGGTGTAGATCCGCGCGGTTTCCAACAACTCGGGAATGAGGGGCGAGCCAGGGTAGGTCAACTCCACCGTGAAGGCGGTCCAACCCTGAGGCGGAGTCGCAACCTGCCCAATGTAGACGCCACCGCCACTGTCCGCCAGAGGCGTGCTTTGCCACGCCTCACCGATGGTTGCCAACCGGAAATCCCTAGCGTTCGGATTGGTGGCCTGCCACAGTCGCACCGCCTCCGGTGGGGTCTGGGTCTCCACCCGAATGGACCCATCAGGCTGCATCGACCAGGAAAAGTGGGGGTCTTCATCGTCTTCCAGGATGTCGATCAGCCAGGATAAGGTGGGTCGGATAATGGTCTCCAGGTCCTGGCCCTGGGAATGGTCGGTGTTGAGGGTATAACGCAACAGCTTGGGGCCTGGAAGGTCCTGGAAGTAGAACTGGGAGGAGTCAGGCAGGAAAAATTGATCGCCCGCCGAGTTCACCACCAACTTGCGCATGGTCAGACGGTCCCGATAGGCGTAGGGATCAATGATCCCGACCATGGCCCGACCCTCAGGCGTCCAGGAGCGGCAGGGTAAATCGAAGGCGACATAGTCCTGGATGGCTGAGCTGTAAAAACCGTAGCTATCCCAATGGCGCTCAAACTGTTCGCCCAAATTCAGCAAGTCGATGGAGGCCGGCAGGATGGCCTTTACCCGCACCGCACCCCCTGCCCCTGACTCGACGGCGGCAGTGAGCCAGGTAGCCCAGCCCCGTTTCGAGCCCCCGGCGACGATGAAGTTGTCGATGCGCGGTGGCTTGGGCCAGACCTCGCCCGGATTCGCGGCAAAGTCCTGGATACTGTCCATGGCCCGCACCACGGCCTTGGTCATGGGTAGCTGGGCGAGCCATTCGGGGTCGCCGGTCAGCAGGTATTTGTCCATGCCATAGGCCAGGATCGCATCCTCCGACCTCGCTACCTCTTGATCGGCAAACAACAGCGGTTGATTCGGGACCTGACTGACCATGGCGACAACCGTCCCGACCGCTCCGGCAATAAGCCCAAGGGCTTCGTCGTTCTTGGTGGATGCTCCAGTCCCGTTAGCGCCACCATTCACTACCAGGATGGCGGTGTGCTCACTGCTACCATGCAGGCTCCAGGGGACGGCAACCAGGAGTTCGTGTTCCCACAGGGTACGGTCAACTTCGGTGGCTGACCGCCATTGCTGAGAGGTCAGGTCGAAGGTGTAGACCGTATAGCCTGGTCCGACGCGGGTCTCCTCAAGGCTGAGGCCGTAGCTGGCATCGGCCTTGGCCACGTAATCATCTAATGCGGAAGCCTCGTTCCTGGAGGGTACGAGCAAGGCGACCGTGAGCGCGTAAACCCATACCCATGTAAAGGTCTTTCGTTTCATCATCGGGAAACTCCTACCGGTTGCCACCAACCACCTAAGTGAACTATAGACCAGGCGTCAAGGTTGCCAACATGTCAGGAGACCGTTGGCTCGGATTATAAAAGCCCTGGTCAACCCGGTACCCCCTTGTGACCATGGCGGAAATTTCTCAACAAGTTGTCTCCTCAGGACGGAGTTATTCGGGATGTGGTCCCAGACGGGACAAAAAACCGTCGATGGCGCCCTTGAGTAGGTAGCGGGCGTTTTCCCGACGCGGCCTGACACCGAAAGTGAAAAGCAGGGTTTTCACGAGCGCACGTGGCAGATCCTGCAACTTCCATGTCCACGGAATGTAGGGGCGACGGTACAGGGCGATTCGGTTGCGCATCATGTAATACTGACGCCGGGGGGCATGAAAATAGAGCGAATGGGTGCGGCCCAGGAGGCTGAAACGTGCCACAGCGTCGCCCAAGGTATGCGAGAGGCGGGCAGTGCTGATACCGAAACACTGAAATCCTTGGGCACGGGCACGAAAACTCCATTCCAAATCCACATTGTCAATGAACAGGGCCTCCTCCCAGGGACCGATCTCGTGAAATCTGGCTACGGAGGTCAGCATGCCTGAGGCGATAAGAAAATCGCAGGGGATATGGGCGGCTTGAGCGGCAGGGTGATAACGGGCCACACCCCCGGCAGTAAAACGGACAAAGGGCGTGCTGACGCCATCGCGGTGATCAACCAAAGAGGGACCTACGGCCGCAGGGCTGGCACGGGTAGATTCCAATTCCTCAAAGGCTAAGCGTAGCGTCTGGACAAGTCCCGCTGCTGGCCAACTGTCCTGATCAATAAACCAGATATAGGGGTAGTCATGGGCGGCAGCCCAGGCCACACCCAGGTTTTGCGCCGCCGCCAACCCGATGTTGCCCATGGTCTGTATATGCTTGAAGTAGCTATGGTTGAAGGCAGGAAGGGCAATTGGGTTGCCATTGTTAACCAGTACCACGCCCTCGCACTGTGCCAGGCATTCCACCAACAATTCGATGAGGTGGTCGTAATTCGGTTCATAAGCCACGATAACGGCACAGACGCCTCGCTTCGCTTGGGCTGGGGATAACGCCATCGGGCTTAGTCCATTTATCGCTGTTAGTCATCCGCCTAGATGCTGCGATGGCGCAGTATCTGCTGCAAATGCCTTTCAATCAGGCGGGTATCGTAATCGCTCTGGCTGCGGATGACCTGCTCCCACTGGTTAACCCCCGGCACAGCGGCGGGATTGAGCGTGAGGAGTTCCCGCTTGAGGAAGGGACAGCGGTAGCGGGTCAGCATCTGGTCCCAAAACAGATGGGAGGGGTTGACCGGTATTCCCGTAGTCAGTTGATCGAGGATGATGCGTAGATACTCACCATAATAGAGCTTGGCTCTCTCCTCCGGTGTCGCCAGCGGCAGCCGGCTTAGGGCCTCAATGCTTGCGGCGGCAAGCTCCCGATAGGGACAGAGGGCTTGGAGTCGTAGTCCGGCGTGGAGCGCGGCCCGGGAGAACCCCACCTCGTAAAAGTGGACGACAAAGGCTTTGGACCGGACATAGAGAATCTGGTCCCAAAAGGCTCGTAACCGGGGATTGGTCAAGGCGGGACGATGCAGTACCAGGAAGTAGCTTTGCAGATGGTAGTAGCGATCATAACTGTCGTTGATCCCCCAGATATCCGCCTGATGGGGGTCGGTGCGGGACAGGAGCTCCGCCAAAGGGTGAAAGGGGCCGTAAACACTGTCGTTAGCCAGGATCAGACTGTCCAGCGTGCTCAGATCGGGGATCGCCCGGAGGGCATCCCGGTAGGCGCCGAAATCGTAGCCCAGATTGCGCCGGCGCAGGATCAAAGCACAGCGACTCTGGAGGGCTTTCAGAGCCGCCGGCGTCAGCTTGGGGCTATTGGTGACAAAGAGGATGGCGTAGCCGGCTACGGCTAATTGCTCCAGGTAATAATGGACATAGTCCGCTACCTGGCCATGGCGGTCGTAATGGACGAAGATCGCGATCCGCTTGGCGGTGGCCAGGTCGCCTTGACCGGGCCAGCGCTCAACGACCCACGTCTGGCGATGAAGCACTTGCGCCTCCAGATAGCGCAAAGCAAAAGCTAAGCCGCGGCTCAGGCGTCGATAACGCAGATATAACCAACGCAGCAAGAGGCGTAGGGGGGGTTCCATTCAGAGGTCCGGGGTTAGGTACGATGCGGGTGCGGGCCGGTCAGGAGCCGTCCTCTGTATCAGTGCGCTGGCCTGAAGCGCGAGCTCACTGCCGGGGGCGGCCAACTGGGCTACCTGGACAAACCAGCAGTGGGCGGCGGCGTGGTCCCCGGCGAAATTGAGCGCCAGGATGCCCAGGGTAAAGGCGAGGGTGTCCGTAAGTTCCGCTGGCAACGTGGCGAGAGGCGTCAACACCAGGGGTTCCAGTTGGGCGGCCTCCCGGTAGGCACCGGCATGGACCAGACGTTGGAAGATTTCGGCGTTTATGGTCAGATGCTCCCGGGCTGAACGCTGGGCATCCGCCTGTCGGACCAGGGTGTTCACCAGCGCTTCGGCGGGTGACGCCGTGGCTTGGGCATAGACTTGGGCGCTGATCAGGGTGGGTAGGAGTGCCCTAGCGTCTTCGTCCCCTTGAGAGATCATCATCTTGAGTTGCTCGCGGGCAGCGACCAACCAGGCCAAGGCGCGGGTCGCATCCCTCTCGCGATTCAGGGCATAGAGTCCCCGGGCCAGGAGCAAACGGCTGGTCTCCGGGTCTGCGTGCGGCGGTAGGTCAGTTGGGGTCATCCCGGGCAAGGCCATGATCAGGAGGTCCGCCATGCCGTGGTCACCCGCCAAGACTCGCTCCGAGAAGCAGTGGGCGACGAAGCGCTGGGCTTGGTCCTGCCAGGTCGTAGACGCAGGAGCGGTCGTCAGCCGGTCCAACCAGGCGCTGACCGCCGGGCGGTCTTGCGCCGCTAGCGCCGCCTCCAGGGTACCCAGACGGCACAATTCCACCAGATGCTCGGTTTCGCCGTCGTCAGCACCGATGCTACGCAGTGCCTCACGCAAGGCCGAGCCGGCAACATCCCCCAGCATGAAATAACGTCTGGCGTTGTCCGCCTGCCGTTCGTGGTGTAACGCAAGAAAACCGCGCCGGTAGGCCAGGCCACAGAGATTCATCGGCCATGCGGCAGCGAAACACGAAAAGTCGCTAAGGGCTTTAACGGAGATTACCAGTTGGTCGGGATCATCCAGGTCCAATGCGTAGTGGCGGCGAATACTCGTGGCCAGGTGGGAGAAAGTCTCAAGGGCCTGAGGAAAGTCCCCCGCATTGACCTGTTCCTTGAAGAGTCGCCCGGCCCAGCCATGGGCCAGATAGGAATCGGGGTCTAAAGTAGCCAGACGTCGCTGCAAGTATGCACGATAGAGTCCCCGATCCAGGACGCCGTGCGGATCGGCAGCGAAGGGCTGGCGGCTGGCGATGATGGTCAGGGTGGTCGCGGTTTCACGGCTACAGTGATGGATGAAGCCGTGATCTTCCAGCAGGCGGGCCAAACTCGTGGCGCTGAACAGTACCAGGTGATAGCCAGGGGTCAGCAGCGGCAGCAAGGTGGCAGGGCTGGCAGTGGGATGGACGCCAGCGGCATTGGGGGTGGTGAGGATCAGCCAACCTGAGGGCCTGATGGCTGGAGCCAGCGCGGTCAGGAAGCCATGGGGATCGGGGAGGTGTTCGATCACCTCCGAGGCCAGGATCAGGTCGTAGGGTTCTACCCCGCGCAGGGATTCGGGCCCCAGATAGGCGGGGGTGATCGGCAGATCGAGCTGTTCTCGTCCCGCTACAGCGGCGGGAGAAGGGTCGTAGCCCTGGACGGACCAGCCCAGCGCCTCGCGGGCGAAATCCAGGCTGAAACCAAAACCGCACCCAACCTCGGCATAGCGGTGAATGGATTGGCGGTCGAGCCAAAACAGGGGCTCGACCATGGTATCCGGGGCGGCTCCCTGTTCGATGTAAAACTTGACGGCCGCCTGGGTCGCCACCGTGGAACCAGCCCCCGAGGCGTAAGAAGGGGCTGCAACTTCGGGAAAGCTCAGAGACCCGCAAGCATCACAGGCATAGAGTCTAAGAGAGGGATGGGGAGGAAGTTGGGAAGGAACGGCAAGCACAAAGCGTTTAGGTCCCGCCACCTGGCAGACGGGACAGACATAGTCCCTGGCGCTCTGAGGAGTCCAGTCAACATCGTAAGAACCTGGGGGCTGTTGGAACATCAGGCAGTCCAGTGGCGAGAGACCTCGATAATCCAGCATCAGGCGACTTCAAGGCTGAGTGATAAAATCCGGATGCGATAAAAACACCGTTTTTTCGAGGCCCAACGGTATGCGGAATTGGATTTTATCGCTGAACTATGATCGGAATACAGCCGAGTATACGCCTCAAGGGGACATGGAAAGATCAATTGTTTTGGAATTTTGAACTCATGGAGCCGTCACGGCAACATTGGTTGCACCAACCGTATTGCCATTGGCCAAAATTCGCAGGAAGAGTCGATT
The DNA here is from genome assembly GCA_018435665.1 of Candidatus Thiosymbion sp. Lineage (GTDB taxonomy): Bacteria > Pseudomonadota > Gammaproteobacteria > Chromatiales > Chromatiaceae > M0108. The sequence goes on along the minus strand of JAHDND010000127.1, from coordinate 2,238 downwards.
TTCCCCAGGATTGAACGGGACGCTTGAGCCCTTTCCGGTAACAAATACCGTGTAAAATACGGTTTCGTTTGGGTTAACGCTGCGATTTAGATTATTACCGCAAATGATACTCTGACCCGAAGAATTGGTTTCGCACAGTTGAAGTATCAAAGGTAGCTGACGCCCCCCATCATCGGCGCTAACGACAATATTACCGCTGCTACCCAGATTAACTGCCGCTGTGGCAAAAAAGTTAGTAACCGTATTGCTGGGAAGTCGGACGACACCATCATTGCTCGGGGTGGCACCAATCGCTAACAGGTCAGGTGGGGTATCAGTCGTTGCGGACAAGATGAAGGTATTAAGCCCGGCTTTGCTGGGAGCTGGATTACTATTGGCGCAGTCGAAAACCAACGCAATTTCATTGGAGTTCATTGAGGCGGTTGGCGTGATACCAAATACGAAGCTCTGTGTGCTACCTGCGGGGATATCAACGGGGGTATTTGGGGTGCCTATGGGAAGATTGCTGGAGTTGGTGGTTTGATAGATGAAGGTGGCGGGGGTACCGCTGGGCAGCGCAAGAGAACATCCCGTCGCGGCTGCTGTACCATTGTTGATGACGGAAGCAAAAGCGGTAGCCGTTGTGCCAATTTTCACGGCACGGGCATAGGGTAAGACCGCGGAATTTAAAGAGGGAGAGCCAGGATTACTCAACCATTGATAAAGTGCGCTTCGGTAAGGGATATCGAAACGCCCATAGCCGCCGAAGTTGGTCACGCCACAGCCATAGTTTATGTTGCCAACTGACAAGGTACCAACCAATTGCTGGCTGGTATTAAATATTCCTGATCCACTGCTTCCCGGTTCTATGAGACCATTATTCCAGATTACGTTAAATCCGTTTGCCTCTGAAGGAGAGGTTTCCCAACAATAAGGAGTCGAGCCGCTCCATGAACAGGAACCGTAACTCTCTAAATCCCCGAAAGATATTTTTTGTAAATCCCCCTGCGGGTGATGGACGCCGATCAAGTCCTGATTAACCGTAGGTAAGGTTGCGGACCACCCGGCCCAGACGGTTCCGGGGGGTGGTGCAGATTGCAAGCGCATAAAGCTGATATCGGTATTCTCATTAGCATAGAGGAGTTCCGCCCCCCCAAATCGGGTTTGGTAGGAGCCCAGGCTACCATTACAGGTACTGGAACGGTAAAACCAGTAAGTCTGGAGGGTGGAAGCAACGGCCTGAGTGGAAATGCAGTGATTGGCGCTTAAAAAATAGGGGATGAAAGTCGTGTTGTTAACATAATTGAGTAGGGTTCCCGTACAGAGATAACTACTGGCGCCTTGAGTAAAAATCATACGAGCTGTTGCATTGCTGATGGGCGACCATGAAGCATAGCAAGTGACATCTTGATGGCAACTTAATGCGGCTAAAGGTTCTACCTCAAAATCTGTACTGGACAATTGAAACAGGTGTGAAAGTCGGGGCAGACTAATCTTGACTTCTGCCGGATCAATGCCTGCCGGTATCTCGATATCTAAAATTTGGCTCTCGCCCTCAATAACGGGTGACCAATAGGTTTCAGCATCTAAAGACATTTCGCCGGCACTGAAATTAAGCCGGAGTAGGGCTGAAATCTCGGCGCCCGTTACCACGTAAACGGTCTTTCCCGCGGGATCATAAAAGCTAACAATCGCTTCATCAGGGATACTGATAATCCGCAACCCAAGACGCAGTGCTTTGGCTCCCGGAGAGGTGATCTGGAAAGTGAAGGCATGGCCACCAGTTGCGGTCGGATGCCAGGTTTGTCGCCTCGCAAAACTCTCAATATCTTTTAGGGGAACCACTGGACGCCCCAATCCTATCTGCATGGGCTCCGCAAGTGATTGCGCGGCCATGGCAGTGTTCGGTGGGGCGGAAAGGATAATCTCATCTGGCGGCCAACTTCGGTCGGGTAACGGATTGGTGCTGGGAGCTCTCATCCTCTGAGTTGCGGGTAATTGTGCCCAGCCGATGCTTTGCGGCACGTCGGCTAGGGCTAATCCCGATAACAGGGATAATAATAAAAGGAGCTTATTCGCAAGCACTAAACGAGGCAGGTGACTAGATTGATGTTTCACGTTTAAGGAAACGCTGAAGAATGACCCGATTTCTCTCTTTCCGCCCTTGGAGAGCGTCATTTTTGACTTAGCAGCCCGTTTTAACCCGTTTTTGGGCTCATTTTGGGTATTCTGAGTGGCTCTTGTGGTCCATTACGCCCC
>JAHDND010000170.1 GCA_018435665.1 Candidatus Thiosymbion sp. | reverse complement strand
TGGTGGTGGTGGCCTACGGGCTGCTGCTGCCCCAGGCCGTGCTCGACGCCCCGCGCCTGGGTTGCGTCAACGTCCACGCCTCGATCCTGCCGCGCTGGCGGGGAGCGGCGCCCATCCAGCGCGCCCTCCTCGCCGGGGATGCCGAGAGCGGGGTCACCATCATGCGCATGGCGGCCGGGCTCGACACCGGCCCCATGTATCTGGCCCGTCGCCTGCCCCTCGAACCGCGGGAGACGGGGGGCGGCCTGAGCGACAAACTGGCTCAGATGGGGGCCCAGGCCCTGGTGGCGGCCCTGCCGGGCATCGCCGACGGCAGCCTGATCCCGGTGCCCCAGGACGACGGACAGGCGAATTATGCCCACAAGCTCGCCAAGGCCGAGGCCGAGGTCGACTGGTCCCGCCCGGCGGTGGAGATCGACCGCCTGATACGCGCCTTCGACCCCTGGCCCGTGGCCCAGACCGGTTTCGAGGGTTCCAGCCTGCGCCTCTGGGGCAGTGAGCTGAGCGACCTCGCCCCGCCCCCGGAGGCCCTCCCCGGCCAGGTCCTGGCCGCTGGCAAGGGCGGCATCGAGGTCGCGACCGGCGCCGGCGTGCTGCGCCTGACCCGGCTCCAGCCCCCGGGCAAGCGTCCCATGTCCGCCGCGGAATTTCTCAACGCCCGCCGCCTGGACGGTGTCCGCCTTGGCTAAACATCCCTCCAACCCCTGGCCGGACCGCCCGCCCCGTGCTCCCCATGCCGGCGATCAGACGCGAGACAAGCCCGCCACGGCCCCCGACAGCATTACCCGCTCCAATGGCAGCCAGGCACGTTTGAACATCGCGCCCAGTAGTCAGGCGAGCAGCGCTCCCGACAGCAGCGGCACCCCCGCCGCCGGCGCCCAGGCCCGGGCTGCCGCGGCGCGCCTGGTCGGCGCCGTGCTCCGTGAGGGACGATCCCTCACCGAGGCCCTGGAGCAAGTCGCCGGGATTGACCAGGAGCGAGACCGTCCCCTGGTCCAGGAGCTGGGCTACGGCACCCTGCGCCTGCTACCCCGACTCCGGGCCCTGGCCAGGCAGTTGCTGAACAAGCCCCTGCGCCCCGAGGAGGCCGCCCTCGAGGCCCTGATCCTGCTCGGCCTCTACCAGCTCCTGGCCACCCGCATCCCGCCCCATGCCGCCGTCGCCTCTACCGTCGCCGCGACCCGGGTCCTGGACAAGGACTGGGCGGCCGGGCTGGTCAACGCCCTGTTGCGCCGTTTCCAGCGCGAGCGCGCCGCCCTCCTGGCGGTGGCGGAGCGGGACGAAGAGGCCCGCTGGCTGTTTCCCCGCTGGCTGCTGGAAGGCCTGCGTCAGGACTGGCCGGAGGACTGGGAAGCGATCGTCGCCGCCAGTAACGCCCAGCCCCCCCAGTGGCTCCGGGTCAATCGCCTGGCCCTGGCGCGGGACGCCTACCGCGCCCGGCTGGTCGCCGCCGGGGTTATGCCGACCCCGGCCCTGGTCGCCGAGCCCGCCGCCCTCCCGGACGCCCCGGCCCATGCCCCCGCCGCCCTGCGCCTGGACCCATCCCTGCCCATGGCGCGCCTCCCCGGTTATGCGGAGGGCCTGGTGTCCATCCAGGACCTCCACGCCCAACTGGCGGCGCCCCTACTGGAGGTCCAGCCCGGCGAGCGAGTCCTGGACGCCTGCGCCGCCCCAGGGGGCAAGACGGCGCACCTGCTGGAACTGGCCGACGGCCGGCTCGACCTCACCGCCCTCGACCTCGACCCCGGACGCCTGCAACAGGTGACCGCCAACCTGCGGCGGCTCGGCCTCCAGGCCCGGGTCGTGGCGGGTGACGCCGCCGCACCACCGGACGACTGGGTCGCGGCGGGGGACGTCGCCGGGCCGCCGGAAGACTGGCTTGTAGGGATCAAGACCCCCTTCGACCGTATCCTCCTCGACGCGCCCTGCTCCGCGACCGGGGTCATCCGCCGCCATCCGGACATCAAGTGGCTGCGCCGCCCCACGGACATCGAGGCCCTCGCCGCCCGGCAGGAGCGGCTGCTGGAGGCCCTCTGGCCCCTCCTGGCCCCGGGGGGCACCCTGCTCTATGTCACCTGCTCCCTACTGGCGGCCGAGAACGAGGAGCAGGTCCGCGCCTTCCTCTCCCGCCACCGGGATGCCGTCGAAGACCCCATCCAGGCGGACTGGGGTCAGCCCCGCAACCGTGGCCGCCAGGTCCTGCCGAGCCTCGCGGGGGGCGACGGCTTCTACTATGCCCGCTTGCGCAAGGAGGCCACATGAATCACCCACCCAGCCCCCCAGATACGGGCATGACGCCCGCGCTCCCGGTCCGGCCCCTCCACTGGCTGGGCCTGCTCCTGTTCCTGCTGCCCGGCCTCGTGGCGGCCCGTCCGGCCTTCCCGATCGAGGAGGTCACGGTCCGCGCCCAGGATGACCTGTGGCTGATGGACGTCCGCTTCGCCCCGGAATTGAGCCCCCGGGCCCTGGAGGCCCTGGATAACGGGGTCCCCCTCACGATCGAGGTCTATTATCAGGTCCGCCAGGTCGACGACTGGATCTGGGACGCCAGCCTGGTGGATCGTCGCCTGCGTTACGAGATCCGCTACCAGCCCCTGGCGGAGCGCTTCCTGGTGGGACCCGTCCCGGGCGCCGGCCAACGCTACGTCACCCGGGACGCCGCCCTGGCCGCCCTGGGGGACCTGCGGAATCTGCCCCTGCTCAGCCAGAGGGAACTGGTGGCGGAGGCCCGGTACGAGATCGATCTCAAGATCTCCCTCGACATCGAGGAACTGCCCCTGCCGCTGCGCCCCCTGGCTTACCTGCTGCCCTCCTGGAAGCTGTCCTCGGGCTGGACCACATGGCCGCTGCTACCCTGACCCGCTGGCGCCAGCCGGGCTTGTTCCCGGTCATCCTGCTCCTGGCCGTCCTGCTCATCGCCCTCGACCTGATGAGCGGGGCGGTGCAGAACTCCGAAAGCCTGAGCCGGGCCTTCGTCCCCCTCCTGGCGGTGGTGCTCCTGGGCCTGGTGGCCCTGGCGGGCATGGTGGCGGCCAATCTGCTGCGCCTGTTCCGCGACTACCGCCACCAGGTCGCCGGCTCCCGGCTCACCGGTCGCCTGGTGCTGCTCTTCGGCGTCGTCTCCCTGCTGCCGGTAGCCGTCGTCTATTACTACTCTCTCGGCTTCCTGCTGCGCGGCATCGACTCCTGGTTCGACGTCGAGATCGATCGCGCCATGGAGGATGCCCTGACCCTGAACCAGGCCTCCCTGGACCTCAATCAGCGCGTCCTCATCCGCTATACCGAACAACTGCTAGCCGGGATCGAGGACAGTTCCGCCACCGCCCTCGCCCTGCGGCTGGGCCAGTTGCGCCAACAGGCGGGGGCCCTGGAGATTGCCGTCTTTAGCGGCAATGGCCAGGTGCGGGGCAATTCCAGCGAGGACCCGACCCAACTGGTGCCCAGTCTGCCGGACCGGGAACTCTTGCGCCGCGCCAGCGCCGGCAGCAATCAGGTGGAACTGGAAAGCGGCGCCAACCGGGAACTGGTGATCCGGGTGCTGGTGGCGGACCCCCTGGGGCGCAACCTGGTGATGCAGGCCCTCTTTCCCACCTCGGAGCACATCAGCGGCCTCACCGCCAACCTGGAGAAGGCCTACAACCGCTACAAGGAGCTGAGCTACCTGCGCAAGTCCCTGAAATGGAGCTTCTCTCTCAGCCTGTCCCTGGTCCTGCTGTTCGGCCTCCTCACCGCCCTGATCGCCGCCTTCCACCTCGCCCGGCGGCTGGTGGCCCCGGTGGCGGCCATCGCCCGCGGGACCCGCGCCGTGGCGGAGGGGGATTACGAGCTGCGCCTGCCCCTCCCCCGCCACGAGGACGAACTGAGCTTCCTGGTCGCCTCCTTCAACTCCATGACCCGGCGCCTCGCCCGCGCCCGGGATGCCGCGGCCCGCTCCCAACAGGCCGTGGAGGCCGAGCGCCTTTACCTGGAGACGGTGCTGGCGCGACTGTCCTCCGGGGTCATCGTCCTCGACGGCGACCACCACCTGCGCACCGTCAATCCCGCCGCCCGCCAGATCCTGGGCCTGAACGAGCCTGACCTGAGCCATGAGGGCCTGGACGCCCTGATCAGCCACCATCCCAACATCCTCGCCTGGGTGGAGGCGGTGCGCAGCCACCTGGAGGGCCATGCCGAATGGCGCCAGGAGGTCAGCCTGTTCGGCGCGGAGGGCCGCCAGGTGCTCCTCTGCCGCGGCAGCCCCCTGATCCAGCCCAATGACGCGGAGCAGGGCCACGTCGTGGTCTTCGACGACATCACCCGCCTCATCACCGCCCAGCGAGACGCCGCCTGGGGCGAGGTGGCCCGGCGCCTGGCCCATGAAATCAAGAACCCGCTGACCCCCATCCAGCTCTCCGCGGAACGCCTGCGCCACAAGCTGCTGGCCAAGCTGCCGGAGGGGGAGGCCCGGGTGGTGGACCGCGCCACCCACACCATCGTCCAGCAGGTCGAGGCCATGAAGGCCATGGTCAACGACTTCTCCAACTATGCCCGATCGCCGAAAATGGAGCCCGAGCCGGTGCGCCTCGACCGGCTGGTGGCCGAGGTCATGGAGCTCTACAAGGCCGTGCCCGCCGTGGCGACCGACCTGAAAACCGGCGAGGCCCTGATCAAGGGCGACCCGCTGCGCCTGCGCCAGGTCATGCACAACCTGGTCAAGAATGCCCTGGAGGCGGTGGAGGACAAGCCCCAGCCCCAGGTTCGCGTGGCCACCCGGCGGTTGGTGGACCCGGAGCGGCCCTTGCTGGAACTGGCGGTGGAGGACAACGGCGGCGGCATCGCCCCGGAGCTCCTCGACAACCTCTTCGAGCCCTACGTCACCACCAAGACCAAGGGCACGGGCCTGGGGCTGGCCATCGTCAAGAAGATCATCGAGGAACACGGCGGCATCATCTGGGCGGAGAACATCGAGACGGGGGCCCGCCTCTCGGCCCGCCTGCCCCTCTGGCGGGATGAGGGCCCTAATTCACCCCGGGAGGCGCCCCGCGAGACGCCTCGCCCGGCGGCGGTGCCCCGCGAGACGCCCCGACCAGTGGCGCCCGCCACCAACGGCACCCCAACGTCCGGTCCCCCGCGGACCCGGCCACGGGATGACCCGGAAGCGGTCATCCCCCGGGCCCAGACCACCCCGACCCCAACCGCACCGACGGCCGCCGCTACCCCGGCCGGGGCGACCGGTGCCCAGTCCGAGCGAGAACGAGCATGAGCGCAGCCTACATCCTGGTGGTCGACGACGAGCCCGACATCCGCGCCCTGGTGCAGGAGATCCTGGAGGACGAGGGCTATGGCGTCGCCACCGCCGAAAACGGCGCCACCGCCCGGCGCGCCCTGCGCGAACGGCGACCGGACCTCATCTTGCTGGATATCTGGATGCCCGACCTGGACGGCATCAGCCTGCTCAAGGAGTGGGCCGAGGATGATGGCCTGCCCTGCCCGGTGATCATGATGTCCGGCCATGGCACGGTGGAGACGGCGGTGGAGGCCACCCGCCTCGGGGCCTATGACTTCCTGGAGAAGCCCCTGTCCATGGCCAAGCTGCTGCTGACCACGGAGCGGGCCCTGGAGGCGGACAAGCTGGCGCGGGAAAACATCGGCCTCAAGCGGCGCAGCGCCCTGGTCCACGAACCCGTCGGCCGGAGCTCGGCGATGCAACGCCTGCGGGAGCAGGTCAAGCGCATCGCCCAGTACGACACCTGGGTGCTCATCACCGGGGAGGCCGGCAGCGGCCGCGAGACCTTCGCCCGCTTTCTCCACTCCCAGAGCGCCCGCCGGGAACGGCCCTTCATCGACCTGGGGGTCTCTGGCATCGCCCGCGTCAATGCCGCCCGAGAGCTGTTCGGCAGCGAGCAGGACGGCCATGTCCACTACGGCGGTCTGGAACAGGCCGCCGGCGGTACCCTGCTTCTCGACGAGGTCGGGGACATGGACCTCAGCGTCCAGGCCCAGCTCCTCGGCGCCCTGGACACCGGCTCCTTCCTGCGCGTGGGCGGTACCGAACCGGTGACCATCGACGTGCGCCTCATCGCCGCCACCCAGCACAACCTGGAGGAGGAGGTGCGCGCCGGGCGCTTCCGCGAAGACCTCTTCTACCACCTCAACGTGGTGCCCCTCCATGTCCCGGCCCTGCGCGACCATAACGAGGACATCCCGGAGCTGCTCAACTACTACGTCGACTATTTCGCCACCCACGAAAAGTTGCCCTACCGGCGCTTCAGCGTTGGCGCCCAGAACTACATGCGCAACTACCCCTGGCCGGGCAACGTGCGCGAGCTCAAGAACCTGGTGCAGCGGGTGCTGATCCTGGGCGCTGGCGACGAGGTCTCCCAGGACGAGGTCGAGTCCACCCTGGGGGCCGCCACCACCACCCCGGCGCCGAATCTGGAGGGCCTCATGTCCTTTGACCAGCCGCTGCGCGAGGCCCGGGAACAGTTCGAGAAGACCTATCTGGAGTATCAGCTGGAGAAGCACGGCGGCAACGTCAGCAAGATGGCCAAGGAGGCCGGCATGGAGCGCACCCACCTCTATCGCAAGCTGCGTTCCCTGGGGATCGAGATCAAGGAACGGCGCTGACATGAAGATCATCATCCTCGGCGCTGGTCAGGTGGGCCGGTCCGTGGCCGCCAATCTCTCCGGAGAGGCCAACGACATCACCGTCGTCGATCAGAACCCCGCCCTGCTGCGGGAACTCCAGGACCGCTTCGACCTGCGCACCGTACACGGCCACGGCGCCCACCCCGACGTCCTGCAACGGGCCGGGGCGGAGGACGCCCACATCATCCTGGCGGTCACCAACAGCGACGAGACCAACATGGTCGCCTGCCAGGTGGCCTACACCCTGTTTCATACCCCGACGCGCATCGCCCGGGTGCGCTCCCCCGGCTTTCTCGAACACCCGGAGCTGTTCGCCGCCGGGGCCCTGCCGATCAACGTCTGCATCAGCCCGGAACAGCTCGTCACCCAGTACATCCTGCGCCTGCTGGAACACCCCGGCAGCCTCCAGGTCCTGGACTTCGCCGGGGGCCGGGTGCGGCTGGTGGCGTTGCGGGCCTACGAGGGCGGCCCCCTGGTGGGCCAGGCCCTGCGCACCCTCTATGATCACATGCCGAAGGTGGAGGCCCGGGTCGCGGCCATCTATCGCCAGGACCGGGCCATCGAGCCCAGCGGTGACACCGTCATCGAGGCCAACGACGAGGTCTTCTTCATCGCCGCCCCCAACCACATCACCGCGGTCATGGGCGAGTTGCAGCGGCTGGAGAATCCCTACAAGCGCCTGATCTTCGCCGGGGGCGGCAATATTGGCACCCGCCTGGCCCGGGCCACGGAGAACGACTTCCGGGTCAAGCTCATCGAGCGCGACCTCAACCGCAGCAAGCAGATCGCCGAGACCCTGGAGCGGACCATCGTTCTCCACGGCGACGCCGCCGACGAGAACCTGCTGCGGGAGGAGAATATCGAGGACACCGACGTCTTCTGCGCCGTGACCAACGACGACGAGGACAACATCCTCTCCGCCATGCTCGCCAAGCGCCTGGGGGCGCGCAAGGTCATGGCCCTGATCAACCGCCCGGCTTACGTGGAGCTGATGCAGAGCGGCGGCATCGACGTGGTCATCTCCCCCCAGCAGGCCACGATCGGCAGCCTGCTGAAACACGTGCGCCGAGGGGACGTGGTGGCGGTGCACTCCCTGCGGCGCGGGGTCGCCGAGGCCATCGAGGCCATCGCCCACGGCGACAGCCGCCTGAGCAAGGTGGTCGGCCGCCCCGTCGAGAAGATCAAGCTGCCCCCGGGCACCACCATCGGCGCCATCGTCCGCGGCGAGGAGGTCCTCATGGCCCACCACGACACGGTCATCGCCGCCGAGGACCACGTCATCCTCTTCCTCCAGGACAAACGCTGGGTGGCGGAGGTGGAGAAGCTCTTCCAGGTCCCGGTGACCTTCCTGTGATGGCCGGGTTCCCGTCACCCCGGGGCCACCCGGTCCCCGGCGGACGGCGGCCGCGCCGCGGGTGGCGGTGGGGGCTGCCGACATGAGGCCCACCGCCGTCCAGAAGGTGCTGGGGCTGTTGCTGATGCTCTTCAGCCTGACCATGCTGCCCCCGGTGGGGGTCTCCTACTTCTACGCGGACGGCACGGCCCAGGCCTTCCTCACCGCCCTGGTCCTGCTCCTGGGTCTGGGCACCTTCATCTGGTTGCCGGTGTGGAACAACCGCGAGGAGCTCAAGCTGCGGGATGGCTTTCTGGTGGTGGCCCTGTTCTGGGGCGTGCTGGGCCTGGCCGGCGCCCTGCCCTTCTACCTCACCGAGGAGCCGCACCTCTCCCTCACCGACGCCGCCTTCGAGTCCATCTCCGGGCTCACCACCACCGGCGCCACGGTCATCATCGGCCTGGACGAACTGCCCCCCGCCATCCTCTACTATCGCCAGCAACTCCAGTGGCTGGGCGGCATGGGCATCATCGTCCTGGCGGTCGCCATCCTGCCCATCCTGGGTATCGGCGGCATGCAGCTCTACCGGGCGGAGACCCCGGGGCCGATCAAGGACAACAAGCTGACCCCGCGCATCACCGAGACCGCCAAGGCCCTGTGGTACATCTATCTGGGGCTGACCGTCGCCTGCGCCCTGGCCTACTGGCTGGCGGGCATGACCCCCTTCGACGCCATCGGCCATTCCTTCGCCACCGTGGCCATCGGTGGCTTCTCGACCCACGACGCCAGCATCGGCTATTTCAACAGCGATCCGATCGAGCTGATCGCCGTGGTCTTCATGCTCATCTCCGGAGTCAACTTCGCCCTGCACTTTCTGGCCTGGAATCGCCTCAGCCTGAGGGGCTATTGGCATGACAGCGAGTTTCGTTTCTACCTGGCCCTGATGGCCACCATCACCGCCATCGTCTGTCTCGGCCTCTATCTCACCGGCACCTATGCCGACTGGAGCGAGGCGTTCCTGCAGGGCCTCTTCCACACCGTCTCCGTCGCCACCACCACCGGCTTCAGCACCGCCTCCTTTTACGAATGGCCGATCTTCCTCGGCATCCTGCTGATCTTCAGCAGCTTTGTCGGCGGCTGCGCCGGCAGCACCGGCGGGGGGATCAAGGTCATCCGCTTCCTACTGCTCATCAAGCAGGGCCTGCGGGAGATCGACCGCCTGATCCACCCCAACGCCCAAATCCCGGTGCGGGTCGGGGGGCGCACGGTCAATCACCGGGTGGTGGACGCCGTCTGGGGCTTCTTCTCCCTCTATGTCGCCTGCTTCACCCTCATGTACCTGGCCCTGGCCGCCACCGGACTGGACCTGACCACGGCCTTCACCGCCGTCGCCGCCGCCATCAACAACCTGGGGCCGGGACTGGGCGAGGTGGGGGCCAGCTTCGCCAGCCTGAACCCCACCGCCAAGTGGATCCTCTGCTTCGCCATGCTCCTGGGCCGCCTGGAGGTCTTCACCCTGCTGGTGCTGCTGGCCCCGGCCTTCTGGCGGCCTTAAAACCCGGGGCCAGAAATTTTCCGGGTCGGGTAGCGTCTGGCGGGGGACGCCGTGAATACATCCCTGTAGGCTTGGCAACCGCATCCCTGCGGTTGACACCCCCGCCAGACGCCACCCGACCCTCCCTAGCGAGGCCGAAAACTGTGTGTCGTGGCTCCCTCAACCCTCCGCCCGTAGCCGGCGGATATGGTCCAGGGCCCGGTCGATACGGCGCAGGGTCGCCTCCTTGCCGACCAGGGTCAGGGTGATATCGATCCCCGGCGAGGCGGCGCGGCCGACCACGGCGACGCGCAGGGGCTGGGCGACCTTGCCCAGGTTCAGGTCCAACTCCTCCGCCACCCGGTGAACCACGTGCTCCAGGGTCCCCGGCTCCCAGTCCTCCAGGGCCAGCATGTCCAGTTCCGTCCGCAGGCTGGCCAGGGGCTCCTCCGCCGCCGGGCGCAGGTGCTTCTTGGCCGCGGCCTCGTCGTAGTCCTCAAAATCGCGGTAGACGAAGGCGCTGATCCGCGCCAGCTCCACCAGGGTCTTGGCCCGGGCCGCCTGGGCCTTGACCACCGCCAGGAGGTCGGCGCCCTCGGCGGGGTCGATGCCCAGGTCGCCCAGGTGGGGTCGCAACAGGTGGGCGATGCGCTTGGGGTCGGCGTGCTGGATGTAGTGCTGGTTGAGCCAGTCCAGCTTGTCGGTATCGAAGGCCGCCGCGGCCTTATTGACCTGGCCGATGTCGAAGAGGGCGACCATCTCGTCGAGGGAGAAGATCTCCTGATCGCCATGGGACCAGCCCAGGCGCACCAGGTAATTGAGCAATGCCTCGGGCAGATAGCCCTGATCGCGGTAGGCGACCACGCTGACCGCCCCATGGCGCTTGGACAGACGCGCCCCGTCCTCGCCCAGGATCATGGGCACATGGGCGTAACGGGGGACCTCCTTGCCCAGGGCGCGCAGGATGTTGATCTGGCGGGGGGTATTGTTGATGTGATCGTCGCCGCGGATGACATGGGTGATGCCCATGTCGGCGTCGTCCACCACCACCGACAGGTTGTAGGTCGGGGCGCCATCCGTGCGGCGGATGATGAGGTCGTCCAGTTCCGCGTTGTCGAAGCTCATGCGCCCGCGGATCAGGTCGTCCACCACCACGACCCCGCTCTCCGGGTTGCGGAAGCGGATGACGTGGGGCTGGCCGGGGTCGACCTCGTGGCTGCGACAGCGACCGTCGTAGCGCGGCTTGAGCTTGGCCGCCATCTGCTCCTCGCGCAGGGTATCCAGGCGCTCCTTGGGGCAATCGCAGCGGTAGGCCAGGCCCTTGGCGAGCAACTCGTCGATGACGGCGTTGTAACGGTCGAAGCGCTGGGTCTGGTAGAAGGGCCCCTCGTCGTAGTCCAGCCCCAGCCAGGCCATGCCCTCCAGGATGGCGTTGACAGACTCCGCCGTCGACCGCTCCAGGTCCGTATCCTCGATCCGCAGGATGAAGCGCCCCCCGTGGCGCCGGGCAAAGAGATAGGAGAAGAGGGCGGTACGGGCGCCACCGACATGCAGATAGCCGGTGGGTGACGGGGCGAAACGGGTACGGACGGTCATGGCAATCAACGGACAGGACGGGAAAGGCGAGCATTCTAGCAAAAGCCCGGGGGCGGGCCGGCAATCGAAAGCAGGCGTCGGAAAGGGGGTTACAAAAAGGGGCAGGCGTGCCCTGCGGGGAGGCGTGACGGGATAGCCAGGGCTTAAAGCTCAAGCGCGCCAGGAGGGGCGACGAGGGGCATCACGGCAGGGCAGGCAGGTCAGGTAGGGCATTTCAGCAGAAAGCACCAGGCGCCTGCCGATGGCCTTGGTGGGTGGAGCCCCCATGCCAATCACGGCATGGGGGCCGCCGTCGGGCAGGAACGGAAGGCGCTCAGACTGCTTTCTTTAGCATCAATTCCTTGATGTGGCCAATGGCCTTGGTGGGATTGAGGCCCTTGGGGCAGACCTCGACGCAGTTCATGATGCTGTGGCAACGGAACAGCTTGTAGGGCCCTTCCAGGAAGTCCAGGCGCTCGTCCTTGGCCTGGTCGCGGCTGTCGGCGAGGAAGCGCCAGGCGGAGAGCAGGGCCTGGGGCCCGAGGAACTTCTCCGGGTTCCACCAGAAGGAGGGGCAGAAGGTGGAGCAGCAGCCGCACATGATGCACTCGTAGAGGCCGTCCAACTTGTCCCTGTCCGCCGGGGACTGAAGGATCTCCTGCTCCGGGGTGGGCTCCTTGCGCTTGAGCCAGGGCTCGATAGCCTTGTACTGCTCATAGAACTGGGTCATGTCCACCACCAGGTCGCGGATGACCGGGCGGCCGGGGAAGGGGCGCACCTCGACCGGTTCCTTGAGGTCGGCGATGGGGGTGACGCAGGCCAGTTTGTTGGTGCCGTTGACGTTGACGCCATCGGAACCGCACACGCCCTCGCCGCAGGAGTGGCGGAAGGCGAAGGTCTCGTCCTGGGCCTTGATGGCCTTGAGGGCATCACGCAGCATCATGCCGCGGAAGGTCTCGATGTCGTAATCCTGCATGTGGGGCTTCTGCCCCGACTCGGGATCGTAGCGATATACACGGAATTTCATGGTTGTCATCCCTCGGCCTGGCTCAGTAGACGCGCTCTTTGGGCGGGAAGCTCTCGACCGTCAGCGGCTTGGTACGCACCGGCTTGTAGTCGAGGCGGTCACCCTCCAAGAAGTAGAGGGTATGCTTCAGCCAGTTGACGTCGTCGCGCTTGGGGTAGTCGGGGCGGGAATGGGCGCCACGGCTCTCCTGGCGGTAAAGGGCGGAGGCGGCCAGGGCCATGCCGACGTCGAGCAGGTTCTCGAGCTCCAGGGCCTCGATGCGCGCGGTGTTGAAGACCCTGGAGTGGTCGGTGAGGCGCACATCGGGCATCTCGGCGCGGATCTCCTTCATCTTCTCCAGACCCTCGGCCATGATCTCCTCGGTGCGGAAGACGCCAGCGTGGTCCTCCATGCAGCGGGTCAGCTTTTCGCGGGTCTCGTGGACGCTGGGGCCCTTGCCATGCTGGTCCCAACGCTTGAGGCGCCCCACGGCGTAATCCAGGCTGGAGGGGTCGATGTCGCGATGGAAGGGGTTATCCTTGACGTAATCGATGATGTTCTTGCCCGCCAGGCGGCCAAACACCAGGATGTCGAGCAGGGAATTGCCCCCGAGGCGATTGGCGCCATGGACCGAGGCGCAGGCGCACTCGCCGGCGGCGTAGAGCCCGGGCATGGCCTCCTCGCCACTGCCCACGGGCATGACCACGCGGCCGAAGCGGTCGGTGGGGATGCCGCCCATGACATAGTGGGCGGTGGGGAAGACCGGGATGGGCTCCACCACCGGGTCGACGCCGGCGAAGATCCGGGCGCTCTCGCGGATGCCGGGCAGGCGCTTGGCGATGACGCTCTCGCCCAGGTGGTCCAGCTTGAGCAGGACATGATCACCCTTGGGTCCGGCGCCCCGCCCCTCCTTGACCTCGGTGACGATGGAGCGGGCGACGACGTCGCGACTGGCCAGGTCCTTGGCCTTGGGGGCGTAGCGCTCCATGAAGCGCTCGCCGCGGCCGTTGAGCAGATAACCGCCCTCGCCGCGCACGCCCTCGGTGATGAGCATGCCCTTGCCGGCGATGCCGGTGGGGTGGAACTGATAGAACTCCATGTCCATCAGGGGCACGCCGGCACGCAGGGCCATGGCCATGCCGTCGCCGGTGTTGATGTGGGCGTTGGAGGTGGTGCGGAACACCTGGCCGCAGCCGCCGGTGGCCAGCAGGGTGCACTTGGCCTCGATGAGCAGGGGCTCGCCGGTCTCGATCTCCAGGACCAGGGCGCCACAGACCACGCCCTCGGCGTCCCTGACCAGATCCAGGGCGAAGAACTCGTCGAAGAAGTGGGTCTTGGCGCGCAGGTTCTGCTGATAGAGGGTGTGGAGGATGGCGTGACCAGTGCGGTCCGCCGCGGCGCAGGTGCGGGCGGCCTGGTCGCCGCCGAAGTTCTGGCTCTGGCCGCCGAAGGGCCGCTGGTAGATCTTGCCGTTGTCCAGGCGGGAGAAGGGCACGCCGTTGTGCTCCAGCTCATAGACGGTGGGGATGGCCTCGCGGCACATGAACTCGATGGCGTCCTGGTCGCCCAGGTAGTCCGAGCCCTTGACGGTATCGAACATGTGCCAGTGCCAGTTGTCCGGCAGGACGTTGGCCAGGGCCGCGTTGACGCCCCCCTGGGCGGCAACGGTATGGGAGCGGGTCGGGAAGACCTTGGAGACCACGGCCACGCGCAGATCGGCGTTGGCCAACTGGATCGCCGCGTTCAGCCCGGCGCCGCCGGCGCCGATGATGAGGGCGTCGAAGTTTCTTCTATTCAGTGACATGATGTTCTCGAAAACAGTTCTCGCCGCGGCCCGATGCCGATGATCCCGGGGTCGGCAACCGGGGCGCATCGAGGCCATTCCGTATCGGGTTAAGGGTAACTAGTCGGGTTCCTGGTCGTGTTAAGGGTCGGGTTTAGCATCCTGGCCTGATGGCCTGACGCTTAATCAAAGGCGGATGCCTCAACCCCTCCCGATCACAAGGCCGGGCCGACAGGTTCCTGTTGAGGCCAGGCGCCTCAGCCAAGGATTGTGAGGACCCAGAGACCGGTGCCGATGAGCCAGAGGGCCAGTAGGGTCAGAGCCGTGATACGCAGGCCCAGGGGATGGACATAGTCGATAATGGCGTCGCGCACCCCCACCCAGGAGTGGAGCAGCAGGGCGCCGACGAAGATCAGCAGGCCGATCCGGACCAGCGGCTGACTCAACCATTCCACCCAGGCCACGAAGTCAGCGGGTGGGGCGAAGGACAGGGTCGACAGGAGATAGACGAAGAACAGCAGCAGGAGGACGGCGGTGATGCGCTGGTAGACCCAGGCGCGAAATCCCGAGGCTTGGCGACTCATGACAATGCTCCCAGGAGGATGAGGGCGAGAACGGGTGCGGCGACGAGAACGGCCCAGGCGGTCTGCCGATAGACCGGTTTCTCGATGCCGATGTCGATGTCCAGCATCAGATAGCGGATGCCCGCCAGGAAGTGATGCATCAGCGCCCAGAGGAACAGGAAGAGGAAGGCCTTGAAGAGCCAGCCGGATACAAGTTGCGCCGCCGCCTCGAAGCCCGCCGGCCCGGCGACCGATAGGGCCAGCAGATAGACGAAGTATGGCAGGGTGGCGACCATGGCAACGCCACTGATACGGTGACCGATGGACATGACCCCCGCCACCGGGAGCCGGATGACCAGCAAGTTCAAAAAGAAAGGTCGTTTTTGGGTGGTAATCATCATCACTTTCCGGTTTTCAACGCAAACCCCGGGGTACAGGCTACCCCATGGGGGGACGGCTGAGGGCTGGCACCACGTCGCCCCGCCGCAACCTCCCGATTCGTCAAACTTTGTAACAATCGCACATCTGATGCGGCGCAGCAATCCCGATTTGCTTCGCGGATGGGCCGATCGACCCATTTTATAGCTATCGCCCATCGTCTCAAGGTTTCCCAGGCTAGGACCTCAGGTCATGGTCCCTTGTCCGGGTGGCAAAAGCCGCCCGGCGAGCCAAACGAGCAGGAGCACGGGTAGGCCGATCAGGGTCGTCAGGATGAAAAAGCGGGGATAGCCGATAGCCTCAACCATGGTGCCCGAGTAGCCCCCCAGGACCTTGGGCAGCAGGGTCATGAGGGAACTGAAGATGGCGTACTGGACCGCGGTGAAGCTCACGCTGGTGAGGCTCGACAGAAAGGCGACGAAGGCGGCGCTGGCCAGCCCCGCCGCCAGGTTGTCCGCGCCCACCGCCAGGTAGAGGATGGCGGCGTCGCTGCCCGCCCAGGCCAGCCAGACGAAGACCAGATTGGTCGCCGCCGACAGGATGGCGCCCAGCATGAGGATGCGCATGACCCCAAAGCGGGCCGCCATGAGCCCCCCCAGCAGACCCCCGGCGATGCTGACGATCACGCCGAAGGTCTTTACCGCGGTGGCGATCTGGGTCTTGGTGAAACCCAGGTCCTGATAGAAGACATTGGCGATGACCCCCAGCACCACGTCGGAGATACGGTAGAGGCCGATCAGGGCCAGGAGGAGCAGGGCGGTACGGACACCGTAACGGTCGAAGAAATCCAGCACCGGGGCCACCCACAACTCGCTGGCCATGTCCGGGTCCACCAGCCGGAGTCGCACCAACAGCCAGCCGGTGAGGCCCGCGGCCAGGATCGCCAGCAGAAAGTGCAGGGCCTCGACGACAAAGCCGATCAGGGGCCCCTCCCCCGCTACCGACCGCCAGGCGGCAAAGGTGTCGCCGCTGAGGAAGAAGGCCCCGACGAAGGCGCTGGCCCCGCCCGCGAAGACGAGGAGCAGCCGGACATAGTCCCAGGCCCCGTGGCGTCGGCCCGTCGCCCGCGTCCCCGCCGGCTCCGGGATCAGCAGGGTGGTGAGGATGCCCACCCCCATGGTCCCGGCCATGGCGACGTAAGTCCAGCGCCAGGCGTCGTAGACGTAGTGCTCCGCCGTCGTGCCCAGGGCGGCGGCCAGGAACAGTGCCCCGGCACCGGCGACCACCATCCCCACCCGGTAACCCGCGATATAGGTGGCCGACATCAGGGCCTGAAGGCGACTCTCCGCCGCCTCGATGCGATAGGCGTCGATGACGATGTCCTGGGTCGCCGCCGAAAACCCCAGCAGCACCGCCGCCAGGGCCATGGAGGTCAGGCTGGCGCCCCCCTGGGCCGGGTCGATGGCCGCCATCAGCAGAATGGCCGTCACGATGGCGAGTTGCGCCACCAGCAACCAGGCCCGGCGCCGCCCCAGCCAGCGGGTCAGAAAGGGCCAGGGGACATGGTCGACCAGCGGCGCCCAGACGAACTTGAAGGAATAGCCGAGGGCCGCCCAACTGAAGAAGGTCACCGCCCCCCGGTCCACGCCGGCCTCGCGGAGCCACAGCGACAGGGAGGAAAAGATCAGCAGCAGGGGAATCCCGGCCGAAAAGCCAAGGAAAAACATGGCCAGGACCCGGCGGTCCAACAGGGATCGCAGGGCGGTTCCCCAGGAGGCACCCCCAGTGACCACGGCATCAGTACTCGACATGGGCGATAGTCCCCGGCAGGGAGAAGACAGGACATCGGGCAGCCCTCAGCCAAAGACCCCGAGTTGCCCGGAAAAAGTTTACCATTTGCCCATCATCCGCCCTAGGCAGGACCCCAGCCATGATCGATCCCCACCTCTTCGACGAAACCGATCCCGCTAAATGGCGTCTGGCCATCCGCGTGATGGCCATGCCTGCCGACACCAACGCCGCGGGCGACATCTTTGGTGGCTGGCTTATGTCCCAGGCGGACATCGCCGGGGCGACGGTCGCGGTCCAGGCCGCGGCGGGGCGGGTCGTCACCGTCGCCGTCAACGAATTCCGCTTCGTCTCCCCGGTGGCGGTGGGCGACATCGTGGAGATCTACGCCCGGGTCCAGCGCCAGGGCACCACCTCGGTCAGGGTGGAGATCGCCGCCTGGGCCCGGCGGGAGATGGACCCCGACAGCCACCATCACGTCGCCAATGCCAACATCACCTATGTGGCGGTGGCCGCCGATGGTCGGCCCCGCCCGATCGCCAGCCGCACCGACCCCGCCTGAAGGGTATTGTCGACGCACCGCAACCGCCATCCCGTCATCCCCTATCGACAAACGCGGATAATCGGCAGCAAAATCACCCTCCGCGGAACAATGCTGATGACAACCTTCCGCTGACGCCCATCCTGATCGCCCGCAGCCGTATTCGGCTACCTCAGGGGGAGAATCTTCATCTACCAGTAGGGGGGAAACGGCATGTTCGAAGCCATCAAGCTTGGCCGCAAGGTCGACAAGGAGTCCTTCAATACCGAACAGGAGGTGCTGCGCACCGAATTGCTCCAAGTTCAGCGCGAACTGCGCCAGACCGACATCCCCGTCGTCATCCTCATCGCCGGGGTCGAGGGGGCCGGCAAGGGCGAGGTGGTCAACCGCCTCCATGAATGGCTCGACGCCCGCGGCCTCCAGTCCTTCGCCTATTGGGACGAGACCGACGAAGAGCGTCAGCGCCCGCGCTACTGGCGCTTCTGGCGCTCCCTGCCCCCCCGGGGTGAGATGGCGATCCTCTTTGGCGGCTGGTACCTGGCCCCCCTGGAGCACCGGGTCCACAACCTGTGCAACGACGCCGAACTGGATGGTGAACTCAACCGCATCGTCGACTTCGAGCGGATGCTGATCCAGGACGGCGCCCTGATCGTCAAGTTCTGGTTTCATCTCGCCGAGGCCGAACAGGACGCGCGCCTGCGCGAACTGAAGCGCGATGACCGTAGCCGCTGGAAGATGACCCCCCAGAAAGGCAGGCAGAAGGAGCATTACGCCCATTTCGAGTACGTCGCCGAGCGCATGATCCGCCATACGGATCGCGGCATCTCGCCTTGGTACCTGATCGAGGCCGGGGACCGCCGCTACCGCGACTTGACGATGGGCAAGACCCTGCTCCAGGCCATCAAGCAGCGCCTGAGCGAGCCACCGCCCATCGAGCCGCCCCATACCGCCGGCCAACTGGAACTCCCCGCAACCCCCGAGGCCCAGATCACGGTACTTGACCACCTGGACCTGGAGCAAAAGCTTGCCCAAGACATCTACCGCAGTGAACTAACCAAGCTGCAGCAGGAAATCAACGGCCTGTGCTGGGAGGCCTACAACCGTCGCCGCTCCCTGGTCATCGTCTTCGAGGGCGCCGACGCCGGTGGCAAGGGCGGCGCCATCCGCCGCTTCACCAACGCCATTGATGCCCGCCTCTACCGTGCCATTCCCATCGCCGCCCCCACCGACGAGGAAAATGCCCACCATTATCTATGGCGCTTCTGGCGGCACATCCCCCGCTCCGGCTTTATCACTATCTTTGACCGCTCCTGGTATGGCCGGGTGCTGGTGGAGCGCATCGAAGGCTTCGCCACCGAGGCGGAATGGCGTCGGGCCTACGACGAGATCAACCAGTTCGAGGAGCAACTGGTTGAGAGCGGCGTGATCCTGTGCAAGTTCTGGCTCCAGGTCAGCGACGAGGAGCAGTTGCGCCGCTTCAAGGACCGGGAGGCCGTGCCCTACAAGCAATACAAGATTACGGACGAGGACTGGCGCAACCGCGACAAGGCCCCCCAATATCGCATCGCCGTCAACGACATGGTGGTCTACACCAGCACCGAGTCCGCCTCCTGGACCCTGGTGGAGGCCGACGACAAGCCCTTCGCCCGCATCAAGGTCCTCACCACCCTGCGCGACGCCATTCGCAACGCCCTTCAGGACGGCAGCTTTGCCGACCCCGGGGGCTATCTGCCCTGCGGCAAACGGCCCGGAAAGGGGCAGGAGGCCAACGGTAAGGAAGCCACCGATAACTCGGACAACGGCAAGCAGGGGAACGGCAAGCAGGGAAACGGCAAGGGCGCCAAGGGCCCAGCGGGCTCCGACCCCGCGGCGGCGCCTCCGAAAGACAACGGCGACCAGAAGGCTGGCAAGGTGAAGTCCGCAAAGAAAAAGTCACGCGGCAAGGGCTAGGCCTGGTGCTACCGTCCCGCAGCCCACGCTGCCCGATGAAAACGAGGAGTCCCCATGGATAACGCGAGCCTGGCGGCGGCGGACAGCCGTTGCCTGCGGGCGGTGGCCAACGCCCTGATCGTGGATCTTGGCCTGATCGCCTTTCTACGGGACCTGGCCCCCCAGTGGGGTTCCAGCACCGGCAAGACCCGCTCTTACAGCGGTCTGATCAAGGGGCCAGACGACGCCAGCCACTGCATCCTGCGGGTGGACTCCCGAACGGCCATTCTGCTCAACGAGGCCCTCTATCGTCACCAGGGCCCGGCCCCCGCCGCCCGGCAAATGGCCGAGGCCCTGCGCCATCCCGAGATGGCGGAGGATGGTCAGCAATGTCGCATCGCCGCCCCGGGCCTCCCCCCCCTGATTGTCGCTGTCGCCCAATATGCCAACGCCGAGGGGTTACCAGTGCCGCCGGACTCGCCCGACTTCCACCATCGGGTAGTATCGATCATGCCCGGATGAAGCCGACGGGTGCTTGACGAGGGATGTGTGGATGTCAGGCATCAAGTTTCGATTTTTCCCAGTCGGGTGGCTTCTGGCGGGGGGGGACCACCGACAAGAGGTCCCTGTAGGCTTGACGACGCCCTCCTCGCGGTCGACACCCCCACCAGGCACCCCCCGACCCTCCCCCTCGCCGCCGAAAACCGAAATGCGAGGTGTATGAGTGCCCGGTGAAGGGTCTAAACGCCTTCAGGAGCCGCCGAACCGCTCCGTCACGTAACGGTCAACCATATCGATGAAATCCGCCGAGATCCCCTCGCCCTTGAGGGTGGCCACCTTTTCCCCGTCGACATAGACCGGGGCGGCTTGCCTTTCCCCATTGCCGGGAAGGCTGATGCCGATATCCGCGTTCTTGCTCTCCCCGGGACCATTGACCACGCAGCCCATCACCGCCACCCGCAGGGTCTCCACCCCCGGGTAGCGCTGGCGCCACGCCGGCAAGCGCTCCCGCAGGTGATTCTGGACATCCAGGGCCAATTGCTGGAAGGCGGTGCTGGTGGTACGGCCGCAACCCGGACAGGCGGTGACCTGCGGCGCGAAGGCCCGCAGCTCCAGGGCCTGGAGGATCTCCTGGGCGACCTCGACCTCCCGCTGACGCGGGGCGCCGGGCTCGGGGGTCAGGGAGACGCGGATGGTGTCGCCAATGCCCTCCTGGAGCAGCACCGCCAGGGCCGCGGTGGAGGCAACGATCCCCTTGGCGCCCATCCCGGCCTCGGTCAGGCCCAGGTGCAAGGCGAAATTGCCCCGCGCCGCCAGTCGGCGATAAACGGTGATCAGGTCCTGGACCCCACTCATCTTGCACGAGAGAACGATGCGCTCCGCCGGCAGTCCGATCGCCTCGGCCTGCCGGGCACTGTCCAGGGCGGACTGGACCATGGCCTCGTAAGTCACCTCCTGGACCGGCGCCGGCTGGCTCAGGCGGGCGTTGGCGTCCATGAGTCGCGCCACCAGTTCCGGGTCCAGGCTGCCCCAGTTGACGCCGATCCGCACCGGCCGGTCATGGCGGATGGCCAACTCGATGAGGGTGGCAAACTGACTGTCGCGCTTTTCGCCCCGCCCGACGTTACCCGGATTAATGCGGTACTTGGCCAGGGCCTGGGCGCATTCAGGGTAGTCGGTCAGCAGCCGGTGGCCATTGAAGTGGAAGTCGCCGATCAGGGGGACATCCAGCCCCTGGGCGTCCAGGGCCTCGCGGATCAGCGGCACGGCCCGGGCGGCGGCCTCGTTGTTGACGGTGATGCGCACCAGTTCGGAGCCCGCCCGGGCGAGTTCCGCCACCTGGCGTACGGTGGCGGCGACATCGGCCGTATCCGTGTTGGTCATGGACTGGACGACCACGGGGGCGCCACCGCCGATGTGGACCCCGCCGACGGACACGGTGGGCGTTAAGCGGCGGTTTGGAAACGATAATGCGGTCATGATCGGGAAGGGGGCTTCAGGAGACAGGGATCTTACGGCAAGGGCGATCTCAGCCCGCGCACGAGGTCCAGATAATCCGGTTCGTCCGGGCCAATGAAGCCATGCCGGATACAAAAATCGATAATCACCAGATTGCAGTTGAGCTTGAACTCCGCCGTCGTGCGCACCGTGTCCATCACCCGCTCAATGGGCCAGAGTTCAAAACTCGCCACCTCGCCATCCGTGTTCACCGGCTGAAAATCCGCCGGTACCTCCAGGTCGTAGCAGTACATGACGTCCGGCTTGAGGCCATGCCGGCCGTCGACGCAATAGGTGATGGCGCCCACCGGGATTGCCCGCGAAGAGAGGGTCTCTGGGATGCCGGCTTCTTCGTGACACTCCTTGCGGATATTCGCCGTCAGATCCAAGCCCCAGGGCAGGCCACCGGCGGCGAGGTGATCCAGATGGTCAGGAAAGACGCGGCGATTGGCGGCGCGCCGGGCCACCCACAACTTGTACCCCTTTCCATCACGCACAAAGCCGTTGAGGTGTTGGCCGTAAGCCCGAATCCCAAAATAGGGCGCCGCGGACCGGTCGACAAGCAAGCGCGGTCGGAGGCGATCCGCGCCCGCGACCGGATAACGCTCCCCGTGAAGGTGCCCAATCAGGCCCCGGCCGTGAAGTGCTTCGAGGAGATCATGCAGGATTCGCGAACGGTCCTCCAGGTCGGTGGCCGGGTGAACCCACTCGACCCCCGTCTCGGACCAGGCAAAGACTTGTGGCCACTTCTGTAAGTGGGGCAAAAAGTCGCGGCGGATCAGACCCACCCGCTCCCCATCGACGCGGAAGGGGACGAACTGGGCGGGATTCCAGCGGTTGCAGGCCTGAATGTGGTCGAGATAACTCATGGCGATTCCAGCCGCGAAGCGACTAAAACTGGCCGGTACGCAGCAAAACCAGGGTACAGGCGCGCTCGCTGGGGATCCCCGCGGCGCTCAGGGCCGCTTCCAAGGCGGGGGACTCGGTGCCGGGATTGAAGATCACCCGCCCGGGCCGGAGGGCGACGATGTCCCCGATCAGGCCTTGGCTGCGCTCGGGACCCACATAGAGGGTCAGGGTATGAACCGGTTCCTGGATGTTGGCCAACCGATCCACCACCGGGATCTCATCGATGCGCTCAAAATTGGAATGGATGGGTATCACCCGATAGCCCATGTCGTCCAGCAAGCGCAGGGCCTGATAGGCATAGCGCGCCGGCTTGGGGCTGGCGCCGAGGATAACGACGCAATGCTCGGCGGGAAGAGAGGGAATCTGCACAGGGCACCCCTGGGTGTGGTCCGCAAGGGCTGCATGGTAGCGAAGCCTCCTCTCAGGGTCCATTCCCTACACCGGGTCCATAGCCCACAAAGGCCTTTTCCCCTGGAGGCAGCTGCCAGGATGCCGGCGAAAGCCATGGGAAGCTATAGGAGGCCATGGCGGGATAGATACTTGACGGCCCCGGATGCCATCGGGATAATGCTGACTTTACTCAAGCGCCCGTAGCTCAGTTGGATAGAGTATCTGGCTACGAACCAGAGGGTCGGGAGTTCGAATCTCTCCGGGCGCGCCAATCAAAACAAAGACTTATCGAGAAACACCAAAGGGCCGAAAAGCCCTTTTCTCGTTTTACCCATCAACTAAGCTTTCTCCCTATTTCCTCCGTCCTGGCAGCAATAATATCTTGGGAGCTAAGACCGACTACCTCGTTAGGCGGTAAAGGTTGTCTCAGCACCAACTCTTAAGCCAGTTGGGAGAGCTTTACGGGACCCACTTGCGCACGGCCGGCAAGGTGAAGAGCGCCAACCAGGTCAAGTCCATCTTCAAGGTCCACATCCTCGGCGCCTGGCCGGAGGTCGCCACACTGCCCGCCAATCAGGTCACGGCCCATCAGGTGGCAGCCATGTTGTGCAAGGTGGCGGAGGCCGGTAAGGAACGCACCAGCGGCTATGTCCGTCAGTTCTGCATGCCGCCTATGCGCTGGCAATCAAGGCGCCCTTCGTTGCCAATGTCTCCAGCCACTTCATCCCCTTCGAGATCCAGACCAACCCCGTCGCGCCCATCCCCACGGTGCCGGTGCGAGCCCGTGACCGCACACTGTACAATGAGGAACTCAAGCATTCAGACTCCGGAATGGAGGGCGCTCTATAGCTGGTATCACACAACTTACCAGGGCCTGCTGGCTAGGCAACCGTAATCGCAAATTGCGCACAGGGTTCACCAAAAGGCGTTGGAGATGTCAAGAGAGGGCTAGCAGGGTTTTGGGTTGTTACCTAATCCCCTGTAATTGTTTGAGTTCACCAGAGTGGCCAGTGAGTGGCCAGAACCGCACCAGCCCTTAGCGGATGCGCCCTGCGGGGCAATGAACAACGTTTATCGACAGAGTTATCCACAGAAGCTGGGGAAAACTACCTCTCATAGGTCCACTTCAGTGACTTAGGTGACACTTCAGACTTTGGCTGCTCACCGCCGACTCCAAGATGGTTCCACCCTCCTCTTGGGAACCCGTTGACCGATAGCGTAAGCCAAGGGGCGTTACCCGCCGCTGGGGTCCTCATGCCGACGGCAGGGCCGAACTCAACACGGGTTTTATCGATGAAGGGGTCCCTGGCAGTGCTCATTGCCGGGCTTCTAGTGGTTCTTTCAGCTATTCCAGTTACCGCAATCCAAGGCAGCTGGACGGTGCTGGGTCATGGCCAACCATTCGCTGAAGGGGACTTGCTTTGGCCAGTTGTGGTCCGCCACCTCGATCCCTGCGCCATCCTCCTGGACATGGATCACCAGGCCCTAGACAACCCACGGAGAGTCATGCACCCGCTGCGGATGGACCGCGATCAGTTGATGGCGTCTCAAAGGGACGTTGGAGGCCAGGTAGAAGCTGCCCATGCTGTATTTCCTGATACGGCAGGGGACAGGGCGGGACCCCACGGTGGTGACCAGCTTGGCCGGCAGATCGATCGCGTAACGGGGATACCAGCGAAGTTCCATTGGCTTGGTCCAAATGCCGAGGAAGTACAAACCGTCATGGACCCCACCTCATCTCCAGAGGTTCCCGTCTTGCTGTGGTCTCAGGGGCTCCAGCTCAAGCGTTGAGAGTGCTCCGGGTCCATTCACACCTGCCCTTGGCTACCTGAGAGCTGAAGGGATATCGACCAGCCTGGGTCACCACAAGGCAACCATTGCCTACTTTGTCTATCGTAACAAAAACCTTTGTGCGGGATGAAAACCCACAATGGCCAGGGGGGGTGCAAGCAGAAAAGCAAGGTGGTTGGCTGAACGCGCGGGGTGAAGTGGCTGATCGGCATCCATCCGCATTGCGCAGATTTGCTTACACCAGCAGTTACACGGGGAGGCAACAAACACAAAAGGCTTACCGATCGCTCGATAAACCTTTGATTTTATTGGTGGGCCGTGAAGGATTCGAACCTTCGACCAATGGATTAAGAGTCCACTGCTCTACCAGCTGAGCTAACGGCCCAAAAGCGGGCGAGATAATATCATTTTGGGGTGGACGATGGGAATCGAACCCACGACCGCAGGAGCCACAATCCTGTGCTCTACCAACTGAGCTACGTCCACCATCTAAACCGATATCCCTGCTAGCTGCTTCCAAGCGATCAGTGCCGTGGTCACTCTCGGAAGCCGATTTGGCACCCCGGGAGGGACTCGAACCCCCGACCCACGGCTTAGAAGGCCGTTGCTCTATCCGGCTGAGCTACCGGGGCTTTGAAGTTCGCTAGGGAAGGTGGTCGGGGTAGAGGGATTTGAACCCCCGACATCCTGCTCCCAAAGCAGGCGCGCTACCAGGCTGCGCTATACCCCGCTTTCGGACTGGGTCCAGAAACCGAAGACTCAGCATCATACGCAAGGCCGTTTTTGCCGTCAATCGGGGCCGCGGGTTTTTTGCCGCCACGGGTTGCATTGGCCCGGGAGGTGGCTATGATTTTGCCCTCATCCCTCTGAACCCAGGTAGAACCCATGAGTGCCCAGATTCTCGACGGCAAGGCCACCGCGGCGGAGATTCGCGCCGACATCAAGACCCAGGTCGAGGCCCTGGTGGCGGCAGGCAAACGGCAACCGGGGCTGGCGGTGGTGTTGGTGGGTGACAACGCGGCCTCGCAGGTTTACGTGCGCAATAAGCGGGCGGCCTGCGCCGAGGTGGGTTTTTTTTCCGAGCTGCACCAGTTGCCACCTGACACGCCCGCCGCGGAGCTGCTGGCGCTGATCGACGACCTCAATGGCCGGGAGGCAATCGACGGTATCCTGGTCCAGTTGCCCCTGCCCGCCCATATCGACGAGGAGCAGGTCATCGAGCGCATCCTGCCGACCAAGGACGTGGATGGCTTCCATCCCTATAACGTCGGGCGGTTGACCTTGCGGATGCCCCTGCTGCGCCCCTGCACGCCCAAGGGGGTGATGACGCTGCTGGCGCGCACCGGTCGCAACCTGGAGGGCCTCGACGCCCTCATCATCGGCCAGTCCAATATCGTCGGCCGCCCCATGGCTCTGGAACTGCTGGCGGCGCGCTGCACCATAAGCGTCTGCCACAGTCGCACCCGGGACCTGCCGGGGAAGATCATCAATGCCGATCTGGTGGTGGCCGCCGTCGGCCGGCCTCACTTCGTGCAGGGGGATTGGATCAAGGAGGGGGCTATCGTCATCGATGTCGGCATCAACCGCACCGCGGCGGGTTCCCTGGTGGGCGACGTGGACTTTGCGGCGGTGGCCGAGCGGGCCTCCTGGATCACACCGGTCCCGGGCGGCGTGGGTCCGATGACCATCGCCAGCCTGCTCGAGAACACCTTGCAGGCGGCCAGGCTGCACGTAGCGGGTTGAGGCCACACCGGAGGTCGGTGGCCTGGGTTTTGTCCTCAGCCCCTTGCCGGCAGCCAGGGGGAGCGTGCCGGTTCGAGGGCTTGCCGGTGTGGTAGCCCTCGAGGTTGCCCGGGCCTGACTGAAAGGCCCCCACCCTGCCCTAGCCCCGCCGCCAGGTCGTGCCGGCGGGGCCATCTTCCAGCAGGATGCCCACCGCCTGGAGTTCATCGCGCAGGCGGTCGGCCTCGGCCCAGTTCCGGGCCTGTCGGGCGGTGGTTCGGCACTGGATGAGATTGGCGATGGCGGCATCGCTGAGTCCGGCCGTCGTGGCGCCACCTCGCAGATAGGCCTCGGGGTCATCCCGCAGCAGGCCCATCACCCCGCCCAGATCACGCAGTTCGGCGGCCAGACTAGTCGCCCGGGGATCATCCTCGCCGCGGGCCCGGTTGAGTTCCCGGGCCAGGTCAAACAGGACCGCCAGGGCCTCGGGGGTATTGAAGTCGTCGTCCATGGCGGCGGTGAAGCGCGTTCGGAACTGGGGGTCCGCCGCGACGACTGGGGAGGCCGTGGTGGCCGGGGTATCGGCGAGGACTGGATTGGCCGTGGCGGCCGGGGTAGCCACAGAGAATGGGGTGGCCGGTATGTTGGAGGTGCTGGAGGTGGTGGGGGTTATCGCGACAACCTTGGCTCCGGTAGCGGGGGTGATCGCAGGCAGTCCGCGCAAGGCGGTATAAAAGCGCGTCAAGGCCCCGCGAGCCTGTTCCAGATGCTCCTCGTCATAATTGAGGGGGCTGCGATAGTGGCTGGTGAGGATGAAGTAGCGCACCTCCTCCGGCCGGTAGCGTTCCAGGATCTCGCGGACGGTGAAGAAGTTGCCTAGGGACTTGGACATCTTCTCTTCGTTGACGCGCACGAAACCGTTGTGCATCCAGACCTCGACGAAGGGCTCGCCGGTCGCGCCTTCGGACTGGGCGATCTCGTTCTCGTGATGGGGGAACTGGAGGTCGGCCCCCCCGCCGTGGATGTCGAAATGATTGCCCAGGGCGCAGGTGGACATGGCGGAGCATTCGATATGCCAGCCGGGGCGACCGGGGCCCCAGGGGGAGTCCCAGGCGGGCTCACCGGGCTTGGCGGCCTTCCACAGGGCGAAGTCGAGGGGGTCGCGCTTGGCCTCGCCGGGCTCGACGCGACTCCCGGCCCGCAGGTCCGCCGGGTCCTTGCCGGACAGGCGGCCATAGCCGGGGAAGCTGGCCACGGCATAGTAGACGTCACCATTGTCGGCGGCATAGGCATGGCCCTTGGCGATGAGGGTCTGGATCATGGCCAGGATCTCATCGATATGGGCGGTCGCCCGGGGTTCCTCCGTGGGTGGCAGCACCCCCAGGGCCAAGGCGTCTTCGTGCATGGCCTGAATGAACCGTGCCGTCAGGTCGCTGAAGACCTCGCCGCGCTCGTTGGCGCGGTTGATGATCTTGTCGTCGATGTCGGTGATGTTGCGCACATAGGTCACGTCGTAGCCCAGGTGCCGCAGGTAGCGATAAACCACGTCGAACACCACCATCACCCGGGCATGGCCCAAGTGACAGAGGTCATAGACCGTCATGCCACAGACGTACATGCGGACCTTGCCGGGTTCCAGGGGGACGAAGTCGGCCTTGCGGCGGGTCAGGCTGTTGTAGATCTGTAGCATGGAGGAAGGACCGGGGTAAGGGAAAACCAGGACGAGGCTCGGCCAGGGCTAAGGATGGTAGCAGAGCCACCGGCAAGGCGAAAACCGTGACCAGGTCAATCCCTCGCAAACTCAGCAATCCCCAGCAATCCCTCGCAATTGGCGCCGACCCCTAACAATCCATTCCAATCCTCCTGCAATCCACTCTAACTCCTACGGCATTCCACATCACCCCCCCGGCACTCCCCGCCAATCCCCGGCAATCCGCGTCAAGGGGTTTTCCCGCGCCCTTCCAGCCCTTACCATGGGGGTCCAGTTCATGCCGCGGTATCCCCCGCCTCCCTTCCGCCCCACCAGGAGTACCCAAATGCGGAGATTCTTGCTCGCTGGCCTTGCCCTCTTGACCCTGACCCTCGCCGGTTCCGCCCTGGCGGCCAATCCCAAGGTCAACTTGCAGACCAACAAGGGCCTCATCGTCATCGAACTCTATCCGGACCAGGCCCCCCAGTCGGTGGCCAATTTTCTGGCTTACGTGGATGCCGGCTTCTATGACGGCACCATCTTCCACCGCGTCATTCCGGACTTCATGATCCAGGGGGGCGGATTCACCGCCGATCTGGAGAAGAAGGAGACGCGCGCCCCCATTCCCAACGAGGCCGATAACGGCCTGAAGAACGAGCGCGGCACCCTGGCCATGGCCCGCACTAACGACCCGCATTCGGCCACCGCCCAGTTCTTCATCAATCATAAGGACAATGCCTTTCTCGACCACAGCGGTAAGACGCCCCGCGGTTGGGGCTATGCCGTCTTTGGCCGGGTCACGGACGGCATGAGCGTGGTGGATGCCATCGCCGCGACGCCCACCGGTGGCAAGGGCATGTTCCCCAAGGATGTCCCCCTGGAGACCATCGTGATCGAAAAGGCCACCCGTAGCGACGGCTGAGCCGGCGCCAGCGAGGAGGGACTGCCCACCCCCACGCTACGCCAGTCGCCTGTCCGCTGTGGTTACCCCTCAGGACGGATCTTGCAAACAGGAACGCCAAGACCCGAAACGGCTATGTGCCTGGACCTTTCACACCTTGCCATCACCGCTACGGTGAATGGCGCCCAATCCTTTAGCCTCGCCAACCAGAGAGTGCTTCCATGATCAGACTCACGACCAACCACGGCGATATCGCCATCGAACTCGACTACGACAAGGCCCCGATCACCGCCAAAAACTTTGAAGATTATGTACGTGATGGTCATTACGACGGTACGATTTTCCATCGCGTTATCAATGGCTTCATGATTCAGGGCGGAGGCATGGATACCCGCTTCGCGCAGAAGCCGACCCGCGAGTCCATCACCAACGAGGCCAAGAACGGCCTCAAGAACAAGACCGGCACCATCGCGATGGCGCGCACCATGGACCCCCATTCCGCCAGTGCCCAGTTCTTCATCAATGTCGCCGACAATGGCTTCTTGGACTATCCCGGCCAGGACGGATGGGGCTATTGCGTCTTCGGCACGGTCACCGAGGGCATGGACGTGGTCAACAAGATTAAGGGGGTGAAGACGGGCAATCGCCAGGGCCACCAGGATGTGCCGGTGGAGGATGTGGTGATCGAAAAGGCGGTCGTGGTGGAATAGCCACTCCCCGCCGCGGTCGGCTGGCGCCAGCGAATAGCGCCAGCCCGAAGGCGCGGCCATGCCCGCCCATGCCAACCAGCCTCTTCATCTCCGACCTCCACCTGGCGCCGGAACGGCCGGCGACGGTGGCCCTCTTCCTCGACTTCCTGGGTCGGCAGGCCCGGGAGGCCGAGGCCCTCTACATCCTGGGTGACCTCTTCGATGCCTGGATCGGCGACGACGATGACGAACCCCCCTACCCCGCCATCCGTGCCGCCCTGCGGGACCTGACCGCCAGCGGTACCCGCTGCGCCATCCTGCCCGGTAACCGCGACTTCCTCCTCGGCCGGCGTTTCCTTGCGGACACCGGCTGCGATCTGCTGGCCGATCCGACCCGCATCGACCTCTACGGCACGCCGACCCTGCTGATGCACGGCGACCTGCTCTGCACCGATGACCGGGCCTACCAGCATTTTCGCCGCGTCATCCGTAACCCGCTGGTCACACGGCTCTTCCTCTGGCGGCGGTTGGAACGGCGCCGCGCCCTGGCCCAGGATTACCGGCGGCGCAGCATGGCGGCCATCGCCGGCAAGCCCCTGGCGATCATGGATGTCAATCCTGACGCCGTCCTGGCGACCTTGCGTCGGCAGGATGCGCGTTGTCTGATCCACGGCCACACCCATCGACCGGCGGATCATGCCCTGTCGCTGGATGGCCAGCCCGCCCACCGCCTAGTCCTGGCGGAGTGGCGCGAGGGCCGGGGTGAGGCGCTGATGGTCAGCCCCTCAGGCTGGAGCAGGCTGGCGTTGGGGTCCGCTTCTGACCACACCTAAATCTCGGTTCCGCCAGCCCCCCCGCCGGCCGATATGCTCCCGCCTATGACGTGCCCAACTGGATCGATAAAGCCGGCGAACCACCGGTCCCCTCGACACCCTGAAGGCCCAGAAGGCAACCTCTTCGTCGAAGTTTTCAGTCCCGGCTAAGCCGGCGCCGGCCGCTGGCAAAGGGCCTGAAGCCGTTCGAGTTCGGTCTCGGCAAAGCCGGCCTGGCGCCGGTCGTCCAGGTTAAGGGGGCAACGGATGCTTTCGCCGAGGTGGGCGTTGAGCAGTTCGAAGTAACGGGTCTCCGGGTCCAGACCCCGTTCCGCGCAGAGGTAGCGGAACCAGCGGGTGCCGGCGGCCACATGGCCGACCTCGTCGCGGAGGATGACCGCCAGGCAGGCCGCCGTCTCCTCATCCCCAGCCTCGCGGAAGCGGGCCATCATGCCAGGCGTGACATCCAGCCCCCGGGCCTCCATGACCCGCGGGACCAGGGCCATGCGCTCCAGGGGGTCAGCGGCGGTGCGCAGGGCCATGGACCAGAGGCCGTCATGGGCGGGGAAGTCGCCGTAGTCGTAACCCAGGGCGCGGAGTCGGTCGCGCATCAGGCCAAAGTGCAGGGCCTCCTCGTCCGCCACCCGCACCCAGTCGGCGTAATAGGCCCGGGGCAGGCCGCGAAAGCGCTGCACGGCATCCCAAGCCAGATTGATGGCGTTGAACTCGATGTGGGCCACGGCATGGATGAGGGCCGCCCGCCCCTTGCCGCCACTCTTGCTGGCGCGGGCGGAGCGCTTGGCCAGGTCGCGGGGGTGGACCAGTTCCGGCCGCGCGGGCCGGCCGGGCTCGGTCAGGGGGGCGACCGGGCAGGTCTCATCCAGCGCCAGGCGGCCGGCGCGCCAGTCCGCCGCGGCCTGCCGCGTCAACCGCCGCTTGGCCTCGGGGTCGCGTTCAAGCAGGCAGGCCAGGGCGGCGGAGAACAGTCCGTCGTGGGGGATGGTGGTAAGTGTGGCTTCGGGGGTGCTCATGATCGAGGAAGCTGAACATCCATCTTAGCCCCACACCAGGTCTATGGCCCCTACTCGGAGGCGTGCGCCATCAGGGCCAGATATTGATCGGCATAGTCCTCGCGCGGTGGCTTGGTCGTGCTCAGGTAGTCGCATTCCGCGGTGGCGCAGTAGCGACCGCCGGTGAGGGTGTCGACGATGAGGTCGGGGAAATCGAAATGGCGCAGGGGCGGGTAGGTGACGGGGCGGCCCCGGTCGAGGATGGCGATGCGGTTGTAGAAATGGCTGCCCTCGATATTACCCATGTACCCCAGGGCCTTGTAGGTCGGCGGGCCAAATTGCAGGGGTGGGACGTGATCACTGACCAGGACGATCAGGCTGTCGGGATCCAGGGTGATGAGTTCCCGCACATAGGCCGCCAGGGCCTCGGTGCGGTAGTAGAAGTGATTGACCACCCGCTCCAGGTGCTCATCGTTGTGGGGGGTCTCGACCTTGATGAGGCGGGGGCGCTTGTCCAGATCCTCGTTGTGAGGGGTATGGCCGAAGATGGTGAGGAGATAGTTGAACAAGGGCTGGCCGGGATGCTCCGCCAGATGGCGGCGCACAAAGGCCAGGTTCTGGGGCAGAAGATCACCGTCGAAGATGTACTCTTCCAGGCCAGGGTCGCCAAAGGTGAGATAGGTGGGCTCGCGGGGGAGGAATTCCCGGGAAAAATACTGCTCGGCAAAGCCCATGCCCCGGTAGGCCGGCTGAGTATTGAAGAAGTTGGGCTTGTAGGCATTGCTGGCCGTGACGCGATAGCCCAGCCGGCCCAGAAAGTCTGGCAGGCAGCGTGCCGGGGCGCCGGTGAAGGTGTTGAATTCGATGCTGGACAACTGCTCCAGGGCCGGCACGCCACACAGGACCTCGAATTCGGCCTGGGAGGTGGCGCCGCCAAAGAGGGGCGAGCGGGATAGGCCGAGCTGGTCGCCAAACAGGGCGGCGAAATCCGGATGGACCGGGTCCCGCGACAGCTTCAGGTCGTGGAAGAGACGGGGATCTAGGAAGCTCTCCAAAATGAGTAGATGCACGTTCCGGGCCTGAAGATGAGGCCGGATCCGTTCCACCTCACCCGTGAAGGCCTTGTCATAGCCGGGCCGATTGAGATAGGGCTGGATCGCCCGCAGGACCCCCTCCCGCTCCGCCTCCCGGTAGAGCATCATCGCCAGACGGCCGTTGGTCTCCACGCTTTTGCCATCGGAATACTTGACGATCTCATAGACGAGGGTCTTGAAACCCGTGGCAAAGGCCTCCGGGGTCGCCTTGATGAGGCTGACGACCAACAGCAAGGGTAAACAGGCCAGGAGGATGCGCAGGGGCCGACGGTAGTCGATCTGCCACAGAATCACCGTCACGGGTGCCAGGAAGAGCAGGAAGAGCAGGACGACATAGAGCGGGGGCAGGATCTGCAACAACTCCGGCAACTCAGCGACGTTGATGAAGCGAAAGACCTTTCCGTAGGCCAGGTAAAAGACATCGTGGGTGAGATAGATGAGCAGAATGGGCGCCGCCGCCAGCCAAGGCCGCCAACGGGAGGGCCGCAGCAGGGCGTAGAGCAGGCCATAGAAAGAGAGGACAAGCAGGGCCTCCGGCCATTGCCGATACATCACCTGGGTACTAAAGCCACCGACGAATTCGACCAGCAGGCTATAGAGATAGATGCCCACCAAGAAGAGCGCGACGTGCAGCAAGGGCCAGCGCCAGCGGCCCGGGAGGGGATTGATCATGGCGGGAAAGACTGATGTCGGGGGGTTGACAGATGACCTCATTGTGGGCTAGCAGGGCCCAGAGGGCAATCCCTTTATGAAGGTTCCACGACGGGGCGATGACGCCGCCATGACTGACAGATGGCTTTCAGATGGCCTTTCAAGGTCCTTTTCCAGACCCCGAGGGGGAGTGGTCATCCTGGTCCCCGTGCCAGCGGCAACGGCACGAAAATGACCCCCCAGAGCCATATTTTACTTATTAATCAAATAATTGTATTTTCGGCACTCATTACCTGATCCCGCCGGAGCGGGTCCAGGTCCCCACCCTCAGGCGAACGGCTTGCGGCCCTGACCGGATGGCGAATTCACCGCCGCCATGGCAAAGTAATCCATCGTCCGCGAATATCCCCCGTTCTTGCATTTTTCACCGGCCGTACCATGAAAAAAATCCGCCGCCTCCTCGTCGCCAACCGCAGCGAAATCGCCATCCGCGTCCTGCGGGCCGCCGCTGAGATGGGCATTCGCACCATCGCCATCTTCTCCAACGAGGACCGCTTCGCCCTCCACCGCTTCAAGGCCGATGAGTCGTATCGGGTCGGTGCCGGCCAGAAACCCATCGCCGCCTACCTGGACATCGCCGACATCATCCGCATCGCGCGGGAGAATCATGTCGACGCCATTCATCCCGGCTATGGCTTCCTGTCGGAGAACCCGGACTTTGCCGCCGCCTGCGCCGCGGCGAGCATCGCCTTCATCGGCCCCAGACCGGAGGTCATGCGCCTCCTCGGCAACAAGGTCTCGGCCCGGCAATTGGCGGAGCGCGCCGGGGTGCCCGTGGTGCCGGCCACCGTGGCCCTGCCCCGGGACCTGGCGGGGGCCAAGGCCCTGGCGGCGGAGGTTGGCTATCCCCTGATGCTCAAGGCCAGTTGGGGCGGCGGCGGGCGGGGCATGCGGGTCATCGAGACCCAGGCCGACCTGGGGCCGGCGATGGAGGTGGCGCGCCGGGAGGCCCTGGCAGCCTTCGGCAACGACGAGGTCTACCTGGAGAAGCTGGTGCGCCGGGCGCGCCACGTCGAGGTCCAGGTCATGGGCGATACCCATGGCCAGCTCGTCCACCTCTTCGAGCGCGACTGCTCGGTGCAGCGCCGCAATCAGAAGGTGGTCGAGCGGGCCCCGGCGCCCTACCTCGGCGCGGAACGCCGGGCGGAACTGTGCGCGGCGGCCCTGCGTCTGGCGCGGGCCGCGGACTATACCCATGCCGGCACCGTCGAGTTCCTGCTGGACGCGGACACGGACCGCTTCTACTTCATCGAGGTCAACCCCCGCATCCAGGTCGAGCATACCGTCACCGAACTGGTCACCGGCGTCGACATCGTCAAGGCGCAGATCGCCATCACCGAAGGGGCGCGCATCGGTGACGAGGGTTCCTACGTCCCCCGCCAGGAGGAGGTTCACCTCTACGGTCACGCCCTCCAGTGCCGGATCACCACCGAAGACCCGGAAAACGGCTTCACCCCGGACTATGGCCGCATCAACGGATATCGCAGCCCAGCGGGTTTCGGCATCCGGCTGGATGGTGGCACCGCCTACACCGGCGCCGTCATCACCCCCTGGTACGACTCCCTGCTGGTCAAGGTCACGTCCTGGGGCCACCAGCCCGAGGAGGCGGCACGGCGCATGGACCGGGCCCTGCGGGAATTCCGCGTGCGCGGCGTGGCCTCCAACCTGCCCTTCCTGGAAAACGTCATCAACCACCCGCTCTTCCTGACGGGGGAATGCACCACGCGCTTCATCGACGAGACCCCGGAGTTGTTCAAGTTCCGCAAGCGCCGCGACCGCGCCAACCGGCTACTGCGTTTCCTGGGCGAGGTGCGGGTCAACGGCAACCCGGAGATGAAGGGCCGCGCCCTGCCCCCCCTGCCCCTGGCGGTACCCATCAAGCCCCCCTGCGACCTGAGCCTGGACCCGCCCCCGGGCAGCCGTGACCGGCTCAAGGCCCTGGGCGCGGACCAGTTCGCCGCCTGGATGCGCGACCAGACCCAGGTGCTGCTCACCGACACCAGCCTGCGGGACGCCCATCAGTCCCTCTTCGCCACCCGCATGCGCACCCATGACATGGTGGAGATCGCCCCCCACTATGCCCGGCTGCTGCCGGGGCTCTTTTCCCTGGAGTGCTGGGGCGGGGCCACCTTCGACGTCGCCCTGCGCTTCCTCAAGGAGGACCCCTGGGAGCGGCTGGCCCGACTACGCGCCGCCGTGCCCAACATCCTCTTCCAGATGCTGCTGCGCGCCTCCAACGCCGTGGGCTATACCAACTATGCCGACAATGTGGTGCGCTACTTCGTCCAGCAGGCCGCCCGGGAGGGCATCGACCTGTTCCGCGTCTTCGACTCCCTCAACTGGGTGGACAACATGCGCGTGGCCATCGACGCCGTCCGGGAGAGCGGCGCCTTGTGCGAGGCGGCCATCTGCTACACCGGTGACCTGACGGACCCGGCGCGCCCCAAATACAACCTCGGCTATTACGTCAACCTGGCCAAGCAGTTGGAGCAGGCCGGCGCCCAGATCCTGGGCATCAAGGACATGGCCGGCATCTGCAAGCCCCGCGCCGCCCGGGAGCTGATCCGGGCCCTCAAACAGGAGGTCGGCATCCCCATCCATTTCCACACCCACGACACCAGCGGCATCGCCGCCGCCACGGTGCTGGCGGCGGTGGAGGCGGGGTGCGACGCCGTGGACGGCGCCCTGGACGCCCTCAGCGGCCTGACCTCCCAGCCCAACCTGGGGTCCATCGCCGCCGCCCTGGCCGGCAGCGAGCGCGACCCGGGCCTGGACCTGGACGCCCTGCAGGGCCTGTCCCACTACTGGGAGGGGGTGCGGCGTTTCTATGCCCCCTTCGAGGCCGACATCCGCTACGGCACCGCCGATGTCTACCGCCACGAGATGCCCGGTGGCCAGTACACCAACCTGCGGGAACAGGCCCGCGCCATGGGCCTGGAGCATCGCTGGGGGGAGGTCTCCCGGGCCTATGCCGACGTCAACCGCCTCTTCGGCGACATCGTCAAGGTCACCCCCACCTCGAAGGTGGTCGGTGACCTGGCCCTCTACATGGTCGCCAACGGCCTGACCCCGGCGGACATCACCGACCCGGAGCGGGAGATCGCCTTCCCCGAGTCGGTCATCTCCCTCATGCGGGGTGAGCTGGGCTACCCCCCGGACGGCTTCCCGCCGGCGCTACAGGGCAAGGTCCTCAAGGGTCAGACGCCCATCGCCGGGCGCGCCGGCGACTTTCTGCCGCCGGTGGACCTGGAGGCCGCCCGCGCCGCAGCGGAACATGCCACCGGGCGCCAGATCGACGATACCGACCTGGCGTCCTATCTGATGTATCCCAAGGTCTTCAAGGACTACGCCACCCATCGCGGTCACTACGGCGATGTCTCCATCCTCCCCACCCCGGCCTTCTTCTACGGCCTCCAGCCCGGGGAGGAGATCAGCGTCGAACTGGAGCGCGGCAAGAGCCTGATCGTCTCCGAGCAGAGCGTGGCCGAGCCGGACGCGGAGGGGGTCGCCAAGGTCTTCTTCGAGCTCAACGGCCAGTCGCGGCTGATCCGGGTGCCCAAAGCCGGCCTGGCCAACGTCAAGGCCAAGCCCCAAGCCGAGGAGGGCAATCCCCGTCACGTCGGCGCCCCCATGCCCGGCACCATCGTCACCGTGGCGGTCCACGCCGGCCAAAAGGTGGCGAAGGGCGATCCCCTGGTTTCCATCGAGGCGATGAAGATGGAGACCATGCTCACCGCCGAGCGTGATGGCCTGGTCCACGCCATCCATGCCCGCCACGGCGAGAGCGTGAACGCCAAGGATTTGCTAGTGGAATTCGCCTGAGCGCGCGCCAAAGCCCCACAGATTCTTACGAATTCTAGATATCGCCTTTCTGTATCTGTCGGCATGGATGGGGAGGGTCGGGGGGCGTCTGGCGGGGGTGTCAACCGCAGGGATGCGGTTGGCAAGCCTACAGGGACGTATTCACGGCGTCCCCCGCCAGACGCCACCCGACCCGGGGCTCGCCCCAGATCCCTACGGGAATCGGGCTGGTGCTTCCCCCGTCCCTACCACAAGAGTTTGCCGAGCATGAGGTACAGGGCGGACTGCTGATCGGAGAACCCCGCCCCCAGGTAGGCGGGACCCAGGGGGGTATCGGCCCCCAGGAACAGGCTGCCGGCGGGGATGATGGAATCGGACTGGAAGTTGTCCAGGGAATTCCAGCCTCCACCGGCCTCAATGGAACCGCCTAGGTATAGGGGCAGGGAAAAGGCCGCGGAGGCGTCGTTGAGGCGATAGAGATAGATCAACTCCGCCAGGCCCACATACTTACCCGAGATATCCCCCGGTTGATAGCCCGAGAGGTTGAGAAAGCCGCCCAGCAGGAACAGGTCTTCCGGACCGGGCTCTCCGGAGAGGGTGGCGCCCAGATGGAGCCGGGGGATGAGGACGGACTTCCCCCAGGCGAACGGCTTGACGCCATCAACGAGCAGGGTCTGCAACTCCTCATCGGCGCTCAGGGCGGTCAGGGCTCCGCGATACCGCAGATTGGCGTAATAGCCCTTGCTGGGGAAATCCAGGCTATCCAGGGTGTCCGCATCCAGTCGCAGGGTGAAACCGCTGTTGTTGAAATCCCCCATGAAGCCATTGGGTATCCCGTGCCGGAGGGCATTGCCGCCCCCGCTGTAGAAGAGGCCGAGACTCAGGCGTCCCCAATGCCCCAGGTTGCGGCCCATCTCCAGGCCCGCGCGGAATTGCCTGACCCGCAGGCCCAGGACATCCTCGTCCCCTTCCCGGCCCAGGCTCAGGTTGTATTGCTCATAGCTGAGGAAGGGATTCAGGTAATATTCCTGATCGGCGTCCAGGGGCTGATAGAAATCCGTGGACAGGGTGATGTTGTTGCCGAGCTGCGCGAAAGTCCGCCATTCCGCCCCCAAGGCATTGAGCTGAGACTTGGTATAGGCAACGCTGAGGTTGAACATGGAATCCCCCCCCATGTCTCCACCCAGATAGAGCCCAAAATTCAGCCGATCCTCACCGATGAAGGCGCGCCGGGCCGATACCACCAGGCCGGTACGGTCGTTTTCCTTCACCAGGGCATAATCGACCTGCTGGAAATCCCCCATGCCATAGATCTGGTTGAGATCCCGATTCAAGCGCTCGGGGTCCAGGCGGTCACCGGGCTTGACGGTGAGTTGCTGCTCGATCACCTGGTCGGAGAGCCGGGTATCGTTTTCGATGCGGATGAAATCGATGATGGGGTGATGGCTCTCCGGCAGCGCCGGTCGGGCGTTCCGGTGAGCCAGATAGGCCTCCGGTGACAGGGAGAGCCGGGTGAGCCGGTCGCTCAGGGCCTGTGCGCCCCGATAGCCAACGGCGACCGCCTCCGCCGACCGCTCGAAGTTCAGGCTGGATATGTCCTTGAGATCCGGAGTGATGAGGATGTCCCGGGTGCCCAAGGTGGCGATCTGCTGGCGGGCGTTGCGCACGGTCAGAAAGCCGGTGAGCTGCTCGGTGATGGCCAGGACCGAGGTCAATTCGTCGTTCGGCGCCAGGGGCGCGCCCACGTCCACGGCGATGATGACGTCGGGCCGACAGAGTTTGCGCGCCACATCCACCGGCACATTGTCGGCCATGCCCCCATCCGCCAACAGCTTGCCATCCCGTTCAACGGGCACCAGGGCGCTGGGAATGGACATGCTGGCGCGCATGGCCCTCGCCAACTCCCCGTCGCCCAGCACCACCGCCTCACCCGTCGCCAGATCGGTGGCCACGGCGCGAAAGGGGATCGGCAACTGGTCGAAGTCGCGCACCTCGGCGGCGGGGAGGGTCAGTTCTTCCAGCAACAGCAGCAGGTTCTGCCCCTGCAGCAAGCCCAGGGGCAACTGCACCCGCCAATCCTTGACGCCCACCCCCTTGTCCGTCAGGAGCACCTGCTGTTCTTGCTTGGTCCGGAAAGGCAGATCCGCCCGCTCGGGACCATCCTTGAAGATCCGCGGCCAGTCGATCGCCTGCAGGGTCTGATCCATCGCCTCGGGGCCCATGCCGGAGGCATAGAGCCCGCCGATGATCGAGCCCATGCTGGTGCCGGCGATACAGTCGACGGGCACCCGCAGCTCCTCCAGCACCTTGAGGACCCCCACATGGGCCAGGCCCCGGGCCCCACCGCCCCCCAGGACCAGCCCGACCTTCGGCCGGGCGGAAGCCGCCTCCAGGGTCGGGTAACCCGGGGCGATGGGCATCAGGCCCAGGAGGGACAGGGACAGCAGAACGACCAGGAGCAATTTAATATTCAAATTCATCAGCCCTTGCCCTCGCAGATCTCCAGGGTCACCAGCATGCGCATCAGTTCCGACAAGGTCCGGGCCTCCATCTTTTCCATCACCCGGGCGCGATGCACCTCGACGGTGGACTGGGTGATGTTCATCTCGCTGGCGATGACCTTGTTGCGCTGGCCGTCCACCACCCGCCGCATCACCTCGGCCTCCCGGGGTGTCAGGCGGGCGATGCGCTCCTTGATCTCCGCTAGGCGGGAGGCCTCACCCCGGCGCAGGGCATCGCGCTGAATGGCGCGATGGACCGCGTCAAGCAACGCCTGGTCATTAAACGGCTTTTCGAGAAAATCGACGGCGCCGGCCTGGAGGGCGCGTACCGCCATGGGCACGTCGCCATGGGCGGAGATCATGACGATGGGGGGGTGGCAGGGGAACTGCTGGAGCCGGCTTTGCAGATCCAGGCCGCTCATCCCCCGCATGCGCACATCGAGGACCAGGCAGCCATTCTGGTCGGGGCTGAAGCGCTCCAGATACTCCTGGGCGGAGCCATAGCTGGCGACCGGCAGGCCCACCGACTCCATCAGGAGCCGGATCGACTCCCGCACGTCCTGGTCATCGTCGACGATGTGGATCGTCGGTTGCTGGGCGGCCATGGGCTCCTCCCCTCAAATGGCTGGTTAAGTCGCGCCCACCGCCTTGGCGGGCGGGGCAGGATCCGGGACGAACGAGCCATCGCAGGCCTACGCGTCCGTCTCCCCCAGCCATTTTATCGGCAACGCCACTGAATTTTTGGCTTTCCGGAGCGGAGGGTATCCGCACACTGAACTGCCGTGGGCAGGGCCCTTCAGCCGCCCTGTATGGGCAGGATAAAACGAAACCGGCTGCCCATCGACCCGGTTTCCGCCAGCTCGATCCATCCGCCATGGGCGTCGATGATGCCTTTGCTGATGGAGAGCCCCAGCCCCATCCCCTGGGGTTTGGTAGTGACGAACTGCTGGAACACCTCGGTCCGCAGGTCCGCGCTCACCCCGGGACCCGTGTCGCTCACCCACACCTCGACCTCGTCGGCATGCCCCAACCCCGTGCCGATGATCAGACAGGGGGCGGCGGCGCCGGCGTCCGCCATGGCCTCCAGGGCATTGCTGGCGAGATTGAGCAGCACCTGCTGGATCTGAATCTCCTGCACCCGGACGGGGGGCAGCCCCGGGCTGAGCCGGGTGAGGAACTGAACACCCAGGCGCTCCGCCTCGGGGCGGATCAGCACCGCCGCCTGCCGGACCAGGTCATTGACGTCCACCCAGGTCCGGACCGGCTCCTCCTTCTTCACGAACTGGCGCAGTTGGCGAATGATCTCCCCACCCCGCTGGGCCTGGAGGGCGATGGTGGCGAGGGTATCGCTCAGCCGCCCGGAGGGATCCGCCTCCGGCGCGTTGTCGAGCAGGCGCAAGCAGGCCTGGGCGCTGGCGGCGATGGCGGTGAGGGGTTGATTGATTTCGTGGGCGATGCCGGCGGCCATCGCGCCCAGGGTATCGAGCCGGCCCTGGTGGATCAGGTCCCGTTGCTGCCGGCGACTTTGCTCCTCGTGGCGCTTGCGCGCGCTGATATCCCGGAAGACCACCACGCTGCCGGCGATCTGGCCCCGGGCATCGCGCAGGGGCGAGCAGGCGTATTCCACCGGGAAGCTGCTGCCATCCCGGCGCCAGAAGAGGTCCTCCGGGACATGCCGCGCCTTGCCGTCCTGGCAGGTGATCAGGACCGGACATTCGCTGGCGGGGAAGGCCGAGCCATCGGCACGGCGGTAGTGGAGGAGCTCGTGCTGGTTACGCCCGATCATCTCCTTGGCGCTCCAGCCGGTCATCTCGGTCATGGCGCGGTTGACGAAGGTGGAGAGGCCTTGGCGATCGACCCCATAGATGCCATCCGCGACGGAGTTGAGGATCAGCAGGTGCTGGGCCTCCAGGCGCGACTTGGCGCCTTGCAGTTGCCGATGGAGGCCATGGATGCGGTAGGCCAGGGTGGCGAGGAGCAGCAGGAGGGCCAGGGTCGCGGCCACCCCGAGGGGATAGCGCCGGAGGACATCCACCCAGGTGAAGCCTTGAGCGTAGGGCGGTAACCCGAGGCGGCGGAAGAGGTCGTGCACCGGCTGATAATCCAGGGGCACCGTCCAGCCGGCATAGTCTCCGGCCAGGGCCGCCGGATGGTCGGGGGGCATGTTGAGCAGGGCCAGGGCGACCCGCTGGGCCAGTTCGTTGGGGGTGTGGCTGAGGCGGCTGAAGGGCCACTCGGGATAGAGCCGGGTGCTATGTACCAGGGGGAAACGGTCTTGGGGCTGCGGGTTGAGGACCCTGAACTCCTCCAGGTCGATCAGCCCCCGGCTGGCCATCCGTTCGAGGATATTGGTCCGGACCGTGCCGGCGTCGGCCTCGCCCCGGCCCACCGCCAGTACCACGCTGTCGTGATCACCGGCAAACTCCAGGCGGCTGAAGTCGCGATAGGGGTTCACACCCTGGCGGAGGAGTTCGTCCCAGGCCATCTCAAAGCCGCCGAGGGAGGTCTCGTCCACGGCGAGGAAGCTGGTGCCGGCCAGATCCGCCAGGGACTGGAGATCCTCCCGGTCATGGCGGGTGAAAATGACGCTGCTGAAGTGGTTGAGACTCAGGTCGCCGAACCGGTTGTTGAGTGTGGCGAGGCGGGCAATGCCATAACGCACCTCCAGGTCGACGTAGATGCCCGGGTTGACGAGGATGAAGTCGACAAACTCCATCTCGACGAACTCGCTGATCCGGGCAAAGGGCAGGGGCAGGATCGTGAAGCGGTAACCCTCCAGGACCTGGGTCAGATAGTCGGCGGTGGGTTGCCAGTGCTCCAGGGTCAACTCGCTGCCGCGATGACTGAGAACGCCAATCCGCACCTCCTGGATCGCCTGGGTGGTTGAGGCGATCAGCCACAGGGCCAGGGCGAACAGCCATCGCAACGGACGGGGTTTGGGGCGCAACTTGGGGCGCAAGCCCAGGAGGCTTGCCGCCCGCCCCGTGCTACGCGATCGATCCGAAAGGACGCCCACAATCGCGGCTCATGGATATTCAGTGATTACAATATTTTATGCAATTGTATTTGAAAGCATGTGCCTGAAAGCACCGGGGCGAACAGGACGGTTTTACAATCTCCCGGGGCTTGACAGCTAGTCCCAAAGATTGGGGGGGGCGCTCCCACCGGCGGCGCGACGGGCCTCGATCCGCTCCAGAACGAAGCGCTGGAACTCCGGCTGACGCTGATAGGCCCCGGTGGCGACATAGGCCAGGCTGGTACTGATATGGTAAGGCCGGATGTAGGCGTCGGTGCGGAAGACCTCTCGGCCGCCGGCATCCAGGAACAAGAGGGTCGGGGTGTAGTCGATGCCCAGTTCCCGGCTCCAGTCCTGGGCGGAAACCTGGCGCCCATCCGGGGT
The DNA here is from genome assembly GCA_018435665.1 of Candidatus Thiosymbion sp. Taxonomy (GTDB): domain Bacteria; phylum Pseudomonadota; class Gammaproteobacteria; order Chromatiales; family Chromatiaceae; genus M0108. The sequence goes on along the minus strand of JAHDND010000170.1, from coordinate 30,367 downwards.
GGTGAGGGGTTCCGCGGACCAGATGTCGACCCGGGCGAGGTCGAAGCCCGCCAGGAGTTCCCGCGCCTCCTCCCCCGCCAAGCCCTCCCGGTGCAGTTCTTCACAGGCCTGACAGCTGGCCTGTTCGAAAACGACCAGGAGGGGCTTGCCGCTTGCGCGCTGATCGAGCTTGAGGGGATGGGGCAGCGCGGCCGTGTCCGGGGTAAGGGGGGCGCCGGGCGGAGCGGCTGATCGGGCGGCCAGGAACTCACTGAAGCTACCGGTGGGGGCCGGCTGTTGCGTCAGATAGTCCAGCAAGGCGCTGAAGCGCTCGGGGGGATAATAGCCGTTGAGGCGGAAGGCGACACGACCCGCGCTGTCCAGGAAGAGGATGGTGGGGGTGAACTGGACCCGCTGGGCGCGGGCGAAGTCCTTCTCACTGCTGACGGTGCCGTCCAGGTCGGTGACCTCCAGATCGCCCCAGATATTGATGGCGATGAAATTGAACTGGGACTGGGCCCGTTCGGCGATGTCGCGCTGGGTGAAGTTCACGTTCAGCATGCGCTGACAGTAGGGGCACTCCTCCTGATGGAAATAGAGGGCGACCCGCTTGCCCTCCTCCGCGGCCTTGTCGACCTCTTCCTGCAAGTAGAGGAAGGAGTCCTTGAACCAGCCGGGCATGGCGGCGGACAAGGGCCCGCTCACCAGGCAGATGAGCAGGAACAAGATCAAGGCCTGGACTTTGGCCTGGGCCTGGGCCTGGGGGCGAAGGCGCTTCATGATCATGGAGATATCCTCGATATTCTCATCGCATTTCAGGCCAGGCCCGGATTGCCCTCCACCCCCACCAGTTTGGTGGCATTGACCTTCTTCAGGGCTAGCGTCTTGCGCTCGCGGAGATAATCGGCGACCAGGTCCCACACCGGCCTTCCGGGGCTCTGGGAGCCCACCGTCGCCCAGCCGGTCACCTTGTAAGTCTTGTCCGCCTCGACCAGACGACCATCGTCCAGGCGCATCTCGGCGATGCGCTGACCCGCCGGGTTATTGGGGCTGCAGACGTAATCGAGCCCCCCGACGCGCACCATGTCCCCCCCCTGCTGGAGGTAAGGGTCCGGGTTGAAGAGGTTGTCGGCCACGTCCTCGAGGATGGTCTTGAGCTCGCTGCCCTTCATCTCCCGGACATAGGTCTCGGGATAGGTCATGGCGGTCTGGGTCAGGACGTCCTCCATGGTGATCGCGGTACCAGGGATGAGACTGGTGCCCCAGCGAAAGCCGGGGGAGAGGGCGATCTCGGCATCGCCGCCCTGACGCAAGGCGTCGAGGATCACCTGGTCGAAGGTGCCGTTGAAGTTGCCGCGGCGAAAGAGGCTGGTCTCGGTGACGGCCAGTTGCTCGGTCAACCGGGGCAGGTAGGGTTGACGCACCTGGTCGATGTAGGCCTGCATCTCGACATCCGCGGGCAGCAGATTGGCGAAGACCGGCAGCAGGCGGTAACGGTAGCCTTTGAGCTTGCCGTCACCGACCTCCAGATCCATGACGCCGAGGAACTTGCCGTTGGAACCGGCATTGGTGACCAGGGTCTTGCCCCCGGCATTCTCCACCAGGGTGGGGGCGGGCATGCCGTCGTGGGTGTGGCCACCAAAGATGACATCGATGCCCCGGACCCGGGCGGCCATCTTCAGGTCCACGTCCATGCCGTTGTGCGAGAGCATCACCACCAGGTCCGGTTTTTCCTTGGCCCGCACCCGATCGACCATTTCCTGCATCCGCTCGTCCTGGATGCCGAAGCGCCAGTCGGGGATGAAGCGCTGGGGATTGGCGATGGGGGTGTAGGGGAAGGCCTGGCCGATCACCGCTACCCGGGTGCCGTTGAGTTCCCGGACGGTGTAGGGTTTGAAGGCCAGACCGCTGCCCTCGTCGAAGCCGGGAAAGTCGGCGAACTTGTAGTCGAACAGGGCCTCGTCGGAGACCGAGACGTTCTGCGCCACGAACTCGCCCTTGAAGGCCTTCAGATTGTCGATGACCTCCGTGTCCTGATAAGTGAACTCCCAGTGGCCGGTCATGATGTCCACGCCCAGTAGATTGCAGGCGCCGACCATGTCCTGGCCCCGGGTCCAGAGGGCGGTGCCCGAGCCTTGCCAGGTGTCGCCGCCATCGAGGAGCAGGCTCCTGCCCGCTCCCGCCTCGGCCCGCAACTGCTTGATCAGGGTGGCGAGGTGGGCGAAGCCACCGACCTTGCCGTAGCGCTGGGCGGCGGCGTCGAAGTCGAGGAAGGTGAAGGCATGGGCCTCGCGACCGCCCGGGGCGATGCCGAAGTGTTTCAGCAGCGCATCTCCCACCAGATGGGGGGGCTGGCCCAGGGCCGGGCCTATCCCCAGATTGACACTCGGTTCCCGATACCAGACCGGGTTGAGCTGGGCATGGGTGTCGGTGATATGCAGCAGGCGCAGGTTGCCGAAGGGGGTCGCCTCATAGAGCGCCGCGCCATCGCCATCGCCGCGGACGGCCGCCCGGAGGGCTCCGGGCATGAGCCCGGCCATGCCTCCCAAGGCCAGCAGGCGGGTGAATTCTCGCCGGGACAGTGACATGGTTCGGTACCTCTACTTCGGGTTACTGGGATGGTCTGCCAGAAAGGGATTAAGGAACTAAGGGAATTGGGCGGCGATGCCCGTACCTGGGGCTCGATGGGCACCGCGGGTACGACCCCGGGATCGCCGTTAGCGTAGGTTGATTCCCCGGTATGGGGGCCGTGCCTTACCTGGAGAGGTTAGGGAGGAGACTTGGGGATCATCCGCTCACCACGCCCGGGCCCCGAACCCGCCGGGAGCCGGGCCCGGGCCGGGGCCCGGGCGATTGCGCCTAGTGGTTGACTGGTGATTCCGGAACAAGCAGATAGGCCATGAGATCGGCGATTTGCTCCTGATTCAGGAAGCCATTGGCGCCAAAACGAGGCATGTTGGTACAGGGGAAGTAGGCGTGGGCGTTATAAATCACCTCGTACACATACTTCTGGGTCTCGGGGGTGTTGCCGCGATTCTTGCCAAAGCCGGTCAGGGCGGGGCCGATGGTGCCATGCGCGGCGACATGCGCGGCGACCTTCAGGTCCATCTGATGGCAGGCATAGCAGTTGCCACCGAACTTCTTGTTGTCGTCCGCCTTGGGTCCCAGGCGGAAGCCCGCGCCTTCCTTGGCCAGGGCCTCTCCCTTTTTCCAGTCGCCCAGGGTGACACCGCCCTCGGGATAGACGCGGGAGGCCACGGCCAGCGCTTGCACCTGTTGAGCGGTGGCGGCATCGACGGGGTTAGCGCGCAGGGCGGAACAGACCTTTTGCAGTTCGTCCTGGGTCATGCGCTCCCTGCCCGTCTTGCCTTCCTGGGTGGGCTGGTCGAGTTTGAAGCCCTTGGCGTCAAAGATCAGGTATTCGGTCAACTCCGTGGGCGACATCTTGGTGTAGTCGACCGGGGACCCGGCACCAGCACCGGCAGCCGCCGCGATGCCGGCGACTCCCGCAGTCCCGGCGATGGCGCCAACCGCCGCGGCGGCCGCGGCCTTGCCACCCGCCCCTTGTTCCGCCTCGGGCTTGGCGCCATCGGTCTTGGCGGCGGCAGTCGACTTGCCGCCCGTCTTGCTGGCATCACCCTTGCCAGCGGCGGCCTTATCCTTACCCCCGCCAGCCTTCTCCCCGCTGGCTTTTGCGGACCCGGACTTCCCCTCGCTGGACTTGCCCGCCGCGGCCTTGCCTGACGAAGAGGTGTCTTTCGTGGCCTTGCTGGACGCTGCCTTGTCCGTCGTGGCCTTACCGGAAGAGGGCTTGTCCGTGTCACCCTTACCGGTGGTGGTCTGATCGGCGCCGGCCTGGGGATCGGCGTCCACCGCGAGAAGGCTACCGGGCACCAGGGTGGTCGCGGCGAGCAGGGCCGCGCAGAGCATCTTAGTGGTCATGATTAGGGTCTCCTGGTGACGGGCTAGCGCTTGACATCGGGGATGATGGCCGGCTGGCCGCGGGCCTTGTCCGTCCAGAAGGAAATGATGGCGATCGAGGCATCGGAGCCGTAGACGATCTCCGCCTGGCGCATCTGCCAGACGCACTCGGAGACGCGATGCTGACTGCCCCGCACGGCGTCATGACCGACGCGGAAGGCCGGCCAGGAGATGGCCTTGGTCCATTCCGCCGGGTTGGCGGCGTTAGGCAGCACCGAGGCGCGGATGCGCTTGCCGGTGGCGCCATGGCAGGTGGCGCAACTGAAATCGCTGATGCCGGCCCGGCGATAGAAGAATTCCTCTCCCGCATCCCGCATCGCCTTTTCCAGGGGATGATCCAGGGGCGGATTCCAGGGCAGGCCATTGGACTGGGCGGCGATGTAGGTCTGGAGCTTCACCAGATCGGTGTTGCCGTGCTTCTCCTTGAGTTCCTTGTCCTCGTCGGTGAAGCCCTGGAGGGTCTTCATGCAGTACATGAGGCGACTCTCCAGGTCCATGACCTTGCCAGCGTCGGCAAAGTAGCGGGGCATCTCCACGTAGGCCCCTTCCAGGACTCCGGGCCCTTTGCCGAAGTCGCATTGCTCCAGGGACACCTGCTTGGGGCCGCGGGGTTCCTTGAACAGGATCTCCCCCTGCTCCATGGCCCAGTAGGCGGGTTCATCCTGCATCATCATCAGATTCTGCTCACTCTGGGTGAGATAGGCCGAATCGTTACCGTCGATCAGGGCGTGGAGCACGGCTTCCGGCGATTGATCGGTAGCCCCCGCCGGGGCGGCTACCGCCAGCATGAGGGGTAACGCACGCAAGGCGTTTTTTGACATGTCATCCTCCTCGGGATAGGACCTGAGCGCTGGGGGAGTCGAGCGGGCGGCCCCCCAGTGACTTCACCGTTACTTCACCTTGACGGTGCCGGAACTCTTCTCGCCTTTGTTGTCGACCCAGCGCACCTCGATGGTGTCCCCCACCGCCACGTTGTTGAGGGCGATCGAGAAGAAGGGGTTGGTCGAGATGGCCCCGCCCCATTCGGCCTCCATCATCAGGTTGCCGTTGTGGAGCAGTTCGATGGTCTGGATGAAATGGGCCGGAACCAGGTTGCCGTCCTTGTCCTTGCGGCGACCGGTTTCCATGGGATGGGTCATGAGGGCCTTGACTTCACACTTGCCGTCCTTCAAGGCGGCGCGGAGTTTGACTTCGGACATGGGATGCTTCTCCAGAAAGGGGGGTGCAGGGGGCTTGAGGGGGCTTAACCGCCGCAGCCGCCCACGGTGACCTTGACGTTGGTGCGGGCGCTGTAGAGCTTGCCGTCCGCCTTGACCACGGCGATGACATCGCCGCTCTCACCCATCTTGACCCGGGTGGAGATATCGGCCACGCAGCCAGGCTTGAGATTGAAGCGCGCCACGAAGGGGGTGGGATTTTTCTCGGAGAAGAGGCTGATGGACTCCACGTTCGGGAGTTGCTCGGCGTTCACGGTGATGGGCACCACGGCGCCATTTTCGGCGATGCTCGGGGCCTTGAGGACGACCTTGTCACTGGCCTCCAGGGTGCTGGAACCAAAGACTTTATTGAGGGCCTCATCCAGCGAGGTGGCGTGGAAGGCCGCCTCTGGCCAGGCGGCCAGGGCCAGCCGGCTGGGTATCAAACCGAGGCCAGCGGCGGCCAGGACCGCGCCACCGGCAAGGGTGCCCTTGAGGAAGGTGCGACGTTGGGGTTGCAGTTTCACGGCAGGTTCTCCGAGGTTGGGTATCGCTACACAAGTTCAGCCATGATTATGAGGTGCCGCTGGCAAGCGCGACATTGCCAAATTCCTCAATTTCGTATTCTGGTTTTCCTTAATATTCAGAATTCTATATAGTTAGCGAATGCTAATAATCCTCCCTCTCCAACTTATCCTGTCTCCGGCCAGACGCCCATGTCCCGGCGCGGCTTCGGGAAGTCACCCCCATCTTGATAACAGCGGCTAGAATGAAGGGCAGTTAATGGCTGCGCTGAGGGTAAAGCTGATGCTCACCGCCTACACGCTGGATCGGCGCGACCGGATCATCGCGGTCAGCCCGGAATGGGATCAGTTCGCCCTGGACAATGAGGGCCGGTCCGCCTGCGCGGACCTGGTGGTGGGAGGCCGGCTGATGGATGCCATCACCGGTGACTCGGTGCGGATGTTCATGACCGCCATCCTGATGCGGGTGCGCGTCTCCGGCCAGAGCGAGGCCGTTTCCTACCGCTGCGACAGTCCCACGACCAAGCGACGCTTTGTCATGGTGCTGGAACCCTTGGCCGATGGGGGCGTGCGCGTCACCCACCACCTGGAGCATGAAGAACTGACCAACCTCAGGATCCGGGTCCGCACGGCCGATTATGGCCAGCGGGCCCTTCAGAGGTGCAGTATCTGCTGCCGTATCAGGGAAGAAGGGGTCTGGGTCGACCCCTTCGAGGAGAACAGGAATCGTGATCTTTGGGTCATCCACACCCTGTGCGACGACTGCAAGCAGGCCCCCTTGCAACGCTATCGACAACGGCAGCTTCGCGACCCGCCGGAGACCGCTCAAGCCTTGGGTGCCTAAGTCGGTCCGGGGAATGTGCGGCTAGACCAACACCGCCCCCGGGAAGCCGGCATTGAGGGGCGAAAACCCTAACCGGGTAGGTCCACCCTGTGTACGGTCGATGGAACCCTTCAGCTGTCGGAGCGATCCAGCGCGTGATAGGGCCTGCTCAGTTCATGGACCGCCGCCACCAAGGCCGCGGCGCGCTCCGGCTCCACGTCGGGGTGGATCCCATGACCGAGATTGAAGACATGGCCGGTCCCCGCGCCATAGCTGGCGAGGATGGTAGCGACCTCGGACCGGATCCGCTCCGGGCTGGCGTAGAGCAGGCAGGGGTCCATGTTGCCCTGTAAGGCCACTCGCTGGCCGACCCGTTGGCGGGCATCGCCCAGGTCGGTGGTCCAGTCCAGGCCCAGGGCGTCACATCCCGACTCCGCCATGGCCTCCAGCCACTGGCCGCCGCCCTTGGTGAAGAGGATGACCGGCACCCGCCGGCCCTCGGCCTCGCGGGTGAGGCCGGCGACGATGCGGCTCATGTAGGCCAGGGAGAATTCCCGGTAGTCCCGGGGGGTCAGTGAGCCGCCCCAGGTGTCGAAGATCATCAGGGCCTGGGCGCCGCTGGCCACTTGGGCGTTGAGGTATTGGGTGACGGCTTCGGCGACCAGGGCGAGCAGCTCGTGCATCAGGGCCGACTGGTCGAACATCATCGCCTTGCTGCGGGCGAAGGTCTTGGAGCCGCCACCCTCGACCATGTAGGTCGCCAGGGTCCAGGGGCTGCCGGAGAAGCCGATGAGGGGCGCGCGCCCGTCTAGTTCGCGCCGGATCAGGGCCACGGCGTCCATGACATACCCCAGGTCGCTGGTCATGTCCGGCACCCCCAGGCGCCGCACGTCTTCCCGGGTGCGCACCGGGCGCTCGAAATGGGGCCCCTCCCCCTCGGTAAAGTAAAGCCCCAGGCCCATGGCATCCGGCACGGTGAGGATGTCGGAAAAGAGGATGGCGGCATCCAGAGGAAATCGGTCCAGGGGCTGAAGGGTGACCTCGCAGGCCAGTTCGGGGTTCTGGCACAGCCCCATGAAACAGCCAGCCCGGGAGCGGCTTGCCCGGTATTCCGGCAGATAACGACCGGCCTGGCGCATCATCCAGATCGGGGTGTAGTCCACGGGTTGGCGCAGCAGGGCACGCAGAAAGGTATCGTTCTTGAGCGGGGTCACGGTGATGGCTTCCAGGCGATTTAGGCGAGGTGGAGGAAGGTGGCGAGGAGGGTCAGGAGCAGGCGATCCGGTTCATTTGGCGTGAGACACAAGGCGGAGTCTTTCATCTATTGGGGTGTGGCTGACCCCCTCAGGTCAATTAGCGCCGGGGTTGAACATCCGGTTGGTCGTCGGGCGCGGCAAAGCGCGCCAGGAGTTGATCGTAAGCATCGAAACCAACCAGATGGCGGATGGTGGCGAAGGAAACCCGGCGCTGGGGGACCTGACCGTTCCGAAGTTCCGCGAGGGCCTCTTGCATGGCATGGACCGCCGCGTTAAGCAAGGTCAGCGGATAAGCGGCGATCTTGTAACCGATCTCGGCGAGGCGCGCGGGCGGCAGCAGGGGGCTCAGGCCTTCCTCCAACATGTTGGCCATTTTAGGGCCAGGGACGGCGGCGCAAAAGGCGCGCATCTCCGCCTCGTCCCGCGGGGCCTCCAGGAAGAGGATGTCGGCGCCGAGATCGGCGAAGGCCTGGAGCCGCCATAAGGCCTCGGCCAGACCCCGGGTGGCGCGGGCGTCGGTACGGGCCATGATCAGGATATCAGCCCCGGCGTCCCGGGCCGCGACGGCGGACCGGATGCGGGCGCAGGCCTCGTCGCGTCCCACCACCTCCTTTCCCGCGGTATGGCCGCAGCGCTTAGGGGAGAGTTGGTCCTCGATCATGATCCCGGCGAATCCGGCGCGGGCATAACCCGCCAGGGTGCGTTGCACATTGGCGACGTTGCCGTAACCGGTATCGCCATCACCAATGATGGGGATGCTGACGGCTTCGAGGATGGCGCGCCCCTGGTCGAGCACCTCGCCATAGGAAAGGAGCCCGGTATCGGGGCGGGCAAGGCGGGCCGCGGCGACGGCAAAACCGCTCATGAAGGTCAGGGGGAAGCCAGCCAGCTCGATGAGCCGGGCGGAGAGGCCATCGAAGCAACAGGGCATCACCAGAAAATCTTGTCCCGCCAGGAGGTGGCGAAGACGCGTGGCCCCGGGGTTGCAGCCCGGATGGACAGTCAAGGTCGGGGTCTGGGTTGATGCATCTGGCATACCGTCACCCAAGGACACATGAAAAAGGGCGGGGATCACCCGCCCTTGAGATCGACCACCCGCTCCCGCAGGGGCGGTCCCGAGCCTGGATCAGCCTTTGACCCACTCACCGAAGTTATCGGTACTCTTTTCTTCGCCATCGGCATAACCGGCCTCATAGGCGTCGGTCAGGCGCTGCTCCTCACGCTTGGGGTTTTGCAGAAAACCGCACTGCCAACCCTGAATGTATTCGTCATCGACACCCATCTGCTCCATTTTGGTGACGGCGTCGTAATAGAACTGGTTCATTTTCCTGTCTCCGAGCTATAGCGATGAGGAGGCTAGGGCCTCCGGAAATTTTTTAATTGTTACCCGACCCGGCTGATTTGGCAAACGGGCAGGCTGCCCTGCCCTCGGACGGTCGTCTTTCTCTCGCCGCTGGACCTGCCGCCTCTGACTCCGCCCCTGATGGGGAAGGGTCGCGACGACACCTGAGGGTAGCCGCGCGGATCCGCCATCGGCCTCGCGGGTTGAGCGGTCGAGCCCGAACCAGGCGCACCACGCCCCCAAAGCCGAGTCCACCTGTGCCAGACCCTGGAGGGCTTTGTCGTGGATGGCCATAAGAATACTTCGTTTTTCTTATAGATGCCAGCCTGGCAGAAGGGTCGCCAGGCGCTTGCCATCCGTAGGAAGGGACCATACCTTTAGCCCATCCCAGCCAGCGAGAACCCCCTCGCGACGCGCCCCGCCACCCCTCCCGTTTACCCCCGCCCCAGACCAACGACCACCACCATGCGCCCAGCTCACCTGATCCGTGTCCTCGACCGGGAGTTCACCAGCACCACCCAGGGCCACCACACCCCCGTCATGCTCTGGGGCCCCCCGGGGGTGGGCAAATCGCAGATGGTCGCCCAAGTCGCCGCCCGCCACGGGGCCCCTATGATTGACATCCGCTTGTCCCAGATGGAGCCCAGCGATCTGCGGGGGATTCCCTTCCGGGTAGGTAACCAGGTGGAATGGGCGGTGCCCGCCATCCTGCCCGATGCCACGCGCCACGGCGAGACGGGCATCCTCTTCCTGGACGAGATCACCTCGGCGCCGCCGGCGGTCTCCGCCGCCGCCTACCAGCTGATCCTCGATCGCCGGCTGGGGGAATACCAGGTGCCTGACCACTGGGCCATTTTCGCCGCGGGCAACCGCCAGGGCGACCGGGGCGTGACCTACACCATGCCCGCGCCCCTGGCCAACCGCTTCTCCCACTTCGAGGTGGAGACCCATCTGGATGACTGGGTCGCCTGGGCCTATGCCCACGGCATCGACGAGCGGGTCATCGCCTTCCTACGCTTCCGCCCCGAGCGGCTGTTCGACTTCGACCCGGCCCACAATCCCATCGCCTTCCCCTCCCCCCGCTCCTGGGAGTTTGCCCATCGTGGCCTGCAGAAATTCGGTGACGAGCCTGACCTGCTGCAAGGGACCCTCCAGGGCTGCGTCGGGCCGGCGACGGGTATCGAGCTCAATGCCTTCATCAACAGCCTGGACCGGATGCCAGACCTGGAAGCCATCCTACGGGGCGAGGAGGTGACGGTCCCCAGTGAGATCGACCTGCAATATGCCGTCGCCGCCGCCCTGGTCGGTCGGGCCATACGCGCCCTCGACGCCGCCGACGGCCCCGTCCGCGTCGGCCATATCCTGGCCTACGCCGGGCGCTTTCCTCAGCGGGAGATGGGCGTCATGCTGGTCTCCGATCTCCACCGCGCCATCGGCAACCGGCTCTTCGAAGTCCCGGCCTTTGGCGATTGGGCCCAATCCATCGCCGATCTCATGCTCTATGCCTGAGGCCAGGCGATCCCGGGACCAGCCGAAAACCCTTGTCTCTTACGGAAATTGATGTTCGGTGCCGCTATCTCCAACGGTGACACCCGCCCACCGGCCTGGGAGGCCGGCTGGTCTCCCCCACCCCGCCCCCCGAGGCCCTGAATCCTGAGGTCATGAACAGTAAAGCCCCCCTCAGCGCCCCGTTCTCCAGTGCCTCTTCCCCGGGGACTGGCCCGGACCTGCACGCCATCGAGACCAAGCTGGCGGCGGCCCGAACCCGGCTCATCCTCGACAAGCCCTTTCTCGGCGCCCTGGCCCTGCGCCTGCCGATCAAGCCGGCGGACCCCCAGTGGTGCCCGACCACCGCCACCGACGCCCGGGCCTTCTATTACAACCCGGCCTACATCGCCGCCCTGACCCTGGACCAGACCCAGTTCGTGCTTGCCCACGACGCCCTGCACTGCGCCCTCTCCCACTTCGCCCGCCGTCAGCACCGGGTACGGCGGAAGTGGGACCTGGCCTGTGACCACGCCGTCAACCCCCTGCTCATCGACGATGGTCTGACCCCGCCCCCGGACGCCCTGCACAATCCCCGCTTCAAGGGGCTGACGGCCGAGGAGATCTACCCCCTGATCGAGGATGAGGATGACGCCGAGACCCTGGACCGCCACGTCTATGACGAGGATAACCAGCGGGGGGGACAGACCTCCGGGCTGTCCGAAAAGGACCTGGATCGCTCGAATGAGGGCACCCAACCACAACCGGAGACCGATGGCGAGGGCGGGGGCAACCAGCCTCAGCCCAGCGAGGGCACCAGCCAGCACCGGGACGGCGGCGCCCCGCAACCTAGCCCCTTGAGCCCCGACGAGCAAACGGACCTGGCGGTGCAGTGGCACCAGCGCCTCGCCGGCGCCGCCCAGCAGGCCCTGCGGCATGGCAAGCTGGGCGGCGAACTGGCGCGCCTGATCGACCATCTGCTCCAACCCCAGGTCCCCTGGCGCCAGTTGCTGGCCAGGTTCATGAGCGCCACCGCCCGGGACGATTTCAGCTACAGCCGGCCCTCCCGACGGGAGGGTGACTACATCCGCCCGGCCCTGCGCAGTCATCAACTGGAACTGGTGGTGGCGGCGGATATCTCCGGCTCCATCAAGGATGCCGAGATCCAGGAATTCATCGCCGAAATCGATGCCCTCAAGGGCCAGGTTCGCGCCCGCGTCAGCCTGCTTGCCTGCGATGCCCAACTCTGCCCTGGCTCACCCTGGGTCTTCGAGCCCTGGGAGGAATTCCGCCGCCCCGCGGAGATGCGGGGCGGTGGCGGCACCGACTTCCGCCCGGTCTTTGCCTGGGCGGAGCGGCAGGGGCTTCGGCCGGACCTGCTAGTCTATTTCACCGACGCCCTGGGGGACTTTCCCGAGCGCGAGCCGGCGTTTCCCGTCGTCTGGCTGATCAAGGGTCAGGGGCAGGTACCTTGGGGGCAGCGCATCCAGCTCAATTAGACTGCCCACGGGCCTTCTGGCAGCCGGATTATCCCTCGCCAGACGCCACCCGGTTTGGGAAACCTGAAAATTGAAGGGGCGATGACTCCAATCAGGGGGATTTTGGCGCCGTCTCCCTGGTTTTTTCATACTCAGCCGGCCCGCCAAGAGGCATAATCCCACCTGACCAAGCCCCAGCGCGACCTCCGGCAGGCGGCTTATACCCATGCGGATCATCCTGACGATGCTCATCCAGTCATGACAGGCGCCCCGCACCACCCCCTTCGGCCCCGCGCCCCACTGCGGACCCTGGGCAGCGTTGCCGGCCGCGCCTGTCTGGTCGCCTTGCTGCTGACCGGACCGCCGGCATGGGCGGATGAACCCTTCCGCCTGCCGGACTTCGGCAGCTCGGCGGATACCCTCATGACCGGCGCCCAGGAACGCCAGCTTGGCAAGGCCTTCATGCGCAGCGTCCGCAAGGCCCTGCCCGTGCTGGATGATCCCCTGCTGACGGACTATCTGGAGGACCTGGGGGAGCGGCTGGTGGCCTCAGCCGAGACAGGGGGTGGGCGTTACAGCTTCTTTTTCGTCGATCAGCCGACGGTCAATGCCTTCGCCGGCCCCGATGGCCATATCGGCGTCTTCGCCGGCCTGGTCACCACGGCGGAGACCGAATCCGAACTCGCCGCGGTCCTGGCGCACGAAATCGCCCACATCAGCCAGCGCCACCTACTGCGTTCCCTCGAGGACCAGCAGCAGCTCGCCGTTCCCGCCACCCTGCTGATGATCGCCGCCGCCATCCTCGGCGCCCAGGTGGACGTCAACGCCGGGGCGGCGGCCATCGCCGGTCTCCAGGGCCTGGCCATTCAGCGGCGGATCAATTTCACCCGCCAGAACGAGGAAGAGGCCGACCGCATCGGCATCGCCAGCCTGGCGGGCGCCGGCTACGACCCCTTCGCCATGCCGGGCTTTTTCGAGCGGCTGAGCCAAACCAGCCACACCAGTGACCTCAGCGCCCCGGAATTTCTGCGCACCCACCCGGTCAATCCCAACCGCATCGCCGACTCCCTGGCCCGGGCCGAGCAGTACGGCTACAAACAGAAGGCGGATGACCTGCGCTTCCACCTCGCCCGGGCGCGGTTACGTGAACAGGGTTTCAAGGACCCGGACAAGGCCGTCGCCCACTTCCGCGCCAACCTGGCGGCCAGTCGTTACCGCAACGGCCCCGCCGAGCATTACGGCCTGGCCCTGGCGCACCTGCGGGCCGGGCGCCCCCAGGAGGCCCGGCAGGCCCTGGGCGACCTGGTCAAGGAGCAGCCTCATCTGGCCGAGTTCATCGTCCTGGATGCCCGCATCGACGGCCAACTCGGTAACCGGGAGGAGGCCATCCGCAAGCTTCAGGCCGCCGTCGGGCTGAATCCGGACAATCAGCCCCTGCGCTCGGCCTATGCCGAGGCCCTCATTGCCGCCGGCAAGCCCGACCGGGCCCTCGCCACCCTGGAGGGAGCCGTGCGGCTCAAACCGGGCAGCGCCGCCCTCTATCAACTCATGTCCGATGCCGCCCTCAAATCTGGTCGCAAGGCCGCCACCCATCGCTACCGGGGCGAGTCCCTCTATCTCAAGGGTGACCTGGAACCCGCCATCCATCAACTGGAGTACGCCCTGCGTACCCCGGGGCTTGGGTTCCACGAGGCCGCCGAGATCCAGGCCCGTCTCGAAACCCTCCGGGAGGAGCAAAAGGAGGCGGAGAAGCAGAAGGACAAGTCCAGGCCCGCGAAAGACAAGGGTTAGCGTGAAAGTCATTGCAAAGCCTCACGTTTTCAGGGGCATGGCGTGTCCCCTCCTGCCAGTTATAGACATCACCCATCAAGTTTCGGTTTTTCCGGGTTCCTCCCTTACACAATGCCGAAAACTGCAATCCGATTTGCATAACGTGAAGGACACGACAAAGTCTTTAAATATCAGTGCCTATCGCGCCGCCTCATGGCTCTTGGCGGTGCGGGAGGCACCCCCCGGTCCTGACGACAAATGCAACCGCAATTGACCTATATCCTTGGCGGCCGGGAACGACTGGGGTAAGCTGACCCTTGATCAAAAAAGAAACTTTCGCGCGCGGCGCGCTCTTGTTCTCTCGTCCCGGCGTCCCACCGCGCCGGTTTTGCCCACCGGACCCTGGCTTGGGTTCCGGACCTTCTATCCATGACAATGCTCGACAGGAGACTTTCATGATCGATGCAAAACGCAGAATCCTGCTCAAGGGCTCCCTCGCCGCTGGTGCCGTCGGCATGGCCATCGGCGCTGGCCTCCTGACCCCGCGTCTGGTGCTGGCCGCCTGGCCCGAGGCCGCCTTCAACGCTCAGAGCGTGGATGATGCCCTCAAGGGCCTGCTGGGCAATGCCGCCCATGAACCCAGTGACAAGATCGACCTCAAGGCCCCGGATATCGCCGAGAACGGCGCCGTGGTCCCGGTCACGGTCGAAACCACCCTCGAGGGCGCCAGCTCCATCACCCTGGTCGCCGCCGGCAACATGATGCCCCTGGTCGCCTCCTTCGAACTGGGCAAGGGCGCCCTGCCCTTCATCTCCACCCGCATCAAGATGGGTAAGACCGCCAACCTCATCGCCCTGGTCAAGGCCGGGGATAAGGTCTATAGCGCTTCCCGGGAAGTGAAGGTCACCGTCGGCGGTTGTTGATCTTGGTTCCCCACCGGATCACCCACAACGAAACATGAATGCGAGGTAGCAAAGCATGGCATCCCAGATGAAGATCAAGGCCAAGATCAAGGGCGACGTCACCGAGGTCAAGGCCCTCATGACCCACCCCATGGAAAACGGCATGGGCAAGAATAAGGAGACCGGTGAGGTCATCCCGGCCCATTTCATTCAGAACGTGACCGCCAAGGTCGGGGGCAATACCGTTCTCACCGCCCTCTGGAGTGGCGGCGTCTCCAAGAACCCCTATCTGGCCTTCAAGTTCTCCGGCGCGGCCAAGGGCGACAAGGTCGAATTGACCTGGACCGACAACAAGGGCGCTACCGAGACCGAGACCGTCGAGATCGAATAACCGCCCCCTGGCTCCCTGGGTCCGCGACGAGGTGGCGGACCCTCCCTTGTCCGCGGCGTGTTCAGACACCGTGGATCATTTTTCGGCTTCGCCGGGTCGGCTGGCGTCTGGCGGGGGAGAACTTGAAATCGTCCCTGTAGGATTGACGACCGACAGAAACTTGAAAACGTCCCTTCAGGATTGACGACCGCCAGACGCCCCCAAACCTCCTCATCGGGGCCCAGGACTGAGATGCGTGGGTTATAGGCGCTTTTGCATGCCGGTCCCTTGGTCCTCCGGTCCGAAAAGGTGATCTCAGCGGGGACCGTGATAAGGGTGGGGCCCGCCGTCGGGCCGGGTACGGAAGCGCTTGTAGGACCAGACATACTGTTCGGGGCAGAGCTCGACGCAGGCCTCAACGCCCCGGTTGAGGGCCGCCGCCGCCTCCACCTCATCCACCGCATCCACCCCCGCTGGGGCCGGCAGGCAATGGAGGGCAAAGCCGCGCCCCCGGGGAAGGCGCCGGGCAAAGAGAAAGACCACCGCGGCCCCCGTCCGCCGTGCCAGGCGGTTGACCAGCAACATGGTCAGGGCCGGGACGCCGAAAAAGGGGGCAAAGACGCAGCCCTTGTCCTCCTTGGGCTCCTGATCGGGCAGGATGCCGAGAAATTCCCCGCGCCTCAGCCCCTGGAGCAAGTGGCGGATCCCGGTCTGATCCGTGGGCACCAGGAGGGCACCGCCCCGCCCCCGGGCCTGGCGAACCAGTTCATCGGCCAGCGGCTGCGGCTTGTAGAGGGTGGTGGTCGGGCCACGCGTGGAGAGGAAGAGCCCCGCCATCTCCCAGGCCCCCAGATGGGGGGAGAGGACGATCAGGCCCTGCCCCGCCGGCCGCTCCAATAACTCCAGGCCCTGGGTCTCTCGAATCAGTGCCAGCACCTGGGGCACGGGGCGCAGCAGGAGATAGGCGATCTCGACAAAGGTCTTGGCCTCCTCCCGCAGGGCGCGGTCGCGAAAGCGCCGGACCTCCGCCTCACCCCAGTCCGGATGACAGAGCCGCAGATTGATCAGGGCATTGCGCCGCTGCTTGTTGGGGACAAAGCGCAGGAGGGTGCCCAGCAGCCAGCCCAGGCCCTGGGAGAAGGCAAAGGGCAGGCGGGAGAGCCCAAGGGCCAACTGGCGAACCAGCCACTCCTGCCAGGCCGGGGCCGACCGCCGACCTCCCGCGGTGGCAGCGCTGCGCGGGCCCTTTAAGGCATCACCGCCGGGGTTGGAATCCATGATTTCGGCATCATTGATCGGCTACTGGCAACAAATCCGGGAATTGTTCCCTGGGCCCAAGGCCCAGGCCCGCTTTCAGACCAGCAAGATAACCGAAAACAGAACAACCACCAAAGGAAGCAACACCATGACCGATCATCCCCTCCCCAAGCACCTCTCCCCCCAGGAGGCTTGGCAATTGCTGCAGGAGGATCCCAAGGCCCTGCTGGTCGACATCCGCTCGACCATGGAATTCCTTTTCGTCGGCCATCCCCAGGGGGCCGTTCACGTCGCCTGGATCGACGAACCCGAGTGGACCGTCAACCCCCACTTCGAGACCGAGATCCGCAAGCTGCTCCTGGGGGGGGCCGTATGCTCCGAGGATAATCCCTGCACCCCGATCATCCTGATCTGCCGCAGTGGCAAGCGCTCCCTGGAGGCGGGCAAGGCCCTGATCGCGGCGGGAGTGCGCAACGTCTACCATATCGACGAGGGTTTTGAGGGTGATCTGGACGAGGCCCACCACCGCAGCACCATCGGTGGCTGGCGTTTTCGGGGCCTGCCCTGGGAGCAATGCTGAAACACCCGAACCAGGTGGTGTCTTGGGATCTCTGCCGTTTTCGTGGCCTGCCCTGGTAACAGGGTTGAGCCCCGAACCTTACTGATCACCGCCCTACCCCTCCGTACCGCCACGGCGGAGCGGTTTTTTTGCTTATTCTTCCCGTTCTTCAAGCCAGGCCATCTGAATGGCCTCGAGGATTTTCTCCCCGGACCGGGCCGGGTCGTCGGCGAATTCCGGCAGGGTCATGACCCAATTGCGCAGATCGACGAAATTGACATGGCGCGGATCGACATCCGGGTAGGTCTCGTCAAGGGCGATGGCAATATCCAGGGTATCCGTCCACATGATGGCCATAATGATTCCTCGGGTTCGGGCTAGTGGTGCTCAGACACCATGTTGATGGTGTACTTGGGAATTTCGATAACCAGGTCTTCGTTGCCGACCTTGGCCTGACAACTCAGGCGTGACTCGGGCTCCAGGCCCCAGGCCTTGTCCAGGAGGTCCTCCTCCACCTCATCCGCCTCCGCCAGGGAGTCATAACCCTCACGGATGATGACGTGGCAGGTGGTGCAGGCGCAGGACTTCTCGCAGGCATGTTCGATCTCGATGCCCGCGGCCAGGGCGGCGTCACAGATGGTCTCGCCCGGTTCCGCCTGGATGACGGCCCCCTCGGGACAGATCTCTTCGTGGGGGAGAAAAATCAACTGGGTCATGATGCAAACTCCTCAACCTTGTGGCCCGCCATGGCGCGCTGGATGCTGGTATTCATGCGTCGTTCGACATAGCCGGCGCAGGCCTGCTCCAGGGCCTCGATGGCGGACTTGATCGCCGGGCCTTCCGTCCCCGCCACCCGGTCACGCAACGCCGCCAGGGCCGCCTCGATGGTCTGCCGCTCCGCCGGGGACAGAAGGGCCTCGCCGTCCTTGGCCAGGGCGGCGATCAGGGCCTCGATGGTGCGCTGGCCCTCCACCTGCTGCTCCCGCAGGCGCCTGGCCTCCAGGTCCTCCTGGGAGTGGGTCAAGGAGTCGCGCAGCATGGTCTCGATCTCGCCATCGGTCAGGCCATGGGCGGGCTTGACCTCGACCTGGGCCTGGACGCCGCTGGTCTGTTCCACGGCGGTCACGTTGAGCAGCCCGTCGGCGTCGACCTGGAAGGTGACGCGGATGCGGGCGGCCCCGGCGACCAGGGGCGGGATGCCCCGCAACTCGAAGCGGGCCAGGGAGCGGCAATCCGCCACCAGATCGCGCTCCCCCTGGACCACATGGAGGGCCATGGCGGTTTGGCCGTCCTTGAAGGTGGTGAATTCCTGGGCCCGGGCCACGGGGATGGGGGTGTTGCGCGGCACGATCCGCTCCACCAGGCCACCCATGGTCTCCAACCCCAGGGACAGGGGGATGACATCCAGCAGCAGGAGTTCTCCGTCCGGCTTGTTCCCCACCAGGGCATCGGCCTGGAGGGCGGCGCCGTAGGCCACCACCCGTTCCGGGTCCAGGTCCACCAGGGGGGGCTGGCCGAAGAATTCCCCCACCCGTTCACGCACCCGTGGCACGCGGGTGGCGCCGCCCACCATCACCACATCCTTGATCTCCCCCACCTTGAGGCCGGCATCCCGCAGCGCCCGGCGGCAGGCGGCGAGGGCCCGGGAGATGAGGGGATCGACCAGGCCATCGAAGGTGGCGCGATCGATCCGGCCCTCCCAATGGTGACCGCCGGGCAGGGCGATACGCAGGGGGGCGGCGGGCTGGTCCGTCAGCGCCTCCTTGGCGGCGCGGGCGTCGCGCAGCAGCCCCCGCAGGACCTGATGCCCGGCATCGTCGCCGATCCCCGCCTGGGCCATGATCCATTCCGCCAGGGCGTGGTCCATGTCATCCCCGCCCAGGGCCGAATCCCCGCCCGTGGCCAGGACCTCGAAGACCCCCTGCCGCAGGCGCAGGATGGAAATGTCGAAGGTGCCGCCTCCCAGATCGAAGACGGCATGGAGGCCATCGGCGCCGCGATCCAGGCCATAGGCCACCGCGGCCGCCGTCGGTTCGTTGAGCAGCCGCAGCACCTTGAGGCCGGCCAGCCGGGCGGCGTCCTTGGTCGCCTGGCGCTGGGCGTCGTCGAAGTAGGCCGGGACGGTGATGACCACCCCGGTGAGTTCACCGCCCAGGCTGTCCTCGGCCCGTTGGGCCAGGGTGCGCAGGATTTCGGCGGAGACCTCGATGGGGCTGACATCCCCCGCGCGGGTGCGGATGCGCGGCACGGCCGTGTCGGTACGGACGAACTCGTAGGGCAGACGGGAGCCCAGGCCCTTGACCTCGGCGATGCCGCGGCCGATGAGGCGCTTGGCGGAGGCCAGGGTGTTAAGCGGGTCCAGGGCGGCCATGGCCTTGGCCTCGTCGCCCACCACGGGACCCTCCTCCGTGTAGCGCACGACGGAGGGCAGCAGGTGGCGACCCACCGCATCCGCCAAGGTTTCGGCCCGCCCACTGCGCACGGTGGCGATCAGGGAATTGGTGGTTCCCAGATCGATACCGGCGGCCAGGCGGTGTTGGTGGGGGGCGGCGGAACGACCAGGCTCCGCGATCTGTAGCAATGCCATAGGTTCTCTCTAGGTTGCCCTGGCCAGGGCCCAATCACCGGTCCCGCGGCTCGGCCAGGGCCAAGAGGCGACCAGTGACCAAAATGGGGCGCGACAAGCACACAAGGGGTTGGCGGAAATGCTGGCGGCGGCGCCGTTAGGTTGATGGACCTGGGGACGTGCCTCACAGGGCCTCGTCAAGCTCGGCCTCCAGGTCCTCGGCCTCGGCCTCGCACTTACGCACGAACTGCAACTTGCGGATCAGTTCGCGAATGGCCGCCTGGGCCGCGTCTAGGGGCGAGCCGCACGCCTGGTCCGAGGACGGACCTGGCGCCCGATCGAGGGCCTGGCCCGGGGGAGCGCCGACCTCCGCCGCGTCGTCACCCAGTCCTGTCCCTGGTACAGTGCCGGGTAGCGGGGCTGGTGTGGCGCCAATACCCGGCGCGCCACTATCCAGCCGCGCCCCCATCTCGGCGATCAAACCGTCGGCCAGGGACTCCAGGCGCGCCCGGACCCGCTCGATGGCCGCATGGGGCTCCGGTGCCTGACGGGCCGCCGCCAGGGCCTCCCGCAGTTCCATCTGTTCCATGAGGAAGGCCATGTCCTGGGTGGTCTCCTGGTCATCGCCCAGGCCGCCACCGCGCACTTCCAGGAGATGGCGCGCCCTGGTCAGGGGGTCGCGGAGGGTCTGATAAGCCTCGTTGACCAGGGTGGAGGCCTGAAGGGCGAGACGTTTCTCTCGGTCGCTGGCGGTGGCATATAGGTCCGGGTGGACGGTCTGGCGGAGAAGCCGGTAGCGCTCGGCAAGCGCCTCGGCATCCAGGGCAAAGGACACCGGCAGGCCGAAGAGCTGGAAATGGTTCTGGTTCCGGGACGGATCGAACACGTCGCTAACCCTGATCAGGAGGACACCAGGCGGTGAGGACGGGCATCAGATGTTGAAGCTCTCGCCACAACCACAAGCATCCTTGACGTTGGGGTTGTTGAACTTGAAACCTTCGTTCAGTCCTTCCCGGGTATAGTCGAGCTCGGTGCCATCCAGATAGAGGAGGCTCTTGGGATCGACGAGGACCTTGACGCCCTCCGACTCGAACACCAGGTCCTCCGGCTGGGTCTCATCCGCAAACTCCAGGGTGTAGGCCATCCCCGAGCAACCGGAGGTGCGAACCCCGAGACGGATACCGATACCCTTACCGCGATTATCTAGATAGTTGCGCACGTGCCTGGCGGCCGCCGCAGTCATCGAAATGGCCATTTCACAAGGCTCCTGCTTCCCTCGTTCAACCCCGCTTGCGCTCAAAGTCGTGGATGGCGGCCTTGATGGCATCCTCCGCCAGGACCGAGCAATGCACCTTGACCGGGGGCAAGGCCAGTTCATCGGCGATCTGCTGGTTTTTGATCTCCAGGGCCTCCGCCAGGGTCTTACCCTTGACCCACTCCGTCAAGAGACTGCTGGAGGCAATGGCGGAGCCACAGCCGTAGGTCTTGAAGCGGGCATCCTCGATGACCCCGGCGTCATTGACCTTGATCTGCAAGCGCATGACGTCACCGCAGGCCGGGGCCCCGACCATGCCGGTCCCGATGCTGGGATCGCTGGTGTCGAAGTTGCCCACGTTGCGGGGATTCTCGTAATGGTCCAGGACCTTCTCGCTGTATGCCATGTCAATTCACCTCTCGAAGCAAGGGCGGGCGGGGAAGACCGCCCGAACGCCCGGAAATTGTGGAATCAATGGGCCGCCCACTGGACGGAACTGAGGTCGATCCCTTCCCGATACATATCCCAGAGGGGGGAGAGCTCACGCAACCGGGTCACCTGATCCCGGATCTTGGTGATGGCGTAGTCCACCTCCTCCTGCGTCGTAAACCGGCCCAGGGAGAAGCGGATGGAACTGTGCGCCAGTTCGTCCTCCCGCCCCAGGGCACGCAGGACATAGCTGGGCTCCAGACTGGCGGAGGTGCAGGCCGAACCGGAGGAGACCGCCAGGTCCTTGAGGGCCATGATCAGCGACTCCCCTTCGACGTAAGCGAAGCTGACGTTGAGGTTGCCGGCCACCCGTCGCTCCTCGTCACCGTTGAGGAAGACCTGCTCCAGGTCGCGCAGGCCATCCCAGAGGCGGCGCCGCAGGCCCAGCACCCGCTCGTTCTCGGTCGCCATCTCCAGCTTGGCCAGGCGGAAGGCCTCGCCCATGCCGACGATCTGGTGGGTGGGCAGGGTGCCGGAACGCATGCCCCGCTCGTGACCGCCGCCATGCATCTGCGCCTCCAGCCGTACCCGGGGCTTACGCCGGACATAGAGGGCGCCGATACCCTTGGGACCATAGGTCTTGTGGGCGGAGAAGGACATGAGATCGACCGGCGTCTTCTCCAGATCGATGGGCACCCGGCCGGTGCTCTGGGCGGCGTCGACGTGGAACAGGATGTTGCGGTCCCGGGTCAGGGTGCCGATGGCCTGGATGTCCTGAATGACCCCGATCTCGTTGTTGACGTGCATGAGGGACACCAGGATGGTATCCGGCCGCAGGGCCTCCTCCAGCTTGCGCGGATCGATCAGCCCGCTGGGCTCGGGGTCGAGGTAGGTGACCGTGAAGCCTTCGCGCTCGAGTTGCCGACAGGTGTCGAGGACCGCCTTGTGCTCGGTCTTACAGGTGACGATGTGCCGGCCGCGCTTCTGGTAGAAATTCGCGGCGCCCTTGATCGCCAGGTTGTCGGACTCGGTGGCGCCGGACGTCCAGACGATCTCCTTGGGGTCGGCGTTGACCAGGTCGGCGACCTGCTGGCGGGCCTCCTCCACGGCATCCTCCGCCGCCCAGCCAAAGGCGTGAGAGCGCGAGGCGGCATTACCGAAGTTGCCCTCGAGGGTCAGGCAGGCACACATCTTTTCCGCGACGCGGGGGTCCACCGGGGTCGTGGCCGAGTAGTCCATGTAAATGGGCAGTTTCATCTCTCGCTCCGTAAATCAGGGGTAGCGGGGTCTCAGACCCCGGCGGCGATGCGCATCAGGCCCGGGCGGCTCGGCGGGAGCACGTGGGTCCCGCCGTTACCGGCGACTCTCGACCGGGCCGGTACCCGATCCCGAACATCCTGGTGTTCGACCAGGTCCATCAGGCTGACACCATGGAGGTAGCCGCGAACGTGATCGCTCAGGTCCTGCCAAAGCTGATGGGTCAGGCAGGCGCCCCGCGCCTGGCAATCCCGACCGCCGCCACAGCGGGTGGCCTCCAGTTGCTCATCCACCGCCTCGATGACCTCGCCGATGAAGATCCGCGACGGGGGCCGGGCCAGCCGGTAGCCACCACCCGGACCCCGCACGCTGGTCACCAGCGCCCGCTTGCGCAGGGGGGCGAAGATCTGTTCGAGGTAGGATAGGGAGATACCCTGCCGGCGGGCAATGTCCGCCAGGATGGTCGGTTTGCCCGAGGCGTGGATCGCCAGGTCCAGCATGGCGGTAACCGCGTAACGCCCCTTGGTCGTCAATCTCATGAGGCTTGCCACTCCTGCCGCTTGTCGTTGGGAAAGGCTACAATAACCGAGTATTTCAGTCAAGTATTGGCGACAAGCGGAAGTTCAAGGGGCAGGCGCGCCATTGGGTCCCGAAAACCCTCATGCCAAAACCCCGCGCGCCCAGTCCGGTGGGGTACGGTGCGCTCAGCCACGCGGACCCGGATCGGGGCCGCTGACCATGGAATGCTCATCCCGGACCGGGGATCGGTCATCCCGACTGACCGTGGAAAGATCATCAGGGACCTCGGAACGATCATCAGGAGTTGGCGGTGCTTCCGCCACCTGGGGCGGGTCCTCGCCATCATCCGCCGTGGAATGGATCTCACAGGCGTTCAGATCGGGCAAGTGATTGAAATGTCCTGTGATACCGAACTGTTCCAGCGCCTTGGCCATGGCCTCCAGGCGCTGGTCGAGCAGGTGAATGTGGTCCAGCATGCAGTTGACCGCATGCGCCACCGGGTCCGGGGTATCACGGGTGGCGCCGTAGGCGTCAAAGCCAATCCGCTTCGCGGTGTTCATGCGGCGCTCCTCCGCGGCGCTGCCGGGCCGCTCCACCAGTCGCCCGGGGACGCCGACGACCGTAGCCCCCGCCTGGACGGATTTGTTGACCACGGCGTTGGAGCCGATCCGGGCGCCGTCACCGATCTCGATAGGCCCCAGGACCTTGGCGCCGGCACCGACCACGACGTCGTTACCCAGGGTCGGGTGGCGCTTGCCCTTCTCCCAACTGGTTCCGCCCAGGGTGACGCCATGATAAAGGGTGCAGTCGTCCCCGATGATCGCCGTCTCGCCGATCACCACCCCCATGCCGTGATCAATGAAAAAGCGCCGGCCAATCTCGGCCCCGGGATGGATCTCGATCCCGGTGAAAAGGCGGGCGACGTTGGCCACCACCCGCGCCAGCCATTTGAAATTGGCCCGCCACAGGCGGCGTGAAAGGCGATGGGCGATGACGGCGTGGAGACCGGGGTAGGTGGTCAGGATCTCAAAGGCGTTACGCGCCGCCGGATCGCGGTCGAGGATACAGGCAATGTCTTCTTTTATCCGTGCAAACACGGGTGAGTTCCCTCCAAAATCTTGGCCCGCCGCGTCAGGGGCGGGCACTGGCAAAGCGGGTCATGTCGAGCCCGGGCAGCGCTTTGGGCGACTGGCTCTAAGAGCCAGCTTAGTTACTAACCGATTGATTAAATTGATACGGGATGGGATTCCAACCAGCTCACATCGACTGGAGGCCTGTTCCGCACCGAGTTCTTCATGATAGTCAGCGGTCACTTCCTTGACAGTCTCTAAGGCGACCCCTCCTCTGTCCGCTCGCGACGACGAAAGCGTGCGGGGTCCTTGCGGCCCTGGGCGGCGCTGAGGATACCGCGCAGGATATTGATCTCGGTCCAGTCCGGGCGGGCGCGGAGAAACAGCCGCCGCAGCCGGCGGCTCAGCTTCCCGGACTGCTCGGGGTCGGCAAAGCCAATCTCCACCAGGGTCCGGGTCAGGTGATCGTGGAAGGCCGCCAGGGCCTCGGCCGTGGCTAGGTCGCGGTCCTCCCGGGGCAGGGTCTCCCCTTGTCCGGCACGGAAGGCCTGGCGGATCTCATAGGCAAAGACCTGGGCCGCCGCCGCCAGGTTGAGGGAGCTGAACCCGGGATGGGTCGGGATATGGACCAGATAGTGGCAAAGCGCCAGTTCTTCATTGGTAAGCCCCGAGCGCTCCCGCCCCAGTACCAGGGCCACCTCCCCCGTCCGGGCCGCCGCTAGCAGGTGTCGGGCGCATTCAGGCGGCTCCAGCAGGGGCCACTCCACCGCCCGCAACCGGGCGCTGGAACCGATCACCAACTGGCACCCGGCCAGGGCATCGACCAGCCGGTCGTGAAGCGTGGCATTGGCGAGCAGGTCATCGGCGCCGGAGGCCCGCGCCAGGGCCTCCGCGTCCGGTAGCGACTTGGGCCGGACCAGGTGCATCCGGCTCAGACCCATGGTCTTCATGGCCCGCGCCGTCGCGCCGAGATTGCCGGTATGGCTGGTCTCCACCAGCACGAAGCGGATGTGATCCAGCAGTGTTGAGTTGGCCCCGTTCATAGCCGTGCCACTTCAGAAGAAGTTGGCCAACTTGTCAAGCCAGGATGAGTGCCGCGACCCAAGAAGTGCCATGTTCCGGGGAGTGGCCCGTCCCGGGCAGCACCCTATTCGGGGGAGTGGCATGATCTGGGTAGTGACGCATCCCGGGGAGTCCCACGATCCTGGGAGCGCCGTGTCCAGGGGGAGTGCCATATTCGGCGGAGAGCCACGTCCCGGGGAGCGCCAAGACCCAGGTCCGGCCAGGCTGGCAGGGCGCACCCGACCTTTCCAGTCGCCAGGCTTTCCGGTATCGTGCGCGGCCATGCAACCGACCCTCACCATCGCTACCCGCGCGGCTCGCGCGGCCGGGCGCCTCATCCTGCGCTACTTCGAGCGCGTGGACCAGGTGCAGATTCATGTCAAGACCCGCAATGACTTCGTCAGCGAGGTCGATCGGGCGGCCGAGGACACCATCATCCAGGAACTGCGTTCCAAATATCCCGACCATGCCTTCCTGGCGGAAGAGAGCGGCGCCCGGGGCCGGAGCGATTTCGAGTGGGTCATCGATCCCCTGGATGGCACCACCAATTACCTGCACGGTTTCCCGCAATTCTCCATCTCCATCGCCCTGCGCCACCGTGGGCGCCTGGAGTGCGGTCTGGTCTACGACCCCCTGCGCGAGGAGATGTTCACCGCGGAGCGCGGCGGCGGCGCCCTGCTCAACGACCGGCGCATTCGCGTTGCCAATCAGACGGGACTGGACGGGGCCCTGATCGGCACCGGCTTCCCCTTCCGTGACCAGCGCTTTCTGGACAGCTACCTGGCCATGTTCCGGACCATCCTGGAAAATACCGCGGGCATCCGCCGTCCGGGCTCGGCGGCCCTGGACCTGGCCTATGTCGCTTGTGGACGCACCGATGGCTTCTGGGAACTCGGGCTGTCGGAATGGGACATGGCCGCCGGCGCCCTGCTGGTCAGCGAGGCCGGAGGTCGGGTCAGTGACCTGCGGGGCGGTGACCGTTTCTTCGAGACCGGCAATATCATTGGCGGGAATCTCAAGGTTCACCGGGCCCTGTTACAGGCCTTGCAGCCCCATCTCAACGAATCCCTTTCCGCCTGAACTTCCCCGGCCTGGTTTCCAGGCCCTTTGCCGCGCCCCCCTCACCCTGCCACGGCAATCAATCATCCCTCGGGGATGATAAGCACCTCCCCAATGCGCAGTTTGTTGGCATCCACCGTATTGGCACTACGCAGGGCGTTGAGACTGATGGCGTATTGCTGGGCGATGCGTTCCAGGGTATCGCCCTTGCTGACCACATGCTGACGGCCGGCGGTCGCCGCCTCGGCGGCCGAGGCGCTTTTTTTCGGCCCCGGACCAGCGCCCTTTTTCGCCCAACGGGTGTCCGGGGGCGGATAGGCCGTGAAGTAGGCCTTGATACCACTGAGTAGCGCGCCCGCCAGCTTGGCCTGATAGTCGCCGCTGGTCAGGTGTTTCTCCTCTTCGGGATTACTGATGAAGGCCGACTCCACCAGCAGGGAGGGGATGGTGGGCACCTTCAACACCGCAAACCCCGCCTTTTGCACTTGGGCGTGATGCACGGCCCCGACCCGGCGCAGATGATTGAGGACCGCCGTGGCCGCCAGATTGCTGTGCTCCTGGGTCCCTCGCTGGGCCATCTCCCACAAGGTCTTGGACAAGGACGGGGTCTTGTCGGTGAGATCGATACCGCCGATGCGGTCGGCGCTGTTCTCCCGCTCCGCCAACCAATCGGCCTGCCGGCTGGTGGCGCCGTCACTGGCGAGGATGAAGACCGAGGAGCCACTCGCCTCCTGGTCCACGAAGGCATCCGCGTGGATGGAGACAAAAAGGTCGGCATCCTGGTCCAGGCTGAGCTCTATCCGCTTGTTGAGACTCAAATAGTAATCGCCATCGCGAATGAGCAGGGCGCGCATGCCAGACTCCCGATTGACCAGATTGGCCAACTTGCGGCCAATGGCGAGTGTCACGTACTTCTCCAGGGTTCCGCCGGCCCCGATGGCCCCGGGGTCCTCCCCGCCATGCCCAGGATCGATGGCGATGATCAGGTCCCGGGGTCCCTGGCGATCACCGGCAACGGGCTTGGATCCCGTTTGACCCTTACCCGTGCGGGGCTGGTCGGTCTTGGGCGCCATGTCCACCACCAGCCGATGTCCATAGCGTTCGTTCGGTTCAAGGACGAAACTCTTGGCCCGCACCGCTTGCTTGAGATCGATGACGATACGCAACTGACCATTGTCCAGCACGCCGCTGCGCACGCCCTTGACCAGCGCATCCGCGGGTTCGGCCAGGGGCAACTTGCCCGTGACCCGGGCATCGGGGATATCGATGATCAGGCGGTTGGGGGCCGAGACGGGAAAGACCTTGTGCGCCAGGGGGGCGCTGGCGTCGATCACCAGTTGGGTTTGATCAGGAGCGATCCAGAGGCGGGCGCCACTGATCTCCGCCGGCCCCGCCACCGCCAGCAGGGGGAGGAAGAAGAGCGTGAAGAGCACGAAAATTTGGGTCATCAGGACGTGAGAATGAGGGACTCCGAGGGATTGACGTGGAGGAAGATAACACTTCAATTTTTCCTTATCCAGAAAAATCAAGTCAATGCCTCCGCACCTCCCGGTGTGATTTGGCTGCGTCGACCGACTCCTCCGCCGGATGCCTGGCGAGTGCCGCCACCAGGGCCGAACCCGCCGGGCTGTGGGGGACGAATTCCAGGACCCGGGCGTCAGCCTGGTAAGCGAGCCGGATCTCCAGGTCCGGCTGCGGCAGGTCGAGGCCGCCCCGCTGGGGCCACTCGACGATCAGGACGCTGTCCTGGTCGAGGAGATCCCGCAAGCCCAGGTAGTCCAACTCCTCCGGATCCGCGAGTCGATAGAGGTCGAGATGGAAGAGTCGCCAGCGGTCCAGGTCGTAGGGTTCCAGCAAGGTAAAGGTGGGACTGCGTACCGGGCCCCGGTGCCCCAGGCCACGCAGGATACCGCGGGTCAGGGTGGTCTTCCCCGTACCCAGATCACCCTCCAGGTACAGGATCAGTGGCGGCCGGAGCAGGCCGGCCAGTTGCCGGCCGAGGGCCTCCTGGGCCGGCTCGCCCCGCAGTTTGAGTTTCATGGCTGGGCCTCCACCTGATTTAGGGTGGGGCGGATGGCCGCGATCAGGTCCGAGGCCAGCATGCCCTGTTCCCCCGCCCGCGCCGCGGCATCGCCCGCGGCGGCATGGAGGCATACCGCCACCTCCGCGGCGTCCTCCGCCGCCAGGCCCCGGGCCAGAAAGGCGGCGACCATGCCGGTCAGGACATCGCCACTGCCGCCCGAGGCCATGCCGGGATTTCCCTGGCTACAGATCCCCGGGGGACGCCGGCCCGCACCCATGACCAGGGTCCCGGCGCCCTTGAGTATCAGGGTGCCGCCAAACTCATCCCGCAACCGGCGGGCGGCGCTGAAGCGGTCCGCCTGCACCTCCGCCGGGGTACAGCCCAGGAGGCGCGCCGCCTCCCCGGGATGGGGGGTCAGGACCCAATCCTCCCGGTGTAGGTGATGCCGGGCTAGCCAGTTAAGGGCATCGGCGTCGAGCACCAGGGGCTTGCCCGAGGCCAGGACCGGGGTCAGCAATTCCCGCCCCCAGGGGTCCTGCCCCAGGCCCGGGCCGATGGCGACGGCGGTGGCCCGGGCCAGCAGGGGCGCCAGGTCCGCGGTTGTGGTGACCGCGGCCACCATGAGTTCCGGCCGCCCCAGGTTGAGCACGGCGGCATGGGCGGGATGAGTCGCCACCGAAACCAGGCCCGCCCCCGCCCTTAGGGCCCCCTCCCCCGCCAGGCGCGCGGCACCGCTGAAGCCCGGCGCGCCCCCGACCACCAGCACATGCCCCAGATCACCCTTGTGGGCATCCCGCGGACGCCGCGGTACCTGGCTGGCGACCTTGGGCCAGTCTAGCCGGCGGGCTGCCAGGACCTCGCGCCCGTAGAGGCTCGCCGGAATGCCCAGGCCCGCGAATTGGATCTCGCCGCAGTATTCGGGTCCGGCGCCGGTGAAGAGCCCCTGCTTGAGGCCGATGAAACTGAGGGTAGCCGTCGCCCGGACGGCGCAACCGAGCACCCGGCCCGTGTCGGCATGGAGGCCGGAAGGAATGTCGATGGCCAGGACCGGGGCGCGCTGGGCATTGATCGCCTGGACGGCCGTGGCCCAGTCCCCGGTCAGGGGGCGCTCCAGCCCGATGCCCAGCAGGGCATCGACAATCAGCTCCGTGTTCCGGGGCAGCTCGCGAAAGGCCTCGCAATCGCCCCCCGCCTGGCGCCAGGCCTCGCGCATCTGGGCCGCTTCCGGACTCTGATGTCCCTCATCCCCGAGTTGGAGGACCCGCACCTCCAGGCCATCCCCCCGGGCGAGGCGTGCCACCACGTACCCATCACCGCCATTGTTACCCGGCCCGCACAACACCGTCAGCCGCCGGGCCCCGGGCCAGCGCTGGCGCAGCAGGTCATAAGCGGCCTGACCGGCCCGCTGCATCAATTCCGTCCCGGGGCAATGACTGGCGATGGCCGCCCGGTCGAGGGCCCTCACCTGGGCGGCGGTATAGAGGGCATAGGGGAGTTGCTCGCGATGGGGGATAGGCCGGGGCGTCATGATTTGGGGTGAACTGCCAAAATGATTTGGGTTGAACTGCCAAAGTGGTGGAAGCGGGCGGGAGATGCTTGACCGGCCCGGTGATTGGGTTTCCAATGCCGGGCCATGATCATCGCCGCGCTTGTCGTACTGCTTGCCTACCTGCTGGGTTCCGTCTCCAGCGCCATTATCGTCTGCCGGGTGATGGGCCTGCCAGACCCCCGCACCCAGGGCTCGAACAACCCCGGCGCCACCAATGTCCTGCGCATCGGCGGCAAGAAGGCCGCCGCCATCACCCTAGTGGGCGACAGCCTCAAGGGACTGATCCCCCTACTCCTGGCCCATGGCCTGGACCTGGGGACCACCGGGCTGGCCGCCACAGGTCTGGCGGCCTTTTTGGGCCACCTCTACCCGATCTTCTTTGGCTTCCAGGGTGGTAAAGGGGTGGCCACGGCCCTGGGCGTCCAGTTCGGCCTCTACTGGGCCCTGGGCCTGAGCGTGGCGGCCATCTGGTTGTTCATGGCCAAGGTGATCCGGATTTCCTCCCTTTCCGCCCTGGTCTCCATGGGGCTCGCCCCTTTTCTACTCTGGTGGCTCTGGGATGACCCCTGGCTGATCGGCATGCAGGTCGTCATCAGCCTCATCCTCTTCTGGCGCCACAGAAGCAATATCCGCAACCTCCTCACCGGGGCCGAGGG
>JAHDND010000129.1 GCA_018435665.1 Candidatus Thiosymbion sp. | reverse complement strand
ACCGGGCCGGGAACGACCGTCAGCGCAGTGGATCGGGTTTCACCCGGAGGGTGAAAGGTCAGCTGGTTCATAGGCACCTCCTTTTGCCATTATTTCATTTGCTTGCCTCATCCAAGGCAAGAGGCAACTGCCCTTTTTAGGGTAATCGTAATATTCCCTTTGCTGACCTCTCGGAGCGATGGTCGTACTGTTTGGGTTCCAACGACAATAGACCACCACCTTGCTGTGATCGGTCACCATGCCGAGAATGTGTTCAGGCGCAAGCTCAAAATTCAAGTTTGCGGTAATCGTCTCGTCAGTCGCGAAATAGGCGGCTTTTCTCCCCGAAGCCTTTTTCGAGCCTAACATCCGGATCAGGTTATGTCGGTTACCATACATTGCGGCCAAGTCTCCACGCATCCAACTCTGGCTCCCGTTGTAAGCAAAGCTCACCAGCATTGGAAGTATGTCGACATGTGAGGTAATCCCCGTGCGAATCACATCAATGTCTTTGGTGTAACGGCCAGTAGGATCGACCACGATCAGCGGGACGTTGGCGCATTCGTTGTAAAAGCTGCCTGTCTTGCCGGAAACCATCCCGTGTGAGCCCGCATAGTCGCCGTGATCAGAAGCGAAAACCACAATGGTATTCTCCGCCACTGACTCAGGCATACCGGCAAGAAGGTCTCCGATATTCTGATCCAATAACTCCATGATCTGCGTATATGAGTCCAGCGACCGCCGCCAGTATTCAAAGGGCGCTTTCAGTATTCCGTACTCGGATGGCGCTTCGCCAGGCGTCTGCGGGTATTGCTCCATGACATAGCTTGTCTGGTTGGGATCAAAACTAACACCACCCCAGATCAACGCCTGGACTTGGAGCGCAACACTTTGCCATCCGGGCTTGTTATTTGATATTTGGTCTAAGCTTTCCCAGTTCGTGGGAACCGCATCGTACCCATAACTAGGTGGATTTTTGAGATCGTTTAAACCCCAGGGAACCGAGTTGCCACATTGCGTGGCAGAATAGTCATTGTGTATCTTGTAGCCATTCGGGTTGATGGTCTTATCTGCATACATCCCAGTCCAAGATTTGAATTCGGTACCCGCTGGAAAGAATTGTTTATCGTGTGGATTTTGAAAGCTGACAGTCAAGCACCAAGGGCCTTGCCTAGCAGCGTCACTCTTCAACCAGTCTACGGCTTTTTCGGCAATGTAGGCATCATTGAAATAGCCGTTGCTATCGTCTCCATAGGTTCCCTGGAGATTGGTGCCCGTCGGGTCCGGGTTAATGAATGACTGAAATCCGTAATCCTCCAGATAATCATTGGAGTCAGGATCATGAGGGACGGATAAGTGCCATTTCCCGATATAGGGCGTTTTATAGCCCGCGGCTCTGAGTAGCTTGCCGTAGGTCGGAAAATCGGGATTGAGCGGCGGCGACATCGCATGCGTCGCTCCTGCCGCGTAGACAAGTGTATTGACGCACCAGGTCTGGTGGCTGTAGAGACCGGTGACGATCGTTCCGCGTGAGGGGGTGCAATCGTTTGCCGCACTGAAATGTCTCGCGAATTTCACACCTTTCGACCAGAGCGAATACGTATTCGGCATGAATTTTTCAAGAAATTCACTCGGCGTCTCGATGCCTGCTGGGAATTGGCTGGGAAATCGCATTTCATCTACGAGGATGAAAAGTATGTTAGGTTTTTTGATGATCGGAAATGGCTTAGGCGCTTTTGAATTACTGATATCGGCCTTGCCAAGCGAGGGGAAAAGTGTGGCAGCAGATAATGCAGCAACTCCCTTCAGCATATCCCTTCGGTTGATACCCGCAGTCGTCTCTTCCTTCTCAATGGCTGCTTCTTCTGATTGAATGGTCTGTTGGTTATGGTCGGGATTCTTGGTCATGACTCAGTTCTCTAATCGCACTTCGAGGCTTTGAATTGCGGGTGGTTATGCGCTATGCCTCAATGGCATGAGCTAGCGTGATATCGTCATTGGGTTCGTGTTGAATGATCATTTTTCTCCAGATTGGGAGCACGGCCTGCTTGCTATGTTTGATGCACTGGGGTCAGGGACACGGGGCTTTCCAGTTAAACCCCACTGGCACCTTGGTGTTGTGTCACCGCGAGGCATCCGGTAGCTGCTAACGCCCTGTTGTGCGTTTCTAACAGGCTAAGGCCTTTACGGCCTGGGTCGTTATTCCTGGCCGCACTGTGATCATTCCTGGCCGCACTTTTTTTGCTTTACGCCCGCCGTGGGGCTGGCCAGGGGCAACGGGATGGGTAGAATCCTGTCATGCCATCGACACCCTCTTCCCCTGCTGCCGTCAGCCGCACCGACGTCCTGCTCATCGACGACTCGGTGGCCGACCTGCGGCTGCTCATGGAATTGATGACCCTGCGCGACCTGCGCCTGAGTGTGGCGCTGGACGCGGAGCGCGGCTACCAACAGGCCTTGCTGCTGCGCCCGGGGCTGATCCTGCTGGACGTGCACATGCCGGGGATGGACGGCTTCAGCCTGTGCCGCCGCCTCAAGGCCGAGGCGTCGCTGCGGTCGATCCCGGTGATCTTCCTCACGGCGGCCACCGATCTGGCCGAGCGGCTGGAGGGCTTCGCGGTGGGCGGCGTGGACTACATCGCCAAGCCCTTCGAGGAGCAGGAGGTGGTGGCGCGGGTGGGGGTGCACTTGCAACGCGCCGCCCCCCGGGTGTCGCCGCCGGATGAGTACCTGCCCCCAGGCACGGAGGCCAGTGCCGCGGAGGACCGGACCCGCGAGGCGATCCTGGTCGCCGGGGCCCAGCAACTGTTGCGCGACACCCTCGCCAACCCGCCGGAGCTCGAGCGCCTGGCGCGGCTGCTCGGTACCAACCGACGTCAACTCAATGACGCCTTCCAGGCCCGGTGCGGTCAGCCGGTGTTTGGCTGGCTGCGCGACGAGCGCTTGCGCCAGGCCCATGCGCTGGTCAGCCAGACCACGACCCCCTTCACCCAGATCGGCGAACGCCTGGGCTATTCCTCGGCCGCCAATTTCGCCAAGGCCTTTCGCCTGCGCTATGGCTGCGCCCCCAGCGAACTGCGCGCCCGGTTGCAAGCCCTCTGCGCGCCGGAATGAGCGGCGCCACGGGGTGATCGGCGACTGGTTGCCGGCCGCTGGCCGCCGCTGCCGGGCCCTGGGGCGGGTCCTGCTCCTGGTCCTGGGGATCGGGGTGGGGCCCGGGCTGAGCGTTCCGGCGGCGGCCGCGGCGCTGGACGTGTTGGCGGGGCCCCGGCAGGTCGCTGTGAGCGCCAGCGACTGGTGCGCCACTCCCCGGGAGCTGTCCCTGGAGGCCGTCCGCGGCGGGGCCTGCACCCTGCAACCCCTGACGCCCGCGGAGCGCGCCCGCGGTTTCGATCAACGCGCCTTCTGGGTGCGTCTGCACCTGGCCAATCCGGGGCCCGAGCCGGTGGAGCGTTGGATCGAGGTCGGTCACCCGCGCCTCGGGGAGGTCAGCCTATTCGTCGCGACCCCCGCCGGCTGGGAGCGCCGGGACCTGGGCCTGGCCATCCCGCTGGTGGCGCGGGGCGCGGTGGAGCGCGAGGCGGGCGTGCTGCCGGTTAGCCTGGCGGCGCGCAGCGAGCGGATGGTCTGGCTGCGGGTGGCCTCGGACACCCCCATCGATCTCACCCCCAGGGTCTGGGACCCCGCCGTCTATCGTCAAAGCCGCTCAACCCTGGATTTCTGGTCCGCCATGGGCCTGGGGGGGCTGACCGTCGCCTTGCTCTTTGCCTTGCTCATGCTGGCCCTGACGCGGGAGGCCACCTACGGCTTCTTCGCCCTGGCCATGCTCGGTAGTCTGATCACAGTCGGCATCATCACCGGCCTGCTGCAACGCCATGCCTGGCCCAGCACCTGGCCCCTGCCCTCGGCCATGATCGCCCTGGGTGCGTTGCTGTCACTCTTGGGCTACTACGGGATGCTGCGCGCCTTCATCCCGCAGCTCGCGCGCTATCGCCGGACGCTTGGCCTGCTCAAGGGGCTCGTCGGGTTGACGGTGGGTCTGCTGTTGTTTGCCGTCGGCATCGATTTCGCGGCGGTCGCCTGGCTGTGGAGCCAGGTCATCATCCTGACCGGGATGACCATGTTGGGGGTGATCTGGCTGGCCTGGCGGGGGGGTGACCGTGCGGCCGGTATCCTGTTGGTGGCCTTCGCCATGCCGATGGTGCTGCTGGGCGTGCGCCTGTTGTTCTCCCTGGGCCTCATCGCCTGGGCGCCGGAACTGGTCCTGCTCGGTCCCTGGGGCATGGTCTTGAGCACGCCGGTCGTGCTGCTGGGGCTGGTCGACCGCACCCGCCAGTTGCAGGGCGAACTCCTGCGCGTCCAGGCCGAGAGCGCGGCGCAACTGGCCTTTCTGGCGCGGATGAGCCACGAACTGCGCAGCCCCCTGGACACCATCCTGGGCTACGCCCAATTGCTGGCGCGGACCCATCCCGATTTGGCCACCAGCGCGGGGGTGCTGACCATCCGCGACAGTGGACGCCACCTGTTGCGCATGATCGATCACCTCCTGGATTACGCCCGGGGTGCCGCCGGGATGCTCGAACTCCAGCCCGAGCCGGTGCGCCTGGCGACCTTTTTGCGCGGCATCGAGCGGATGGCGCGCCAGCTCGCGGCGCACCAGGACAATCGCTTCGAGTTGATCACCGCAGGGGGAACGGCGGGCTTGGCGGCGGGCGCCGTGCGTTTGGATGCCGACCGCCTGCGGCAGGTGTTGGGCAACCTGCTCGCCAATGCCGCCCGGCACACCCAGCATGGCGCCATCCGCCTGGAGGTCCAGGCGCAGCCCCTGGGGGCCGGGCGCCTGCGGCTGGAGTTTGCCGTCAGCGATACTGGCGAGGGCATCGCCCCGGAGGATCAGGCCCGCGTCTTCCAGCCCTTCGAACGCGCCCAGCGGGGGGTGGCCAAGCGCCGTCAGGGCGCGGGCCTGGGCCTCGCCATCGCCCGCCAAATCGTGGAGCGGATGGGCGGCGACTTGACGCTGGAAAGTGTCCTGGGGGCGGGGGCCTGCTTCCGCTTCTGGCTGCCGGTCCAGGTCCTGCCCGCGGAGGCTGTAACTCGGGGCGATCAGGTCGAGGGTTTCACCGCCGCCGGCTATGCCGGCCCCCGGCGGTGCGTCCTGCTCGTCGACGACGAGGGCGGGAGTCGCGGGATTCTGGCGGGGCTGCTCCAAGAGCTGGGTTTTGCGGTGCTCGAGGCCGAGAGCGGCAACGCCGTCGCGGCCCGGTTGCCCGGGCTGCCCGCCCTGGACCTGGTGCTGACCGATCAGTTCATGCCCGATGGCGACGGTTGGCAGGTGCTGGAGGTCATCACCGCGGCGCGCCCGGAGGTGCCCGTGGTGCTGCTGTCCGCCGCTCCGCCGAGCCCACCGGCCGACTGGCCAGGCGACTGCCGCTTCGCGGCCCAGTTTCTCAAGCCCATCGATCATGCCCTGCTGCTGCGGCGCATCGGGGATCTGCTGGACTTGCAGTGGCTGGATGACCCCTTGCCCTCGGCGGGACCGTCGGCACCGGCGGACTTCCTGTCGCCGGAGCCGACTCTGCCAAACGCGGGGTCG
The DNA here is from genome assembly GCA_018435665.1 of Candidatus Thiosymbion sp. Classification (GTDB taxonomy): domain Bacteria; phylum Pseudomonadota; class Gammaproteobacteria; order Chromatiales; family Chromatiaceae; genus M0108. Next base: position 27,716 of record JAHDND010000129.1, on the reverse strand, counting down.
GCAGACCTGACCACTGCGTCGTCAGTGACCGCGGTCACCGGGGCGGCCGTGGATGCCGGGTTCGGTCCCTCCGGCCTGCAACGGGGGTACCCCAGCGCAGCCAGAGTAGCGCCAATGCCGGCGGACCTGCTTCACCTGGCCCGTCTGGTCGAGCTGGGACAGGTCACGGCGATCAAGGAATGGGCGCTGGATCTGAAGTCCCGGCATCCCGAGCAGGCCGCTTTCGCCGATCAGATGCTCACTGCCCTGAACGGGCTGGATTTTGACCGCCTGGCGCAACTCGCCAAGAGCGGCGCCTCCTGACTTGGACGATGTAATCCCAGATTTGAGCGAGGTCTTCGAGGCCCTCGGGCGTCTGGTGATGATCGGTATTTAACCCTCGCGCGGGCGTTCGGCCCGGCGTTGGCGACCGGCCTGCTTCGCATCGTCGGGAAACCAACAGGTGCTACTGGAAATGCCCTCTTCAAATCGCCATTTGCCTAGTCACGCCCCCAGGAGAAATTTCGTCATGCGTCCCCTTCGTTGGAAGAGCCGGTACCAGACCGGCGATGCCGAGACCAATCGCCAGAAGCGGGCCTTCTTCGACTGCCTCAACAGCCTGGTCACCGCCGCTGGGCAGCGCGAACATTGCCAGGAGATGGAGGATTTTCTGGGCCGGAACCTGGCCCGGGCAGAACAGGCCCTCCTTGACCCGGCGCCAAACCCGGACCTGGGTCCGGTCTTTGCCCAGCAACTGCTTGGCGCCCTCCCGCTGAGTCCCTTTGGGAGCCCTGCCTGTCGTGAGTGTGGCCTCTGCGCCTTGGCCCAGGAGAAGATCGCCGACCATCTCCAGGCCCCGGCGGGCTGCCTCTTCAAGCAACTGGCCAAGGAAGAATTTCCCAGGCACGAATAGCGGGCCTGGAAAGCGTATACACATCGCATTTCAGTCTTCGGCATCGAAAGGGAGGGTCGGGTGGCGTCTGGCGGGGGTGTCGACCGCACGGAAGCGGTCGTCAAGCCTACAGGGACGTATTCACGGCGTCCCCCGCCAGACGTCACCCGACCCGGGAAACCGAAAATTGAAGTGCGATGACTATAGAAGCGTGTGGTGAAAGCGTCTCAGTTGCCCTCGCCCACCATCCTGACTTCGAGGGGACCAGCGGCGGCCAGATGAAGCTGACGCTGGGGGAAGGGGATATCGATGTTGGCGGCGGTCAGGGCGGCGAGGATGGCATATCGCAGGTCACTGGCCACCCGCCGTTCGTCGACGCCGGGCACCATTCGCAGCCAGTAGCGCAGGATGAAGACCAGGGCGTTGTCGCCGAATTCCTCGAAGAGCACCAGGGGCGCCGGCTGGGGGAGGATCATGTGATGGGCCTGGGCCGCGGCTACCAGGATCGCGGTCACCTGGTCGACGTCGGAGTCATAGGCCACGCCGATGGGGATCTCCCAGCGTACCTCGTGGTTGCTGTAGGTCCAGTTGATCAGCTTCTCCTCCACCAGCATGCTGTTGGGGATCAGCATGTCCATGCCCTTGGAGGTGTGGATCGTCGAGACCCGGATGCCAATGGTGCTGATGCGCCCGCGGATGGTGCCGACATCCACCAGGTCCCCGACCCGCACCGGCCGCTCGGCGAGCAGCATGATGCCGCTGATCAGGTTCTTGAGCAGGGTCTGGGCGCCAAAGCCGGCGGCGATGGCCAGGGCGCCACCCATGAAGGCGAAGACCTTCATCGGGATGTCGACCAGGTGGACGCTCAGCAGGACCAGGGTGGCGACGGCGATCAGACGCAGCCAACGCTGGGCCAGGGAGGCACTGGCCGCCGACAGACCCAGGCGCTTGACCAGCAGGGCGAAGACCAGCCGGATGGTCCAGGAGATCAGCAGATAGCCGACGATGAGAATGACGACGGCGCCGATGCTCTTGCCCACCGTCACGCTGCGGGTCGACTGCACCTCTCGGCCCTCGACCTGAATGGTCTCCTCGATCGACTGCAACTCGTAGTCCCAGATCGCCTTGGCCCAGAGATTGGCCTCGACCCAGGCATTGCGCAGCCAGAGCAGGGGTGAGCCGGAGCGATAGACCTGGTCGATCTCACCGCTCACCAGGCGCAGGGTGGCCGTGAGCTGTTTGAGGTCTTCAAGCCCCTCCCGGGCGTCACCACCCAGGCTGATGGCGGCGGTGTAGAGGGCGGTCAGCCGCTCCCGTTCCGCCTCGTCGGGTTGGAGGGCCAGTTGCTTGCGGGCCTCGTGGGCCTTCTGCCCGTTCTCGTCGATCAACTGATGGAGGTAGCGCTCGCTCTCTTTGATCCCCTGTTGAGCCTCTTCGATCTGGGCGGCGAGCTCAAGCATCTCGGTGTGATCGGGCTTGTCCGTGCCATAGAGCTTGGCGCGAACCTCCCATAACAGTTTGTGATCATTGAGAAAGCTGATCTGGGCGCGGAGCAGGTCACGCCGGAATTTCCAGCGCTCGACCTGGGCCAGGGCCATCTCCAGGCGGGGTTGGGGATCTTCCCGGCCCTGGTCGTCGGTTCCGTCGGGCCCGGGGTGGGCCGCCAGGAGGGCCCGCTGGGCTTCCGCCCGCTCTTGCGCCGCGTCGAGTTCCGTCGTGGTCTGGGTTTCCGCCGCTTGGAGCCGGGCAAGCTGTTGGTCGATGTCCCCGGTGATGCGCGCCAGTTCCTCGTCACTAAGGAAGAAGCGGCTGGCGTAGTGGTCCAGCCGCCGCTCCAGGCGCTCGATTTCGAGGTCCTTGAGTTCCAGTTCCTGCCGGAGGGATTCCTCATTCAGGTCGAGTAAATAGATCCCCTCATCCGCTACTTCGGCCTCCAGGCGGGCCAGCGTCAGGGGGAGGTCAGGACGGGAGGCGGCATTCGGGTGCCTGGCCAGCCCCTTTTCCTTCTCCTGACGGTAGCTGACTTGGGCGGCGTCGCGTGCCTCTCGGACCTTAATCATGCGCGCCCGGGTCTCCGCCAGCCGCTGGGCCACCTGAGTCCGGGCCTCCTGGCCGCGGTACAGGGCAATGCGGACCCTGTCCCCCTCAGTCAGGGGCCAGGGCGGGTTCCCGGGGGGCGGTTGCCAGGAGGCGAGGGCTTGGCGGCTCGTTGCCAGATCGAGTTGCTGATCCTGGATTTGGCGCAGGGTGTCCAGATCCTGTTTGTAGAGCCCGACCAAGTTCTCCCGGAACCGGATGAGCTTGGACTCGGGGCTGATCTGGGACCGGTCGGCCCTATCGTCCTGTTGAAACTGGGCGCGCGCCGCCTCGAGCTCCGCGCTGGCGGCCGCCAGGCGGTTTTCGACCTCGCGGCGCTGAGCCTCCCAGCCGGAGGGGCGCGCCGCCGACTCTTCCCCCCAGGCCGGGGCGATCGGGCCGGCGCCGGGCGGGAGCGATGCCAACGTCAGAAACAGGAGCAGGAGCCTACCCATCCGGAGCGCGGGGAACCGGACCGAGTGACACCGGAGCGACGGCCGCGGGACCATCGGGGTCAGGCCCTTGGCCCGAATCGGGTCAACCATTGCTCCAGTTCCGCCACCGGCAGGGGGCGGGAATAGAGATAGCCCTGGCCCTGGTCGCAGCCCAGGGCACGGAGGCGCTCCGCCAGGGCGACATCCTCGATGCCCTCGGCAATGGTCTTCAGGTTGAGGCTGCGGGCGATCTGGATCATCGCCTGGACGATGGCCTGGTCCTCCTCGCTGTGCAGCAGATGGCTGACGAAGGAGCGGTCGATCTTGAGTTTGTCCACCTTGAAGCGCTTCAGGTAGGCCAGGCTGGAATAGCCGGTGCCGAAGTCGTCGATGGACAGGCCGATCCCCTGAGCCTTGAGGCGCTCCACGGCGGCCAGGACCCGTTCCCGGTCCTCGAAGAGCAGGGTCTCGGTCAACTCCAGCTCCAGGCCCTCCGGGTCCAGCCCGGTCTCCGCCAGGGTGTCGAGGATTTGGTCGACGATCCAGGGCTCCTGGAATTGCACCGCCGACAGATTCACCGCCACGACGCGGAAGGGCAGTCCCCCCCGGCGCCAGGCGGCAGCCTGGAGGCAGGCCTGGCGCAGGACCCAGGCGCCGATGGCCAGGATCAGGCCGCTCTCCTCGGCGATGGGGATGAAGTCGCCGGGCATCACCAGACCCCGTTCCGGGTGGTGCCAGCGCACCAGGGCCTCGGCGCCGACGACCCGATCGGGTTCCCCGCCCTGGCCGAGGCGGATCAGGGGCTGGTAGTGAAGGACGAACTCCTGCCGGTCGAGGGCGCGTTGCAGCTCGTCCCGGGTGCGGACGTAACGCACCACGTCCAGGTTCATGCGCTCGTCGAAGAAGCGGTAGGTGTTGCGTCCGCCCTTCTTGGCCTCGTAGAGGGCGGTGTCGGCATTGCGCATCAGGGTCTCGGCATCGGCGCCGTCGGCGGGGAACAGGGCCACGCCGATGGAGAAGGAGGTCGTCATTTGCCGGCCGTCGAGGTCGAAGGGGCGGCTCAGATCCCGCAGGATGGCCTCGCACTTGGTGGAGATGCCGTGGTTGTCGGTCACCTCGAACAGGACGATGAGAAATTCGTCGCCGGAAAGCCGGCACAGGCTGTCCTCCTGGCGCACCGCCAGCCGCAGCCGATCCGCCACCGCCTGCAAGAGGCGGTCCCCGGCGCTGTGGCCATAGCTGTCATTGACCAGCTTGAACGTGTCCAGATCCATCAGCAGTAGGGCCATCTTGGTGCCGTGGCGCTGGCCGTGGGCGATCGCCTGGGCGATGCGGTCCAGGCCCAGCAGGCGATTGGGGAGATGGGTCAAGGGGTCATGGTAGGCCAGGAATTCGATCCGTTCCTGGGCCGCCTTGGTGGCGGTGATGTCGGTAAAGCTGGCGACGTACTGGACGGTCTCGCCGGTGGCGCCGCGCACCGCGGAGATGGTCAGCCACTCGGGGTAGACCTCGCCGGATTTGCGGCGATTCCAGATCTCCCCCTGCCACTGGCCCTCGGCCTTGAGACGACGCCAGAATTCCTGATAAAACGCCGGCGACTGCCGGCCGGATTGCAGCAGCCGCAGGCTCTGTCCCTTGACCTCCGCCGCGCTGTATCCCGTCACCTGGGTGAAGGCGGGATTGGTCGACACCACCCGACCGGCCACATCGGTGACGGCGATGGCCTCGCCACTGTTGACGAAGACCTTTTCCGCCAGAAGGAGCTGTTCGTTCTTGCGCTGGATGATGGCGGTGCGGCCGGTCATGCCCAGCATCAGCACCTGCAAGAGGGTGGCGAAGAGCAGCCCCACCACCCCCACCGCCCAGGCCAGCCAGGGTCGGTGGGCCAGGCGATAGTCCTCGCCGACACGGATGGCGAGGAGCCAGTCGCGGTCGCCCATGTAGAGGTGGGTGCTCCAGTCCGCCGCGCCGGCCGCGGCGGGGGAGGGGCCGGCCACCCGTTCCCCGGAGCGGTAGAGCAAGGCCTTATCCGGCTCGGCCCCGACATCCGTGAGGTGAAAGCTCAGCCCCGGCGGGACCCGCCCGCGGGTGGCGATGTCGATCATCTCGTCGACCTTGACCACGCCTACGGCGAAGCCCTGGTGCCGGGGCGCTCCATTGGCATGGGCCCGAGCCTCCTCCCGAACCCCGGCCGGCATCTGGGCCTCGATGGGCAGGAGTTGCAGCAGACCGACCCGTTGCTGACTCTCCTGCACCAGCAGGATGGGGGCGGTCACCGCCATGGCATTGGTCGCCCGGGCGCGCTCGATGGCCCGGCGGCGGACCGGTTCGGAATGGATGTCGTAACCCACCGCCGGCTTGTTCCCCGCCAGGGGGGCGATAAAGCGCACGGTCACGTACTCGGGACGGGTCGCCGCCCGGATCAGCCGCCGCTCGGCGTCCCGCTCGGTGATCTGGAAGGGGCCAAGGGGGGAGAGGGCGCTGATCCGTGCCTCGAAGGCCGGTCGCTCGGCGTCGGTCACCAGGTCGTTGTAACTCAGGGCGAAGATGTCCGGGTTATCTTCCAGGGTGCGGCGGGTGAAGCGCTCGAACTGGTCAAAGCTGAAGTCCGGGGTGGCCTCGACGAAATGGCGCAGGGAGGCGAGGATCTCGCGGTGGCTGATGAGGCGGTCGGCGATGCCCTGGGCGATATGGTCACCGTCCGCCCGCAGGGCGTTGGCCTGGGACTGGGCCTCCCAGCGGGCCGTCCCCCAGAAGGCCAGGATCGCCAGCGCCAGGGTGAGGATCACCGGCAGGACGGTGCGCCGCAGGCGCTCGCCCCAGAGGCGTTCACTGTGGTTGAGGAAACACAACGCCAGGGGGGCGAAGATCAGCACCCCCAGCACGTCACCGACATACCAGTTCCACCAGGTGTAGGGGAAACTGGTGGCGGCGATGACGCCGGAGAGGGTCAGGGCGCTGACCCCGAGGGTGGGCGAGACCGTGCCTGCCAGGATGCCCCCCAGGAGCAGGAAGCGGAAGGCGTCCCGCTCCTCCTCCAGGGAGCGCCAGGCGGGACCCTGCCAGCGCTGGACCAGCCAGGCCCCGGCTCCGGCCTGCAGGCTGGCCCCCATGCCGATGGCCAGGGCGAGGATCAGGGTGGTGAGACTCAAGGTCCCGCCTAACCAGGCATTACCCAGGTTCAATAGGCTGGAGCCCAGCCAGATACCCGGCAGGACCCGGGGTCCGAACTGGAGACTGGCCGCCAGGGCCAGACCGGCCGCCGGGAAGACCGGGCTGGCGTAGCCGGGTGGGATGGCCAGGAGTAACCCGGCAGCCCCCAGCAGCAGGTAGGCGAGGGCCAGGAGGAGGATCAAGGCCATCGCGACGCCGGAATGGATTCAGGCGACGGTGTGACGTCGGCGGGCATCAGAGAAGTGGATCGGTTTATCCATGGGGGTAGCCGGGTGCTTGGGAAAGCATACCAGGATCGGGGAATGGGCTCATGATCGCGATCGCCGAGCGGTGCCAGTGAGTGGCCAATTTAGACATCCACCATCGATTTTCGGTTATCCCGGGTCGGCTGGCGTCTGGCGGGGGCCAACCTGCAATCGGGTCCCTGTAGGCTTGAAGACCGAAGCGGACCAGGGGCCTCAGGCGCACCGTCCCCCACCGGCGGAGGCCGGTCCCGCCACCGGGCGGAACAGCCGACCCTCGGCGCGGAGAAAGTGGACGAAGAACTCGAACAGCACCAGGCGGGTGGTCTGGACGAAGACCACCAGACCCTCCAGGACCACGGCGAAGAGGTTGCCCAGGATGACCACCAGCCACCAGGCCAGGGGGTTCTCCACCCCCGCGGCCAGGGTCATGATGGTATGGGAAAAGGCCGCGTGGGCCAGGGCGAAGGCCCCGACCCGGGCAAAGGACAGGGTGTTGAGCAACAGTTCGAAAAGGCTGTACAGGAGTCGTCCCAGGGCCGCCGCCAGGGAGCTAAGGCCCTGACGGCGGCATTGCCAGAGGGTGCCGGCGCTGAAGTGGACCAGGGCCAGGGCGGCGATCCCCAGGGCCGGCGGCCAGGCCAGGGCGGCCAGGAGCGCCATGTAGAGCTCCAGAACGGCCGCGTCCACCGCCAGCCAGGGGCCGAATTCGTCATTCCACTTGGCCTCGAAGCCGGCGAAGACCAGGCCCAGGATCAGGATCGCGACGCCGAACCCCAGGGGCACCGCCATGACGATGATTGGGTCGTCCAGGGGCTTGAGCCACAGGGCCGGGATCAGGTCGTGGAAGCCGAAGACATCCCCGAAGATCAGGCCGAAGGCCATGGCGGCGAGGCCGCAGGGCAGGAGAAAGCGGATCTCGGGCCAGCGCCGGCCGAAGAGCAGGACGAAGAGGACCAGCAGCAGGCCATGACCCAGGTCCGGGAACATGTACCCGAAGAGCAGGGGCACCAGCAGGGCGAGGAGGCCGCTCGGGTCCACCTCCTTGCGATCGGGCGTGCCCCACAGCAGGAGCAGGGGGCGGAAGGGCCGGGCCCACCAGCTCTGGAGGGTGGTGACCGGGGTGGCCGCGGAGAAGGGCGGGTCGGGATAGCGCACCACGACCTGGATGCCCGCTTGCCACAGGGCGGCCTGCAGGGCCTCGGGGTCCGGGGCGGTGGTCCAGCCGGTGACATGGCAGATCTCCTGGCCGGCCAGGTGCCGGGCCGCCTTGTCCAGGTACCAGGCCAGGGTATCGAGGTCGGCCCGGGCGGCACCGATGGCCGGATCGGTGCGCAACGCCGCCAGGTCCTTTTCCAGGGCGCCGATCTCCCGTTCCAACGGCTTGAGGCGGGTGCGGACCTGGAGGATGCGGTTGGGGAGATCGCCGCTGAGCCAGGGAGGGATACCCACCTGCTCGCAATCCTGGTCGACCACCAGGTGCTGGATGAGGGGGCGCTCGTCCGCCAGACCCAGCAGAATCCGAAAGTCGTGACGGGGGCCGGCAACCACTAGGGCCGTCTGCCCGGCGAGATCGACCGCCTCCAGGCGGCTGGTCTTGGGGCAGACGAACAGGCACTTGCACAGAAAGCGGGTCTCGCTGAAGAGCCCGTCCGGGTCCACGCCATCCCGGCGCATGGCCCGCAGGGCCTCGTCCAGGTAGCGGAGATCCACCCGCTCCGCCTGGCGCTCGGCCAGTCGTTCCTGAAGGAATTCCAGGCGGGCGCTCCAGACCCGCAGGCGATGCAGGGCCTGGTTGGCGAGATGGACGGGGTTGCCGATGAGGGCGCCGGGCCGGTTCCGGGGGGGAGGGAGCTCGTCCTGGTGGCGGGCGATCAATGCACGCCCCCGCCGGACGAAGTAACCGAGCTTGTGGGTGTCCGGGGCCGCCGCCAGGCGCGGATCCGTCTCCAGTTCCACCACCCCGGTACGGGCCAGGATCTCGGTGGTGCGCACCGTCTCGGCATGGGGGACATAGACCTCGAACCAGCGGGCCTGAACGGGACGGAGGCGGAACATGGGGAGGGTCCTCCCTGGCGGGGTGATGCGAGGCGCCGATCAATTGTCGATTCCCGGAGCGGCTAGCGTCAAAGGCTCAGTTTGGGGTTTTGCCGGCGGTTCGCCACCGGCGGAAGTACCAGCGTCGACTTCAGTTACCGCAAAACCAGCGTCCAGCAACGAGGTCAGCCGCGACCAGCGCTCGCCGGTGGGATTCGCGGAGGAGAGGCTGGAGACGGACGAGCCTCTTTGTCCCCGGGCCGACGCCGATCAATGCGTGGCAGCAAGCCGAGGGTGCCGGTGGCGATCAGTACCGCCACCAGGACGGGACCGAAGGGCTGGTCAAAGGCCAGCGCGGCCCAAAAGGCCAGGAGATAGGCGGCCACCCCCATGCCGATCGCCACGGCCAGGGTCGCGCGCCAGCCTCGCGCCAGCCGAAAGCCGAGCCAGGCGGGGACCAGGACCAGGGCGAAGGCCCCCATCAGTCCCAGGGTCGCGGTGCCCACCGCCACGCCCGTCGCGCTCAAGAGGTCCATCCCCAGATGCCAACGCCAGGCGGGCAGGCGGTTGGCCTGTTCGAAGCGGGGGAAGAATCGGGCGCGCAACAGCCGCCGGCCAAGCCACGGTAGGGTCGCCAGACAGAGGCACGCCAGCATCAGGCTGGTCGCGAATTCGACCCAACCGCCAAAATAGAGCTGGCCATCCATGAGGGCATGACCGAGGGCATCGCCAAGGGCGGTGTTGGCGGCGATCAGCATCAGGGATGACCAGCCGATCAGGATCATGAAGGCGTAGGCGGCATTGCCGCGGGCTGCCAGGAGGGACTTGGCCAGGCCGGCGCCCAAGGCCCCGAGGGTGCCGCCGATCACCGCTGGCAGTCCGACGGCGAGCCCGAGCAGGGCGCTCGCCGCCGCCAGGTGGGCCAGCCCCAGGGCCGCCAGCCATTCCTCGCGTAACATGAGCAGGGCGCCCAGGGCGGGCAGGACGCAGGCCAGGGCGAGGCCGGTGAGGAAGGGCAAGCGGAACAAGGGATCGAGCCAACCTAGCGGCGAGAGAACGGACCCTATCAACCCTTCCAAGCCAGCACCTCCACCACGCGGTGGCAGACCCTGTCCAGGAAGTCGCGCTCGTGACTGACCAGCAGCACGGCCTGGCCCCCGCGCGGCTTGGCCAGGAACTCGCCCACGAGGGTTTCAGCACCCGGGTCCAGGTTGTTGGTGGGCTCGTCGAGCAAGATCAGGTCCATGCCGCTCCCCAGGGTGGCCCAGACATGCAACAACTGGAACTCTCCCCCACTCAGGGTATCCAGGCGCTGCCCCAGCCAGGCCCTCAGCCGGAGCGAGGGGGGCGGATCGAGGACCCCCGCGGCGCGCAGCAGATCAAGTCCCGTCATGGGCATGAGGGGTAGCCGTGCCGGTTGCTGCTCCTGATAGGCCAGGGTCAGCCCTGGACGGCGCACGAGGGTTCCCGCGAAACGGTGGGCCGTCCCGACGAGGGCATCGAGCAGGGTGGACTTACCGGCGCCGTTGGCCCCCCAGAGGCCGATCACCTCGCCGGGCTCGATAGTGAACGATAAGGGACCGATGGCGGGTGATGCCCCATGACCCGCAACCAGGCCCTCCACCCGCAGCAGGGGACCCTCCGGAGCCTTTGGCCGGCTGGCCAGGGCGGTCATGTGCCGGATCCTGGTGGCGGTACCAGCGCGTCCACCCAGCGGTCGATGTGCTTGAGGTAGGCGTCGCCGTCGGCATCCGCGGGGGGCTCCATCCCGATCGGGATCCCCGGCCACCCCAGGCGAGTGGCGAGGGCTTCGGGGGCCTGAGGCGAATGGTAGGGGGCATAGAGAATCACCCCGGAACGGCCGGTCAGCGCGGCGGTCAGGTCGGCGAGCTGCCGCCCGGTCATCGGCACGCCGGGAAGCGGTTCGAGTGTGCCCAGCAGGGGGATGCCGAGTCGATCCAGCAGATAAATGGCATCGCGGTGGTAAAGGACCACCCCCGGGGCATGGGCGGCCCGGGTCCGCCAGGTGGGTAACCGGCGCTCGACCTTGGCGGCGAAGGCCGCCGCCGCGGCGCGATACTGGCCGGCACCGTCCGGGTCGAGCTGGGCGAGTCGCTCGGCCAAGACCTGCGCCACCTGGGCCATGCGCACGGGGTCCATGTTGATGTGCGGATTGCCGACCGGATGGACATCGCCCAGGGCACGGTCGGCGGTCCCCCCGGTATCGAGCAGGGGGACCTGGGCGGTGGCCTCGAAATAACCGGGGGAACCGGGCAGAACCTTGGGGTTGGCGGCGTTGGCGAGCACCGCGGGCAGCCAGCCGATCTCCAGGTCCGCACCCTGGGCCACCATCAGATCCGCCCCCCGCAGAGCGCGCATCATGGACGGCTTGACCTGGAGACGATGGAGATCGCGGTCCGGGCCCGCCAGCACCTCCAGATGGACGCGGGGTCCCGCGACCTCGCTTACCAAGGCCCCCAGGCTGGGACTGGTGGCCACCACCGCGAGGTCGGCCGCCGCCGCGGTGGATACGACCAGCAACAGGGCAAAGAACAAGCGTAAAGGTTGGATCATGGCGTGACTCGCGCTCAGAAGCCATGGGCGCCATGGGCGCCCAGGCTCATGATGAACTGGAGGTAGAAGGCATCGAAGTGCGCCCGTTCGCCGGGGGCGACCAGGATATCGTTTCGGGCATACTGCGCCCGCAGCCGGGAGAACTCCGAAAGGTCCCAGGTAAGGTCGAGGGTCCAGCGGTCGGAGGCACCGAATCCTTCCCCCCCGCCGCCACCGCTGACCGAGTTGGTCAACCCCAAGACGTCGTAGCGCAGGCCCGCCGTCCATTTTGGGGCGAAGCCGTAGAGGGCCTGGGCGTAGAGTCCGTCGGTGGTGAAGGTGCGTGAGGCCCCGATCAGTTCCGGGAGATCGCCCAACTCCGCGCCGCTGGCCCCGTCGAGCAGGGTGGCGCTGCGGATCTCGGCGTCCGCGATCGAGCGCAGATACTCGGCCTGGAATTTGAAATCGCCCTGGCCATGGGCGCCACCACCCGCGTAGCGGTAAACGAGATCGATGCCCCATAGGGTCGCATCGCCCTCGAGACCGGTCCGCAGCAGGTCAGGGTGCGGCGCCTCCTCCGCCAGGGGCTCCTCCCCGGACAGGGCAAGTTCCAGGATCTCTTCCAGTTGGTACTGGGTGTTGTGGGCATAGGACACGCCGAGCTGAAGGGCGTGGCCTTCCGGCAGTTCAGGCGAGAGTTTGGCGAAGGCGGTCCAGAGTCGGGGTCCATCCTGGGTAGCTTCCAGGCGCAATTCTTCCTGCTCCGCCTCCCCGAGGCGGGCCCCGAACACCTCCTGATCCCCTTGCAGCGCCTCGATACCGAACAAGGCATAAACCGGCAACTCGGGCAGCCAGGTCAACTGCAGGCCGGTGTCTTGTAGACCGTGTTCACCGAGCAGGTTGAGATAGGGCAGATTCTGGTCGACGAAGTCCCACTGATGGGGATGTTGCCGGTTGATATAACCGAAATCGCTCAGGAATTTTCCGCCCTTGACCTTGAGCCCGTAGGGCAGGAGGCGGGTCTGGAAATAGCCTTCTTCCAGATCCACCCCACCGTTGCCGTCGATGGACAGATAGGCGGCGGCGTCGAAATAAGGATCGACGGTGGCGGAGAAGGCGATTTCCGCCTCGCTAAAGTTGAAGCCGTTCTGGGTCCCGGCGTGATCATGCGCCGTGTCCGCTTCCGCCCCGTGGACATGAAACTGCCGCCCGGGCATGAAGGCCTCACCGACGATGCTCGCCCCCCGACCGTCGATGTCGTCCTGGTAATAGTTGCCATTGAGGATGACCGACAAGCGCGGGTTGAAGTCAGCCGCTGAGCGCTGCGGATTGCTTCCGGTGGAACTGCCGGCAGGTGGGCTGGCGGCAGGGGGGGACCCCGGGGCTGAAGGGGCGGTCATGGGTTGGGCGGTGGCGGGTTTGGGGACGGGTCTGGCGCTCACGGCGGGCGCAACCGTGGCGGCGCCGGCCGCTTGGCGTTCCGCTCGGGCCAGTCGGGCCTCGAGGTCCTGAATGCGCCGTTCATACTGGTCTTTCAGGGCGCTCAGGCTGGCCTTGAGTTCGGCGATGTCCGCTTCGGGGGAGGGGAAGGCGCTGACGGGCGCCAACAGGACAGCCATGACGGCGCCCCGCTTGACAAGGCAAGGCATGGTCGATGCTCCGGAGGGCAACTCAAAGGGGCCCGTCAGCCCCGAGAGGTATCCAGGAGCCGGCGGGATCTCAGGGGTGCGGCAGGGTGCCCGGTGGAGCTCGGGGTGACTGGGGGCGATGAGTGGTGCAGCAAGGGTTGGCACCGGGAAACGACGGGACCAGGATCCTGGTCCGGCCGATCAGCAGGAGCCATGCCAGGACGACGGGCAGGGTGGCGGGGGCATGACCGCCGATCAGACAGATGACACAATCGGCGTCGCCGCGTTCGGTAAGATGATGGACCTCATGCGCGGCCCAGAAGGCTTGGGCCAGCAGCAGACACCCGGCCAGGATGAGGGCCGCCCAGGAACCGGTCGGAATTGACCAGCCTCCAGGACGCGGCGGGGGTAAGGGGCTTCTGGGTGACATGCGCATGGTTAGTGGAGAGGGACCTGGGAAGTTTACTGGATGTTGGGCTTCCCGGCCCTCCCCATCATTGCCGATTGCTGAGGTGCGATGTCCATAGCTCGAGTTGAAGGTGGTGGTCGCATGTATTACTTTATGTATTACATTTTGCCCTTGAGAGCTTTCAGGCATGGGAACCAGAACCGTCAGGCTCGATGACGAAGCCGAATTCACCCTGGAACGTTTGCGCGCCCTCACCGGCCTGTCCATATCGGAGGTGTTGAAACGGGGTCTCAAGGCCTTCGAGACGGAGGCTGGCGCGCAAAGCCAGCGTAAGCCCTATGACATCTTCAGTGAATTGGACCTGGGCGAGGGCGGTTATGCCAGCGCCCCCGCACGAGAGGCCAAAGTCGCGATTCGTGATGCCATCCGCCGGAAACACTCGCCATGATCCTGGTGGATACCGGTCCCCTCATCGCCCTCTTCGATCCGGCCGATGGCGATCACGCCTGGTGCCTGAACCGGCTGAAAATCATTGATGAGCCCATCGCCACGACCACCCCCGTGCTGACCGATGCCTTCCATCTGCTTGGACCCGCCAGCATCGGTTCCCGACGCCTGATGGAGTTCATCGGTGCCCGGGGGCTCGAGATCAGGTTTCTCGATGACGCTGATCTGGCACGCGCCTTTGAACTCATGGTGCGTTATGCCGATCACCCCATGGATCTCGCTGACGCCTCCCTGGTGGCCTTGGCGGAAAGATACCGCCTGCGCAAGATTTTCACCCTCGATCAGGGTGACTTCCGGACCTATCGCATCCGCCAGGGACAACGACATCTCAACTTCGAGATCCTCTCCGATGCTGACTAAAGTGGCGACGCTGACGCCGGATTAGCCATGCCTCGTCCCCGGCGAGTCTCGTCCCCGGCGAGTCTCTTTCCAGATTGGCGCCAGTCCCGGGGGCAAATAGGAGGTCGCGCTACTAACTGTGGTTTGACATACTTTCGTGGCATGTATCCGCCGCGTTGTAAAAGGCGGCCCGCGCGTGTCGTGACCCTCCCGATGGCCTTCAAGGCCCAGGCTCCGATGGCCAATCAGGCAACGTGAACCCCCTCCTTCGCCCCCAAGCACTGGCCAGGATCAGCGACCCCGACCAGCTCGACCAATCGCTGCGCCTGGTGCGCCCCCGCCATCTGGTGGGCTTTGGCATCCTCGCCGCGGTCGTGGTGGCGGGCCTGGCGTGGGGCCTGATCGCCACCGCCCCGGTCAAGGTCAGTGGCCCGGGCGTCCTGATGTCCCTCGCCGGCGTCGCCGCCGTCACCTCCCGCGATACCGGTAACGTGGACCAGCTTCTGGTCCGGCCCGGTGATCGGGTGGTGCCTGACCAGCCCCTCGCCCTGATCCGCAGCCCCGAGCGCATCGACGAATTGCGCGCCGCGGAGGAAGAGGCCGGCGAGGCCCAGCAACTGTACCTGGCCCTGGAGCGGGAATTCGCCGCCCAGGACCGGCTCCAGGCCGATCTGCTCGCGCGGATGACCGCGGCCACCGCGGAACGTATCCAGAGCCTGGAGGCCCTGGTGGAAAGCCTCACCAAACAGCGCGCCGGCGAGGCCGGCCTACGCGAAAAAGGCCTGGTCAGCGGCCGGCAATTCTTCGAGACGGAAACCCAACTGGCCCAGACGGCGCATGAATTGGCGACGACACGCTACCGCATCACCGAACTGGCCCTGGATCAGGAGCAGCAGGCGAGCAAGCGCCAGCAGGAATTGGCCGAACAGCGCATCCGGGCGCAAAACCTGCACCGCCGCGCCGAGAATCTGAGTCGAAAATACGAACGCGACCGTCAGGTCCTGGCCACCGTCGCCGGCCTCGTCGCCGAGATCGGCGTCGACGTCGATGACCCGGTCAGCGCCGGTCAGGCCATCGCCCGTCTGCTGATCGAAGGGGAAGAAGACAGCGGCTTGACGGTCATCGCCTACCTCCCCGCGGCGGAGGGCAAAAAGGTCAAGCCGGATATGCTGGCCCATGTCGCGCCCTCTACCGTCAAGTTCGAACTCGAAGGCTTTATGCTGGGTCGGGTGCTGCGGGTGTCGGAACTGCCAGCGAGCCGTGAGGCCCTGCTGCGCCGGTTGCGCAATGCCGTGCTGGTGGATGACATCCTCAAGAATGGCGCCCCCGTCGAGATCGAGGTCACGCTGCAACCGGATGAGTCCACACCCAGCGGCTATGCCTGGACCTCCGGTCAAGGACCGGACATCCGGCTCGATCCTGGCACCCTGGCCCATACCCGGGTGGTGGTGGAGCGCGTCCACCTCATCAGTCTGTTGTTCCCGGCCATGGACTATGTCTATGGCTGGTTCAAGGCCCGATGAGGGCCAGGGCCCCCCGCCTCGGGGTGGTGCGCACCCCGACCATCTTGCAGATGGAGGCCCTGGAGTGCGGCGCCGCCGCCCTGGCCATGGTCCTGGCCCACTACGGGCGCTGGATGCCGCTGGAGGAGCTGCGGGTCCTCTGCGGGGTGTCCCGGGACGGGAGCAAGGCGATCAACCTGCTCAAGGCCGCTCGCCAGCTGGGGTTCCAGGCCGGTGGCAAGCGCCTGGAGCCGGCGGAGCTGGCCCAGCTCCCCGTACCGGCCATCCTCTTCATCAACATGAACCACTTCGTGGTGTTCGAAGGGGTGACCAAGGCCGGCTTCCAACTCAACGACCCCGCCACCGGACGGCGCACGGTGACGCCGGCGGAGTTCGACGGCATCTTCACCGGCATCGTCCTGACCTTCACCCCCACGCCGGATTTCCAGCCGGGCGGCTCGCCACCCGCTATCCTGCCGGGGCTCTGGGCCCTGGCCCGTCAATCCCGGCGGCCCCTGGCCCTGCTGATCTTCGCCGGGCTGCTCCTGGGCCTGTTCGGCATCCTCCTCCCCGGTCTGCAGCGGCTCTACCTCGACCGCATCCTCATCGAACGGCTGGATGACTGGGTCTGGCCCCTGGCGCTGGCCCTGACGGTCATCGCCCCGCTGCTCGCCTTCCTGACCTGGCTGCACGGGCGCTTGATCGCCGCCCTCACCGCCAAGCTGGCCATCGTCCTGTCGACCCGCCTGGTCTGGCGGATCTTGCGCCTGCCGGTGGTCTTTTTCACCCAGCGTTACGCCGGCATGATCAGCAGCCGGGTCGCCCTGGCCGACCAACTGGTGTTGACCCTCACCCAAGGCGTCTCCCAGGTCATCACCAGCCTGGCCCTGATCCTGCTGTTACTGCTGTTGATGCTGCAATACAGCATCCCCCTGACCCTGATCGTCGTCTCCCTGGCCCTGGGCAACGCCCTGCTCTTCCATCGGCTGCGCAAGGCCTTGGGCGAGGCCTCGGAGAAGGTCGCCATGCAGATGGTGAAGATGTCCGGGAAGGCCATGCAGGGGCTGCGCATGATGGAGACCCTCAAGTCCACCGGCACCGATGGGCCCTTCTTCGCCCACTGGTCCGGCATGCAGGCCTTGTTCATCAACGCCGAGCAGGATATCGCCCGGCGCGAGGCCTTGATCGCGGCCTTGCAGGCCTGGCTGGCGAGCCTGACCACCGCGGCGGTCCTGGTGGCCGGTGGCTACTACACCATGGTCGATCGCTTCTCCATCGGCATGCTGGTCGCCTTCACCACCATCAGCATCCTCTTCAACCAGCCGGTCAACCTGCTCGTCAACCTCGCGGGTATGTTGCAGCAGACCAAGGGTGCCCTCGCCCAGGTGGACGATACCCTGCGCTATCCCCCGGCCGGTGAATTCAACCAGGTGGAGGAGGCGCCCGCCAACGGGGCCCTGGCGAATGATTCGCCCCGTCCGGTGCTGACCGCCCCCCTGCGCCGCCTGACCGGCCAGGTCCGCCTCGAGGCGGTCACCTTCGGCTATGCCCCCCTGGACCCGCCCCTGATCCGCGACTTCTCCCTGACCATGCCTCCCGGCAGCTGGGTGGCGCTGGTGGGGGCCTCCGGCAGCGGCAAGTCCACGGTTGGCAAGCTGCTCACTGGCCTCCTGGAGCCTCAAGGGGGGCGGATCCTGTTCGATGGCCGCCCCATGGCGGCGATCCCCCGGGAGATCCTGCGCAATTCCCTGGCGGTCGTCGATCAGGAGATCGTCCTCTTCACCGGCAGCATGCGCGACAACATCAGCCTCTGGGACGACACCCTGCCCCCGGAACATCTGATCGCCGCCGCCAAGGACGCCCTGATCCACGATCTGATCCTCAGCCGCCGCGGCGGCTACGAGGCCCCGGTGGAGGAGAACGGCCGCAACCTCAGCGGTGGCCAGCGTCAGCGTTTGGAGATCGCCCGCGCCCTGGTGGGCAATCCCACCCTGCTGGTGCTGGACGAGGCCACCAGCGCCCTGGACACGGTCACCGAGGAGGCCATCCTGAGCAACCTGCGCCGCCGCGGCTGCACCTGTCTCATCATTGCCCACCGCCTCAGCACCATCCGCGATTGCGACGAGATCATCGTCATGGACCAGGGACGCATCCTGGAGCGCGGCACCCACGGTGACCTGCTGGCGGCCGAGGGGCCCTATCGCCGGTTGATCGAGACATGAGGACGGACCATGCCGATTCTTGGCCGGAGGCTTTGCTGGCCCAGGCCCAATTCCTCCGGCGCGGGGGCCATCAGCCGCTGCGGCTCGACGATCCCGACCAGGCCTGGGTGATTCAGGCGGGCCAGGTGGAGCTGTTTCTGGTCAGCCGGGGCCCGGAAGGGGAGGAGGGGGCCCGTCACCATCTGGCCAGCGTCCCCACCGGTGGTCTGCTGCTCGGCATCGACGGCGCCCGCGGCGCCGATTTCGTCCTTTTGGCGGTGCCGCATGTCGACACCCTGCTCATGGCGGTGCCCTCCGCCGCCCTGGTCGCCGAGGCCGGCAATCCCGAGGTCATCCCGCTCCTGGCCAAGGCCCTGGATCTGTGGCTGCGTGCCCTGAGCGCGGGGATGGCGCGCTGGGCCTGGCCGCGGCCCGCCATCGGTGTTGGCCTGGGGCCGGAGGAGACGCTGTCGATCCCGGCGGGACGGCGTTGCAGCGGACGCCAGGCCCTGGTGTGGCTGCGCCTCGACCCGGCGGCGGCCACTTATCTCGATATCCAGGACCTGCCCCCGGCGGCGGGGGAGCTGACCTTTCCCCTGGCCCCCGAGGCCTGGCTGCTCGCCACCCGGGACCTGGCCCTGCACGGGCGCTCCACCGCCACCGCCCTGGCCGAGGGGGACGCCTGGGCGGGGGTGTCCAGCCTGCACGCGATCCTCTTCGCGATCGCCAGCCTCAATCTGCGCCTGGCCAACGTCGACGAATTCAACCGCCTCAAGGCCCGGCGGGCCGCCACCGCCGCCGAGCGCGACCAGGCCCTCCGCGCGCTGCTGGCGGTGACCTCGACCCCGGAGGAAAGCGGGATCACCCCCGCCCGAGGGGATAGCCCCCTCGTCACCGCCCTGCGCCTGATCGGCCAAGAGGAAGGCTTCGCGGTCCGCCTCCCCGCCAACCTCAATCCCGGGGAAGTCCCCACTCTGGACGATCTCATCCGTGCCAGCGGCTTGCGCCAGCGCGCGGTCACCTTGCGCCAGGACTGGTGGCGTCACGATTTCGGCACCCTGCTGGCCTTCGAGGTGGACAGGGGCCAGCCACGGGTCCTGTTGTCCGGGTCCCAGGGTCGCCCGCGGGTCATCGACCCCGCCACTGGCCGGCAAGAACCCCTGGTCCCCGAGCGCCTGGCCCCGGCGGCCTGGGAGCTGACGGGGCACCTGCCGTTGCGGCCCCTGTCTCTGCGTGAGCTGTTCGTCTTCGCCCTGCGGCGCGGCTGGCGCGACCTGCTGCCCCTGTTGGCCCTGGGGGCCATTGTCCCCGGGCTGGGTCTGGCGATCCCGGTGGCCATCGCCTACATCATCGACGGCGTCATCCCCAACGACGAGATCGGCCTCCTCATCGAGCTCGGCCTGGTGCTGGCGGTCCTGGGCGGCACGACCTTCGCCCTCAGCTATGTCGGTAACCTGGCCTATGGCCGCGCCGAGAGCCGGATCGGCCGGGCCCTGCAATCCGGCCTCATGGATCGCGTCCTGCGCCTGCCCATGGGCTTTTTCCAGCGCTACACCACGGGGGATCTGGCGACCCGGCTGATGGCCATGAGCCAGGTGCAGACCCTGGTCTCCACCGCCACTGTCAACAGCTTCCTGAGCGGGGTCTTCGGCCTGTTCAGCTTCCTGTTGATGTTCCATTACGAGGCGCGCCTCGCCCTGTGGGCGGCGTTGCTCACCCTGGTCTACATCGCCCTGAGCCTGCTCCTCACCCTCCTGCGGTTGCGCCAGGAGCGGCGACTGGCCGAGCTGAGCGGCCGCCTCAACGACACCCTGCTGCAGCTCATCCTGGGGGTGGCCAAGCTCCGGTTGGCCGCCGGCGAGGAGCGGGCCTTCGCCCGCTGGGCCGCGCTCTTCGCGGCGGGCTGCCGCCATCGGCTTGCCGCCCAACGGCTAGGCGCCTGGCAGGGGGCGCTTAACCAGGTCCTGATCCTCTCCGGACTGCTGCTCTTTGTCCTGTTGATCGGCAAGCCGGGCGAGCAGCTCAATCTGATCGCCGTCGGTGCCTTCTCCGCCTTGCTTGTGGCCTACCAGTCCTTCGCGTCCAGTCTTAGCGCGATGCTGCTGGTGATTACCCAACTCCTCGTGGTCCGTCCCCAGGTCGAGCGGGTCCGCCCCCTGCTGGACGCCGCGCCGGAGATCGCCGAGGACAAACCGGATCCCGGACCCTTGTCCGGCGCCATCGAGGTCAGTCACCTGAGCTTCCGCTACGCGGCGGATGGCCCCCTGGTGTTGCACGATGTCTCCCTGGCGGCGGCCCCTGGGGATTTCATCGCCCTGGTCGGTCCTTCCGGCTCGGGCAAATCCACCCTCCTGCGCCTGCTGCTGGGCTTCGAGACCCCGGAGGCCGGCGGCATCCTCTTCGACGGTCAGGACCTGGCCAATGTCGATCCCACCGCCGTGCGCCGGCAGATGGGGGTGGTGATCCAGAACGCCCAGTTACTGCCGCGCCCCCTTAACGACAACATCCTCGGGACCTCCGGTGGCACTCTGGAGGACGCCTGGGAGGCGGCCGAGCGGGTCGGCCTGGCGGAGGACATCCGCCAGATGCCCATGGGCATGCAGACGGTGATCCTGGAGGGTGGCGGGGCGCTCTCCGGGGGGCAGATGCAACGGCTGATGATCGCCCGCGCCATCGTCGGGCGACCCAAGATCCTCCTCCTGGACGAGGCCACCAGCGCCCTGGACAATCGCACCCAGGCCATCGTCACCGCGAGCCTGGATCGTCTGCGGGTGACCCGCCTGGTGGTGGCCCATCGCCTGAGCACCCTGGTCAATGCCGATCGCATCTACGTCCTGGAGGGCGGTCGCATCGTCGAGACCGGAACCTATGCCGAATTGATGGCGGCCCAGGGCGCCTTCGCCCGACTGGCGGAGCGGCAACAGGTGTAAGGGCAGGGTCCGCCCCGCTCAGAACACGGAAAACAGCAGGTGTCCCATGTCGTACAGGGTTGCAAAGGTTTGACGTGCCAGATGGAGTTTCTCCTCGTCCGTCATGGACTGGCCATCGAGCAAGCCCAGGATCTCGGCAATGGTGTTTCGTCCATTGGCGTGTTCGATCAGGAGCGCTTGGGGGTGGCTAATCGGCATCAGGTGCCATTCTCGTTCCAGGATCGCCGGGCTGTCGGGATCGGCTGGACGGGTCCACGACACCTTCAGGCGCGAGTGCGGTCTCGGAACATAGTGCAGGAATTCTGTGCCCTCGAAGTCAATCCGCGGCAGGCTTTGCAGGTATTCCGGGTGGCACAGGTTGAAACGATGGACACCATGCGTATAGGCCAAGAGATCGATGATGGCCGCGCGTTTGCGTTCGTCTAATCGCTTGATCCGTTTTGATATGGCGTCGTTAGCCGGAAAATTCGCCTGACCTGAACAATCAAGTCGATCCATCCACCCCAGGAAGGCTAGACCGTTTTCCTCCACAAAGTCGAAAATCTCCGTGATGGAGTAGGCGCGGTCACGCCCGTGGAGGAAGGTATCGACGATAGCCGTATCGTATTTGAGTTCTTCCGCGGCATCCTTGGCGTTAAGGTAGGCATGGACACTGTGGCGACCGGGCAGGGCGGTGAGTGTTTTGCGCACAATATCAATATCTTCCTTGGATTGGCCAAGCCCCATCAACCGGAATGCCTCTTGCAGCAGGTAGACCCCTTGACGCAGGGTCTTGCCGTAGAGCATCAAGTGCATGACGCCTGCTGGCCTCAGCACGCCACGCAGCGCCTGTAATCCACGGTCAGGCTCCTTGAGGTGATGCAGGACACCGGTTGAAAGAATGAAGTCGAAGCTCTTATCAAGGCTGGCGACTGCCATCAGGTCCAGATGACGAACCTCAAGATTGTCAAGACCATGCTTATCCTTGAGGTATTGCGAGTGCGAGAGGCTTGATTGGGATATATCAATCGCCACCACCCGGGAAGAAGGATTCCGTAGAGCGGTGTACGCCGCTTGATTGGTTCCGCAACCTGCAATCAGGATGTCCAGGTCATTGAAATCCCGGCGCCGCGGCCAGAAGATCGGACCACCGGCTTGGATGTCAGCGTACTCGTAATACCCCTGCGTGATCGCATCGACCATATCGTGGATCGGAGGGGGATAAACCCAGGCCTCGTATTGGCGAGCCACAATATCATCCTGTTGGCGATCCATAATGTCATTCTGTGATGGCAGAGCAGACGGTTCAGACATGGATCATTCCTCCCTGGTGCAGAAGTGATGAATTCAGTGTTGCCATGGGGGGCAGCAGACCCCGCGTAACCGTTCAGACCCCTCATGTATGAGAAGCAGCCTCTACAGCGCAACCCGCTGATTCTCTTGCCACCCCCCCCCTTGGCGGGGGAGGGTAGGGGAGAGGGGGGTCTGAACGGTTACGAGCCCGCCAGGTGCAATGGCGGCAGCGTTTGTGCCTGAAGCCAAGGGTGATCTCTGTTTGGGCTTGGCATGTTGATCTTGATCGGGAAGGGCCTGTTGGCCTGGGAGGACCAATCATCAGCGTCCCCTTAAAGAGACGCTGATGAATTCAGTGCTGCCCTGCGGTGGCAGGATGCCCCGGCAAATTTTGACGCTTAAACGAGGGGGTTTGCCGTTATCCAAGGGGCCGAAGAACGGGATTCCCTCACCGCCTTGAATGGATCTCCACCAAAAGCACCTTCTCTACCACTCTAACCCCCATTACCAGCAACGCCCCCATTACCCCCAGCACCACCGTTCCCCCCAAACCAATTTAAACCAGCGTTACCACCCGCGTTACCGCCATTACCCCCAAGACCAGCATTACCTCCAGTTCCACCATTCCCCCCAAGAACACCACTTCCACCATTCCCCCCATTACCACCTGCGGCGATGACTAAGGCCTCGTCATCCAGATCCGTGGGTCTTTGGGGTATGACGAGATTAATCACTTGCGCGGTGTTTTCCAGAACCTTGACCATGACCCCAGCCGGAACTTCCATCCCCTCCTGCTTGAGGGTTTCAGCCGGGTTCGACAGTAGGCGCTGCTTGAAGTGCTCATCGGCCCAGCACTTGGCGATGATCTGCTGAAACTGTGTGGCGTGTTCGAACATTGGATTCTCCCGGGTGATGACGCGCCTGCGTGGTTGGGGCAATGCGAAGGAGGCGCCGGCATACGCATGGCCAAGATGGCAACCACACTAAATTATGGCCCGCCCCCAGCCTCACGTCTAATCACCCTTGGAAGAGGCAGGGTTCTACCGCCCATGCTACCATCCAAGCCCCGCGCTTGATTGCCGAGCCCCACCGCCTGTCGCCATGCACCGCCGTTCTTTGCCCATCGGAATCCAGACCTTTCGCGAGAGCCGCGAGGGGGATTTTTACTACGTCGACAAGACCGGCTTTGCCTTGCGGCTGTTCGCTGAAGGCAATTAAAGATCAAACCGATATCGTCGCCTGTTTCAGTGAGTTAATCGAGCGCGGCCACGCCGACAGCGGCGAGTGCGTGGTGGTTCTGGTATACGAATACGACATCTCCAAGATTCGCGGGAGCCGGAGGGGACCAACCCTCCTTCACGGATAGCGCCCCTGGCCGTTCAGCCTGTCGTTCTTCTCACCCTGGATGAATCCTGACCTCATAGGCAGCGCGTCGGGCCGGTCAGCCCCTGGCGCACCATGGATCGGCGCAGGTAGGCGATCTGGGTCTGGAGGGACAGGCCCTTGGGGCAGACGTCATGGCAGCCGAGGAGGCTCATGCAGCCGAAGACCCCAGCGTCGTCGCCGATGACCCGGTAATAGTCCGGCTCGGTGCGCCGGTCCCGGGGGTCGAGGCGGAAGCGGGCGATCTTGTTGAGGCCGACGGCGCCGACGAAGTCCTGGCGCATCTGCGCCGTGCCACAGGCGGCGATACAGCAGCCGCATTCAATGCAGCGGTCCAGTTCGTAGATCCGCTCGGCCAGGTCGGGGTCCATGGGGGTCTCGATGGCGTCCAGGTCAGGTTCCCCCTGGAGGTGAACCCAGGTCTCCAGGCGTTCGCTCATGGCCCGCATCCATTTGCCGGTGTTCACCGACAGGTCGCCGATCAACTCGAAGACCGGCAGGGGCAGGAGGGTGATCTCGGGCGGCAGGCTGGCGGTGAGGGTGCGGCAGGCCAGACCCGGCAGGCCGTTGATGACCATGGCGCAACTGCCACAGACCCCGGCGCGGCAGACGAAGTCGAGGGCCAGGCTGGGGTCCTGCTCCTCGCGGATGCGGTTGAGGGCGATGAAGAGGGTCATGCCCGGGGCCTCCTCCAGGGCGTAGTCCTGGAGGTGCGGGACGCTGGCCGGGTTCCCCGGGGTGTGGCGGAAAATGTGGAAGGTCAGGGCACGACTCATGGGGTGGACACTCGGGCTGAAGAGGGTGCGCGGCGGAGACGACCGGGGCGGATAGGGCAGGGGTTTGGATGAGTGGATTATTGGATGTGTGGCTGAGTGAGCGGATGAGAGGATAACCCCCTGATTGGAATGGGATATGGAGTTCCGGGAGTTCAGGACTAGGCCGCCGGGGTCGCTGTGGCTTTGGCCGTCGCTTGGGATGCGGGCGCTGCCCGCTCCGGCGAGGAACTGCGGGCGTTGGGTCCCTGGTATCGGGCGGGGAGCAGGTGGTGGAAGGGCATGAGCCGTTCCTGAAGGGATGGGGTCTCATCGCCCGCAGCGCTGGATGCCTGCCCCTCTCCAGCGCCGCGCAGAGCATCCACCTCCGCCTGGCGATGGGCGGTATCGGGGTGGTCGAGGATGTTCCGGGCGCCATAGCCCCGGAAGCCCGGTGGCAGCTCCATGGCCCTGACGTCCAGGGGCTCATAATCCAGGACCGGCAGGTCGCCGCCCTCGGGCCAGTGCAGCAGGGTGCGCTTGAGCCAGTCGCGATCGTTGCGGCCGGGGAAGTCCTCGCGGTAATGGGCGCCGCGGCTCTCGGTACGGGCCAGGGCCCCCAGGGCGGCGCCCAGGGCGACCTTCAGCATCCGCGGCAACCGGTAGGCCAGGACCAGCTCGGGATTGGCGCCGGGGTGGGGGTTGCGCACCCCCAGCCGGTGGGCGCGGGCCAGCAGCTCCCGCAGCTCCGTCACCGCCGCCGCCAGGTCCGGTCCCTTGCGGAAGAGCCCGACCTGGTTGGTCATCACCCGCTCCATGGCCTGGCGGATGGCGATGGCGTCCTCCTGGCCCGGCCCCGCCAGCAGACGGTCCAGGTGGGCCTGTTCCCGGCGCAGGAAGTCCTGGGCCAGGGCGCTGGAGATCTGGATCTGGCCGGCGGGGGAGTCGCAGAAGTCGGCGACGTACTCGCCCACCAGCATCCCCGCCACCACCGTCTCCGCCACCGAATTGCCCCCGAGGCGATTGAAGCCGTGCAGGTCCCAGCAGGCGACCTCGCCGCAGGCGAACAGGCCCTGAAGCGAGGGGCTCTGGCCCTGGTGGTCGGTGCGGATGCCGCCCATGGAATAGTGCTGGGTGGGGCGGACGGGGATGAAATCCACCGCCGGGTCGATGCCCAGGAAGTACTGGCAGATCTCCTTGACCTCGCGCAGGTTTTTCTCGATGTGGGCGCGACCCAGGACGGTGATGTCGAGCCAGAGGTGGTCGCCGAAGGGTCCCTTGACCCCCTTGCCCTGGCGCATGTGTTCCGCCATACGTCGGGAGACCACGTCGCGGGAGGCCAGCTCCTTCTTCTCCGGCTCGTAGTCGGGCATGAAGCGGTGGCCGTCCACGTCGCGCAGCAGGCCGCCGTCGCCGCGGCAGCCCTCGGTCACCAGGATGCCGGCGGGGACGATGGCGGTGGGATGGAACTGCACCGCCTCCAGGTTAGCCAGCCGCGCCACGCCGGTCTCCAGGGCGATGGCCTGGCCAATGCCCTCGTTGATGATGGCGTTGGTGGAGACGCCCCAGATACGGCCGAAGCCTCCGGTGGCCATGACCGTCGCCCGCGCCAGGTAGGCGCGCAACTCACCGGTCACCAGGTCCCGCACCACCGCCCCCTGGCAGCGGTTGCCGTCGTGGATCAGGGCCAAGGCCTCCTGGCGCTCGTGGACTGGGATGGCGGCGGCGATGGCCTGGTCGCTCACCGCGAAGAGCATGGCATGACCGGTACCGTCCGAGGTGTAGCAGGTGCGCCACTTCTTGGTGCCGCCGAAGTCGCGGGCGGCGATCAGGCCATGGGCCGCGGCGGGGGTATGGAGGCTCACCGCCTCGCCGTTGATGATGGCCCGGTGTTCCCCCTGACGCTCCCGGCTCCAGGGCACCCCCCAGGCCGCCAGTTCCCGCACCGCCTTGGGGGCCAGGTGGGTGAAGAGCCGCGCCACCACCTGGTCGCAGCCCCAGTCGCTGCCGCGCACCGTGTCCTGAAAATGGACCTCCTCATTGTCACCGATACTCTTGACGCCATTGGCCAGGCTGGCCTGCATGCCCCCCTGGGCCGCCACCGAGTGGGAGCGCTTGGGCGGGACCAGGGACAGGATCAGGGTGTCCAGGCCGCGGCGCTTGACGCCGACGGCGGTGCGCAGGCCAGCGAGACCGCCGCCGATGACCAGGACGTCGGTGTAGAGGATCTTCATGGCCGTACCTCCGCCAGCGTTTGAGCCGGAGTTTCCGTCGCCGCTCCGCTCGTCGCCCATGCCGGGGTGTAGCGTTCTCCCACCCGGTCGGCGTGCTGAATGCCGATCCAGATGTAGGCCCCCAGGGCCAGCAGCCCGACGCTGACGAAGAGGCCGGTCATGACCCACTTACCGCGCTTCAGCCGCGCCCGGGAGCGCGCCGGGTCCTGGCCTTCGAACCAGCCCCACTTCAGCGCGAGGCGATAGAGGCCGACGCCGCCGTGCAACTCCACGGCGAAGAGCAGCAGCAGGTAGAGGGGCCAGAAATGACCGCTCCAGACCCGGTCCGCGGAGGCATAGGGGCCGATCATCTCCGGGTGCGCCATCATCTGGTAGAGATGGGCGGGGGCGAGGAAGAAGAGGGCAAAGCCGGTGATCACCTGCAAGAGCCACAGCCGGGTGTCGCTATGGGGAAAGCGGTGGGCATGGCGCCAGAAGGTCCGGTACTGATGCCAGTCAGCGGGAAACTTGCGCAGGGCCAGGACGGCGTGCAGCACTACCAGCGCCAGGATGAGCGCGACGATGACGGACACCAGCAGGGGATAGGACCGGCCGAAAATGAAATAGCCCTCGAAGAAGCGGGCCACCGTCCAGAAGGCCTCCTTGCCCAGCAGGATGCTGGAGACGAAGAGCATGTGCAGCCACATGAACAGGGCCAGGATCAGGCCGGAACTGCTCTGGATCAGATCCAGCCGGGCGGGGCAGAAGGAGAGGGACAGGGGAACGGCGGATTTCATCGGAGACATCATCGGTGTCCTGGAACATTATGAAATTCTTATATTCCAGGGCCTGGGTGACATTGATTTCCGTCAACCGAAACGGCCGGGCCGTAAAAAAAATTCCGCCGCGAACCCTGGCGACGGCCGCTCACCAACCAGTTCATGATGTTACTGGTCAGGGCGATAGCGTGGTCACCCATCCATTTTCGGTACCCCGGGCCTGCTGGAGACACGAGACATTCATGCTTGATCCTGATCCACCCGGTTAGGAGGTGGTAGTGCCCTGATTAGCAGGGCGACATCCCATCCAAAGTTTGATTCTGATTGACTGGACGTGTCGAATTGTAATGGTGAATAAAATACCATATTGCTCCGATATGATTTTCGAGCTTCTTTGAGAATGAAAGGGCTTTT
>JAHDND010000220.1 GCA_018435665.1 Candidatus Thiosymbion sp. | reverse complement strand
ATCATCGTCTGCACCGCCGGGGTGCTCCCCGAGCAGCAGGCGGCGGCCCGGGCGGCCGGCGCGAATGACGTGCTGGCCAAGCCGGTGGATTTGGAGCGGATGGCGGCGCTGCTGTCGCGGTGGCTTCCCGCCCCGCGCCCGTCAGCGGCAGCGGGGGTGAGCAGGGGCGATTCCGCCCCGGCCCCCGACCAAGACCCTTCCCCGCGACAAGGGCCGGCGATTGCGCCGCCCCCGCCTTGCGGCGGGAAGGGGTTGGGGGGAGGGAGTGAAAGGGCGTCGGATGATTACCCGGCCATCCCCGGCATCGATCGGGACCAGGCGGCGCGGACCCTGGGCCGCGACCGGGCCTTCTTCCTGCGGCTGCTGGACGGTTTCGTCGCCGAATTTGCCGACGCGGTCGGGCAGACCGGCCGCGACCTGGAACGGGGTGAGCGGGAGGCCGCCATCCGGCGCCTTCACAGCCTGCGCGGCAATGCTGGCAGCCTGGGAGCGCTGGACCTGATGGCGACCGCCGGGGCACTGGAGGAGGCCATGCAGCGGGGCGAGACGGACCTGGCGGCGGGGCTGGCCGACCTGGAACGCCTGCTCCGGGAACTGGCTGCGGCCAGCGCACCCTGGCTCGCGGAGTGGGAGGCCAGGGGCCGCCCCGGGGCAAACAACCAGCCGTGCAGGCGGAGTTACCCCAGAATCGTGGACAATGCGCACTTACCCACGGACACTGAACACGGAGAGCACGGCATGAAACCTGACGCGAAAATCCTCCTCGTCGACGACGAGCCCGCCGCCATCCAGTTGATGCGCAAGACCCTCATCGGCATGGGCGAATTGCGCTACGCCATGGGCGGCCAGGAGGCCCTGGACCTGGTGGCCGCGGACGCCCCGGACCTCATTCTGCTGGATGCCAACATGCCCGGCCTGGACGGCTTCGCCACCTGCGCCGCCCTGCACCGGGACTTCGCTGATATCCCGGTGGTGTTCGTCACCGCCGCCGGCGATTTCGAGAACGAGATCCGCGCCCTGGAGGCCGGCGCCAGCGACTTCATCACCAAGCCCATCAATCCCCCCGTGGTGCGCGCGCGGGTGGCCATGCACCTCAAGCTCAAGGCCCAGACCGACCTGTTGCGTAACCTCAGTCAGCGCGATCCCCTCACCGGCGTCGCCAACCGCCGCGCCCTGGATGAACGTCTGGCCCTGGAATGGCGGCGGGTGGCGCGGCGGCAGTTCCCCCTGTCCCTGCTGATGATCGATATCGATCACTTCAAGGCCTACAACGACCACTACGGCCACCTCGCCGGGGACCAGTGCCTGACCCGTGTCGCTCAGGCCCTGGCGGAGACCGTCAGCCGCGCCGAGGACCTGGTGGCCCGCTACGGCGGGGAGGAGTTCGCCGTCCTGCTGTCCGGGAGCGGCCTGGCCGAGGCCCTGGCCTTGGCGGAAAAGGTGCGGCTGGCCGTGGGCGCCCTGGCCATCCCTCATGCCTGTTCCAGCGCCGGCGACTGGGTCAGCCTGAGCATCGGCGTGGCCAGTATCCAGCCGGTTTTCAACGCCACGTCCGCGGGATATCTCCCGCCCGATCGACCTGATAACCCTGAGGGACCCAATGTGCCTGAACCGTTCGATCAGCCTGGTCAGCCCGATCAAACCGGTACCGAGTACCCGTCCGGCTTCCAGTTGAGCCAGGAACTGTTCGAGCGCGCCGATCGGGCCTTGTATGCCGCCAAGGCCGGAGGGCGGGATCGGGTCTGCGTGGTTGAAGCGGCGGCTAAGGCTTGACGACTTGAAGACAGTTAGGCCGACATCCATGAATGATCCGCGGACCAGGGACCCTGACGGCAAGCCACCCTCTACGGGTGCGCGGCCTGCGGCGGGGGAGGCCAGCCCCGGGCAGGTCCTGCTCCCCGCCGGGTACAACTCGCCGGAGTCCCTGATCGCCATCCTCGACGCCCTCCCCGAGAGCGCCTTCCTGATGACCCCCGAGGGCATTCTCCTCGCCTTTAATCAGACCCTGGCGGAGCGCCTGGGCCGGCCCTACGCCACTCTGTTGGGCGCCAATATCTACGACCTGCTCGATCCCACCACCCGCGACACTCGTCGCCAGGCCTTCGCCCAGGTGCTGGCGACGGGTCGGCCCTACCGCTTCGAGGATGAGCGTGGAGGGCGCATCATCGCGCACTCCCTTAATCCGGTCCTCGACGACCAGGGGGGGGTGGTGCAGGTCGCCGTTTTTGGCGCCGACATCACCGAGCGGCGGCGGGCCGAACGGCAATTGGAGGAGAGCGAGAGCCGTTTTCGCACCCTCTTCGAGGAGAGCCAGCAGGCCACCCTGCTGATCGAGGACGGCCGCTTCAGCGCCGCCAACCGCGCCGCCCTGCGGATGCTGCGCCTGGAGAGCCCGGAGCGCTTGCTCGGCCGCTCACCCGACGAGCTCTCACCGCCCCAGCAACCGGATGGCCGCTCCTCCGCCGAGAAGGCGGCCGAGCTGATCCGCCTCGCCCATGCGCAGGGTACCTGCGCCTTCGAGTGGCAGCATCTGCGTGCCGATGGCGTGGCCTTCCCCGCCCTGGTGGTGGTCACGGTCATCCGCCACCAGGGCAAGGACCTCCTGCACAATGTCTGGCAGGATCTCACCGAGCAGAAGCAGGCCCTGGAGCGGATCGACTATCTCGTTTACCACGACGCCCTGACCGGCCTGCCCAACCGGGTGCTGGGCCAGGACCAGTTACGCCATGCCCTGGCCATCGCCAGCCGACATCACGCCGTGCTGGCCGTGCTCCACCTGGATTTGGAGAAGTTCAAATACGTCAACGACACCCACGGCCATCCGGTGGGGGATCGCCTCTTGAAAGCCGTGGCCCGGCGCCTGGCGCGGGAGCTGCGCGCCGCGGATCGCCTCTGTCGCCTGTCCAGCGACGAGTTCATGCTGATCCTGACCGACCTGCCCGCCACCGAGCCGCTGACGCCGATCACGCTGACCTGCGAACACCTCCAGGCCCTGCTCGCCGAACCCTTCGACCTCGGGAGCGTGCAACTCTTCACCACCTGCGCCATCGGGGTGGCGGTCTATCCCCAGGATGGCCGCGACGGCGAGACCCTGATGCGCAACGCCGACACGGCGCTCCATGCCGCCAAGCAGGTCGGAGGCAATGGCTATTGCCTCTTCGAACCCCACATGAACCAGGCGGTCACCCGCTACGTCCGGATCCGCGATGCCCTGCACACCGCCCTGGAACGGCATCAACTCGTATTGCATTACCAGCCGCAAATCGACCTGCGGAGCGGCCGCATGGTCGGCGTGGAGGCCCTGATCCGCTGCTGGCACCAGGGCTCCGACCTGCTGTTGCCGGATGCCTTCATCGGCGCGGCGGAGGAGAGCGGCCTCATCCTCCCCATCGGTCGCTGGGTCATCGAGGAGGCCTGCCGCCAGGCCGCCGCCTGGCACGCCGCCGGTTGGCGGGACCTGACGGTGGCGGTCAATCTCTCGGCGGTGCAGTTCCGCCACCCGCGGATCATGGCCGACGTCCTCGCCGCCCTGGCCGCCAGCGGCCTGGCGCCCGAGTATCTGGAGCTGGAATTGACCGAGTCGCTGCTGCTGCAGAACGAGGCGATCGTCCAGCAGACGGTGATGGCCTGGAAGGCCAAGGGGATCAAACTAGCCATCGACGACTTTGGCACCGGTTATTCGAGCCTGGCCTACCTGAAGCACTTCAAGGTCGATAAGCTCAAGATCGACCGTTCCTTCATCCTCGATATTCGGCAGGATGAAGAGGCCCGCGCCATCGTCCAGGCCATGATCCAGATCGCCCGCAGCCTCAACCTGCGGACCATCGCCGAGGGGGTGGAGGAGGCCGCCATGGCGGAGCAACTCCAGGTCATGGGGTGCGACGAGGCCCAGGGTTACCTCTACGCCAAGCCACTGCGAGCGGAGGAGCTGTTCCGCTGGCTGCAAGGGCGACACCTGGACCCGCCGGAGCGCACCGGCGGCGCGCGCCGCGGGGACTGGGTCGATCATGAAGGCTGACACCCCTGGCGTAGGGACTGGGTCGATCATGAAGGCTGACACCCCTGGCGCGGGGACCGGGTCGAGCGTGAAAGCTGACACCCCTGGCGCGGGCGCCCCGCCGCCGTCCCCATCCCTCCAGGAACTGGCGGGCTGCACGGGAGAGGGTCTCCACCCGGGCTATTGGTCGGCCTGGCTGCTCCTGGGCCTCGCCGGGCTCTTCGCGGCCATCCACTTCCTCTATTTGCCCCCCACCCCGGGGATCGATGTCTCCGGCCTGGTGGCGGAAACGCTCCTCTGTCTGATCCCGCTGGGCGGCCTGTTCGTGGTCCAGCACCTGCGTCCCTGCCCCGCGATCTATTGGCCGATGATGGCGGGCTTGTCCATGATGCTGCTGTCCCACCTCGCCGATGCCCTCGACGAGGTGCTCGTCCAGCCGGTACTCATCGGCATCCTCATCGAGGATGGCCTGGGCGTCGGGGGTTTTGCCCTGCTGATTCTGGGATTGACGCGCTGGGTGCGCTTCAACCAACGAATGCTGATGGAAATTCAGGCCTTGAACGCCAGTCTGGAGGAGCGGGTCACCGCGCGTACCGCCACCCTGGAGGCGGAGGTGGCCGAGCGCCAGCAGGCCGAAGGGCGCCTGCGTGACAGTGAGCAACGCTACCGGGAACTCAATGCCGTCCTCGAACAGCGGGTGGCGGCGCGCACCGCCGAGATCCAGGCCGCCAACGCCTTGCTGCGGGAGCGGGAGGAGGGTCTGGAGTTCATCCTGGAAGGGAGTCGCCTGGGGACCTGGGACTGGCACATCCCCAGTGGCGAGGTGAGACGCAACGCATACTGGGCCGCGATGCTGGGCTACACCCCCCAGGAGGTCGATGACGCCACCGCCGACGGTTGGCTCGCCCTCATCCATCCCGCGGACCGGGAACGGGCCTGGCGGTCGATCGACGATCACCTGGCCGGCCGGTTCCCGCTGCACGAGGTGGAGTACCGGATGCGGACGCGGGACGGGGACTATCGCTGGATCCTGGACCGGGCGCGGGTCGTCAGCCGGGACGCGACGGGCAAGCCCTTGCGGATGTCCGGCACCCATCAGGACATCACCGAACGCAAGCGCGATGAAGCGCAACTGCAGCAGGCGCGGGAGGCCGCCGAAACCGCCAATCGCGACCTCCAGGCCGCTAACCGCGCCCTTCAGGCCGCCAACAGCGAACTGCAACGTCTCGCCACGACCGACCGCCTCACCGGGGTCTGGAACCGGCATCACTTTGAGGAGGCCTTGACCGCGGAGATCCGCCGGGTGGCACGCTATCCCGAGCAACCCCTGTCCCTGATGCTGTTCGATCTCGATCATTTCAAGGAGATCAATGACACCCACGGCCATCCGGTTGGCGACCAGGTCCTGGTCGAACTGACCCGACGCATCCAGGACCATCTGCGTAGCGTTGACGTGCTCGCCCGCTGGGGTGGCGAGGAGTTCATGGTGTTGTTGCCGCACACGCGCGGCGAGGCCGCCGTCAAGCTGGCGGAGAAGCTGCGGCAACTGGTCGCCGGGGAACCCTTCCCCGAGGTCGGTCAGGTCACCTCCAGCTTTGGCGTGGCGGAATACCGCCCCCATGAGACCCCCGCCCAGTGGCTTAAGCGGGTGGATGATGCCCTCTATGCCGCCAAGGCCGGGGGACGGAACCGGGTCTGTCGGGCGGAAGCGGCCGCCGAATAGTCGTTCAGAAGGGTTGGCGGTAGATCACCGTCAGGCAGGTTCGGGCGCGGCTCAGGGCGACATAGTGCAAGGGGGTCGGGACGGTCGGTCGCGGCAGGTCGATGACGATGACGGCCTCGTTTTCGAGGCCCTTGAAGGCGGTGATCTCGGCGAAGGTGAGCGCGGGCGGCGGGAAGCGGCGCAGGGCGTACTCGTCGAGGACGACGAGGGAGTTGATCCGGCCGGCCGGCAGCAGCGCCGCGCTCGACTGGCTGAAGGGCAGGGGGGACAGGAGACTGATCTCCCCGGGGGCAAGCCCCCCCGGGCCAGTCAGCCGGTCGATCTCGGCGGCGAGGATCTGACTGGCCTCGGCTTCGGTGCGGGCCTGGTGGCTGATCACCGCGGGTCCATCCCCGCTGCCGCGCACGCCCATGTCGGCGCCCAGGGTGTGCTGGACCACCGCGATGATCTGGCGGGTGTTGCGGCAGTTGGTGGTGAGGGGGATGCGGGTCGGGCTGAGACTGGCGAGCAGGGCCAATGCGTCTGGCTCAGCCGGGCCGAACAGACCGGCCTGGTTGTTGGTGTCCTGGAACCAGCACCAACGGCCCCGGTCGAGACCGCCGGTGAGTACCCGGTCCAGGGGATCGAGCAGGGCCAGGCGCAGCAGGTCCTGGCCCTCGTCGACGATCAGGGCGTCGAAGCGCTCGATACCCGCGCGCCGTGCCGCGACCTGGGCCTTGTCCGCCAGGGCGACGGTCAGGTTTGGCAGGGCGAAGCGCTCGGCCAGCCAGTGGCGCAGCCAGGGCGAATGGCAGGCGAGCAGTACCTGGTGCCCGGCGGCGGCCCAGCGCCGGGCCAGTTCCAGGGCGAGGAAGGTCTTGCCGGTGCCGGCGCCACCCGAGCAGAGGACGCGGGGATTGGCGTCGATGGCATCCAGGAAACGCATCTGGTCCGCCGTCAGGGCGCTGACCCGCTCGGCGATCTCCTCCACCTGCACATGCAGGGGCACCGCAACCTCGACCTCGGGGCGCAGGAAGTCGATGACCGTGGCGATGGTGGCGGGGTCCGGCCCTGCCCAGCGCGGATCAGGGCGCGGATCGGGGCGCGAACCGGGGGCTTGGCCAAGGCGCTGAGCGGCGCGCTGGTGCCAGTAACGGAATAGCCCCGTGAGCCAGCTTTCTAGATTACGAACGGCGCGGGTGTCGGCGAGTAAAGCCCGGTCCCATTCGGCGCCGGCCAGGTCCCAGTCGCAGTCCGGAAAGATCACGCCATAGCCGAGGGGGAAGCGGCCGGCGACGGCGGCTCCCAGGTGGCGCTCCAGGCGGGCGGCCAGGGCATGCAGGGCCGACTCCGCCTGGCGGAAGGGGCTCTCGCGCAGGATCTGCTGTTCGCCGTGGCGGTTGATGGTCGACCAGAGGCCGTCGTGGCAGGCGACCCCCCCGCCCTTGACCTCCAGCACGAAGAGCCCGGGCCGTCCGACGAGCACGAAATCGATCTCGCCGAAGCGCTTGTAGGCATGGCTTGGCAGGTTCAGCGAGTGCAGGGCGGTCAGATGCCAGTCACCCCGGTCGGCGAAGGCGGCACGCAAGCGGTCGAAGACCTTGAGCTCGGCGCGGCTCTCGGTGCGATAGGGGGTGGAAGGCAGCATGCGCATGGTTTGGGCTTTCCTGGCTCAGGGTATCCCGCCCGCAAGATCAGGGCCTTGACGGACGCCCGGCTCCAAGAGTCCCCGGAGTTCGGTCTCCATCCGGGCCGGGATCTCGGCACCGGCCAGCCGGGCGAGGAGGGCCGCCTGGTCCACCTCGCTGGAGACGGCCTTGACGTCCCCCGCGAGCAGCAGGTGGGCGCCGCGGCCATCAATGGTCAGTCGGTAGTCGCCCTTGCCAAGGCTGATGCGGGTGGTCAGGACCTGGTGCTCCCAACCCATGCCGCGTGCCAGGCGCAAGGCCGCGATTTGCGCGGCCTTCGGCGGTGCGGTCTCCAGCAGGGCGCGCAAGGGCAGCACGGGAGGCGGCGCCGGACCCAGGTCGATGCCGGTCCCCCCTTGGTGATGGGCGAGGGCGGCCATCCGGTGCTGGACGGCCGGGGCAAGCCCGGGGACGGCGCGCAGCGTCGCCGGCAGGGCCATCCAGCCCCAGCGGGCGGCGAACAGGGCGGCGGCGACGACCTGGTCCTGAGCGGTGAGGGCCGGATGGCGAAAGGTGAGCAGTTCCTCGTAGCGCTCGCGCAGGAAGAACAGCAACAGGCCGCGCGAGAAGGGCCGCGGGTGGCGTTGCAATAGTTCGGAAATGGTTGCGTCCCCCAGGGTGACGCTGCCGCGCAAATCCTGGCCGAGCCGGGTGAGGGCGTCGCGCCACTTGGGTTCGGCGAGGCGGGACGCCTCCTCCGCCAGGACCTCCAGCACGACTTGGCGCGGGTCCGGCGGGCATGGATCGGCGCTGTCGGCGGCCGCCACCAAGGCGGTGAAAAGTCGTTGCAATAACTGGCCTTGAACGCCATCGGCCCTGGTCCCGGGTATCCGCATGGCCCAGCGCAGCAGGGCGCGGAGGGTTGGATCACCGTTCGGGGCCGGATCCTCATGGGTGGCCAAACCTGGCGGATCAGCTCCTCCTGGGGCCTGAGGAGGTTCGGCAGCCCGAGGGGGTGGCTTTCCACTTCCCTCACCGCTGGCCGGGGATGCCTGGATAAGGGTGGGCGCTGCGGTTGCTCGCTCCCCCTTGGCGGGGGCGGCGAGGGGAGCGGCGGAGGGTCCGGTCAGGTCGGCACTGGGGTGAGGGATTTCCAGGGGAAGGCTGTCTGGCATGTCCAGCGGCAAGGACCAAAGCGCCCTTGCGGCCATTGCCGTGGCGGCGCCCTTATTGCCGAGGGCGTAGAGCAGGGCCAGGGCGGCACCGACCGCGGAGACATGCCCTGGGGAGGCGTCCTGCCAGGCTGAGGGGGCTTGCCAGGTGGTGAAATCAGACTCCGCCATCGGCTCCTCGTCTGACGCTGAGCTTGGCGTGAAAGTCACGGCAAAGTCTTTCATTGTCAGGGGGGTGGCGCGTCCCCTCATGACAGTTGGTCCTGACGCAGGGTCCGGTTCCGGCCCTAAGGGAGGCATGGGTGTTGGCGGCCAGGGGAGCAGGGCATCGCCATCGAACAGGCGCGCCTTCACCTGCTGCTTGTAGCCCGCGAGGGGGACGTTGGCGTAGGCGGTCGCCTCGGCCTGGGTCGCGGCCTTGTGTTCGGCCGAGGCGAACAGCAGGGTCTTGATCCAGTGGGCCGGCAAGGGCGCCGGCACCAGCAGCAGGCTTTCGTCGCCGGCCAGGCCGTCGGGGAAGATGCAGCCGTGCAGCTTGCCGTCCGGGGTCATGGCCAGCACCGGTCCGCGCAGTCCCGAAAGGTCGATCAAGGCGATCACCGCCCGCAGATGCGGCCCCTCGGCGACGGCCTCTGCCAGCGCCGCGGTCGGGATACGTTCCGCGAACAGGGGAATGAGCCCGGGCAGGGCACCGAGGGCATCGCGGTAATACTTCCGCCCGAAGCCGCGCGGACCCGTGATCAGGCCGGCGGCAAGCAGATACATGAGGTTCAACTGATTGGTCGCGAGATGCCAGTAGCGCCGGCGTGTGATGGCGGCTGGCCGTCCTGGGCCCAGATCAGGGCACTGATCAGCCTCCTGATCAGCGGCGGGGATAGCGGCAGGGGCAGGCAGCGCTTCCGGGGACATCGGGGGTCATCTCCATGGGGTGAGGAGGCTGGGATCGTCGAGGGGCAGGATGGCGTTCGCCTGACAGGGGCGCCCGGCCCGTCGCAATAGCACTACCTGCTCGCGGGCCCGGGAGATCATGACGTAGAACAGGCGCTTGAGGTCCTCGCGCTGGGCCCGGGACTCGCGAGCGCAAGGGTAGCCGTCGATGTCGGCGAGGAAGACGGTATCGAACTCGAGCCCCTTGGCCGACTGGGCGTTGATGACGAAGATGCCGCCCTCGCCAAAGCGATGATCGCCGTCCTCTTCGCCACTGGCATAGGTGAGGATGCGCGGGCGGTCCTGATCGAGTTCCACCGGCTGCTGGCGCAGGGCTTGGAGCCAGCGCCGTCGGGTGGCGTTGTCCGGAGTGATGATGCCATGGAGGCGTGCCGGATTACGGTCGACGGCCTTGAGGATGCGCCGGATCAGGTGATCAAAATCCCAGGCACAGCCGGGTCCATAGTCGATCAGAAGCGGTTCGCGCGTGCAGCGTCGCTCCAGCGGCAGCTCCGGTGGGGGGCTCGCCGGGTCCTCGATGTAAAGCGACAAGGCGAGTCGGGCGATACGATCGCAGTTGCGGTAGTTTTCGGTCAGCTCGACGCGGGCACCCGGGTCAATGCCAAGTTCGATTTCGATCTCGTGGATGCTGCTGTTTTCCTCGTTGATGCGCTGATTTTGGTCGGCGACGACAAAGCAGTGCTCGAAGCCGATCTGCATCAAGGCCTGGTAAAACTGGGGCGGCATATCCTGACCCTCGTCGATGATGACGAAGGGGGTGAGGGGCGGGGGAAGGTCGGTCGGTGCCGTGGCGATGGTCTCCAGGATCGCTTTCCAGTCGAGGGCATATGCCTGGCCAGCATTGACAGGGCAGGGCTGGCCGAGGGCGCGCCGGTACATCCCCTTGAACCAGCTTATCCAGGGATGGGCGTTGACTTCATGGCCGACCAGTTCGCGGCTGGCCTTCAGCAATAGCCGGTTGTAGGCCAGCAAGACGTATTCCTGGGCTCCTTTGGGCCGGTGGTGGTGGCGGGTGCGCAGCAGGGCGACGATCGACTTGCCGGTACCGGGTCCGCCGACGATCAGATGGCAGCCTTCCCGCGGTAGCAACCGGGCACGTTCCTGGTCCTTGCTGAGGTCCTGGATGTCCGGCAGGGTGAAGCGACGGCTCGCCATGAGGGAAGGAGTGGTGGGAAGGACCGATCAGGGCGATGTGCAGGGGGCCGGGCCAAGCTCAGGCGGCGCCCCGGAAGCGGCTTCGCCTTCGCTTTTGCGTTCCTGCCGCGATGGGATCCCGGGCGGGGAGTCTCTCCCGCAGGAGGGTGTGATCTCATCCCCCACGGCAAAATCGAGCAGCGGTGCGATCTCGCCACTGAGGTCACCGGCGACGAAGGTCCGGTCCAGCAGCATGTTGCCGTAGGCGCAACTCGGCTCGGGCACCAGGGTGCAGGCGTGACAGGCGGCCAGGTTGAGCAGGCTGGGCCCCTGTCCCTCATGCTCGGCGCAGACCGGGTCCAGGGAGCACCAGTCAGCGTGGTCGAAGACGCTGGTCAAGAGGCGCAGAAAACGCGCGGGCTCCGCCAGTTCGGCAAGCCCACCAAGGGAGCCAACGATGTCCGGCACCGCCACGTATACCAGGATGCCGGCCATCGGCTCGGAACCTTCGGCGCAGTAGATGCGTTCGCGGATCGAGGCAGCCGGATAGCCGGCCTCGGCCTCCAGGCGGCGGATCAGCAGGTGTGCCAGGGTATGCAGCAGGAGAAAGCGTGGCGTCAGCGGCTGCGGTGGGTCCTCCGGGAAGCGGATGCGAGTACGTTCGAAGCGGGTCTGGAGGCGTTTGGCCCGTTGTCCAAGCCCGGGCTGGTCGGCCCAGCGCCCCAACAGCGCTTCGTCCAGGGTGAAAAAGATGCCCTCCCCATAAAACTCCACGGCGGGCAGCCAGTTGGCGCTGCCGTCCAGGTCGGGGGGTACCAGGCGGGCGACGGGCTCCTCGCCAGTCTGGTGGGCGGCGGCCGTCGGGCTCAGGTGATCGCTGAAGTTCTGGGTCACACGGGTGAAACCCAAAAAGACCCGAACCTCGCGCAGCCGGGTCACGGCTACCAGCCGATCGACCGCGGCGAGGAGTCGCCTCGGTCGCGGGGACGACTCCGCCGCAGGCATCAGGGGCGGGATCCTCGTGGACATCGGCTGTAGCGCCCGCCAGTCGGCGGTGCGGTGAAGGGTGACAAAGTCCTCGGCGTCGGCGATGTCTGGGATCGGCGTGGAGAGGGCCAGGTATTCCTTTTCGAGCAGCCTGCCGGGCGTGATGGTCTCGCCGTAGAGGGGCCAGCCCTTGCGGATCTCCCGCCACGCCTTCTCGACCTCATCCGGCGTGCAGCGGTAGCGATCCGCCAACCGGCGCAGGGCAGCCTGGCGGCTGTTTAGGTTGCGGCATCTCGCTAAATCCTGGCGGTCCAGCGGGCTGCTATAGAGTCGGTCTAGGACGCTGCCACGCGGTACCCGTGATTCCGGCGGGATCACCAGCCCCGAGCGCACCCGGGGGAGGTAGATGCGCGGGTCGTTGACCTCCAGGATGCGCCAGGGCTGGGGGCTGTCCGGTACCGGGTCGGCGCCCTCCCCCGGGCCAGGGGAGTGTGCCGACCCGGTGCCGGGGGAATGCCCGGTCTGACCCCGGCGCCAGGGCTGGCGCCGGGGGTCGCGTCCCGGGAACGGAATGCGGGGCTCGAAGGATGCCGACGCCCGGCAACGTCCACAGCGGAGCAGCCAGGGTTGCCCGCCACTGGTATTGCGCAGCAGATACAGGTAGGCCTGTTCCCGATCCGGCCGGCAATCGTGCATGGAGCGGTCATGGCCATGGCCGTGGCTATGGGTCAGCTTATGCCAGGGCACCTCGGCCAGGCCGCCCTCGGGATGGGCGATCACCCAGCCGACCTGTTGCAGTCGTCCCTGCGCGGCGCAGGTACAGCGGGGTGGTTTGGTCTGGTCCGACTGCTTGCGCCAGGGTAGCCAGTGCAGCAAGCCGCAGCGCGGGCAGCGAGCCCAGCCCGGAAAGGCCAGGCCGGGGACGCAGGGACCCTCGGCGACGCCGGGCTTGACCTCTCGGGACTTGGGCGGCTGGCGCAGTTCCTGGTCAAGGCCGAGGGTTTGCCGCAGCAGATCGACGTGGCACAAGGGCTCGCCTGCCGGGTTACCCTGCCCGTCCCTCCAGTGACGGATGTCCTCGATGACGTACAACCCGTCATCGGCCCGCATCAGGGCGCCGACGCCGCTCCAGCCGACCAGATGAGACCAGCGGGTCGGGATCAGCCGCTTCATTGCACCCCCACCAGGGCGGTGTTCTCGACATTGCGCATGCTGTGCAGGGTCTGCCAGAGGCCGGGGACCCGGTCATCATGGCCGCAGAGCAGGCGCAGGTCCCGGCGGTCACCGTCGCTGCCGGCATAAACCAGGCGCTGGCGTTGCGCGCGGGCGGCGGCCGCCTGATCCGCCCATTGCCGGGCCAGTTCGGCTAGATGCCCGGCGGTGTCGTCGCCGCGGGAGGGGTCGGCGCGCCGGCAGCGTCGCGCCAGTTCCTGAATCAGCCGGGCAATCTCCGGCCGGTCCGGATCGAAGGCGCCGGCATACTCGTTCGCGGCCAGATCCGGACAGCCGTGGCGCACCGCGATGACCAGGGCCGCGTGCAAGGCGCGCCGCCGGGCCTGCCAGGTGAAGGGAGTGAGGCTTGTGGGTTCGACGAAGCGGTAGAAGGATTCGTGATAGGCGCGAAAGCTCTCGTAATGGGACAGACTGCGCGCCTGGTCGCGATAGTAGTTGGCGACCACGAGGCCGGGCACCTCGCCGCGACCGACCCGGCTGCTGGCCTGGATGTATTCCGCCGTGGTCAGGGGCTGACCATTGATGACCATGACCGCAAGGCGGGCGACGTCGAGCCCCACCGAGACCATGTTGGTGGCGAGGGCGAGATCGAGGGCCTCCGGGTCGGTGCGTGGCCGGCGCAGCCGGGCGAAGGCCTGGGCGTTCTCGTCCGCCGACATCTGGCTGGTAAGTTGGGTGATGTGCTCGGCGAGGCGCGACCGGCGGTCCAGCGTTGGTGTGGGGTCGGCTCCAGGGTCTTGGTCAGGGTCTTGATCGAATAGGGCCCCGGCATTGGCCAGGTGCTGGTCCAGGGCCTCCTGATGGAGCCGGGCCATGAGGGTCTCGATGTCCTGCACCGCGTTGCGGCTGATGCCCACGCCCTTGAGGCTGCTGTGGTAGACGAGGAGCGTCCACCAGGCGTCGAGCAGCGCCTCGCGATCTGCCGCCGGGGTGGCGCCGAACAGGATCTCCGGTGCGGCGAGCAGGGCCGCGGCGACCGGGGCGAGGGAATGTTGCCGGTCCCGGGCCGGGGCCAGATAGCCGACATAGAGCCGACCCGGCCGCTCGCTGAGCGGCACCGTCCGGGCAAAGTAGGAGTCTTCGCTATCGAGCCCCGGTGGCGGGAAGATCGCCGGGTTGCGGCCGAACAACCGGCGGACCTGAGCCCGGGCCTGGCGGATGGTCGCGGTGGAGGCGATGATCTTGGGGTAGACCCCGCGCGCCACGAGGAGGGTCTCGACGGCCGCCTCGTAGAGGCCGGCCACCGAGCCGAGGGCGCCGGCGATCAGGTGGAACTCGTCCTGGATGATCAGCTCCGGCGGGCGGCGATCCGGACCGCCGAGGAAGGCCCCGGCGCGCTCCTCCCAGGCCAACCGCGCGAACTTGTCCAGGGTGGCGAGCAGCAGGGTCGGGGGCCGCTCGTAGAGGGCGGTATCGACGACGTTGCAGGGCAGGGAGCCAGCGAATGTGGCGCCTGGGTGGGTTCCGGGTGAGGTACCTGGGTGGGTACTGGGTAAGCTACCTGGGTGGGCGCCGGATGAGGTACCTGGATGGCCACCGGGCAAGGTAGCAGGGTGGGCACCCGGTGAGGCACCTGGATTGGCGCGGGGTGCGGTGCCGAAGGCGCAGGCGGGGGCGGTGCAAAGGAAGCGAAAATGGCCTGAACCGGCATCGACGTTGCCGGGCAGGCGCAGGGGCGTACCGCACCAGGGGCAGTGTTCAAGCACCAGGGCACTGGGCAGGGCGACCTCGGTGTCGGCATCGGCCCGGCCCAAGGCCTGATCGATGGCCTGTTGGGCCTCGCCAAAGGTGTTCGGGCTGGAGGCACCACCGACCCAGAGGCCGAGGCTAATGGGCTCGGCGCCCAGGGCCGGTTCATCCCGGCGCAGCAGTTCCAGGGCGCAGACCAGCCGGGCGGCGCGGCGGAACTGGTCCTTGGTCAGGAGGCGCAGGGTGTAGCGCATCAGGGCCGCAGTGCCACCGCCCGAGGTTGGGTACTTGAGCCGCCGCCAGCAGATGACGCAGGCGAGAAGCCCAAGGTAGGCCTCGGTCTTACCGCCGCCGGTGGGAAACCAGATCAGATCCACAGTCTCGCGGTCCGGGTGGTCCGGGTCGAGGGCCGACGGCAGGGCGAGGAGGATGAAAGCGAGCTGAAAGGGCCGCCAGGCAGGCTCGCGCGGTTCGGCGTCGGCGACGCGCATGGACTGCCGCATCTGGTTGGCCATGGCCCGGTTGGCGAGGGCAAAGGCAAGGCGGGCTTCGGGATCCCTGGACAGCAAGTCGATCCCTTCCCGTAGGCGTCGCAGGGCCTCATGCATCCGGTCGAGGATGCGGCGGACGGTGGCTTGCTCCTGGATCGTCCAGGGCCCCAGGGGGTCGGTCGCCTTCTTCTCTTCTCCCGCTCGCGACCTGGGATGGCCAGGACTGTCCCGTCCCGAGGTTGAACCTTGTCCGACAGGGTCGGTGGCCTTGAATTTGGCGTTAAGCTCACAGAAAAGGCTTTCATTTACAATTGGTTGGCGCGCCAACTCATGCCAGTTAGCGCCCCCCATCCGCCCAGGAGGACAGGTGCCGCTGTCCTCCCTCTCCTCGCTCCGCGCGATCCAATCCTGGTAGCGATTGGCGAAGCGAGTCAGCTCGTCGAGCCGCGGCGCGGGGTCGGTATCGATTCCGGCCAGCCAGTCGATGCAGAGTACCTGCCCGTCAGCCGGCTCACCCTCTGCGCTGACCTGGGGGACCTCGACCCGTGGCAGAAATTCAGTGCGAAGACACCGGACCCGGCCTTCGGTCAGCTCCCAGTCCACCGCGGCGCCATGGCCGATGGCATAGATGCGATGGGCGCGGTACTGAAGCTCCAGTTCCAGCTCCTCTTCATCCAGCAGGCTGGCGTCCACGCGGGGATAGTCGCCGACCCGTCCGGCCTCGATGAAGCACTCCAGCTCCACGCGAAAGAGGGTGAGGGCATTGCGGCTGGCGGCCCGGGAAGGGTCATCACCCCTGCCCGGGTCCTGCTGGGTGTTACTGAGGGACACCGTGACCAGCCAGCCCGATGCGAGGGGGCGCCAGAGCACCATGACCTCGGCGCTT
Source organism: Candidatus Thiosymbion sp. (assembly GCA_018435665.1). GTDB lineage: Bacteria > Pseudomonadota > Gammaproteobacteria > Chromatiales > Chromatiaceae > M0108. The sequence goes on along the minus strand of JAHDND010000220.1, from coordinate 4,946 downwards.
TTGGTGAAGACCGGGCGACGCTCCTGCTGGCGGTGGCGTGATGGGGGCGGCGCGAAGTTCAGCGCCTCAGTGTCGTCATGGCCCAGGGCGACCGGTTGCCAGAGGTCTGACCGGCCGGCCTGGGTCGGTTCGTTGGCTGGCTGGTAGCGTACGGCACGGGGGATGACCTGAAGCTGGATCTCGTTTCCTTCGATATAGAAGGAGAAGCCGACCGAGGCGGGTGGCACGAATCGGCGCCTGGGCTGGCTGGTGCCATAGGTACTGGCGGCTTGAAGGCCCTGGTCGAAGGTGTCGGTATCCTCGATTTCCGCGCCCTCTTCAGCGTCATCGAGTTCCGCGTCGAGACCGTATTCGTCGGCGAGGACTGGAAACAGTATGCCGGTCAGATAGCGGTCGAGAGGTTTGTTATCAGCCAGAAGCTCCCTGTCGGCGGGGCCCGCGGGGCCGATCAGGCAGGCGCGCAGCCAGCGATAGACCTGTTCCTGACCCTGGTGCAGCGGTCCGGTCATGCGCGTATCCACGCGTCTGAGTAACCTTCAATCACCGCCGGACACGGCCCCACCTATAGGTGTGAATGGCAAGCTCTACATCTCCGGGAAAAGTCAATGGCCCGGTTCATATCCAGTGTTCCACCCTCAGCCCCGGCACTCGCTCGAATTCATGGCTATTGTGAGTGACCAGCACGGCGTTTGCAGCGAGGGCATGGGTGGCGATCAAGAGGTCCATATTGCCGATGGGCCGGCCTTGGCGCTCCAGTCCGGCGCGTAAGTGGGCGTAATGGCGGCTGGCCTCCAGTGGCCAAGGTTGGCAGGAGAAGCCGCTGACAAAGTCTTCCACTTCAGCAATCAGGCGTCCCGAACCGCGCTTGACGGCACCGAAGCGCAACTCCGCCACCACCAGCGCAGAAAAAAGGACTCCCCGGCCTGGGCGTGGAAATGTTCCACCACCGACTGGGGTTGGTGACGGAGGATGTAACTACAGATATTGGTATCAAGCGTCTTCATCGTGAAACCATTCCCGGTCCTGCGGCGGCTCGTCCTGACGGTCACTGAGAAAATCAGTGGGGAAGGGTTGATGATGGGCATAGAAGGCCGCGAGCCAATCTCCCAGGGAGGGGGCTTTCGGGCGCAGAACCACGGCGTCACCCTGTTTTTCGATATAGACCTCCTTGCCTTCAAAGCGAAATTCGGCCGGCAGTCGCACGGCCTGACTGCGGCCATTCATGAACAATTTGGCGGTTTGCGGCACGGGGCGGCTTCGGGGCAATTGGTATATATCGTCAGTCTAGATTGGTGATGCGCGCTGTCAAGCCTGGGCCAAGGCCCCACCGTGCAGGTCATGTCATCAGCCCAGGGTCTCCACCTCGAACCCCACCAGCGAGCGCCGTTCCCGGCTGAACTCGATCCCGATCAGATGGATCGGCAGCCCCTCGGCGCGGTATTTGTCGGCGTAGCCCCTGGCCTTGATCTGATGCAGGGCCGCGCCCTCCGGGGCCAGTTCCACCACCTTGAACTCGAACAGCCAGAGCTGGCCGTTGAAGCGCAGGCGCAGATCGAGGCGGCCATGATGGCTGGCATCCTCGGGTACCAGGTCCAGCCCCAGGGCCGCCAGATGGCTGTAGAAGACGCTGGCGTAGAAGCCCTCGAAACGGGCCAGGTCGTTACCGTCGTGCCAGTGGTGGGGGATGGCGGCGAACAGGCTGGCGACATGCTGGCGCAGGGCCTCGAAATCGCCGGCGACCAGGACATCGTAGAGCCGGCTGACGGCGCGCTCGGCCTGCATGGCGTCGCCCATCAGGCCCTTGAGCAGGGCGTCGTTGAGGGCGGTCTCGACCTCCAGATTGGGATAGCCCAGGCTGTATTCCCAGCGCGCCCCGATCTGGCGTGAACCGGTGAAGGTCAGATAGCCGGTCTGCCACAACAGGGCCTCGGAGGGCATGTTCTGGACATCGAAGGTGGAGATCAGGGCCTCGGAGGCCCGCACCTGGGCCAGGTCAGGGGTGAAGAAGCCCCGTTCGGTCAGCACGTCCACCAGAAAGGTCGGCGTCCCGGTCTCGAACCACCAGGGGTGGAACAGGCGTTTCTTGAACAGCAACAACAGATCGAAGGGGTTGTAGACCGCCTCACCCAGCCAGTTGTAACCGTTATACCAGGTACGGATCCGGTCCCGGTCCAGGCCGGCCAGCTCGGGGGCGAAGACCTGGTCCAGGTCGGCCTCGGTGTAGCCGCAGATCGCGGAATACTCCGCGTCCACCGTGATGTCCATCAGGTTGTTTAGCCCCGAGAAGAGGCTGACCTTGCTGAACTTGCTCACCCCGGTGAGGAATGCGAAGCGGATATGGGCATCCTGACCCTTGATGACCGAGTAGAGATTGCGCAGTCCATCGCGCATCGCCCGCGCGGTTTCCGGGTCGGTGAGGTTGTCCAGGATGGGCTTGTCGTACTCATCCACCAGCACCACCACGCGCTCCCCGCTGGCGGCATGGGCGCGGCGGATCAATTCCCCAAACTGGCCCGGGATGTCCAGGTCCGGATAGAGGCTGACGCCCAAGACCTCGCAATTGATCCGCAGCAGGTCCTGGATACGGCGATCGAGTTGCTGGCGGCTGTCCAGGACACCCTCCGCGAAGCTGAGCCGGATCACGGGGTGGCGCCGCGACCAGTCCCAGCGACTCTCGGCCGCCAGCCCCCGGAAGAGGGCCTCGTTGCCCTCGAACAGCTCCGCCAGGGTGTCGAGGAACAGCGACTTGCCAAAGCGCCGTGGGCGGGAGAGGAAGTAATGGGTCCCCTCCGCGATTAGCCGCAGGGCGAAGCCGGTCTTATCGACGTAGTAGAAATCGTCCTCGCGGATCTTGCGAAAGGTCTGGATACCGATGGGCAGGGAGCGGCGGGACATGGCAGGACAAGAGGGGCTTGGCATGCAAGACAATGAGTTGGATGTTAGCACATGCCGTAACCGGTCTTGCGGTGGCTCGTCCTGGCGGTCGCGCGGAAAACCGCGTAACGCCACGCATCGAAGTATACGCTAGCGCATCAGCCCTCCCGCCAAGGACGCTAACCGCGCCGGCGCCCCCTCAAAGATGAAGGGGTTAAAGAAAAATGAAGGGGTTAAAGAAAAGGCGGGTGCCCAGCAGGCGCTCATCCACAGCGTTCAGATTCGCCTCCGCTGTGACTTGCGGCCAGGCGGCGCGCAAGGTCTCAATCTGGCGGGCGATCAGGTCCTCCGCTGCCGCGGCATCCAGCAGGAAGTGCATCGCGGCGGCGATACAGGTGTCCAAGCGACTCATCCGCGCCTCGCCGGTGATCAGCATGGCCTGACTCGCGCGGCACGTAGCCCGTGGGTGTCCGCTGGAAGTCGAGCGCGCCGATGCGGTCCGAACCGGATTCGAGTAGATAGGTCAGTTCGTCGATGGCGCCGCTGTCAATGGGTGAAGGCCTCGTTTGATTCAACAAGCGCTGCGTAGTATCTTCATTGTAGATACAAGATTGGAGGATCGATCATGCAGGTCAAGGCTCAACGCTGGGGTAATAGCCTGGCGGTGCGCATCCCCAAGGTGGTCGCCGACCAAGTTGGGATTCGGGAGCAGGATGAGCTGGAGATCGAGGTGACGAAGGGGATCATCCAACTTCGCCCACGGACCCCGGAACCTGGATTGAACGAGCTTCTGGCCGGCATCTCGGCCGAGAATCTCCATGATGAAACCGACTTCGGCTAATCCGAGGGGCGCGAGGCATGGTGATGGTCTATGTACCGGAGCGTGGCGAGGTGGTCTGGCTGAACTTCAATCCCCAGGCTGGCCACGAACAAGCCGGTCATCGCCCGGCCCTGGTCCTGTCTCCGGCCAGTTACAATCTCAAGACGGGGCTGATGTTGTGCTGTCCCATCACCAGTCAAGTCAAGGGCTATCCCTTCGAGGTCCCCGTGACCGGTGATGCGGGTATCGCCGGCGCGATCCTGGCGGATCAGGTCAAGAGCCTCGATTGGCGGGTCCGACAGGCAACACTCAAAGGCCGGGTCAGTCCCGAAACCATCGCGATGGTACTGGCGCGGGCTAGGGCGCTGCTGGTGTAAACAGGCGGTTTGATTTTCTGGACAAGACGTTACAAGTATGATGAAAGGCGTCTACATCGAAACGTCCATTCCAAAGCGGCGGGAGACCTGTTGGAGTTTCACAGCGATGAACTCATAGTGTTGCGTCAGTTTGGCGAGCCGATCTTCCCCGCACTGGTGCCGATGGCCAGCGTCCAGAACCAACTCGCGGATGCCCCCTGGCATGTGCTGATCGAGGCGGATAACTTCCAGGCCCTTCAGGCCCTGCACTATAGAGACACGCCACATGCTCAACCGTATCCATATCTTAGGCTACAAATCCCTGCGGGAGGTCGAGGTCCGGTTGCGGCCGCTGTCCGTGCTCTTCGGACCCAATGCGACGGGAAAGAGCAATTTCCTCGATGCCTTGCAACTCCTCTCCAAGATCGTCACCAGCCGTACCCTCAGGGAAGCCTTCGATCCGCCTTATCGTGGTAAGCCACTGGAGTCGTTTTCCTTCCCGGCGGGCGGGTTGAAGGGTCTGTTGGAACGGGACCGTCTATCCTTCGCCATCGAGGCGGATTTCACCCTCTCCGATGCCGTCGTCAAGGCGGTCAATAAACAAATCCGGGAGCAACGCCGGCCGGCCGAGGACCAGACTGCCGGTGCCGATGCTGAGCCCGCACCCGGGCCGGTGCGTGAACTTGATCTTCGCTACCGCATCGAGATCGAGATGCTGCCGAGATCAGGCGTCCTGCGCGTGGCGGACGAATACCTGGCGGCGCTGAACAAGAAAGGCGAGCCAACCGGCCGGCGTGAGCCTTTTCTGTCCCGCCATGACCAGCGCCTCCATCTGCGGCTCGAAGGTCAGGCGCACCCGATTTATCTGGACCGCTATCTGGATCACAGCATCCTGT
>JAHDND010000029.1 GCA_018435665.1 Candidatus Thiosymbion sp. | reverse complement strand
GGGGCGTAATGGACCACAAGAGCCACTCAGAATACCCAAAATGAGCCCAAAAACGGGTTAAAACGGGCTGCTAAGTCAAAAATGACGCTCTCCAAGGGCGGAAAGAGAGAAATCGGGTCATTCTTCAGCGTTTCCTTAAACTTGATGCGGGCCGAGGTGGTCGGGGTTGCCGGTCTGACATCCACCGCGGCCGCGGCGGCAAATTCGGGGTGGCGAAACTTGACCGTTAACTCCGGCAGACCATCGGGCCAGCCATCCTTATAGAAGGAGCGCAGGCGGACGATGAAGTGATTGTTATAGAGGTCATGGGTCGGGGTGTCATAGAAGAGGACCTCCCGTACCTGATTGACAAAGGCATCCTTCGCTTCAAAAACCTCCACCCCGGTTTTCTTGGCCGTGCGCTTGACGATCTTCCAGAAGTCCTTGAAACCTTGGGGGCTGATGAAGTGATGGGGTTGGAGGATGATCTTGCATTCCGAATAATTGATGTTGTCGCTAGGGGTATTCTGGACGATAATGGGGCTGGTGTTCATGGTTGGGCTGACCAGGTGGAGGGTTTCAGCGGCTGAGAGGGTCCAGGAGGGATGGCGTCGGGACGGTGATGCTGATTCTGTCCGAGGCGCGAGACTGGCACTTTCCGCCAGCCAACTCAGGCTGGAACCTTAGCAGGAAGTTCGTCACTTGTATTCAGCCAGGATGCTAACCTGCTTGTGTGTTCAAACCGGGGCTGGCGCAGCGGCCCCAGCCCCTCTATCACCCTCCCCCACTATTGCAATCTCCCCCCAAGCATAGCCCATGCCCGTCCCGCTTCGTATTCTGCTCCTCGTGCTCCTGGCAGCCGGTGCCGCCACCGGTTGGTGGTTTTTTGGCCGTGCCGGCCAGGGGGCGGATAACCTGACCCTCTACGGTAACATTGATATCCGCGAGGTTGAGTTGGCCTTCCGCCAACCGGGGCGCTTGGAAACCATGGCCAGCGAGGAGGGGGCGCGAGTTCGACAAGGGGACCTGCTGGCCGAACTGGACGCCCGCCCCTACCGGGATGCCCTGGCGGCGGCAGATGCCGCCCAGGCGTTGGCGGCGGCCCAGCTTGAAAAATTGCGTAACGGCAATCGCCCCCAGGAGATCCAGCGGTCGGCGGCGGAGGTGGACCTGTTCACGGCCCTGGAGAAACGTCTGGCCGCAGAGGTCAAACGCCAGACCGAGCTGGCCGCCACCCACTTCACCAGCCAGCAGGAACTGGATAAGGTGCTGTCGAACCATGACGAGGCGGCTTCGGGCCTGATCATGGCCCAGCAGAGCCATGACCTGCTCCGTGAGGGGGCGCGCAAGGAGGATATCCGCGCCGCCGAGGCCAGCCTGGCCGCGGCCGAGGCTGCCCGGGCCCAGGCGCAGACCGCCCTGGACGACACCCGCCTGCTCGCCCCCGCGGACGGCGTCGTCCTGGCCCGTATCCTCGAACCCGGCAGCATGGTGACGCCGCAGACCCCGGTCTACAGCCTCGCCCTGCCGGACCCCGTCTATATTCGGGCCTTCGCCGCCGAGCCCCAACTCGGCCAGGTCGCCCCGGGAACAGCGGTGCGGGTGACCACCGACAGCTCGGCCAGGGTCTATGCCGGGGTGGTGGGCTTTGTTTCCCCCCGGGCCGAGTTCACCCCCAAGTCCGTGGAGACGACCACCCTGCGCACGGACCTGGTCTACCGCCTACGGATCATCGTCACCGAAGGCGACGAGGAACTGCGTCAGGGCATGCCGGTAACCATCGAGGTCCTGCCCGCCAGCAGTGCACCGGCACCTCCTGGATGAGCTCCGACTGTTGATATTTCCGGGATTGATCGGGCCGGGGCGGTTGGCCTTGCGATGAGCGCGGCGCCAGACCGTGGGATCGTGCTGACCGGGGTGGCCGCTGGGGCCGCGGGGAACGTGCTGGACGCGGTGGCCGCTGGGGCCGCGGGGACTTTGCTGGACGCGGTAGCATCAGCGTTGGAAACCGCGCAAGACGCGCCCGCGCCGGCGGTGCATTTGGCGGGGGTGACCAAGACCTTTGGCCCGGTCCAGGCCCTCAAGGATCTGTCCGCGACCATCCAGCCCGGCCGGCTCACGGGGCTGGTCGGCCCTGACGGGGCCGGCAAGACCACCCTGATGCGGCTGATGGCGGGACTGATGATGCCCAGCGCCGGCACGATTCAGGTCCTCGGCCTGGACACCCGGCGCGACACCGATCGCCTCGCCGATCTCGTTGGTTACATGCCCCAGCGCTTCGGGCTCTATGAGGACCTGTCGGTCATGGAGAACCTGCGTCTCCATGGCGCACTGCGCGGGATGGATCCCGCCCGTCAAGGATCGGCCTTCGACCGCCTGCTGGCCTTCACCCGCCTGGAGCCCTTCACCCGCCGCCTGGCCGGCGATCTCTCCGGGGGGATGAAGCAGAAACTCGGTCTGGCCTGCGCCCTGCTGGGCACCCCGCGAGTCCTGCTACTGGACGAGCCCGGGGTCGGCGTGGACCCGATCAGCCGCCAGGACCTCTGGGAGATGGTCGCGGCCCTCACGGATCAGGGCCTGGCGGTCGTCTGGGCCACCGCCTATCTGGACGAGGCCGAACGCTGCGCCACCGTGCTGCTGCTCAACGAAGGCCAGCTCGTCTTTGCCGGCCCGCCCGGGGACCTGACCCGACGCATCGCCCACCGCAGTTTCCGCCTCACCGCGCCCACGGGCGACCGCCGGGAACTGCTCCAGCGAGCCCTGGACCTACCCGCCGTCTGCGATGGCGTGCTGCAAGGCGCGGCGCTGCGGGTAGTCCTGCGCGGCGAGGGGCCCCACAGGGACATCTCCGAGGGGACATCTGAGGGGACATCCGAGATGAACCCAGAAGAGACACACGAGGTGACATCCGAAGGTCATCCAAAGGCGACATACGAGGGGTCAGCCGAGGGTTATTCAAAGGGGACATCTGAAAGGACTCCAGAGGGGTCAGCCGCAGCCCTCCACGATGTAACCGCCGATGCATCGCCAGGCCTGGCGGCGCTTCAAGCGCTCGCCGCCGAGATCAACGCCCGGCTGGAGCCTGTCCCGCCGCGCTTCGAGGACGCCTTCGTCGACCTGCTGGGGGGTGGACCCGGGGGGACCTCGGGCCTGGCGGCACGGATGCCACCGGTGGACCTGGGGCTGGCGGCGGTGGTCGAATGCCGGCACCTGACCCGACATTTCGGGTCCTTCACAGCCGCGGACGATGTGAGCTTCCAGGTCCGTCCCGGGGAGATCTTTGGCCTCCTCGGACCCAACGGGGCGGGTAAGTCCACCACCTTCAAGATGCTGTGCGGCCTGCTCAAACCCAGCGCCGGGGAGGCACGAGTGGCGGGGCTCGACCTGCGCCGCGCCAGCGGTCAGGCCAAGGGCCGGCTGGGCTACATGGCCCAGAAGTTCTCCCTCTACGGCCTGCTCTCGGTGCGGCAGAATCTGGCCTTTTACGCGGGCGTCCAGGGTCTTGAAGGCCAGGTCAGGCGCGGGCGCATCGCCGAGATGATCGACACCTTCCAGCTCCAGCCCTTCCTCGACCGCGCCCCGGAGGAGCTGCCCCTGGGCTACAAGCAGCGCCTGGCCCTGGCCTGCGCCCTCATGCACCGCCCGCCGGTCCTCTTCCTCGACGAGCCCACCTCCGGCGTGGACCCCCTGACCCGTCGGGAGTTCTGGACCCACATCAATGGCCTGGTGCGCAAGGGAGTGACCATCCTGGTCACCACCCACTTCATGGACGAGGCCGAGTACTGCGACCGCATGGCCCTCATGTACCAGGCGCGGGTCATCGCCCTCGACACCCCGGACGCCCTCAAGGCCGCGGTGGCTTTGCACCCGGGTGAGCAACCGACCATGGAACAGGCCTTCATCCGCCTCATCGAGCGCAACGGCGGGAGCGAGGAAGCGACAGCCAACCAGCCAAACCCGGCGATTCAGGTGACTCAGACGAGTCAAGAAAATTCAGGGCGGGAGACGACGGGGACGAAGCCGACGACGCTAGCGATGCCACTCACCGGCCCTTCCAAAGAACTCAGGGACCGCGGGAGGCGCGAATCCGAGCAACCAAGGCCAGCCGCGTGAACCCTAATCCCCCTCCAGCGGCCAGCCCCTCGGCACCCCCCTTTTCCGGGCGCCGGCTCCTCGCCCTGGTGCGCAAGGAGGGCTTGCAGGTGGTGCGGGACCCCTCGGCCATCCTCATCGCCTTCGTCCTGCCGGTGATCCTGTTATTTCTCTTCGCCTATGCCGTATCCCTGGACATTCGTCAGGTCCCCATCGGCCTGGTGCTGGCAACGGAAGACCCGCAAGCCCAGTCCCTGGCGGCGGCCTTCGCCGGGACACGCTACTTCCGGGTCACCCCCGCCCGGGACCCGCGGGAGGTCGTCGCCGGGGTCGAGACCGGCACCCTCGATGGCCTGGTGATGATCCCCGCCGACTTTGCCCGGCGCCTGGCCGACCCGCGGCTAGGGCCCCTGGTCGAGATCGTCACCGATGGTTCCCAGCCCAACACCGCCAACTTCGTCGCCAATTATGCCCAGGGGGTGGTGACGGGCTGGGCCCAAGGCCAGGGTCTGGCCCCCGCCCCCCTGGTCGATTTGCGCCCGCGCTTCTGGTTCAACCCCGAGATCGAGAGCCGGCGCTTCCTGGTGCCCGGGGCCATCGGCATCATCATGACCATGATCGGCACCCTGCTCACCGCCCTGGTCCTGGCCCGGGAGTGGGAGCGCGGCACCATGGAGGCCCTACTCGCCACCCCGGCGCGGGTGGCGGAGATCCTGCTGGGGAAGCTGCTGCCCTACTTCGTCCTCGGCCTGCTCGCCACCCTGGGCTCGGCGGCCCTGGCCATCGGCGTCTTCGGCCTGCCGCTCCATGGCTCCTGGGGGGCCCTGCTGCTGTTGTCAGCGGTCTTCCTGGTCCCGGCCCTGGGCCAGGGGCTGGTGATCTCCGCCATTGCCCGCAACCAGTTCATCGCCGCCCAGGTCGCCCTCTTCACCGGCTTCCTGCCGGCCTTCCTGCTCTCCGGCTTCCTGTTCGAGATCGACTCCATGCCGGCGCCCATCCGGGCCATCACCCTGGTGGTGCCCGCCCGCTACTTTATCGCCTCCCTGCAGACGGTCTTCCTGGCCGGCGACGCCTGGGCGGTCTTCCTGCCCAACATGGCCGCCATGCTGACCATCGGCGCGGTCTTCTTCGTCCTGGCGCGTGCCAAGACCCGCAAGAGCCTGGACCCGTGAGGCGACTCCCCATCACACCCACGCCGCTCCAACAGCCTGCCCACCCTCACGAACCTGCACACCCAGACCTGTTCACCCAGACCTACCCTTCCAGACCTCTCTCCCCAGACCTGTCCTACCGGAACCCCAAGCCGCATGACTTTGCTCCCCACCCGCCTGCGCGCCCAGATCGTCAAGGAACTGTTGAGCATCCTGCGCGACCCCCGCGCCCGTTTCATACTGGTGGGGCCACCCCTGCTTCAACTGCTGGTCTTTTCCTTCGCCGCCACCCTGGAGGTGACCAACGCCAGCCTAGTGGTCTTCGACCGCGATGGGGGCCGCTGGGCCCAGGAGCTGATTGCCGACCTGGCGGCCGCACGCTTCGTCGGCACCCTGCGCCTGGTGCACAGCCGGCCGGATCTCCATGCGGCCATCGAACAGCGCCGCGCCCTCCTGGCCCTGGAGATCCCCGACACCTTCTCCCGCCAGGTCGCGGCGGGGGGACCGGCTGAACTTCAGGTCATCGTCGATGGCCGCCGCGCCAATTCGGGTCAGGTGGCCTTGGGCTATGTCCAGGCGGTCGCGGCCGCGCTGGGCCTGACCCTCCAACCTCAATCCCTGCTGCCCCCGGAGCGGATCGGGCTGCGCCACTGGTTCAACCCCAATCTCATCTACCAGTGGTTCGTGGTCCCCAGCCTGGCGGGCATCATGGCCATGGTGGTATCGCTGGTCGTCACCGCCCTCTCCATCGCCCGGGAGCGGGAGCTGGGCACCTTCGATCAACTCCTGGTGTCACCCACCAGTTCCGCCGAGATCATCGTCGCCAAGACGGTGCCGGGCCTGCTCATCGGCAGCACCCTGGGCATGCTCATGGTCGCCATCGGCGTTCTGGTCTTCCGCGTGCCCTTCCAGGGCTCGGTGCCGCTGCTCTATGGCGCCATGCTCCTCTTCATCCTGTCCATCGTCGGGGTGGGGCTGATGATCTCGGCGATCAGCGCCACCCAGCAGCAAGCCATTCTTGGCACCTTCGCGGCGGTGGTGCCTATGATCCTCATGTCCGGCTTCGCCACCCCGGTGGAGAACATGCCTCCCGTGCTGCAATGGCTGGCGGAGGCCATCCCCCTCAAGCACTTTCTGATCATCGTCCAGGGCAGCTTCCTCAAGGGCCTGCCCGCCGGCGAGATCTGGCGCCACGCCTGGCCCCTGGTGATCATCGCCCTGGTGACCCTGGCCCTGGCGACCCTGCTGGTGCGCAGCCGGTTGCAGTAGCCAGAAAGCCCCGGGCGAATTCCGCCAACCGCCCCTCCTCGATAGCGGCGCGCAACCGGGCCATCAGGACCTGGTAATAGCGCAGGTTATGGATGGTGTTGAGCCGGGCGCCGAGGATCTCGTGGCAGCGGTCCAGGTGGTGCAGATAGGCGCGGCTGTAGTGGCGGCAGGTGTAGCAGTCGCACTCCGGGTCCAGGGGGCCGGTGTCGGCGCGGTGGCGGGCGTTGCGGATGCGCACCACCCCGGCGGAGGTGAAGAGGTGGCCGTTGCGGGCGTTGCGGGTAGGCATGACGCAATCGAACATGTCGATGCCGCGCAGCACCGCCTGGACGATGTCCGCCGGGGTGCCCACGCCCATGAGGTAGCGCGGCCGGTCCGCCGGCAGGCGGTCGGAGAGGAAATCCAACACCCGCAGCCGGTCCGCCTCCGGTTCCCCCACCGACAGGCCACCGATGGCGTAGCCATCGAAGCCGATCGCCATCAGCCCCGCCAGGGACTCGGCGCGCAGGTCCTCATGCATGCCACCCTGGACGATGCCGAAGAGGGCGGCGGGGTTGTCGCCATGGGCGACCTTGCTGCGCGCCGCCCAACGCAGGGACAGGGCCATGGAGGCCCGCGCCTGCTCCGGCGTCGCCGGGTAGGGGGTGCATTCGTCGAAGATCATGACGATGTCGGAGCCCAGGGCGCGCTGCATGGCCATGGACTCCTCGGGCCCCAGGAAGATGCGGGAGCCGTCGAGGGGGGAGCGGAAGTGGACGCCCTCCTCCTTGATCTTGCGCAGTTCGCCCAGGCTGAAGACCTGGAAGCCGCCGGAGTCGGTGAGGATGGGGCCGGACCAGTGCATGAAGTCGTGCAGGTCGCCGTGGGCGGCGATCACCGCGGGGCCGGGGCGCAGCATCAGGTGGAAGGTGTTGCCGAGGATGATCTGGGCGCCGGACGCCCGAAGCTCCTCCGGGGTCATGGCCTTGACGGTGCCATAGGTACCCACCGGCATGAAGGCCGGGGTCTCCACCTCCCCGCGGGGGAAAATCAGGCGGCCGCGACGGGCCAGGCCATCGCTTGCCAACCGGTCGAAACGCATCCCGTGCCTGGGGTCTGGTACCACCCGCGTGTCGGCATTGGCCATGGCGGTCATCGCCCCCTGCCGCCAGAGGGGGGGGATGGCTGCCCTGGCGCGAGACCCTCCCGCCCGATAGCCTGAAAATCATGGCAAAGGCTTTCATTTTCAGGGGGGTGGCGCGCCTCCTCATGACCGTTTGCCTGAAAGACCGTCCCCTGAGACACAGGCTGCCTTTCACCATCAGAGGGTGCCGTGGGCCCCTCCTGACGGTTAGCGAGAAAGTCACGACCAAGGCTCGCAGTTTCGCGGGGGTGCCGCGCCCCCTCATGACCTTTGCCCAGCCAGGCCAACAGCCCATGCAGGTCGGCGATCTCCGCCGGCGGCGGCTCCAGTTCCACCGGCCAGGCCTGGCCCTCGCGGTTGAGCCAGAGGACATGCAGCCCCCGGTCCCGGGCCGCCTGGACATCGTAAAGGGGGTGATCGCCGATATGCAGGGCCTGGTGCGGCGCCAGGCCGGCCCAGTCGAGGGCCGCCTGGAAGAGGGCGGGATGCGGCCGGGCGGCACCGACATCGGCGGCGGTCAGGGACAGGTGAAAGAGGCCACGCAGGGGGGTGCGCTCCGGGTCGGCGTTGCCGTTGGTCACCGAAACCAACCGGTAATTCGTCGCCAGGGTCCGCAACACCGGGACGACATCCGGGTAGGGCTCGACCTGGTTGCGATGTTCGAGAAACAGGGCCATGCCCTCCGTCGCCAGGGCGGGATCGTGGCCGAATTCGTCCAGGAGCAGTTGCAGCGAGGTCAGGCGGATGGCCGTCACGTCATGGGCGATGTCCGGTTGGCGCGCCATCAAGTCGCGGCGATGGGCACGCAGCTCCTCCAGGCTCAGGGCCTGGGCCAATCGCGGCGCCCGCTGGCCAAGCCAGGCGTGCAGGGCCGCCTCCGCGCGCTGGATAGGCGCCATGCAGGGCCAGAGGGTCTCGTCCAGATCCAGGGTGATGAGTTGGATGGGATGCACGATCAGGGATCAGCCAATTGCTTCGCGGGGCCGCCATTGTGCCCGAGGTGGGGGCACGCGGAAACCTCGCGGGTGGGCTGGGCTTGATTTCAAGCTTGATTTCAAATCGCCGCCCCCGAAATGGGTTTAGAATTTCCCGCCTGTCCCCGTGAGGCCCCGATGTTCCATTTTTTTCGTCAGCCCCAGATGCCCACGGCCCGCGAGGCCCTGCCCGGTCGTCCCCAAGCCATGGCGGTCACCAACCGCCATTTCGTCACCGGTCAGCCCCTGTTGCCACCCTTTCCGGCGGGGCTGGAACTGGCCTTGTTCGGCCTGGGCTGCTTCTGGGGCGCGGAGCGGCGTTTCTGGCAACAGGCCGGCGTGTGGACCACCGCCGTCGGCTACGCGGCGGGTTTCACCCCCAACCCGACTTACGAAGAGGTCTGCACCGGCATGACCGGCCACAACGAGGTGGTGCGGGTGGTGTTCGACCCGAAGACGGTGAGCTATCAGCAACTCCTCAAGCTGTTCTGGGAGTCCCACGACCCGACCCAGGGCATGCGCCAGGGTAATGACGTCGGCACCCAATACCGCTCCGGCATCTACTGGCATGACGAGGCCCAGCGCCGGTTGGCGGAGGCCAGCCGGGAGCGTTTTGCCGTGGCCCTGACCGCCGCCGGGCGTGGCGCCATCACCACCGAGATCCTGCCCGCCCCGGACTTTTATTACGCCGAGGACTACCATCAGCAATATCTGGCCAAGAATCCCCATGGCTACTGTGGGCTGGGCGGCTGCGGCGTGGCCTACCCAGACTGATCTGGCCCCACCTTGGTTGAGCGAGACCCCTGACCTTCCACTTCCAACCCCGCAACGACAGACGCGCGCATGAACGACAGTAACGATTTCGCGGCCCTGCTGGCCGAGTTCGACCAGAGCCACCAAGGAACCGCCGACCAGGCCGCCAAGCCCGGCGATCAGGTCAAGGGCCGGGTGGTGGCCATCACCGAGGAGCAGGTCTTCATCGATCTGGGGGGCAAGGCCGAGGGCGTGATGGACGCCGCCTCCCTGCGGGACGCCGAGGGTCAACTCAGCGTGGCGGTGGGCGACGAGGTCACGGCGACGGTCGCCGGGGTCGAGGAGGATGGCAGCCTGCGCCTGGGCAACCAGCAATCCCGCCACCTCCACGGGGCCGCCGAGCTGGAGCAGGCCTACCGGCAGCACATGCCGGTCCAGGGCCGGGTCACCGGGGTCATCAAGGGCGGCGTGGAGGTCCAGGTGGCCGGTCAGCGCGCCTTCTGCCCCGCCTCGCAGATCGACATCCGTTTCATCGAGGACCTCAACGAGTTCGTCGGCCAGCACCTGGATTTCCGCATCACCAAGTTCGAGGGTGGTCGCCACCTCAATCTGGTCGTCTCCCGCCGGCTGGTGCTGGAGGAGGAGCAGCGCGCCCGCGCCGAGGCCCTGCGTGCCAATCTCAAGGAGGGCGCCGTGCTCACCGGCACCGTCACCTCCCTCCAGGACTACGGCGCCTTCGTCGACCTGGGGGGCCTGGAGGGCATGATCCACATCAGCGAGCTGGCCTTCCACCGCGTCAAGCACCCCAGCGAGATCTTGAGCGTCGGCCAGCCCCTGGAGGTCTCGGTGCTGCGCATCGATAAGACCGACAACCCCAAGCGCCCGGAGAAGATCGCTCTCTCCATCCGCGCCCTGGCCCGGGACCCCTGGGCCGAGGCGGCCCAGAAATTCCCGGTCGGCAGCCGGGTCCAGGGCCAGGTCACCCGCCTCCAGCCCTTCGGTGCCTTCGTCGAACTGGTCCCGGGCATCGAGGGGCTGATCCACGTCAGCGAACTGGGTACCGGCAAGCGCGTCACCCATCCCCAGGAGGTGCTCGGCCCCGGTCAGGCGATCGAGGCCAGCGTCCTCGCCGTCGATCTGGAGAAGCGCCGCATCAGCCTGACCCTGGACGAGGCCAAGGCCGCCGAGGCGAAGCCGGACCTGGAGGCGATGGCCACCACCGCCGCCAAGCCCGCGGAGAACGGCATGGGTAGCTTCGGCGCCCTCCTGAAGCAGAGCCTGGAACGAGGGCGCTGACCGGAGGGACTGCTACTGCTTATCGGGTACCCATGAACACCTCGGGTACCGGAAAAAAATTTTTCCTGCCACCCTTGACGCCGGCCTGAGGGGTACTATTTTCAAGTTGCGGACGCTCCCCAGAGGTTCGCGAAACCGCGTGATCCAGCCCGGATACGCACCTCAAACCATATTGCTCATTGAGGATATGACCATGACCAACATCGACTTCTCTCCCCTCTTCCGCTCCATGATCGGTTTCGATCGGCTGTCGTCCGCCCTGGAGAACGCCTATCGGTCCGAGCCGGGCGGTTATCCTCCCTACAACGTGGAGGTCAGCGGCGAGAACGACTACCGCATCACCATGGCGGTCGCCGGTTTCTCCCCCAGCGAGCTGGGCCTGGAGGTCAAGGAGAACATCCTGACCGTCTCCGGCTCCCGCGCCGAGGAAGACAAGGAAAGCCGCTTCCTCTACCGGGGTATCGCCAACCGTGGTTTCGAGCGCAAGTTCCAGCTCGCGGACTACGTCCGCGTGGTGGACGCCCGCCTGGAGAATGGGTTGCTGCACATCGAGCTGCGCCGTGAGATCCCCGAGGCCATGAAGCCGCGCAAGATCCAGATCCGCGGCGAGGGCGGTACCCTCCTCGAAGGTGAGAAAGTCAAGGAACCCGAGAAGCTCAAGGCCGTCGCCTGAGCGACTCACCGCCGGACCTGAGGTCCGGCGAACCTGACGAAAGGCCGGGACCCCCCCGGCCTTTTTCATGAGGGCGAATCATCCCTCCTGCATGGTGATCATCAAGCAACCTGACAGTCAGGCATTCGGGATTAGGGATTCGGGAGGCTTTGGCGCACGGAACGCTTGAGTCTGGCGATCACCGCGGATGGCTATATGATGGCGGCCTGCTATTCCGTCCGCCTCGGTGCACCCCATGAAAGCCATCGGTTACCAACAGAGCCTGCCCTGCGACCACCCGGATGCCCTGCTGGACATCACCCTGCCGGAGCCCGTACCCGGTGCCCACGACCTGCTCGTCGCCGTCCAGGCCATCGCCGTCAACCCCGTGGACTCCAAGATCCGCCGCCGCCTGACCCCGCCGGCCGGTCACTATCGGGTGTTGGGTTGGGATACCGCGGGCATCGTGACCGCGGTCGGTGCCGCCGTGACCCGCTTCCGTCCTGGAGACCGGGTCTGGTATGCCGGCGCCCGCGACCGCCAGGGCTGCAATGCCGAACTCCAGGTGGTCGATGAGCGTCTCGTCGGCCACCTGCCCCAGACCCTCAGCTTCGCCGAGGCCGCGGCCCTGCCCTTAACCACGGTGACGGCCTGGGAGCTCCTCTTCGACCGGCTGGAAGTCCCGCGCCACGCCGGCGGCACCCGGACGACGGGGTTGGCTGACGCCTTCGGGAGTGGGGCGGGAGAGACCCCGGAGGCCCTGCTGATCCTGGGCGCGGGAGGCGGGGTCGGTTCCATCCTCACCCAACTGGCCCGCCAGCTCACCGCCCTGACCGTCATCGGCACTGCCTCCCGGCCGGAAACCCGGCAATGGGTCCGTGACCTGGGCGCCCACTTCGTCATCGATCACCACCAGCCCCTGGCGCCCCAGTTAGCAGAGATCGGACAGCCGCAAGTGCGGTATGTCGCCGCCCTGACCCAGACGGAGCAGCACCTGCCGGCCATCATCGAGGTCATCGCCCCCCAGGGCCGGCTCGCGGTGATTGACGACCCCAGCCAGCTCGACATCATGCCCTTCAAGCAGAAATCCGTGTCCGTCCACTGGGAGTTCATGTTCACCCGCAGTCTCTTCGCCACGCCGGACATGGCGGAACAGCATCGCATCCTGGAAGAGGCCGCCCGTCTGGTGGACGAGGGCCTGGTGCGGACCACCCTGGCCAGTCATTTCGGCGCCATCAATGCCGCCAACCTCCGCCGGGCTCATGCCCTGATCGAGAGTGGCCAAGCGCGGGGCAAGATCGTGCTGGAGGGATTCGGCGCCTGAGACCAGGCCTCTTGGCTATGAAGCGTGGCCATGAGGCCACCTGAGTAGGCGACTTCACCGCGCGTCAAATGTGTCCACCCGTGACAAACCTGACGCGTTACGCCGGGTTTCAGCCGGGGGCCTCAGTCGACGGGCAAGCGGAGCCGATGGCGGCGGGGGCCACCATCATCGATGTTGTCGTAGAGCACCAGGAGGCTCACCCCGGCCGCGCCTTCCTCCAGGATGGCGATGGCCTCGGCCTTGGCCACCTCGTCACCGCCGCCCTTCTTCCTGCCCAGTTCCGCCGTCCGCAACTCCACCAGCGGGCGGGTCGCGCCCGTGGCTGGGTTCAACAGGTGCAAGACGAAGGGCGCGGCGCCGGCATCCGCCGGTCCCGCCAGCACCAGCAGGCGCCCATCGGCCAGGGCGGCCAGGTCACGGATCCCGGTCTCGGCGCCCAACCTCAGTGTCAGCACCTCGGGTTTGACCTGGGCCGGTTGCTCGCCCGGGGCGAAGAGCCCTGACAGTGGCACCGCCAGGATAGCCGCCTGGTCGGGAGCCGGGGTGCGCATGCCCAGGTACAGCCGCTCTCCCGCCACGGCCAGCCCCTCGATCCCTGCCCCCGCCGGACCCGGCCGGCCAAAGGTTGCCGCCAGGGGGCTATGGCGGAGGACATCGGCGAGCCGCCAGGTCCGCGTCACGTCCTCGGCCCGCTGCTCCCGTGGCTCGGCCCGTGCCCGCGCCAGGAGGAAGGACGAGGGCCGGAACTGGCCCTTGGCCCGGGAACAGGCATGGGAACCGGTCAGGTAAAGCTGGTCACCGGCGATGGCGATGGCCTCGCCGTCGAACTCACCGAACCCTTGCTCCTTGTCGCACAGCCCCCGCGGCCGGGTACCGAGGATGGCGTCGTCCGGTTGCTTGCCCTTGGATAACAGTTCCAGAAGTTTTCCCGTCGGCGTTAGGGTCGCGCCATCCAGCCAGGCCCACTCAGCGAAGCGCTCCTCGTCGTTGATGGCCAGGCAGGCGCGTCGGCCCTGCTGGTCCTGGTCTGGCGGCAGACAGGCGAAGCCGCTGATGCCACGCGGGGTGCCCGCCTTGGTGTCACGGGTGACGAAGGTCTGCGTAACCTCGACGGGCTCACCCAGTGATATGGGCAGCGGCCCTTGGGACCAGACCGGGCTGGCGGCAAAAGCCAGGATCATGCTTAGGATCAGGACCAGGGTCGAACCAAAAGCCCTGGCCAGGATTGCACCCGCGAAGGGTCGGCCTCCACTGGGCGGAAACTCGAGGCCCGGTCTGTGGCCGGCCAGTCTGTTCGTCACCATCCTGTTTACTCCTAACCTACTAACTTCAAAAAGATTACCCCTCACGCCGGCATCCGGATCACCCCGGTGACGATACCGAGGATTTCGATGTCCTCATGGCGCAGGAAAAGGGGTTCCATCTCCGGGTTGGCCGGTTGCAGCCGTACCCCCTCCGGTTCGACATAAAACCGCTTGAGGGTGACCTTGTCGCCATTGATCAGGGCCACCACGGTTTCCCCATTGGCGGCCGTCTGGCGCTGCTCGACGACGATGATGTCCCCGTCCTGGATCTGATCGTCGGTCATCGAGTGCCCCCGCACCCGCAGGGCATAACTGGCCTTGCGCACCATGTGGCTGGGGATGCGGACCATCTCGTGATCCTCGGGGGTTTCCACTGGTCGGCCCGCGCTGACATAGCCGAGGAGGGGAATCTCGACCCCGGGTTCCTGTTCCAGGTCCAGGGGCTCCAGCCGGGGGTCCCAGGCCAGGTGAGTGCGTTTGGGGATGAGGTAGAGAAGTTCGGACATGAGGGACTCCGGGGCGGTTAATGGGCAGCATTTTACCCGGACAGCGGGCGCGTCCAGGCAAACCTTCTCTTAGGGCGAGTGACGCCGCAGCCCCCCAGGGCTGTTAGCATTACTGGCTTGGTGGTGGTGCCCCCTGCGCACCACCTTGACCCCAATCCCGGCTCAAAACGATCACAGACGAGAAGATTACAATGAAATCAATTACTTTGGCATTCATGGCATCCCTGACCTTCTGGGCCTTGCCGACCCTGGGGGCGGACAGGGCCGCCGTTGCTCAGGCCACCCAATCCCTGGAGCAGATCTCCGCCGAAGTCCAGCGCGTGCTCGCGCAACAAAAGATCAACAATGCCTTCGACATATTCAAACGTCTGACGGCATATGGGATCACCTGGCAGCCGTCGCTCCTCGCGCCAAATAATCTTGCCGAACGGCTTAACGATGAGCAGTTGCGCATGTACGCGGGGGTCAAGCTGTTCGATGCCCTCTACGCCGCCACCTTCAAGCAGCGCAAGGCGGTGGCCGAGGCGGTGGCGGTGATCGAGGATGTCCAGGACAAACTGGACCTGCGGGCGGAGGCGGACCTCAGCAGCGCCCTGTTCACCACCCTCAAGCGGGCGGCCGCCGATCCGCAAGGCATCGACCTTGACACGACCTTCGGGCACCTGGCCGCGAGCTATATCCAGGACGTCCCCGTCCTGATGGCCAACCCGCGTAGCGCCGAATATCTGGTGGATTCCCTGTTTGGTTTCACCATCCAGCAAAGCTATATGCGCACTCATTTTCATGCCGTTTTACAGAAAATTGGCAACTATGAGCTGGACAAGGCCGCGCTGACTCAGTCCGATCGTGGGGAATGGGAGGATGTCATGCTGAATCTCCTCCAGGTCGCGGCCCCTGTCGACAAGACCCTGACCATCAATGGCCGGACGATTGAGAAGGCGGACATCATCGCTAAACTCCTGGCCGCTTACCAGGCTGACACCACCCCCGAGGGCACGGCTGCCACCCAGGCGCAGTGGAAAAAGGTCGAGGATGAGATGGCTAGCGTCCGCGCCGCCATCCTGACTCCTGCGCGCTAAGCCGGTTCCCGCCCTCCAGATGATTCCCGAACGCCTGCTAAACGCCGTCCTCCACCTCTTCGCCCTGCAAGCGGCGAGTCTGAGGGGTAGCGCCCATGCGGCCGCTCGGGGGCGGGTGCTGGCCTACCTCCACGACCACGTCCGGCTGGCGGATGCCGCGACCTATATCGGCCTTTTCGATGACCTCGCCGAACTTCACCGGGACGAGGCCCCGGAGGAACTTCTGGCCCAGGCGGCCCGGCTGGGGGACCAGCTCCAGACCCTCCTCCACGGCGTCGAGCGCCAGGCGGCGGTGCTGCGCTTTCTGGTCCTGGCGGGCCCCACCCCGGAGGACGGGCCCGCCCGCCGCATCGCCCTCCGGCTTGGCCGGACCCTGGGCCTGAGCCCCGCAAGCCTGGATACCATCCTGCGCTTCATCGCCGATCCCGCCGCCAGCGCCCAAGACCAAGACCAAGACCAAGACCAAGACCAAGACCAAGACCGGGACCGGGACCGGGACCGGGACCGGGACGATGATCACCTTACGGAAGGCGGCGCGGGGACAAGCATCCGCCACCCGCGGCCCGGGGCCGGCGAGGAGGAGAGCGCCCGGGACCGGCTGTTCGGGGCCTGCGAGAAGGAGTCCGCGCGAGGCTGGCTGTTCCAGACCTGCATGGGGGATTCACCCAGCAGCCGGTTGCTCGGCGGTGGCGAGGGGGACGCCTTCCGTGGCCGGCTAGCGGTGCTGCGGCTAGCGGCGGACGACCTGCTACTCGTGGCCCCCTTGGGTGACGAGCCCCTCACCCTGGAAGGCCGCCCCCTGGCACCCGGTGACGTCCAGCCCCTGCGACCGGGCCAGGTGGTGCGCGACCGTTGGGGCAACGAGCTTGCCGCCGCTCAGATCGAGGCGGCCTTCACCGCCAAGGCCAGCGCCGCCCCGGCCCTGGTCCTGCGCGGCGAGCACCTGGACTTTCGTTTCCCCGGCAGCGAGGCCGGCCTGCACGACTTCTCCTTCCAGGAGCGGGGCGGTCGCCTGATCGCCATCATGGGCGGTAGCGGGGCCGGCAAATCGACCCTGCTCAACCTCCTCAACGGCACCCTGAGGCCGGATCGCGGCGCCCTCTATCTCAACGGCCACGACGTCCACCGCGAACCGGCCACCGTGGCCGGCGTCTTCGGCTACATTCCCCAGGACGACCTGCTGTTCGAGGACCTGACCGTCTTCGCCAACCTCCACTATGCCGCCCGACTCTGCCTGGCCCAGTTGACGGACGCCGAGCGGATCGGTCGGGTTCAGGCCCTGCTCGCCGACCTCGGCCAGGCCGAGACCGCCAACCTCAAGGTAGGCTCACCCCTGCAGAAGACCATCAGCGGCGGCCAGCGCAAGCGCCTCAACATCGCCCTGGAACTGATCCGTGAACCCACGGTGCTCTTCGTCGACGAGCCGACCTCGGGCCTGTCCTCCGCCGACGCGGAAATGGTCATGAACCTGCTCAAACAGCAAGCCATCCGGGGCAAGCTGATCTTCGTCGTCATCCACCAGCCGTCATCGAAGATCTTTCGGCTGTTCGACGCCCTCTGGGTGCTGGATCAGGGCGGCTGGCCCATCTTCCGTGGCTCCCCCCTGGAAGCGGTGGCCTATTTCCGCGCCCGCGGCGGCTTGCCCGGCGCGGAGCAGGCCATCTGCCCCGGCTGCGGCAGCGTCAATCCGGAACAGATCTTCGCCATCATCGAGGAAAAACTCCTGGACCCCGCCGGCCAGGCCACCGGTGAGCGGCGCGTCAGCCCCCAGGCCTGGCACCGCCTCTATCAGGAGGCAGAGGCGGAGATGGCGCGCCTGGCTCCCCCTGCCCCCGAGGTCACGCCGCCGGCCCTAGCACCCGGTCTGCATCGCCCCAGCCGCCTGGGCCAGCTCAAGGTCTTCTTCAGCCGCGATCTGCGCGCCCGTCTGGCCAACCGTGGCTATCTCGCCGTCAACCTGCTGGAACCCCCCTTGCTCGCCCTGGTGCTGGCCCTGGTCACCCGGGGCGCGACCGGGGCCGACTACGCCTACCACACCAACCACAACCTGCTGGTGTTTCTCTTCATGAGCGTGGTGGTGGCCCTCTTCCTGGGCCTGAGCGTCAGCGCCGAGGAGATCTGCCGCGACGCCCGCATCCAGCAGCGCGAGCGCTTTCTGCACCTGAGCTGGTGGAGCTACATCAACGCCAAGACCCTCTATCTGGCCCTGGTGGTCGGCGTGCAGATGCTGCTCTATCTGGCCGTCGCCATCCCCCTGCTGGAGATTCCCGCTCTGTTCGGCAAGGCCTGGCTGCTGCTCTTCGCCTGCGCTTTCGCCTCGGCCCTGCTCGGGCTCAATATCTCCGCCACCCTGCGCTCGGCGGTGACCATCTACATCCTCATCCCCCTGCTGCTGGTGCCGCAGATGCTGCTCAGCGGCGTGATCATCGCCTATGACGACCTCATCCCGAGGGATGATCGCCGGCGCCAGGTGCCCGCCTACGCCAATGCCCTGCCCTCCCGCTGGGGCTACGAGGCCCTAGTGGTGGCGCTCTATAGCGACAACGCCTACATGCGGCACTTCTTCGCCACCGATGCCCGGGTCCGTCTGGCCGAGGATGATCTCGACTATTACCTGCCGGAGCTCAAAAGCCGGGTCCAGGCCCTCACCCTGGCGAGCGCTCTGGACCGGAACCCCAGCTCACTGGAGGTCGGCAAGCATCAGGGGCCGCGCCCCATTGGGGCGGGAGAACAGGAAACGGATGCTGGGGTCCGCGATCGCCAGAATCAGAATAAGGACATGGACATGGACAAGGATCAGAGTCAAAGCCAGGCCCAGGAAAAGAGCCCGGGCAAAAGTCAAAGCTGGCGTGAACGCCAAATTCTCCAGCGGGAGATCACCGTTCTCGCGGACCGTACCGGGCTCCCCGCGCCCCTGAGCGCCGCGGAATGGTCCGCGACCGGTGATTGGCCGCCGCATGGGGAGGTCGCCGCCGTCAGCCAACGCCTGAATGCCTTTCTCGACGAGGCCCGTCACCAACGTTTCGCCGAGCGTCGCGCGGCCGCGGCCGAGCGGCGTGACATCGAGGCCCGCCTGGAAGCGGAACTCGGCCGCGAGGGCCTGGCGGCGCTCCGCACCCGGCACACCAACGGCACCCTCGAACGTCAGGTCCTCAACCTCCAGGACCTGGAGCCCATCGGCCAGGGGCGGGATGGGCTCTTCCACCGCACCCTGCCGATATACCGGCTGCCGGAATCGCCCTGGGGCGGGGCGCACTTCCTCGCCGGCCACAAGCGCCTGGGTCCGCTCCTGGTTCCCACCTTTGGGTTCAATCTGGGGGCGATCCTGGGCCTATCCCTGCTGCTCTACAGCGCCCTGGGCCTACGGTTGCTCCCCCGGATCGCCACTTACGCCAGCGGTCGGCCTGCGGTGAAACGAAAAAAGGCTTGAACCTTGCAGTCCAAGCCTTTTTATTTCATTGGGTTATCTGGTCGGGGTGAGAGGATTTGAACCTCCGACCACCTGAACCCCATTCAGGTGCGCTACCAGTCTGCGCTACACCCCGGAAGAGCGGGTATGGTAGGTACTTGGCCCCTGAGTGTCAACCTTGGCTGAGGGGGCCGACCTAGCCAGCGGGCGTTATTCCGCTGCTTGAGGCGGCAGCCCCCCGGGCAGGGGCGCGGGCATCCTCTCCAGACGGGCAAGCCGCCGGCGCTGCTGGAAGAACCGACGCAGGATATCGCCGCATTCATCGGCCAGGACTTCCCCCAGACACGCCAGACGATGATTGAAGCGCTGGTCGGGTGGGAGCAGGTGAAAGACGCTGCCGCAGGCCCCCCCCTTGGGGTCCCGGGCGCCGAAGACGACCCGGGCCACCCGGGCATGCACCAAGGCGCTGGCGCACATGGGACAGGGTTCCAGGGTGACGTAGAGGGTGGCCCCGGGGAGGCGGTAATTGCCGGCACGGTGGCCGGCATCGCGCAGGGCGCGGATCTCGGCATGGGCACTGGGGTCATGGGTGGCGATGGGGCAATTCCAGCCCTCCCCCAGGACCTGACCCTCCCGAATCAGGACCGCCCCCACCGGGACCTCGCCCATCGCCGCCGCCCGCTCCGCCAGGGTCAGGGCATGACCCATCCAGCGGCGATCGTCCCCGCTGGCTTCCTCCCCCACACTGCCCAACGCCAGTGGCGGGGTTAGGGCCGCGGTATTGTCACTGGCGGCAAGGGCCTGGTAATCAGCCGACCTGAGATACAGATTCATGCCCCTGGGCGCCCGGCATTGCCAGACGCCTAATCATTCCCACTCCATAGTTACGCATGGTTTTATCACTTTATATTCATTGGTTTATAGCCGGCTAATAGCTTTGTGTTACTTTTGTGCAAGTTGGG
The DNA here is from genome assembly GCA_018435665.1 of Candidatus Thiosymbion sp. Classification (GTDB taxonomy): domain Bacteria; phylum Pseudomonadota; class Gammaproteobacteria; order Chromatiales; family Chromatiaceae; genus M0108. The sequence continues at coordinate 1,124 of JAHDND010000029.1, read as the reverse complement.
TATCCGCAAGTAAATTGAATCTTGTAACATTTTTATTTCATTTCAGAATGAAGTTACACACTGCGCAACAAAGATTCAAGCCACATACCTTCATCAGCATATGTAGTTAGTGCAGGCGATCAATCTGTATGTATTTATAGCCACATCGCGAAATAAATCTCCACAAGTAGGGTTTATTTGGCTAGACATGAACTAGTTTAGAAGATGGGGGCTACTAAGCGTCGATTTACTTTACGCTCGTGTCCCTTTACTTGTCCGCTCTACTGCACAAGGAAGCGGTTTAGCATTAAGCAGGGTTTCCGCCAGTGAAAAACCCGGCGTTTGCTTAAACCGTATCCGCGTGCCGCTATCAGCTAGTAGGGTGATGCTGGAGAGTTCCGAACGTTCGACAACGTGCTCTGCAAGGATCAAGTTGACGCAGATCAATATAACAGACGTTTGTCTGCTTCCTTGCTGCGACCATTGGCGTCGCAGTGAAACGGTTCGAACATGACACATCAATGAGTTACGAACCGAAATGTCGGATTTTGTCGGAATTGATGTAGATTTTGTCAGATTAGTCCTTGATTTTACTGACAAAGTGGCATGAGCCATCATATTGAGTAAGATATTCAAAAGGGTTATATTACTTGAGTATCTATAGTCATTTTAATTGGTAATTACAAATGAAAAAATTAATACTATGCTTATTTTTCCCACTTTTTTTTATTACAGGGTGCGGTGTAATTGGCAATCAGCAAGAAATTAAGGCAGGCGAATATTTTTGGATCACTCAAGGTGATAAAGGAAAATCCACTTGGGAAGATGTACTAGTTTCTTTTTCGGTCCAACATTTTAGTGGTGCTCCAGTTGACATTCATTTGGTTAATGAGGAGAATTTTAAAAAATTCGAGATGGGATTTCCCTTTTCACATTATCAAACTGCAAGCACAACAAGTATGAGCTCAGTTTTTGATGCCGAACTCGAGCTCCCTGCAGAAAATTATGGTAGTGCCCTTATCGCTAGGATTGCTTAGCAAAGTTTGCTACCCTTATATTTTCGGTATTAGGTTCATTCTCACATGCACTGCCCCGCTTGCCACTCCAATCACCTGGTCAAAAACGGATTCAATCCACTCCACAAG
>JAHDND010000007.1 GCA_018435665.1 Candidatus Thiosymbion sp. | reverse complement strand
TGATCTTGCGCTTGGCGTCATACTCGGCTTGGGCAAAGGAGATCTGCTTGGACATGGGGCGACTCGCGGTCGGAGATAGCATGGGCAATATTTTATCACATACAATCCATGAGGTTGGAATAAATCAGTGTCTCCTTAAAGAATGATGGTGCCCGACGGACCAATATCCAACCGGTAACCGGGACCCGCGGACCCGAACCAGATAGCGGGCCTTCCCGGCGGAACCCCGTTACTTGAAGCCAATCCCAACGACCACCAGCTATGCCGGACTCTTTGGACAGCTCAGGTAATCCCCCTCATGACCCCCTTCATCCCGCAAAACGATCTGGAGCGCCAGCTCATCGCCGCCCAGGAGGGCCAGATCCCCGCCGAGGATTTCATCGCCACCCTCCTCGGCTCCGAGGTCTTCATGCCGATCCATGAGCGCCACCAAATCGGCGGTCTGCAAACCGACAAGGTCGCCCGCCCCCTCAAGATCGAGACCGACAATGGCGAGGTGCTGGTCCTCTTTACCAGCCCGGAGCGGGCCAAGGGCTTCGTCCGCGACTTTCCCGGATATGGGGGCGGTCTGGTGGTGGAATTCACCTGGATCCTGGAGAAGCTGGGCATCGGCTACGCCATCAGCCTCAACCCCGGGGAGATCGTCGGCATCGACTTCGAGGCCCAGGACCTGGAGCGGATGGCCCAGATGCGCACCCACTAACTGTCATGGGGCGGCACACCAACCACATGATAATTAATTACTTTATAGCGACTTTCACGCCAAGTCCCGCCTTCACTCCTGGTGCCCGGCGGGCGTGTCGATAGACATCGCGCATCAACCCTCGGCTTTCCCGAGTCGGTTGGCGTCTGGCGGGGGACAACCTGAATACGTCCTTGTAGGCTTGACGACCGCCTCCCTGCGGTCGACACCCCCGCCAGACGCCACCCGACCCTCCCTTTCGCGGCCGAAAACTGAAAGGCGATGGGTATGCGCTAAGATGCCCGGTCATGAAGCCCTTGCCTCGCCTGCTGGCATTGCTCCTCCTCTGGCTCTTGGCCGGGCCCCTGGTGGCCACGCCACCCACCGTCCTGACGCTCCCCATCGCCAGCAAGCTCGATCTGAGCGACCACCTGGACTTCCTCCTCGATCCCGGGGGGACCTGGACGATCGCCCAGGTGGCGACGGTCCAGGCCCCCGGGTTCAGTCCCCTGCCCCGCCAACTGCCGTCGCCCCTGGGGGACCCCACCAGCCCCGGGGTTGTCCTCTGGCTGCGTCTCACCCTGGAGCGCCCCCCCGCCGGGCCGGATGAGGCCTGGCTGGAGGTGGCGCCCGCCACCCTCGACGATGTTCGCCTCTTCGTGCCCCAGCCCGGGGGTGGCTTTAGCGAACGGCGCTCGGGTCAAGCCTGGCCCTGGTCGGAACGGGAGGTGGATTACCGCCAGCCGCTCTTCCGCCTCCAGCCCGAGGTCGAGCCGACGACCTACTACCTGCGCCTGGAGACCCGGCTGCCCAGCCGCCCGGCGCTGACCCTCTGGCCCCCCCTGGCCTTCACCGAGGCGGCCATGGCCGAGGCCCGGGTCTGGGGGCTCTACTTCGGGGTCTATGCCCTCATCGCCTTGCTCCATGCCTTCTTCTGGATGTGGAGCCAGGAACGGACCCATTACCTCTTCACCCTCTACGTCGCCCTGAACCTGCTGGCCGCCCTCATCGCCGGCGGCTGGCTACAACAGGCGCAGCCGGACTTTTGGCTCCCCGGCCTGGCCAACGCCGTGATGGCGGCCCTGATCTGCCTGTCCCTGCCGGTCATGCAGCGCTTCATCTTCGATTATGTCGGTCTCCTCCGCGGCAGCGCCTTCTGGCGCCGCCAGGTGCTCGGGGCCGCCAATCTCGTGGCCGTGGTGGGGCTGTTGCTGGTCCTCGGCGGGTTTCCCGACCTGGCCCTGGCCCTGGCCAAGCCGGCCCGGGGCCTACTGATCGGTCTTTCCCTGCTCCTGGCCCTGGGTCTCGCCTGGCACGGCGACGAACGGGCGCGCTCCTTTCTGCTGGCCTTCGGCCTCTACGGTCTCGGCCTGGTGGTCGACCTGGCCCGGACCCGGGGATGGCTGCCGCCCGGCCTGCTGAGCGACCAGGGTCTGGCGATCGGCGCCCTGCTCCAGACCCTGGTGCTGAGCCTGTCAATCTTCTCCGTGCATAAGCGCCTGCGGCGGGAGAAGACGCTGGCGGAGGCTCAGGCGGCGGCGGAACGCCGGCTGCGGGAGGAGCAGGAGGACTTTCTGAGCCTGGTTTCCCACGAGGTGCGCACCCCCCTGAGCATTATCGCGGCGGCGGCGCACAACCTGCTGCTAGACCCAACCCTGGACGCCAAGGGCCGGGCCCGGGGCGAGAAGATCCGCCGCGCCAGCGACCGCCTGACTCGCCTGATGGATGATTACCTATCAACGGAACGCCTGGCCAGCGCCGATGCCCCCCTGCGGCGGGCACCCCTGGACCTGGGTCGGATCTGTAACGCCGCCATGGACGACCTGCGCGACACCCCGGGTCCCGAGATGATCCTGGAAGCTTCCCCGGTCCCCATCTGCACCGGCGACGCGGGCCTGCTGCGGCTGGCCATCCGCAACCTGCTGCAAAACGCCCGCCGCCACTCGCCACCCACCGAACCGGTGCTGATCCACCTGGACGTGGCCGAAGGGGGGCTGCGGGTCCGGGTCCGGGACGCGGGGGCGGGGGTGCCGGCGGAGGACCTGCCGCTGATCTTTCGCCGTTTCCGGCGTGGTCACAACAGTACCGAGACCGGCGCGGGCCTGGGCCTCTACCTGGTGGACAAGGTGGCGCGCCGCCATGGGGGGCGGGCGGGCGTGACCAATCTGGCGACGGGCGGCTGTGAGTTCAGCCTGTGGCTGCCCCTGGAGGAGCCGAACCCCTGACATCCACCTGGGGTTATCGCCCAGCCATGGTTGGTTCCTTCGGGTCGAACCCCTTCACCCGTTCTCGATGACCAGATCCTCCACCAGGACGTAACCCAGTCCATGCCGGGTCAGCACGGGGAGATCCGCGCCGGCGGCCTCGCGGACCTTGCGGCGCAACCGGCGCAGCAAGGCGTCCAGATTGCGCGGATCATAGCTGAGGAAATCCCGCCCCAGTTCCTGGATGATCTGGCGACGGTCCAGGGGCTGGTGGAGGTGGGCGCCGAGGATGGCCAGGAAGGCTGCCTCCAGGCCGGTCAGCTCGATCCTTTGCCCATTCGGCGCATGGAGCAACCCCAGGGCCAGGTGGAGGCGCCAGTGGGTGTCGAGGTGGAGGCGGCGAGCCAGGGATTTGAGGATGACCGCCAGTTCGTCCAGGCGCACCGGCTTGGTGAGATAGTGGTCGGCCCCAGTCTCATACCCGGCGATACGCTCTGGGGCGGCATCCCGGGCGGTGAGGAGGACAAAACCACAGCGCCAGCCTACCGCCCGCCCCTCCCCGATCAGGTCCAGGCCATCGCCATCGGGCAGTCGACGGTCGAGGAGGGCGATGTCGCAGGGTTCCTCCGCCATGAGGGCACGAAATTCCTGACGCGATCCGGCCTCGCGCACCACATGGCCCTCGCCGCGCAGAAAGTCAGCAACCTCCTCCCGCAGATCGCGGTCGTCCTCCACCAGTAGAATCCTCACCATCCGGTATTCTCCTCCACATGGCTCTTCTCCAGGGCCCTGGCCTTTCAGTCGCTCCTGGCCATGGCAGGAAGCGATGAAGGCCATCTAGGGGCGTAGGGGCGAGAAAAACAAGCCCCACGCGGGGTTGCCTGCCCCCCGCGCCGCATCACGCCGGGAATATGCGATCATATATCGTCATCGCCCAGTCGTTTTCGGTTTCCCCGGCTCCTCGTCGCTGCCAAAACCGAAGATGCGTTCTTCATCAAGCCCCTTTCCGCACCCTCACCCTCAGGATCATGTCGTCATCCCCGGCCCCCGCGAGTCATACCGGTAACCCGACCCTTGGAGCCGCGATGACTGGTGGCCGCCATGCCCTCACTGGGTGGGTCGGGGCGGTCATAGCCCTCACCGTCGCCACCACCATCGCCCTGGCGCTGATCCTGGCCTTTTTGAAATTCGATCAGCGCCTGCTCGATGTCACCGGCGATCGGCTGGAACTGGTGCTGGAAGAGGTGCGCCGGCAGACCGAGACCGGGTTGACCCTTGGGCTGGAACTGGCGGAACTGGAAGGCCTGTCCGCGGCCCTGGAGCGGGCGGCCCAGGCGCGTGACGTGGAGCGCATCGATATCTGGGACACGCAGGGGCGAATCCTGTTCTCCACCCAAGCCGACCGGGTCGGCACCCATGAGGGGGCGAGTGCCGATGGCTATGTGGACGGTCGCCGCCGGCTGGAGAACAATCTGCTGCTCAGCCTGCCCCTGACCAATGGCTTCGGCCAGACCGTCGGCGCGGTGGGTGTCCGGGCCTGCCTGGGCACCCTGCAGCGGGCCTTGGCTGAGGTGCGTGGTGAGCTGCTGGTATCGGCGATACCGATGGTGGTCATCGCCCTCGTGCTCACCCTGATGACCGTGTTCCTCACCCTGCGGTTTTCCGGTGCCCTGACCCGCCAGGCCGGCGGGGTCATTCGGGGCGGCGATCGGCCGCGGATGCCTCGCGATCCGCTCCGGACCCTGGTCTTCCGCCTGACGGCGGTCACCGTGGCCCTGTTACTGATCCTGTCCCTGCTCGCCTCCTGGCTGGCCCTGCATCAGTTTGAACGGGTGCTGTTCCCGGAGTTGCGCCTCAAGGCACAGGGTGTCGCCGAGGTCCTGACGCGTCAGATCAACCGCGCCTTGGGATTTGGCATCCCCCTGGCGGAGTTACCGGGCCTGACAGGGGTCTTGGCCAAGGAGGTGTCGGCCCATCCCGACATTGCCTATATCGCCGTGGAGACCCTCGACCAGAAGGTCCTGGCCTCGCATGGCCAGCGACCGAAGTTGGCGGTGGTGACGGCGGACGCAACCACGGCCTCCGCCGCCGGCCAGGAGACCCTCGCGACGCTGACCGCCCACGATCACCTCGAGGCCTGGCTGCGACTGTCGCTGGACCCGTCCTGGGTCGCCAAGGCCTCGACGGACCTGATCCTGGAAGTGGCCTCGGTGATCCTGATCTCGGTACTGGTGGCCTTCGAGGTCCTGCTGCTGGTGGTGCATCTGTTCCTGGACCGTGCTAGCACCGGGGTGAACCCGGGGACGGGCGGGGCCTTGGGTGAACAAGGTAGCGGCCAGCGGGACGTTCATTCCTTTAACCTGATGTTTCTGCGACTGCCGGTCTTTCTCTTCTGCCTCTCGGAGGAAGTCACCCGTCCCTTCATCCCCACCCATGCCCAGACCCTGGCCCCCACCACCCCCTGGTTGCCCCTTGACCTGGCGGTCAGCCTGCCCATCACCCTGTTCATGCTGATCTGGGCCTTTTCCCAGCCCCTGGGGGCACAGTTCTCAGGCTGGATCGGCCGCCGTGCCGCCTTCGCCACCGCGGCCCTGCTGTCCGCCCTTGGCCTGATCCTCACCGCGCAGACGGATCATCTTCTGGCCTTCATGGCCTGGCGCTGCCTGACCGCGCTGGGTTATGGACTCGCCCTGATCACGGCTCAGGGCCTGGTTGTCGATCACACCAAGGGGCATAACCGTGCCCGGGGCCTGGCCCTTTATATCGGCGCCCTGCTGGCGGCGGGGGTCTGCGGGCCCGTGGCGGGTGGCATCATCGCCGATCAGGCCAGTATCACCACGACCCTGCTGGTGGGGGCGGTCCTGGCCCTGACGGCTGCGGGGACCCTGGCGCTGCTGCTGCCCAAGAAGGGCCGACCGGAGTCACGGAACTCCCCGGTCAGTCTAGTCAGTTCTGGGGGACTGAGTTCGGGGTTTGCCAAGCTGGCGATGGACCTCCGGTTCATTGCCCTCATGACCTTTTCCGCCATTCCGGCCAAGGTGGCCGCGACTGGCGTGCTCTCCTGCCTCTTACCCCTGCTGCTGACGGACAGCGGGGCCGACAAGGCGGAGATCGGCCGCACCCAGATGATGTATTTCCTCTTCTTTATCCTGGCCTCGCCCCTGGCGGCCAACCTCTCCGACCGCTGGCAGATCCGGCGGGGCTTTATCATCGGCGGCGGCCTGGCCACCCTGGCCGCCCTGCTCCCCCTGGGCATGACCGACCAGGCCTGGGGCCCCTTTCTGGCCATCGCCCTGTTCGGAGCCGCCCAGGCCCTGATCAGCGCCCCGCAACTCAGCCTGGTGACCCAGCTTGCCGCCCAGGTCCGGGTGGCGGAGATAACCGCCATCGGCTGGTACCGCCTGCTGGAACGCCTGGGTGGCGCCCTTGGCCCCCTGGTAGCGATCGGCCTGGCGGCCAACAGCTCCTATCGCGAGGCGGCCGTCAACCTGGGACTGGTTTGCGGCGGCTCCGCCCTGTTGTTTTGGCTACTCTTTCGTCGGGTGCGTCACGCCCCTCAGCCCCTGGAGGCCCAGCCATGACCGCACTCACCCGCCGCCGCTGGCTACACTGGGGGATCGCTACCGGCGCGGGCCTGATGGCCGGTGCCGCCGGGGCCCAGGACACGCCAACCCCCTCCCGTCGCTTCCGCATCTTCATGGTCCTGGGACGGGGCGAGGGCACCAACGAGCAGGGCTTCAAGGACCATCTCGCCCGCTCCGGGCTGGAGATCGATTACATCACGCGCAACACGGGGGGCGACAGCAGCCTGCTCCCAGGAATCGTCAAAGAAATCAAGGAGCTGCGTCCCGATCTGGTCTATACCTGGGGCACGCCACAAACCCGCGCGGTGGTGGGACCCTGGGATGATCCCGATCCCGGACCTTATGTCCGCGACCTGCCCGTCCTCTTCACCTACGTGGCCACCCCCCTGGATGCCAAGATAGTACCCCAACTGGAGCGTCCCGGTGGCAACGTCACCGGTACCATCCACATCGCTCCGATCACCGCCCAGGTCAACGCCATCCTCGCCTATCGCCCGATCCGCCGATTGGCGATGGTTTTCAATCCCGCCGAGCGTAACTCGTTGCTGGTGCTCGAGGAGCTCCGCGATGAGTGCGCCCGCCGCGACCTGGAACTGATCGAGGCCCCGGCACCCTTGACCGACGGCAAACCCGATCCGGCGGATATTCCCCATCTGATCGCCCAGTGTCGCGTCCGGGGCGGGGAGCTGCTGTACCTTGGGCCGGACACCTTCATCACCACCACCCACCGCCACGAGGTGGCCGCGGCCGCCCTGGCGGAGCGCCTGCCCACCTTTTCCGCTACCGAACTGATCGTCCGGTCCAGTCGGGCCCTCTTCTCCCTCTCCAGTTCGCCTTACGGCATCGGCCGGCTGACCGGGGTCAAGGCGCTCCAGATCTTGGTGGAGGGTCGCGCCCCCGGCGAAATTCAGGTCGAGACCCTGCGGCGTTTCTCGATTCTCATCAACATGGCCACAGCCAGGGAGCTGTCATGTTATCCACCACTGAGCCTGCTCAACTTTGCCGAAGTGGTGGAGGTCTGAGTTGGCAAATCCTCCCCGACCCTCCCCCATCCCTGCCCGCGAACCTCCCCACCGGCTTGCGGGGGCGTCTCCTTACCGCCGCCGATGCCACCGCCCTGGCGAGCCTGCGAAGGACCGTGATCGAACGCCAACTGGACAGTCCCGACTACTACCGCCTCGAGGCGGAGAGCCCCGCCTTTCCCGCCTCCCATCTGGGCCCCTGGGGGATGGGGGACCAGGGACTCATCACCGGCCTGTTCGACGCCGAGCAGGAACTGATCGCCTACGGCGCCCTGACGCTGCCCGCGCCTGGGGAACTGAGTCGCGCCGATGTCCTGGCGATACCACCGGCGGAGCCTGACAACCTCGCCTATCTGGCCTCGGCCATGGTCAGGGCCGATTGGCGGGGACGGGGCCTGCATCACTGCCTCATCGCCTGGCGGCAATCCCTCGCCCAGTCCCTGCGGCGCCGGCACCTGCTCGCCGCCGTCTGGCCCGGCAATCATCAAAGCTGGGGCCACCTGGTCGCCCATGGCCTGCCCGCCAAGAAACTGTCTCCGATCGGCAATGGCCTGACACGGCTGATCCTGCATCGCGACTTGGAGGCCCCGCTGCCCCAACCGGACCCGGCCAGCCGCCTGCTGATCCCCCTCGACCAGTTGGCCGCCCAGGAGGCGCGCTTCGCGGCGGGTTACTGGTTGTGGCGGCGGATCATGGCGACGGACGGCGTCTTTGGCGTCTTGGCTCGTCCCCGACCAGAAGAGACCTGAACCCCATGCCCGCCCTGGGACCCGCTACCGGCCTCGCCGCCGCCTTGCGCCCTGGTCGGCGCCATCCCGTCCTCCGTTCTGATGGCTTACCGCAGCGGCGGTCATGGGTCATAATCCGCCCCTTGTCCCCCGGGGCCACCGCGGAGCGGACCTGATCCAGCCCAGGGTCGGGGTAACCTTCACCACCGGGGCCGATCTATCCGACGGCATCGCCGTCCTCGTCGTACACTGGAAAGGTCAAGGCAGCGGCGGGCAGCGCACCACCCTCCTACCGCCAGGAACCACCATCACCCCCATCCGACCCTCGACCCCGCCAGTGAGGGGTATCGATTCTGATCACAACCACTAAAACAGGAGTTTTGTCCGATGCGTCAGCCACTTTCATCCCCCACCCGCTCCCACGAGCCCGCCACCCTGATCCTGGGTGACAAAAGCTACCTACTGCCCGTGATCGAAGGGAGCGAGGGAGAGCGCGCCATCGACATCTCGAAATTGCGTGACCAGACCGGGCACATCACCCTGGACCAGGGATATGGCAACACCGGCAGTTGCGAAAGCGCCATCACCTTCATCGACGGTGAAAAGGGCATCCTGCGCTATCGGGGTATCCCCATCGAGCAGTTCGCCCACGGCGCCACCTTCATCGAGGTCGCCCTGCTGCTGATCCTCGGTCACCTGCCCACCGACGCCGAGTATGACGCCTTTTCCAAGGACCTGACGCGCTTCGCCTACCTGGACGAGGGCATGAAGCACCAGTTCGAGGGCTTCCCGCGGACGGCGCCGCCCATGGCCATCCTCTCGGCCATGATCAATTCCATGTCCTGCTTCCATCCCGAACTCTACGAGTTGGAAGACGAGGCCCAATTCCTCATCGCCGCCGCCCGCCTGATCAGCAAGGTCCGCTCCATCGCCGCCTACGCCTATCGCCATTCCCGCGGCGTGCCCTACATCTACCCGGACCCCAAACTGCGTTATGTGCCCAATTTCCTGCACATGATGTTCTCCCAGCCCTACGATCAGTACGTCTGCTCGGACCTCATCAACCGGGCCATGAACCTGATCCTGATCCTGCACGCCGATCACGAGCAGAACTGCTCCACCTCCACCGTGCGCATGGTCGGTTCCAGCGGGGCCAATCTCTTCGCCTCCTGCGCCGCCGGGGTCTGCGCCCTCTGGGGTCCCCTGCATGGGGGCGCCAATGTCGAGGTCCTGGAGATGCTCGACAAGATCCACCAGGGCAACATGACCCCGGAGGAATACGTCAAACTGGCCAAGGACAAGGACAGCAAGGTCCGCCTCATGGGCTTTGGCCACCGGGTCTACAAGAGCTTCGACCCGCGGGCGCAGATCCTACAAAAGGTGGCGGAAGAACTGGTGCCGCAGTTGTGCGGCAGTGATCCACTCCTAGAGATCGCCCGCCGCCTGGAGGACATCGCCCGGTCCGATCCCTACTTCATCGACCGCAACCTGTATCCCAACGTGGATTTCTACAGCGGCATCATCCTGCGGGCCATCGGCATCCCGGTGAATATGTTCACCGTCATGTTCTCCATCGGCCGCCTGCCAGGCTGGATTGCCCAGTGGTGGGAGCAGAATCACACCCCGGGCACCCGCATCGCCCGTCCGCGGCAGGTTTACGTGGGAAACCGCCAGAAGGATTATCTGCCGAAGGATCAGCGCGGCTAAGGCCAGCCCCTTCCTGGCCCGGCCTTCCACCGGGCCTGGAATTTTAGGATGACCTCCGCCTAATCGGCTGCTTGCAGGCCCTGGATGGCCTGGACGATGGCCGGGTCATCGAACTCCTGCTCGCCCGTCAGGCTATAGGCCAGCCGGCCCTGGCGATCGACCAGGAAGCTGGTGGGCAGGCCCTTGACCGGCCAGGACATGACCGTCCTGGACTCCGCGTCCAGCAGGACCGGGAAAGACGCGGCGCCGGCAAAGGCCTTGACCGTCTCCAGTTCCTCCTCGACGTTGACGGCGAGGACCTCGAAGGTTTCGGGGGTGAAGAGCGCCCGCACCCGCCCGAGGGAGGGAAACTCCTTGCGGCAGGGGGGACACCAGGTGGCCCAGAAATTGATCAGGACGACGCGGCCCCGCAGGTCGGCGAGGTCGACCGTACCCCCCTGGAGATCCGGCAGCTTCAGGGCCGGTGCCGGCGGCCGCGCCTCCATCGGCGTCAGGCCCTTGGGGGACGCCCAGGCGGTCGGGGGCAAGCCAAACCAGGCCAGCGCCAGGGTACCCAGACCGGCGCGGAGCAGTCGGCGGCGTCCCGGTTGGTGGGCGCCGTGGCTGGAGAGGAATCCCATCATGTCGCGAGTCTCGACAAAGCGCGGGGAAAGGCCCCCCACTGGCCTGCCAGCAAATAGAGTCATGGCGCCTCCTTTTCCAGTTTCTCCAAATCTAGAGAACTCCGATTGTGCCATCCAATGGATTGCCCCAGGATGGCAGCCTCGCCAAGCATGAAGCGCTTGCACTTTGTCCTTCCCATGAACTGGCCGAGAACGGCTGGCTTGCGCACCTTCTGTCCATAGTCAGGGATGTTGTGACCACAACAACCATTCACTTCTCTAGCAGTCAATCCCTCCTCCTCCTTGGGTTTCGACCCGGGGCTAGCTTCCAGCAACCACCATCCAGTCACGCGGGTGTTTCTTATCGGACCTCTACCAGTAACAGATAAGCCAGGGTAATATTTAGTAAATATTTTTCAGCTTCAATGTGTTATGGCTTATTTCCCCAGATATGTCGGGATGGGCACTAAAAGAAACGGCGAAGGAGAGTGGGAAGACATCAGGTACCCTTGAAAAGCATTAATTCATTGCTATACTGAAAGAAGCATAATACATCATGCTTAGATATTTTGCAGCATAATTAGATGCCTTATCCTATTTGGGATTGTCTCGTCAAAAATTAGGTACAAGTAAAGAAAACGCCGATTAATTCGAGAGTCGCTGCAACCGACGTAACTGAATCAAGGCACTACAAGGCGCTTTCGCCCGCCAATAAACATCAACTGCCGTCTTGACCATATAGCTGACATTTACTCCCAGCTCTTATAATTCCACTGAAGGAGAAACAATATGGCAAATTAGATATCCATATTTTACTTGCCGCCAACCTTAACAACATATGAAGCAGTTTGATCATAACCTACTTGTACGAGGTGAGAAAATGAAATCCCGACATATGATTTTATTATTGGTCGCAACCGTTTTTCTGCCTCTTAAATTTTCAATGGCTTTTGATTTCATCTCACAAAATATCTACGGATCATTCCTTGAATATGATGCTTATTTTTCGGATGGCTATGGTAATTTTGCAGGTATTCGTATGCCAGATGGTTCCTCCACTCCATCGCTGACTCTGAATTTTATCGTGCCTGAGTATTATATACCAGGTGAGCGAATTCGAATTGGTGTGGCATGGCATACGGATGCCGCAACCCCATGTTATGCAACGCTAAGGCCCAGCTTTCTTAGTGTTGCGCGTTTTGGCAAAGAGCACATCACAGGATCTTCGGCTTCATCAGGTTTAGAACCAGAGGATGGCCTGAATACGCTATATGCTGCTTCAAAAAATACAACCAGCCTGAAAATTTATGAGATTACCTCTCCCGACGGAGTGACCTCGCTTAAGCCTTTTCACGTAATTAGTTTTGGCCTTTTTCGTGCACCTGAAAACTCTTCAGATACATGTGCGGGAACTCTAACGATTCAGGGCATAGGTCTTCTCTTTGGGGATTGACATACCCATTTGTACTGACTTTAGGTTTTTGCTTCGTCCATCGGGATTTATCCGCAGTTGTTGGCTTGGCGGCTCACAACGGCGGTATGTTCTCGATGGACTCCTGAAAATGTCAAACTTCTACTGTCTCCACGGTAGAGCCGTAGGTTTTCCCATCATAATAAATTTCTGCTAGATATCCCTATCACAACCCGCTTCGGCGGGTTTTTTTGTGCCCGGAGAAAACTCCGAAGAATGAACGACAAGCAAATCACCTGACGACTAAAGCGGCGTTCCAGGCCATCCATAACAATGATCAATGGTCAATGATCAAAGGAGAAGAGTGAGTCTGAGTAGGCGTCAGGATGCGCAGTGGGCGACCTTGTTGATACTCATGCCATCGCGCCTAACACCGGGCTTGAATCCAGCCACCCCCCAAGGCTCACGGTGGGCAGGGGGTGGGCGGGCTGAGAAGACAACGTGAAACGATTAAAACCCGGCATGATTATGTTCAACCACCCTCGCATCGCGACTGGCAGGACCTCTACCAGTAGCAGATGACCTTGGAGAAGCCGTGGGGAATCTTATCGCCCTCTAAACCGCCACCGCATCCTGCACTGCCGGGCTCAAATACGCCTCCCCCTCCCGAATCACCACCCGGTCCCCCACCCGCAGCGGGGTCGCGGCCAGTGCCACCGGCCGCCCGGTGGGGGTGGCCGCCACCATCCACCCCACGCCAGAAATGCCGTGTCGGCCAGCAGCGGCTCCACGATCGGCGCGCCCGGGCGGTCACGGGCCCTGCGGTAGACCGCAATGGCCACCATGGGGCTTAGGCCGCCGTGTCGAGGATAACCACCGCGATCTCCAGATCAGTCAGCATGTTACCGCCCTCCACGGGGATATTGAGAGGGGAATCCTGCCGGGTGGCAGTGTGACCAATAGGTCGATGTCGCTGTCCGAGTCCGCGTCGTCCCGCGCCATGGAACCGAAAACGCGGACATCATCGATGCCATAACGTGCCTCAAGGTCGCGTATGCGCGCCCGGTGCCGTTCAATCAGCGGGTGCATGGCTACTTCCCCTCTCGCACTGAGTTTCGGTCATTGAACGGCAGCGACACAGATGCCGGGTAGCCAGGAATGAGTCGGCCGGTCGGGTGGACTCTCGACGATCAGGCGGGACGGGGCATCTACAACCAGTGATGCAAGGCCTGGATCAGGACCCAGGCCATGGCCCCGGCCACCAGGTCGTCGAGGAGGATGCCGAGTCCGCCCTTGACCCAGCGGTCCAGGGGGCCGATGGGCCAGGGCTTGAGGATATCGAAGAACCGGAACAGGATCAGGCCCAGCAGGATCCAGGTCCAGCCTGGGGGGGCCAGGGCCATGGTGACCAGATAGCCGAGGATCTCGTCCCAGACGATGGCGCTCGGGTCCCCTCCACCCAATTCCCGGGCGGTTTTGTCGCAGGCCCAGAGGCCGATGAGGAAGAGGCCGACCAGGACCAGCAGATAGGCCCCCGGGGACAGCCCCTGAAGCAGGAGGTAGAGGGGAACGGCGACCAGGGTTCCCAGGGTTCCTGGGGCCAAGGGCGCCAGCCCAGCGCCAAAACCGAAGGCCAGCCAGTGATGGGGGCGGCGCCAGTCGAAGACGGGACGCCCGGCGGTTGGTGCCCCCATTGTGCCTACCCCGCGTCCGGAAAGTGGTTGTAGCCCCGCTGTCCCGGGGTCCAGCGGCCACCGTCCGGGCCGATGCACACCAAACCGGCGTCCGGGAGGATGCGGCCGATGAGGGTCAAGTCCAGCCCCAGGCGCTCGGCCAGGGCGGGCAACTCGCTGGCTCGCTCCGATGGCAGGGTGAAACAGAGTTCATAGTCGTCCCCGGAGGCCAGGGGCAGTGACCAGTCCGGGTCCCGGGCAAGGCGGGCGGACACCGCCGGCGACAAGGGCAGTGCCGCCAGCCGGATCTCGGCCCCCAGGACGGGGGCCTCGCCGCCACTCCCCAACTGGCGGTATCCCGGAGAAACCGCATTCCCAATCCCTTTACCGAGCCTGGGAGGATTCCCGCTCCCCTTCCTGAGGGTGGGGGGCTTCCGGTTCCCGTCCCCGAGCGAAGCGAGGGTGAGGTTTTCCGCCGCGAGGTTTGCCGAAGAGGGTCCGCCCCCCCTCCCCTCTCCACCCGCACTGGCGGCGCCACTCTCCTCCAGGATATGCCCCAGGTCCGCCGCCAGGCCGTCGGAGATGTCGATCATGGCCGTCGCCAGCCCCCGCAGTGCCAGACCCAGGGCGACCCGGGGGGTGGGGCGCTCCAGGCGGGCGCGCGAGTCGGCAGCCACCGCCTCGCCCGCCAGCAGATGACGCAGGGCCAGACCGGCGTCGCCCAGGGTGCCGCTGACGCCCACCAGGTCACCGGGGCGGGCGCCGGCGCGGCGGATGGCCTGCCCCGCGGGGACCAGGCCGTGGACCTGGACCGAGATGCTCAAGGGACCGTGGGTGGTATCGCCACCGACCAGGGCCAGCCCATGCTCCCGGGCCAGGGCGGCGAAACCCGCCGCGAAGGCCCCGAGCCACCGGGGGTCCTCCCGCGGCAGGGTCAGGGCCAGGGTCGCCCAGGCCGGTTCGGCCCCCATGGCCGCCAGATCGCTCAGACCCACCGCCAGACACTTGTGGCCCAGGGCCTCGGGATCGACCGAGGGCAGGAAGTGCACCCCGGCCACCAGGGTATCAATGCTCACCGCCAGTTCCTGGCCCGCGGGCACCCGCAGCAGGGCGCAATCGTCGCCGACCCCCAGCACCACGTCGGCCCGCCCCGCCCCGAGATGGGCGAAGTGGGCGCGGATCAGATCGAACTCCGACAAGCTTACCTCAGCCCTGGCATCCGCCCGGGCGGCAACCGCCGGGGGTGCGAATCTGCGCGAACGCCG
The DNA here is from genome assembly GCA_018435665.1 of Candidatus Thiosymbion sp. Taxonomy (GTDB): domain Bacteria; phylum Pseudomonadota; class Gammaproteobacteria; order Chromatiales; family Chromatiaceae; genus M0108. The sequence continues at coordinate 133,478 of JAHDND010000007.1, read as the reverse complement.
CCGAGAGTAGCGTGAAAGTCATGGCACAGCCTTTCATTTTCAGGGGCATGGCCTGCCCACTCGTGACAATTAGCTCAGGACTCTCGCCCGGTGGGAGGTGTCTCCGGCCGCCTCCCGGCGGCTGAGGTGACGCCGGCGGAGGACGTGGACCTGGCCTTGCGGGCCGGAGCGGACGAGGGCTCGGACGTCGGCATGTCGCCACCACCGCCCTGGGGGACGAACTCGGCGGGCCGCAGGGTCCGGGCCAGGCGGTCGAGAATGCCGTTGACGTAGCGGTGACTGTCGTCGGTGCTGCCGAATTCCTTGGCCAGTTCCACGGTCTCGTTGAGGATGGCGCGGAAGGGGATCTGGGGGCTCTGGTCCAGTTCATAGACCCCCAGGCGCAGGATGGCCAGGTCCACCGGGGTGACCTGGCGCAGGGGGCGGTCCAGGACGCGCTCCAGTTGGCGGTCCAGGTCCTCGACCCGCTCCGGCACGCCGCGCAGCAGTTCCTGGAAGAGCTGGAGGTCGTAGACGGCATCCGCCAGGGATTGCTGCTCGCCCTTGAGGAGACCGAGCCCCTCGGCGATGACCTGCATCCAGGCCGGGTCGTCAAAGAAATGGCGCATGATCGCCGCCGGTTCCTGGCCGGTCATTTGCCATTGATAAAGGGCCAGCACGGCGTAGCGCCGCGCCTGACTGCGACGACCTGACATCTCAGGCCAACTGGCGCAGCAGGTTGACCATCTCGATGGCGGACATGGCCGCCTCCGCGCCCTTGTTGCCCGCCTTGGTGCCGGCGCGCTCGATGGCCTGGTCGATGGAATCGACGGTGAGGACGCCGAAGGCCACCGGCAGGCCATGCTCCAGGCTGACATGGGCCAGGCCCTTGACGCACTCACCGGCGACGTAATCGAAGTGGGGCGTGCCGCCGCGGATGACGGCGCCCAGGGCGACGATGGCGTCATAGCCGCCCTTGGCGGCCAGGCGCTGGACGGCCACCGGCATCTCGAAGGCCCCGGGGACGCGGACGATGACCAGATCGCCCTCCTCCGCGCCATGGCGCTTGAGGGTGTCGATGGCCCCCGCCAGCAGGCTTTCAGTGATGAAGGCGTTGAAGCGGGACACCACCAGACAGAAGCGGGCGCCGGCAACCCGCAGGTCGCCCTCGATGGTCTTGATCATTTTTTCACCAGAGACTTAAGGGGTTGACATGAACCCGCGGCCAGGCCGCGACAGGTGCCGGGGGGAGGAGGCCAGCCTTCCTCAGCGTTAGCGTGAAAGTCACGGGAGAGTCTTTCAGTATCAGGGGTGTGGCGCGCCGCCCCATGACAGTTAGCGTGAAAGTCACGGTAAAGCCTTTCATTTTCGGGGGTGTGGCGCACCCCCTCATGACAGTTAGGCGGGCAGGTGACCGCCATCGCTGCCGACGTAATCGACCACCTCCAGGTCAAAACCGGAGATGCCATGCATGGCCCGGGGGGCGCTCATGACGCGCATCTTGCGCACGCCGATATCGGCGAGGATCTGGGCGCCGATGCCATAGGTGCGCAGCTCGCTGCGGTCCTTGGAGCGGGTGGGAATGCCCTCCTCTTCCTGGACCCGGGGGCTCAGGGCCTTGAACCGCCCCAGCAGGTCCTCGACCCGATCACGATTGCGCAGCACGACGATAACGCCCTCCCCCGCCGCGGCCACCTGGCGCATGACATCCCGCAAGGGCCAGCCGCAGCCGGGATGTTGGGTGCCGAAGAGGTCGCACAGGGAGTTCTGGAGGTGGACCCGCACCAGCACCGGGCGCTCCGCGGCGATCTCGCCGCGCACCAGGGCCAGGTGCAGATCGTTGTCGATGCCGTCGCGGTAGGCGAGGATGCGGAAGGGGCCGAACTCGGTGGGCAGTTCGCAATCGCACTCGCGGCGCACGGTCTTTTCATGGCGGACGCGATAGTGGATGAGATCGGCGATGGTGCCGATCTTCAGGCCATGGGTCTGGGCGAAGACCTCCAGGTCCGACCGCCGGGCCATGCTGCCGTCCTCGTTGAGGATCTCGACGATCACCGCCGCCGGTTCCAGACCCGCCAGCCGCGCCAGGTCGCAACCCGCCTCGGTGTGACCGGCACGCACCAGCACGCCACCGGGCTCGGCCATCAGGGGAAAGATGTGACCAGGGTGGACCAGGTCCCGGGGCTGGGCGTCCGCCGCCACCGCGGCGCGGACGGTGGTCGCCCGATCCGCGGCGGAGATGCCGGTGGTCACCCCGGTCGCCGCCTCGATGGACAGGGTGAAGGCCGTGGAATGGGGGGCCTGATTCTCCAGCACCATCAGCGGCAGGCGCAGGCGCTGGCACCGCTGCTTGGTCAGGGTCAGACAGATCAGCCCCCGGCCGTACTTGGCCATGAAATTGATGGCCTCCGGCGTCACCTTGTCCGCCGCGAGCAGCAGGTCGCCCTCGTTCTCGCGGTCTTCGTCGTCCATGATGACGACCATCCTGCCTTCACGCAGGTCAGCGATGATCTCTTCCGTGGTGTTCAGATTCATAACAGGGGCAGGATCGCGTTGGCGTCAAAACAAGGGGCGGAGTTTAGCAAATCGGCGGCGGCGAAAACCGCGTTTTTGCCAGGTGCGGGGGACGGAGGGCGGCGATGTCGATAAAATCCCCTGGCGCCCAACCCGGAGGTATCCGCCCGTGAGACAGCCGCCCAGGACCCCGTCCCTCAGCCTCATCCTGACCTTCCTGCTCCTCGGCCTGCTGGCCCTGCCCGCCCTGGCGGCCAAGGATCACTTCTATTTCGTGCAGGTCACGGACAGCCACTTCGGCAGCGACGATCACCTAGAGCGGGGCAGGCGGCTGGTGGAACGGATCAACCAGTTGTCCCTGCCGGTGGCCTTCGTCGTCCACACCGGCGACATCCTCGCCGACCTGATCCTGGACCCCAAGGTCGTGGATCAGACCCTGGAGGTGATGGGCGCCCTCCAGCCGCCCCTATACTACATTCCCGGCAACCACGACATCCATAAGCAGGACTCGGATCAGGCCCTGGCGGTCTATCGGGAACGCTTCGGGCCCCTGGTGCGGGTGGAGCGCATCGGAGAGGTGGTGGCGATCTTCCTCTACGTGGAGCCGGCGGCGCGGGACTGGCCGGTCATCCCCGGTTACGACCCCCTGGCGGAGCTGGAGAAGGCCCTGGACCAGGCGGGGGACCGGCCGGTCCTGCTCTTTCAGCACACCCCACCGGTGGATGGCTTCTTCCGCAACCTGCTTCACCCAAGCTGGCCGGCGGAACAGCGTCAGCGTTGGGAGCACCTGGTGAGCCGGCACCCGGTCAAGGGGGTCATCACGGGCCATTATCACAAGGATGAACTGCACTGGCTGGGTGAGACCCCCATCTTCGTCGCCGCGCCCCTGGCGGGTTATTGGAGCCGCCAGGCCAGCTTCCGCCTCTACGAATACCTCGACGGCAAGCTCAGCTACCGTACCCTGTACCTGGAGTGAGGGCCGCGGGCTGGCCCCCGTGGCGCAGCCAGTCCGGCACCTTAACCGCCTCCAGGATGGGGGCGATGGCATGGCCCTGGACCAGTTCGAAACCTCGGCGCCGGACATCCGCCAGCATGGCCTGGTTCTCGACGCAGGTGGCGATGAGGGGGATTTTGAGGGCCTTGGCCACCGAACAAATCAGGACCACGACGGGCCGACCATCCTGCCGTGGGGGGTGTTTTTGCAGCAGGCTGGCGAGGATCTTGAGGCGGTTGATCCGGAGGGCGGGAAGATCGATCAGGGGCAAGGGACCGTTGCCGAAATGATCGATCTGGGTCAGGACGCCCAGCTCGGCCAGGGCCTCGATGCGCGGCGCGATCCGGGCGACGTCCGCCTGCAGGATGGCATCCTCCACCTCCAGGCGTAGCCACTCCAGGCTGAAATCCAGTTCCTCCGCCAACGCGGCGCAGCCGGCGGCCAGATCCAGTTCGAGGAAGGGGGCGGCATTCACGTTCAGGGCCAAGGGCACCAGGGCCTGGCCCATGCGCTGCCACTGCCGGGCCTGACGGATCACCTGGCGCAGGCTCCACTCGGCGAAGGCATTGCCCAGGTGGTGTTGCTGGATCAGGGCCATGACCTCCGCCCCCGTCAGGGTGCCCCGTTGCGGATGATCCCAGCGCACGAAGGCCTCCAGGCCCTGCAGACTGCCGGTATGGGCGTGGAGGATGGGCTGGAAGACGAAATAGAGGCTGTCGCCCTCCAGGGCCGCCGCCAGTTCCCCGCGCAGGGAGCTGATCCGCCCCTCCTCGGGCAGCATCTCCTGGTCGAAGAGCCGAAAGCCATCCCGACCGCCGCGCTTGACCTGGTAGAGGGCCAGGTCGGCGCGCTGCATCAGCGTCTCCCGCTCGGCGGCGTGCTGGGGACAGACCGCGGCGCCGATGCTCGCGCCGATGTCAATCAGGTGCCCCTGGATCTCATAGGGCTGACGGATCGCCTCCAGGACCCGCGCGGCCACCTGGTCCACGTCCTGGGCACTGCTGACGTGGACCTGGATGATGGCGAATTCGTCACCCCCCAGACGGGCCACCACATCCAGATCACGTACCTGCTGGCGCAGGCGCTGGGCGACCTGAAGCAACAGGGCATCCCCCACCGGATGGCCATACTGGTCGTTGACGGGCTTGAAGCGATCGAGATCGATCACCATCACCGCGCACAACACATTGTCCCGCAAGCTGATGGTGACGGCCTCCTGGAGCTTGCGCTCGAACATGGCGCGATTGTTGAGGCCGGTGAGCGGGTCCGCCAGGGCCAGTTGTTCCAGGCGGATACGGTCGAGATGCTCCAGGAGCATTTCCCGCAAGAGGGCCGCGCCCTCCAGGTCCGTGTCCCGCCAGGGCAGGGCCTGACCCTGGGTCTGCTCGCTCCAGGCCTGGAAGGAGGTGCGGGGCGTCAGCTCCAGCACCGGGTCCTGGCTGTCGCCGTTCTCCCGGGGCCTGCCGGCCCAGGTCACCCGCTCGCTTTGTTCCACCCGCAGGAGGACGAGGAAATCCTGGTCGGTGAGGGGCAGATAGAGGAGACCACTGGCGAAGCGGACCAGGGCCGGGTACTTCTCCAGGGCCGGGGGGATGACGCTGTAGGCGGCGATGCCGCGCCGGTCGTAGGTATCCAGCCAGTTCTTGAGCACGCTGAGGCTGGTCTCGTCCGGGACATCGCCACTGTAGTGGCTGCGGTCATCGAGGTAGGCCCAGGCCCCGTGGGCCCCCAAGGCCTCGCGGCAGCGGGCGAGCTGGGTGGCGATGACCTGCTTGCCGCCGCCGATGGCCTGCAACTCCAGGTGGGCGTGAGAGCGGGCGATGTGATGACCGTGGCGTACCCGCTCCAGGGCCAGGCGCTGCAAATCGGTCATGTGGATGGACGCCACGGTGGCGATCTGGTCGCAAAACTGGCGACTGGCGAAGGATATCCACCGGGGCGCCAGGTGATGGCAGGCGATCAGCCCCCAAAGCTGGCCGCCCACCAGGACCGAGACGCTGAAGGAGGCCTCCACGCCCATGTTGCGCAGGTACTGGATGTGGGTGGGGTGGACGGCGCGCAGTTCCGACTGGGTGAGATCGAGCTCCAGGCCCGGGGTGATGGCCAGCACCGGCACCGCCTCGGCGCCGATGTCGGGGATGAGGCGCTGACGTTTGATCACATAAAGCCGGCGGGCGTTGGCCGGGATGTCACTGGCGGGAAAGTGCAGCCCCAAAAAGCCCGGTACCCCGGGCTTGAGGACCTCGGCCACCACCTTGCCATGCCAGCCGGGAAGAAATTGATAAAGCATCACCCGGTCATAGCCGGTGATCCGGGCCACCGCGCGCATCAGGGCCTCGGCGGCCGCCTGCTCGCTCTCCGCCGTCGCCAACTGATGAATCCCCCGCATCAGGAGGTCGCTGCCGGCGCCAAAGGCCGGGGCCTGGCCCGGCTCCAGCTCAAGCAGGTCGTAGTCCCCCGCCTGGGATACGTCGGCGATCACCGCCTGCCCGCCCAGGCTGAGGCTGCGCAGTCCCAGATCGGGCAGGACCCCCGTGCCGTCTTCCGGGGACGTCAAGCCAAAGACCTCCGCCGGCAAGACCTGGCGCCAGTCCTGTCCCAGCAGGTCCCGGGGAGGCTGCCCCAGCCAGGTGGCGGCATTGGCGGAAACGGCGGCGATGCGCCCCGTCTGCCGTTGAATGGCCAAGAGGACGCCGTAGGGCTGGATGCCGTCCGCCAGGTGCAGGTCGGCCGTCTTACAGTCGCCAAAGGGAGCATTGATCATCGAAGGATTTTCCGGCCAGGGCGGCAGAACTGGAAGACGCCCCAAAGTCTACCAGCGCCAGCGATGAAACATCACCGCTAGGTGCGCTGGCGTAGGGCCTCGTAGAGGCAGACGCCGGTGGCGACGGAGACGTTGAGGCTCTCCACGCTGCCGAGCATGGGCAGGCGGGCAAGGAAGTCGCAACGCTCCCGGGTCAGGCGACGCAGGCCGCGGCCCTCGCTGCCCAGGACCAGGGCCAGGGGACCCTTGAGGTCCAGGTCATAAAGGTCCTGGTCGGACTCGCCGGCCAGGCCGACCAGCCAGAGGCCGCGTGCCTTGAGGGCGTCCAGGGTGCGGGCCAGGTTGGTGACCTGGATGTAGGGTACCGTCCCGGCCGCGCCGCTGGCGACCTTGGCGACGGTGGGGGTGAGGCCGACGGCGTTGTCCTTGGGGGCGATGACCGCCTGGACGCCCACGGCGTCGGCGGTGCGCAGGCAGGCGCCGAGGTTATGGGGGTCCTGGACCTCGTCGAGGATCAGGAGGAAGGGCGGGGCCTTTAGCTCATCCAGCTCATCCAGCAGTTCATCCAGGTCGGCCTCGCCACGGCTGGTGGGGACCTTGACCCAGGCCAGTACCCCCTGGTGGTTGAGGCCCGGGGAGGCACGCTCGATATCCTCCCCATCCACCTGACGCAATCGGACGCCAGCCCCCCGCGCCAACTCCGCCAGCTCCGCCAGCCGGCGGTCCTGCCGCTTGCGCTCCAGCCAGACCTCCGTCACATCGGAGGGACCGCCCGGCGCTGACGCGGCAGTTCTTGGTTGCAGGGCCGCGCGGACGCTGTGGATGCCGCCGATGGGCGTCAGGCCGGCGGGGACGGCCAGGGAGGTGGAAGCCATGACTCAGCAGGCCCGGCTCAGCCGACCGGTGGGGACATCCTCGTTCACTTGCGCCGCCGCCGGGGCTTGGCGGGGAGTTCTCCCCTGCCCTGCTCCGCCCGCTTGGCCAGCACGAAGTCGATCTTGCGCTCGTCGAGGTTGACGGCGGCGACCTGGATGCGCACCCGGTCACCCAGGCGATGGACGATACCGGTCCGCTCGCCGGTCAGGCGGTGACCGATGGGGTCGTAGTGGTAATAGTCGTTGTCGAGGGCAGTGATATGCACCAGACCGTCGACATAGATCCCGTCCAGCTCGACGAAGATGCCGAAGGAGTTGACGCTGGTGATGGTGCCATCGAACTCCTCGCCCAGCTTGTCCTGCATGTACTCGCACTTGAGCCAGGACTGGGCGTCGCGGGTGGCCTCATCGGCGCGGCGCTCGGTGCCCGAACAGTGCTCGCCGATGCCCTGGAGGATCGTCTTGGTGTAGTCGAAGTCCTCGCCCTTGCCGCCATCCAGCAGATGCTTGATGGCGCGGTGGACGATGAGATCCGGATAGCGGCGGATGGGGGAGGTGAAATGAGTGTAGGCCGGATAGGCCAGGCCGAAGTGGCCGACGTTGTCGGAGCTGTACATGGCCTGGGGCATGGAGCGCAGCAGCACCGTCTGGATGAGCTGACGATCCGGGCGGTGCTTGGCGCCCTCCAGCAAGACGGCGTAGTCCTGGGTGGTGGGCTTCTTGCCGCCCCCCAGACTCAGGCCCAGTTCGCCGAGGAAGGTGCGCAGGTCGGTTAGCTTTTCTTCCTTGGGGGTCTCGTGGATGCGATAGAGGGCCGGCAGCTTGTGGCGCTCGAAGAAGCGCGCCGCCGCCACGTTGGCCGCCAGCATGCACTCCTCGATGAGCCGGTGGGCATCGTTGCGTACCAGGGGATGGATGGCGGCGATGCGGCCCTGGTCGTTGAACTCGAAGCGGGTCTCGGTGGTGTCAAAGTCGATGGCGCCGCGCTCGGCCCGCGCCTGATGCAGGGTCTGGAAGAGGCGATGCAGTTCCTGCAAATGCGGCAGGAGCTTGGCGAAGCGCTGGCCCAGGGCCGGGTCGCCGTCCACCACCAGGGCCGCCACCTGATCATAGGTCAGGCGCGCCTGGGAGCGCATCACCGCCGGGAAGAACTTGGAGCGGGTGACCTTGCCGTCCAGGCTGATCAGCATCTCGCAGCTCAGGCAGAGGCGGTCGACCTCGGGGTTGAGGGAGCAGAGGCCGTTGGACAGGACCTCGGGCAGCATGGGGATGACCCGGTCGGGGAAATAGACCGAGTTGCCGCGGCTGTGGGCCTCCTGGTCCAGGGCGGTTCCCGGGGCCACGTAGGCGGAGACGTCGGCGATGCACACCAGCAGCCGCCAGCCCTTGGGCTTGCGCTCGCAATAGACGGCGTCATCGAAGTCGCGGGCGTCGGCGCCGTCGATGGTCACCAGGGGCACCTGGCGCAGATCGACCCGGCCGGCCTTGGCGGACTCGGGCACCTCCGCGCCCAGGTCGGCGATCTCCGCATCAACCTCGGGCGGAAACTCCACGGGCAGGTCATGGGTGCGGATGGCGATGTCCGTCTCCATCCCGGGGGCCATGTGGTTGCCCACCACCTCGGCGATGCGGCCGATGGGCTGGGTGCGCTTGGTGGGCTGGTCGGTGATCTCGGCGACCACGATCTGGCCCTGCTTGGCCGCATCGATGCGGTCGCTGGGGATGATGATGTCGTGGGCCAGGCGCTTGTTGTCCGGCACCACGAAACCGACACCGCCTTCCTGGTAGAAGCGCCCCACCACGGTGCGGGTGTTGCGCGCCAGGATCTCCACCACCGAGCCCTCCAACCGGCCACGGGCGTCACGCCCGATGACCCGCACCACCGCCCGGTCGTTGTGGAACAGGGCCTTCATCTGCCGGGGGTAGAGATAGATGTCGTCGCCGCCCTCGTCCGGGATGAGGAAGCCGAAGCCATCGGGATGACCGATAACCCGACCGGCAATGAGGTCGCGCCGGTTGACCAGGCAGAAGGCGTCCTTGCGGTTGCGGACCAACTGACCGTCGCGGACCATGGCGCCGAGGCGACGCTCCAGGGCGATGCGGTCTTCTTCCCCGTCGAGGTCGAGGGCCGCGGTCAGTTCCTCGAAGACCATGGGCACCCCGGCCTGGGTCAGGGTCTCGAGGATGAACTCGCGGCTGGGGATGGGATTGGCGTATTTACGTGCCTCGCGCTGGCGGTGAGGATCAGCGAGGCGGGGGGAGGTGGGTTTGCTGCGTCTGGCCACTCTGAATATCTTTGAAGTTTCTCGTGCTGTATTGGCGCTAGTGTACCCTTGACAAGCCCCGGCTGTCTCACTAGGATAGCCGCTCTTCCGAGGACGCAGGCAATCGCCCCGTCCCGGACACCCTGCCGGGGTGGCGGAATTGGTAGACGCGCAAGTTTCAGGTATTTGTGGGCGAAAGCCCGTGGAGGTTCAAGTCCTCTCCTCGGCACCAGACCAGCGAAAAAAGGCTCCCTTGTGGAGCCTTTTTTTTGCCCGCCCGTTTTGCAAACGACCCTGTCAGCCCGGTCAGGAAAATGGGTTCGTTTCGCAAAACGACCATTTTCGCGCCCCGGCAAAATGGGTTCGTTTCGCAAAATGGTCCTCTGGGGACCCCAGTGCCGGGTTACCTCACTCCTTGCCGATGGAGGGTTGGGGGGAGGCGGATACCATAGCCACCTTAGCCACCCTCGGCCCCTGGCTTTGCGTGCGATGGTGACCTTGCATGATTAAAATAATGAGTTTTAATATTCGCATGGGCCTGGCCAATGATGGCATCAATCATTGGCATTGCCGAAAATCCCTTGCGTTATCACGAATCAATGCCTTCAAACCGGATTTATTGGGAATACAGGAATGTTGCGATGACGAAGCGCAGGCTGGTTTTTTGAAACAACAGTTAGCGAATTATGATTTTTTTGGCGTCCAACGGGGTGGGCATAGTGGCGCGGCGATGGAAATGGCCCCCGCATTGTTTCAAAAATCCAGTTTTGAAATTTCCGAGCGAGGTTGTTTTTGGTTGAGTGACACGCCAGAGCAACCTGGCAGTCTCAATTGGGACGCCTCCTTCCCCCGCACCTGCTCATGGTTTCGTTTACGGCATCGCAAGACACGGAAAAAGCTGATATTCTTAAATACTCACTTTGATTATCAACCGCTTGCCCTGGTGGAATCCGCCAAAGTATTACTTGCCTGGGTTAGAAAAAACGCCGACACGCCGATGATTGTCACGGGAGATTTTAATACCGACAAACAATCTAAAACCTATCGCATTTTAACGAAATACTTAGTGGATGCGCACCCAAATGATGAGAATACCTTTCATGACTATGGCAGAATTGACACTGACTGCCCCATTGACTGGATACTGGTGTCCCCGCATTTCGAAATAAAAAGCAGCGAAGTGGACCATTATCATGAAAATGATCTCTATCCATCGGATCATTACCCCTTGCTTGCAACCGTGCAGTGGAAACTCTAAGCTGTCCCGCGCATTTTAATCACCAAACCAATAAACTCGAACTCACAACCGAACTTCGCTCTTCCTCCCATGCAACCCACTCAAGGTTTTTTTATGGATTTTGTTCGTTTTGCAGGACGCTTCTGGTTTTCGGAAAATAAAGGAACCATACGCCTGTCAACGGCGTTTTTAATCGGACTGACTGTTTTACAAATTGTCATGGCGGTCCTGGTCAATAAATGGAATGCGGCGTTGTTTGACGCGATCGAGCAACACTCCATGTCGGGCTTGACCAGGCAGATCTTGTTACTTTTAGTGATCATGGTTGCCAATATCGCGATAACGGTAGCTCATTTAACCGTGAAGCGAAAACTGATGATTGATTGGCGTACCTGGTTGACCGAAAAGGTGACGGACCGCTGGATGAATGATGGTCGGCATTATCTGGTATCACACATGCCAGGAGAGCATGATAATCCAGATGAGCGGATTGCCGAAGATTGCCGGATCGCGACCGAATCGGCGATTTCACTGGGACATTCCTTATTTTATTCGTGTCTATCCCTGATAAGCTTTACGCAGATTCTTTGGTCATTGTCCGGTGTCGTTACCGTTGATTTTATTTTCGAGTTCAATTTACACGGTCATTTAGTCTGGATAGCCGTCATCTATGCGGGTTTAGCCTCCTGGCTAGGCTGGTTGGTCGGCATCCCTTTGACCAGAGCCACCAATGCCAACCAAACCGCGGAAGCCAATTTTCGCTCTGGTTTGATTGACGCCCGGGAAAACAGCCAGGCAATCGCCTTGATTGAAGGGGAGAGTTTTGAAAAAAAGCGTTTTAAAGCATTATTTGACCAAATCAGGGAGGTTTGGTCACTACAAACCACCGCATGGCAATACATTTTAGCATTCAGCACCGGTTATGGGTTGTTGTCCATGGCATTCCCCATACTGGTCTCATCCCCACGCTATATTACAGGCGCGATCACCCTGGGTGCCTTGATGCAGTCCGCGCAAGCCTTTCAGGAAATGGCATCGGCATTATCATGGCCGATCAATAATTTAGCATCGATCGCCCTGTGGCGCGCTTCCGTGGAGCGCGTCCTGAATTTAATCAAGGCCCTGGACACAGTGGACGAGGAGATCACCAAACCGGAACATCATTGGATAGTCGTTGAACAGACTGATAAACCCGTATTGGCATTTCGTGATTTGACCATCGCCAAGCTGAATGGTCCCGTGCTTGCCAGCGGCATCAACATGGAAATCGAGCAAGGTGATCATGTACTCATCACGGGCAACACCTTCACGGGGGCTAAATTATTTCGCGCCATCGCGCAACTCCGCCCTTGGGGAACCGGAAAAATTGAATTACCAAATGACGATCGATTGTTTTTCATGCCGCCACGCCCACACCTTCCCGCGAACCTTTCGCTGCGTGAAGCGATCTGTTATCCACAAACGGGAACCAGCTTCACCGACGAGGATTTAAAACGAACATTAAAAATCGTCGAATTGGAACATTTAATTGATCAATTGGATAATGTGGATATCTGGACGCGCAGCTTGTCGCGCGAAGAGCAACAACGCCTAGGCATGGTGCGATTGCTATTAAACAAGCCGCATTGGATATTCATCCAGGAAGCCTTTGACTCCCTGGATGCCCTTGGTGAAGAGAACATGTTACGTTTAATCCTGCAGCACTTGCCCAATGCAACCTTCCTTAGCATCACGAAATTAGAAAATGCCGCGATGTTCCACAAGAAATTCCTTGAACTTTGAGGAGAGCGAGATGCCTCATCCCAAAAAACTGCGCGGGGTCAATTTAGGTGGCTGGTTGGTTCTCGAAAAATGGATAACACCGAGTTTATTTGATGGCCTGGCGGCCAGGGATGAAACCGCGTTTTGCACGGAATTGGGTAGAGAGGCCGCGACAGAGCGCCTGCATCGGCATTGGAATAGCTTTATCACCAAAGACGATTTTCAATGGCTTACCGGTGTCGGCATTAACGCCGTGCGTTTGCCGGTTGGACATTGGTTATTTGGAAAAAATTATCCGTATCATCGCTCCTATGGTGAAAACCCCTATCCATTCGTTGAGGGCGGTTTGGCGATTGTCGATCAGGTGATGCACTGGGCTGAAGAATTCGAACTGGCGGTGATACTGGATTTACACGCCGCCCCCGGATGTCAGAATGGTTTCGATAATGGCGGCATCATGGATGTTTGTGAATGGCATACCCAACAGGAATACATAGAACATGCCGTGAATTTCGCGGGATGGCTGGCTGAGCGTTATCACGACACGCCAGCCTTGCATGCCATTGAAGTTCTTAATGAACCGCGCTGGGATATAGACACGGAAATCCTTAAAAAATATTACATCGCCGCCTATCATCGCATTCGTAAACATTGCCCACCAGACCAGGTGGCGGTGGTTTTTCATGACGGCTTTCGTTCCTTTAGAAACTATATAGGCTTCATGGAGCCACCCAAGTTTAATAATGTCATACTGGACATTCATCGATACCAATGTTTCGTCCGTGAAGACATTGATTTGGACATTTTTGGACACATACACAAAAGCGTGGTTGAATTGAAAGATGAAGCTGACGAAATCATCAGGGAACTTAAATACCCCGTCTATTGCGGAGAATGGAGTTTAGGAATGAACCTGAAGGTGGTATCCCTGTGGGCGGAAGGTCCCTTCAATCATGCCCTGGAAAGCATGGATGAATATCAAATGTCGCTGGCTTATCGTGGTTATGCCGCCGCGCAAATGCTGACGTTTGAAAAATACCTGGGATGGTTTTTCTGGAATTACAAAACCGAAACCACGCCCGCCTGGTGTTTTAGAGATTGCGTGGAACGCGGATGGATTCCCAACCTCGGCCAGCCGGAACAATTCCACCGTCATGCCAGTCTGGCCTAGCCGACGCCCCCGGCAGTGGGCGGATGGCCGCCCGCCTGGCCCAGAAAGTCCTGACCCAGCGCATCCGCGGCCAGGATGGCATCCTGGACCGCCCGCCACTCCACGGCAGGGCTCGTTGTGGGCAGACTCCACGGGCGCCACGGCGCGCATCGCCACTGCCTAGGCCTGGTCGGGGGACAAGGCCGCAATCCCGAGCGCCTGGAACCCCCGACCGGGTTGAGCTTATGGGCCCGCTGGACGGTATCGGCCTCGAACCAGCTGGCCAGCGATCCGGACCCGAACACCTGGGAGCTGGTCACGCCGCTGGACCTGCCCTTCGTGCCCTAATTGGATTCATTGATGACCTGGGCATAGGCGAATGAACCGTCTTCATCCCTCAAAAGCGGGTCAGGGTTCGTACACGAACCGGGGCCGTTGGATGCCGCCCTCAAGGGGTTCGGGGGGAAGGACCTGCCCGCCAGGGGATCGGGATCTTCAAACAGGAGGCCGCCACGCCAAAGGCCGTGGCCAAAATCCCGCTCACCAAAACCCCGCGCATTTTTCTCCCCATCACGGCATAATCGAGCCTCGGGCGTGCTAGGTTACCCCTCCGCCATCTTAGGTTTCGTGCTGTATCCCCCCTAAGGGCGCCGGTCCCCTCCCGCCCGTCCCCGCGCCAGCCGGAACGCCGACCGTGCCGTTAAGGAGACTGCCGTGTCGGAACTGGACGCACTCTGTCTAATCCATCAGGTACCATTGTGCCTGGTTCCTTAGCCCGAGGTGTTGCCCGTGTTCCGCCGCGCCGCTCCGCTTGCCGCCCTCGCTCTCCTCTCCCCCCTGCTGGCCACCGCGGCGGGCGAGATCAAGCCCATCCCCAAGACTGGCGCCTGCCCCCCGGGCTACTACAGCTCCGGGAACTACTGCGTCCCCAATAAAAGCGCCAAGCCCGTCATCGGCAAGGACGGCCCCTGCCCACCGGGGTACTACTCCAGCGGCAACTATTGCCTGGGCCGGCCCGACAGCAAGACCGTCATCGAAAAACTCGGCCCCTGCCCCCCGGGCTACTACAGCTCCGGCAACTACTGCCTGCAGAGCCGTTAAATGCCTGCCGCCCCCCGCAGGCCCCGTCTCACCCCCACCCCCGGGCACTGAAACCCCATGCTCCGCCTGGAAGACCTCACCCCCAACGCCGCGGTCACCGGCCTGGAACCGTGCCAGGTGGTACGCATCGTCACCACCGAGGCCGTCGGCCCCGACGCCCGCACCGTCTACTACAAGACCCCTGCCGGTCAGGTGCGCGAGCGTATGCTGTTTCGTAGCGACGAGCCCCTGCTCGACCTGGCGGTCGCCGGCCGGCCCTGGGCCTTTGACGCCTCCGGCGCGGCCTTCAAGCTCGCCGCCGAGGCCTACCGCATCGACCTGGCCTACCTCTTCGACCCCCTGATGGCGATCCACACCGCCAACGTCGAACCCCTGCCGCACCAGATCACCGCCGTCTACGAATCCCTGCTGCCGCGCCAGCCCCTGCGCTACCTCCTCGCCGACGACCCCGGCGCCGGCAAGACCATCATGGCCGGCCTCTACATCCGCGAGCTGGACCTACGCGCCGACGCCCGCCGCGTCCTCATCGTCGCCCCGGGTAGCCTGGTCGAGCAGTGGCAGGACGAACTGGCGGAAAAGTTCGGCCTGACCTTCGCCCTCTTCTCCCGCGAGCTGGTCGAGCAGACCCGCGGCGGCAACCCCTTCGAGGCCAGCGATCACCTCATCGCCCGCGTCGACCAACTGGCCCGCGCCGAGGACCTGCGCGAACTCCTCGCCCTGAGCCGCTGGGACCTGGTGGTGGTGGACGAGGCCCACAAGCTCTCCGCCAGCTACTTCGGCACCAAGGTCAACAAGACCAAGCGCTTCCTGCTGGGGGAACTGCTGGGCTCCATCACCCGCCACTTCCTGCTGATGACCGCCACCCCCCACAACGGCAAGGAGGAGGACTTCCAGCTCTTCCTGTCACTGCTGGACGCCGACCGCTTCTACGGCAAGTTCCGCGACGGCGCCCACAAGGTGGATGTCGCCGACCTCATGCGCCGCATGGTCAAGGAGGACATGCTGCGCTTCGACGGCAGCAAGCTCTTCCCCCCGCGCCGCGCCTACACCGTCAACTACCAGCTCTCCCCCCGGGAGGCGGCCCTCTACGCCGCGGTCACCGACTACGTCAAAACCCAGTTCGCCAAGGCCGACGAACTGGCCGACGGCAAGCGCAAGGGCACCGTCGGCTTCGCCCTCACCACCCTGCAACGCCGCCTCGCCTCCAGCCCCGAGGCCATCTACCAGTCCCTGCGCCGCCGGCGCCACAAGCTCCAGCGCCGGGTCGCCGAGGAAAAGCTCCTCAGCCGCGGCCAGCGCCTGGCCGACACCTTTGCCGACCCCCAGGGCTTGCCCGAGGACCTGTGGGAGGCCGCCGAGGCCCTCTCGGCGGAGGACTATGAGAACCTGGAAGAGACCCTGGTCGATCAGGCCACCGCCGCCCAGACCATCCAGGAACTGGAGACCGAGTTCCTGATCCTCACCGACCTGGAGGAGCAGGCCCGCCAACTGGTCCACGCCGGCCAGGACCGCAAGTGGGACGAACTCTCCCGCCTGCTGCAAGACACCCCGGAGATGCGCGACGCCAGCGGCCAGACGCGCAAGCTCATCCTCTTCACCGAACACCGCGACACCCTCAACTACCTGGCGGTGCGCATCCGCGGCCTGCTGGGTAGCGAGGCCGCCGTGGTCCTCATCCACGGCGGCATCAAGCGCGAGGAACGGCGCAAGGCCCAGGAACTGTTCCGCAACGACCCCGGGGTGCGCCTGCTGCTGGCCACCGACGCCGCCGGCGAGGGCGTCAACCTGCAGAACGCCAACCTCATGGTCAACTACGACCTGCCCTGGAACCCCAACCGCCTGGAGCAACGCTTCGGCCGCATCCACCGCATCGGCCAGACCGAGGTCTGCCACCTGTGGAACCTGGTCGCCGCCGAGACCCGCGAGGGCGACGTCTTCCAGCGCCTGTTCGAAAAACTGGAAGTGGAGCGCGCCGCCCTTGGCGGGCGGGTGTTCGACATCCTCGGCGCGGTCTTCGAGGACACCAGCCTCAAGGACCTGCTGATCGCGGCCATCCGCGGCGGCGACGATCCCGCAGTCCGCGCCGAGTTGCTGGCCCGGGTCGAGGGCGCCCTCGACACCCACCACCTCCAGGACATCCTCCAGCGCAACGCCCTGTGCGAGGAGGTCATGGACGAGCAGCGCCTGTTCGCCGTCAAGGCGGAGATGGACCAGGCCGAGGCGCGCAAGCTCCAGCCCTACTTCCTGCGCGCCTTCTTCGCCCAGGCCTTCGCCGACTGGGGGGGCGAACTGCGCCCCCGCGAGCCCGGCCGCTACGAGATCCCCCACGTCCCCGCCCGCCTGCGCGAGCGCGACCGCCAGATCAGCGGCCGCGACCCTCGCTACCCCGCCCCGGTGCTGCCCCGCTACGGACGGGTCTGCTTCGACAAGCAGGCGGTGCGCCTCACCGACCGGGTCGGCGCCGCCCCGGCCGAGCTGCTCCACCCCGCCCATCCCCTGATGCAGGCCCTCACCGACCTGGTGCTGGAGGCCCACCGCCCCAGCCTCAAGCAGGGCGCGGTGCTGGTCGACCCGGCGGACCCCGGCCTCACGCCACGGGTGCTGTTCCTCATCGACCACGCCATCCAGGAGGGCGCCGACCCCACCCGGCTGGCCTCCCGCCGCCTGCACTTCGTCACCCTCCAGCCGGCGGGGGCGGACCCGGCCGGCGGCGACCTGCTCGCCGCCGACGCCGGCTGGGCGCCGCATCTGGACCTGGAGCCCCTCGACCCCGCCCACCGGCCCCTGATCGAGGATCTGCTCGCCGCCCCCTGGATCGCTCACGACCTGGAGCCCCGCGCCCTGGCCCACGCCGCCCGCCACCTGGTCCCCGACCACTACACCACGGTGCGCACCCGCCGCGAGCGGGCGGTGGACAAGACCCTGGCCGCGGTCCACGAGCGCCTGGTCAAGGAGATCAACTTCTGGTCCGACCGCTACATCAAGCTCCAGGACGACCTGGCCGCCGGCAGGGACGTGCGCCTGACCCTGGAGAACGTCCGCCGCACCCTCGATGACCTCACCGCCCGCCGCGAGTCGCGGGAAAAGGCCCTGCTCGCCAGCCGCCACCTGGTCTCCGCCACCCCGGTCATCCTCGGCGGCGCCCTGGTCATCCCCGCCGGCCTGTTGCGCCAACGCCAGGGCCTGGCCCCCGCCCCGGACCCCTGGAGCGCCGACCCCGTGGCCCGCGCCCGCATCGAGCAACTCGCCATGCGCGCGGTGATGGATGCCGAGAGCGCCCTGGGCCACGAGGTAAGCGATGTCTCGGCGCAAAACTGTGGCTGGGATGTCACCAGCCAGCCCCCGGCCCGGGACGGCCGCCTGCCTCCGCCGCGCCACCTCGAGGTCAAGGGCCGCGCCCAGGGCCAGAGCACCATCACCGTCACCTGCAACGAGATCCTCGCCGGCTTCAACCAGGGGGACAAGTTCATCCTCGCCATCGTCCTGGTCGACGGCGAGACCTGCGCGGGACCCTACTACGTCCGCCGGCCCTTCTCCCAGGAGCCGGACTGGGCGACCACCAGTGTCAATCTGAACCTGAGCCAACTGCTCGACCGTGCCACGGAGCCGGAGGCGTCGCAGTGAGCTTGGAGGGCGGGCGAAAAGCAAAACGCCTCCACGAGGGAGGCGTCGGGCTGGCGCTGTTCCCGCTGATGGGACCCTTGCGCCACAAAAAGAGACGCCCCTTTCGGGGCGTCGGGCCGGAGATGCTATCTCCGGCGGGGTTAGTAAACACGATTATGAACATGGCTCCCGGCACCGTCAAGCCGACGTATCAGTACCGTACAACCCAGTCGCCAGTGCGGCCCCGGCGGCATAAGACCCTGATTCTCCTGATCCCCACCCCTGGCAGGGGAGGGTAAGGCGGTGGGACGGGTACAAGCTGGAGATGTGTGAATGGCACGACTGATCGCCTACGTGGACGGATTCAACCTCTATTTCGGCCTCAAGCACTCAGGCTTCAAACGCTACTATTGGCTGGACGTCGCCCTGCTCGCCCGGCATTTGCTCAAGCCGGGCCAGCACCTCGTGACAACCCATTACTTTTCCACCCGTATTCGCAACAACGGCCGCAACGCTGCCGATCAAAAGCGCCAGAACGACTACCTCGAGGCGCTGGCGCAACAGGGCGTGCAATGCCAGTTCGGCCATTACCTGGAAAAAAAGCGCAAATGCTGGCAATGCGGCGCCAACTGGCCGGACTACGAAGAGAAGATGACCGATGTCAACATTGCCTTCCAGTTGCTGTGCGATGCCTTCGATGACGGTTTCGATATCGCGCTCATTGTCTCCGGGGACAGTGATCTGACCACCCCCATACGCCGAGTGCGCGAGCGGTTTCCAACCAAGCGTGTCATCGTCGCCTTCCCGCCGGGTCGATATTCGAACGAACTCAAACGCCACGCCCATGGCTACCTCACCATTGGGGAAGACAAGCTGCGCGCCAGCCAGCTACCCGACCGGATCATCAAACCCGATGGCTTCGCCTTGAGCCGTCCGGCCCCATGGAGTTGACCCACCATGACCGCCATCAAGACCCCTAAGAAGCTCATCGAAGTCGCCCTGCCGCTGGACAAGATCAACACCGCCGCGGCGCGGGAAAAGTCGATCCGCCATGGCCACCCCAGCACCCTGCACCTCTGGTGGGCACGCCGGCCCCTGGCGGCGGCGCGGGCGGTGATCTTCGCCCAGATGGTCAACGACCCCGGCTACGAGCGCCACCTGGGGCGGGGGGTGAATAAGGAAAAGGCCACCCAGGAACGGGAGCGGCTGTTCAAGATCATCGAGGACCTGGTGCAGTGGGAGAACACCAACAACGAGGAGGTGCTGGCCCGCGCCCGGGCGGAGATCTGGAATAGCTGGCGCGAGACCTGTGCCCTGAACAAGGGACACCCCCAGGCGGCGGAGCTTTTCAACCCGGACAAACTACCGGCCTTTCATGACCCCTTCGCCGGGGGCGGGGCGCTACCGCTGGAAGCCCAGCGTCTGGGGCTGGAGGCCTGGGCCTCGGACCTCAACCCGGTGGCCGTGACCATCAACAAGGCGATGATCGAGATCCCGCCGCGCTTCGCCAACCGGCCGCCGGTGGGACCCCTGCCCAAGGACCAGAAGCAGGGCAAGCTGGTCGAGGATTGGTCCGGCGCCAAGGGCCTGGCCGAGGACGTGCGTCGCTATGGTGCCTGGATGCGGGCGGAGGCGGAAAAGCGCATTGGCCACCTCTTCCCCAAGATCGAAATCACCGCGGAGATGATCGCCGAACGGCCGGACTTGAAGCCCATCCTGGGGGATAAGCTCACCGTGATCGCCTGGCTGTGGGCGCGAACGGTGAGAAGCCCCAACCCGGTCTTCAGTCATGCCGAGGTACCGCTGGCCTCAACCTTTGTGCTGTCGAGCAAGGCGGGCAAGGAGGCCTATGTGGCGCCAGTGGTCGAAGGAGATCGTTATCGCTTTATGGTGAAGGTCGGGAAACTGCCGGAGAGCGCGAAGAACGGCACCAAGCTTACCCGCGGGGCAAATTTCCAGTGCTTGTTGTCCCATACGCCCATCGAACCGAAACACATTTACGCGGAAGCCAACGCTGGGCGCATGGGCGCACGACTGATGGCCGTCGTGGCCGAGGGGAAGCGAGGTCGCGTTTATCTCGCCCCCACGCCTGAGCAGGAAACAATCGCGCACGAAGCGCAGCCCGATTGGAAGCCGGAAGTTGCGATGCCGGAGAACCCGCGCTGGTTCTCGCCGCCGCTCTATGGACTAAAAACCTATGGCGACCTCTTCACGCCCCGCCAACTCGTTGCGCTGACTACCTTTTCCGATCTGGTGCAGGTGGCCATCGAGAAATGCCACAAGGATACGCGGGCAGCAGGGATGGTCGATGACAGCACAGGGCTGGATGTTGGAGGCAACGGGGCGAAGGCGTATGCACAGGCGGTGGGGGTGTATTTGGGATTTGCGACGGACAAAATAGCTGACCGGAATTCAGGTGTCTGCGCCTGGGCCTCCCTTAGGGAACACGCACGCAATACTTTTGGACGACAAGCGATTCCGATGGTTTGGGATTTTGTAGAAAGTAATCCACTGTCTGATTCGAGCGGAAATTTTGAAGGGGGCATTAAGTCTATCCATACCGGACTTGAGAATGTCTGGCCTTATGTGGCTGGATTTGCATCCCAAGCAGATGCCCAATCACAGGTCATAAGTACGGCCAAGGTCATCTCCTCCGATCCTCCTTATTACGACAACATCGGGTATGCAGATCTCTCCGACTTCTTTTACGTCTGGCTTCGCAAGAGTCTAAAGCCGATCTTCCCCGGGCTTTACGCGACGCTGGCCGTACCCAAGGCCGAGGAACTGGTCGCCACCCCTTACCGCCATGGCAGTAAAGAAAAGGCCGAAGGCTTCTTCCTCGACGGCATGACCCGCGCCATCCACAACCTGGCCGAGCAGGCCCATCCGGCCTTCCCGGTCACCATTTACTATGCCTTCAAGCAAGCCGAAACTAAGGGTGACGTGGGCACCTCCAGTACGGGCTGGGAAACCTTTCTAGACGCGGTAGTCCGTGCTGGCTTCGCCCTCACCGGCACCTGGCCGATGCGAACGGAACTTGATCGCCGGATGGTTGGTGCAGAAACCAACGCCCTCGCCTCCAGCATTGTCCTCGTCTGCCGCAAACGCGATTCCGACGCTCCCACCATCAGCCGCCGCGAGTTCCTGCGCGAACTCAACGCCGCACTACCCGAGGCCCTGGAAGACATGACCCGCGGCGGCATCAACAGCCCGGTGGCGCCAGTGGACCTGTCCCAGGCCATCATCGGCCCCGGCATGGCCATCTTCAGCAAGTATGCCGCCGTGCTGGAGGCCGACGGCACCCCCATGAGCGTGCGCACCGCCCTGCAACACATCAACCGCTTCCTCGCCGAGGACGACTTCGACCGCGACACCCAATTCTGCCTGCATTGGTTCGAGACCCACGGCTGGGCCATCGGCAAGTATGGCGACGCGGACACCCTGGCCCGTGCCAAGGGCACCAGTCCCGCGGGTCTCGCCGAGGCGGGCGTCATCGCCTCCGGCCAGGGCGAGGTGCGCCTGCTGCGCTGGGCGGAGCTGCCCCCGGACTGGTCCCCTGTCCAGGACACCCGTACCCCCGTCTGGGAGGCCCTGCACCAGCTGATCCGTGCCCTCAATCAGGATGGCGAGGTCGCCGCCGGCGCCCTGCTGGCGCCCATGCCTACCCGCGGCGAGGCCATCCGCGCCCTGGCCTACCGGCTCTATACCCTCTGCGAACGCCAGGGCTGGGCCGAGGACGCCCGGGCCTATAACGAACTCATTACCGCCTGGAGCGGCATCGAGCAGGCCGCCAGCGAGGCCGGTCTCTTGGGCTCGCAAAGGCCGCTAGATCTCTGAGGAGGTGGTCATGCAAATCGAGTCGATCGAGATCGAGAACTACCGGGTCTTCCGTAAGGCGCGACTGGAGAATCTGCCGCGTTTAGTGGCCTTGGTGGGCGCCAATGGCACCGGTAAAAGTACCCTGTTCGACGTCTTTACCTTCCTCAAGGACGCGCTGACCCTGAGCGCGGGGAAGGCCGTAGCTCGGCGCGGTGGGCTCAAGGAATTGCGGAGTCGCCATCAACGCGGGCCGCTGCGCATCGAACTCAAGTTCAGGGAATCCGGCGGCCGGCTGGCGACTTATAACCTTGCCATTGACGAGGAGGATGGCCGGGTGGTGGTGGAACGTGAGGTGCTGAAATTTCGTCGCGGCCAGCGCGGTCAGCCTTGGCACTTTGTCGATTTCTCGAAGGGTCGGGGCACGGCCATCACCAACGAGCAGGTTTATGGTCAGGAAGGGGCTGAAGAGGAACGCGCCGAGTATGTGCTCGACGAACCCGATGTCCTGGCGATCAAAGGGCTCGGCCAGTTCAAGGACTTTCGGGTCGTGGCCGAATTTCGCAACCTGATCGAGAACTGGCAGATTTCCGATTTCCACATCGCCGAGGCCCGCCCCAGCACCGAGGAGGGCTACGCGGAACATCTCTCCACCCGTGGCGACAATCTGGCCCAGGTCGCCCAGTATCTCTTCACTTACCACGGTGACCGCTTCGAGCGGGTACTCGACGCCATGAAGCGGCGCGTACCCGGTGTGACGCAGGTGGAAGCGAAACCCACCGAAGACGGACGCCTGGTGCTGCGTTTTCAGGATGGCAGTTTCAAGGATCCCTTCATTGCGCGCTTTGTCTCCGATGGCACCATCAAGATGTTCGCTTATCTCGTGCTGCTCTATGACCCGAAGCCTTTCCCGTTGCTGGCCGTCGAGGAGCCGGAAAACCAGCTCTATCCTGAATTGCTGGCCGAGTTGGCGGAGGAGTTCCGCGATTATGCCCAGCGCGGTGGACAGGTCTTTGTCTCTACCCATTCGCCGGATTTTCTGGACGCGCTCAAGCTGGAGGAGATTTATTACCTGCGGAAGGAAGGCGGCTTTGCGACGATCCAGCGCGCGAGCGATTCCGAGAACCTGCGCGCCTTGGTCGAGGCCGGCGACCTGCCGGGGTACTTGTGGCGTCAGGGCCTGTTCGAGGGGGTCCACCCCTGATGGGCCGGGTGATCCTGTTGCTGGAAGAGCCGTCCATGAAGGCGTTCCTGTTGGAGTTTCTGCCCCGGCTGATCCCGGGCTGGCAGCATGAGCGGGACTTTTTATGCGTCGCGCATCGCGGCAGGACCGATCTGGAACGGAGTATTCCCATCAAGCTCAAGGGCTGGCGGGAGCCTGGAGCCTGTTTTGTGATTATGCGTGACAATGACAATGCCGACTGTTCCGCCCTCAAGTCCCGGCTACAAGCGATGGCCGCCATCACGGATCGCAAGGTGCTGATCCGCCTGGTTTGTCAGGAGTTGGAAAGTTGGTATTTGGGCGATCCCCAGGCATTGGCGATGGCCTATCCGGAAGCCGGCGTGAATCCCCTGGCCCTGCGCAAAAAGTGCCCCAATCCCGATCTCCGCGCCAAGCCCTCTCGGGATCTGGAACATTGGATCAGGGGGTTCCAGAAGAATGATGGCGCCCGGCGCCTGGGGCGGATGATGGGCTGGGACGGTAATCACTCACCCAGTTTCCAGGTATTTATCGCCGGTATGCGCGCTCTTGCACATCTGGCAAAGGTCCCGTGAGGTAACGCTATGACTCTGAAGCCCTGGCGCGAGATCGCCGTCCCCCACGAGGACGTGCTCAAAGGCACCTTCCAGCAGGCCGAGTTCGCCGCCGACCTGTCCCGGGTCCATGCCGGCAAGGCCACGCCGGAGTACCAGGACCCGGTGCTGTTCTTCCAGCGCACCTACATCACCGAGGGCATGCGCCTGCTGTTCGACTCGGTGCTCCACCGCCTCACCGGCCGCGGGGGCGACCCGGTCATCCAGCTCCAGACCGCCTTTGGTGGCGGCAAGACCCATACCGAGCTGGCGGTCTATCACCTCGCCAGTGCCCAGGTCCCGGCCAGCGACCTCCCCGGGGTCTCCGCCCTCCTCGACGCCGCCGGGGTCACCACCCTGCCCCGGGCGCGGGTGGTGGTCCTGGACGGCAACCAGTCCTCCCCCAACCAGCCCCTGGTCCGCGAGGGACAGGCGCTCAACACCCTCTGGGGCGACCTGGCCTGGCAGTTGGGCGGGGCCGCGGGCTATGCCCTGGTGGCGGACGCCGACGCCTCCGGCACCTCCCCGGGCAAGGCCAGCCTGGAGACCCTGCTGGCCACCTACGCCCCCTGCGTCATCCTGGTGGATGAGCTGGTGGCCTACGTGCGTCAGTTCGAGGAGGGCAAGCCCCTGCGCGGCGGCACCTTCGACTCCAATCTGTCCTTCATCCAGGCCCTCACCGAGGCCCTCAAGGCGGTGCCCACCGCCGTCATGCTCGCCTCCCTGCCGGAGTCGGAACGCGAGGCCGGCAGCCAGCGCGGGGTCAAGGCCCTGGAATCCCTGAAGCACTACTTCGGCCGGGTCCAGGCCCTGTGGAAGCCGGTGGCCACCGAGGAGGCCTTCGAGATCGTCCGGCGCCGGCTGTTCCGCGCCGTCGCCCAGCCCGAGGCGGCGGAGGCGGTGTGCCGCGCCTTCGCCGACTTCTACACCGCCAACCGCGCCGACTTCCCCGCCGAGACCCAGGACAGCCACTACTTCCAGCGCCTGCTGCGCGCCTATCCCATCCACCCCGAGGTCTTCGACCGCCTCTACGAGGACTGGTCCAGCCTGGACAACTTCCAGCGCACCCGCGGGGTGCTCAAGCTGATGGCCAAGGTCATCCATCGCCTGTGGCAGGACGGGAACAATGACCTGCTCATCCTCCCTGGCAGCCTGCCCCTCTACGACGGCGACATCCGCAACGTCGCCATCTACCCCTTGCCCCAGGGCTGGGACCCGGTCCTGGAGCGCGACGTGGACGGCGAGCGCGCCGAGACCACCGAGATCGAGCGCACCGACACCCGCCTGGGCGCCCTCCAGGCCTGCCGCCGTACCGCCCGCACCATCTTCCTCGGCAGCGCCCCCAGCACCGCCAACCAGATGGTGCGCGGCGTCGAGAGCGAGCGCATCCTCCTCGGCGCCGCCCAGCCCGGCCAGGCGGTCGGCCTCTACAAGGACGCCCTGCGCCGCTTGGGGGACCGCTTGCATTACCTCAACCGCGTCAATCATCGCTACTACCTGGACACCCGCCCCAACCTGCGTCGGGAGAAGGAAGAGCGCATGCGCCGCTTCAGCGACAAGGAGGACGTGGTGCCCGCCATCCGCGAGCGCCTGCAGAAGACCCTGGCCACCGGCCTCTTTGGCGGCATCCATGTCTTCACCCCCAGCGGCGACGTGCCGGACGACTGGGCCTTGCGCCTGGTGGTGCTGCCCCCGGAGGCGGGTTTCAGTCGCTCCGGCCCCAACCTGGCCACCGAACTGGCCAGCGTCATCCTCAAAAACCGCGGGGAGCAGCCGCGCTTCAAGCAGAACCGCCTGCTATTCCTGGCCGCCGACGAGGAGAGCCGCAACCGGCTCAAGGACCAGGTCCGGTCCGTCCTCGCCTGGCAGTCCATCGTCGCCGACATCAAGGACCTCAAGCTCAATCTGGACGCCTACCAGGCCCAGCAGGCCAGCGCCAGCCTGGACCAGGACCTCGAGGTCCTCAAGCGCCTGCTGCGCGAGACCTACCGCTGGCTCCTGTCCCCCCTGCAGGAGGCCAGCCCCCGCAAGGGCCTGTCCGAGGTCAAGTGGGAGCACTTCCTTCTCAACGCCGGGGCGGCGAACCTGACCCAGGAGATCGAGCACGTCCTCAAGGACCAGGAACTCCTCATCACCGCCTGGTCGCCCTTCCATCTGCACCAGCTCCTCAAGACCTGGTTCTGGAAGGACGGCGTGGTCGCGGTCAGTGCCCAGACCGTCTGGCATCAGAGCTGTCAGCAGTTGTACCTGCCTCGCCTGCTGGACAGCCAGGTCTTCCAGGCCACCCTCAACGACGGCCTGGACAGTCGGGACTTCTTCGCCATCGCCCAGGGCCAGGAAGGGCAGGGTGATGAAGTGCGCTACCTGGGCTTCAGCTTCGGCAAGCGCATCCCCTTCACCCTGGATGCCGCCTTGCTGCTGATCGAGCCAGGGGCCGCGGCGGCTTACGTGGCGGCACTGCTAGCGGCCGAGCGGGCAGCGGCGGCCGCTGGGTCAGGGAGCGGGACAAACGCGATGGACTGGGGATCACAAGGTATCGGGGACGGGCAGGGTGGTGATGGCGCCAATCCGGGAGGAGGGGATGGCCGGGGCGTCGGTGATCCGACCCGTGGTTTCTACCAGTCCGGCGGTGGGACGACGCCCGGCGGCGGCGCGTCCGCCGGCGGTGGAACCATCGGCCCGGGTGGAGCCATCCCCGGCGGTGGCGGCCTGGCGGGCGTGCCGAGCCCCAAGAAGCGGTTCTACGGCGGCATCGACCTCGACCCCATCCTGGCCAAGAAGCAATTCGCCGACCTGGTGGACGAGGTGGTCCAGCAGTTCACGACCCGCATGGGCGTGAAGGTCAAGATCAGCGTGGAAATCCAGGCCGAATCCGGCTTGGGCTTCGATGCTGACCTGCAACGGGCCGTCAGGGAAAACTGCCGCACCCTGAAGTTCAAGAATGCGGAGTTTGAAGAGGGGGATTGAGCCCTGGTCACCCTTCATCCGGCGTGCGCACGCATTCCCCAATCCCCGCCAAGTAAAAGCGCGGCTGCCACCCGGCACTGGCCAGGAGTATCAGGCAAAGCTGGAGGTTGCAATTCCGACCCACAGTGGGTAGGCTGAGGGTGTCACAGCGTGCGGCGACCTCGGGACGTGAGCTACCAGTCGCCCGCTTGGACGCTAGGGACGCCCCCCTAGCGCTCCCACCTCCCATGCTTGAGTTCCCATCCCTCCTGGCTGCGCTTGGTCGCAAGGTAATCGTCTTCGCGCGTGGTGGCGTAGTTCGTCACGCCTGACCAAGCTCCCGTCATCCCTGGCCTGCGTTCAAAAACGGCCACGCACGCCAGCAAGCCGCGCCGGCCGACTTCGAACCGGCTCAGGTAGTAGCGTTTGTCATTCCCGCCAACCCGTCCGGACTCCAGCCATATCTCGTCTGGGTGCTTGATGTTCACCGCGGTATACAACAACCATTCCGCGCGTTCCCCTTTCTGGATCTTCCATTTCCCGCGCAGGTCGGTGAACAGCTCCCTGTCTATGATCAGGGATTCACCCGTGACATCGACGAAGATGGCGCTCGCCTCATCGGCGATGAACTCACGCATGAATCGCGTGAACAATTCCGCCTCCGTAAGCGTCGCCCCCAGGCGCTCAACCCCCTGAATCAGGCGAGGCGCGGGCATGATGCCGCCGCTGTCCGCCACCGCTTTCACCATCGCCAGCTACTCCGCGCCAGACACCTGGCCCCACAGTTTACGCCTACCGCGCCAGGCCGCGAACGCGGTGCTCAGGTCTATCTGCCACTCGCCTCTGATGACCCACCACCGCTTCGGCACGACGCGAGGCTCATGGCCCCATCCTTTCCCCCACATCCTCTCCGATCCCGCCCAGCCTCGCATAATGCCCCGCCGCCCTCACCAACTGCTCCCCCATCACCCGCCGCAGCCCCTCAGGCGCCACCACCTCGACGTTATCCCCCAAGCCCAGCAGCCAGCGCAACAGGGCGCCGGTCTCCGGCACCCGCACCCGCGCCACGAAGGGTGATCCCGCCGGTTCGTCCTCGATGAACTGCGCCGGGGTGATGGGGCAGGCCCGCAGTACATCGACCGCATAGCCCCGCAACCGCAGCTCCAGATCGATCACCGCGCCGCGGCCAAAGTCGACCTGGCCGCTGGTGATCACCTGGTCGAGATCAAAGCCCGCGGCCTTGCGCCCCGCCTCGTCCAACCGTGCCCGCGCGCGGATCATGCGATGCAGGGCATAGGTCCGCACCGGGGCGGTCTCGTCGTTCTTCAGGGCGAAGAGGTAGGGCGTCGGCCCGCGCTGGACCATCGCCTGGGGGTGGATCAGGGCCGGGCCGCGCTCACCCTTGGCGTTCTCGTACAGGATCTCCAGGGCGCAATCCTTGAGCAGGGCGGTCAGCACCGCCTCCAGCACCCCGGCATGGATCGCGGGAGGACACAGCCGCAGGGTGTCCGGCACCAGCCGGAGCTTGCGCTCGTCGAGCAGGGGGCCGTCCAGTGCCCGGTTGAGCCGGGCCAGGAAGCGGTCGAGCCGCTGCTGGGGTAGCAGGTCCTGTACCAGCTCGCGGATGTGGCTGAGGAGGTACTGCCAGTCGGCCTCGGCCTCCAGCAGTTCCTCGCTCACCTGGCGGCACCACAACCCCGGCATGCCGCTGGCCTGTAATCTGAATCCAGTATCATTTTCACCAACCACCCTGCGGTCTCTGCCCATGCTCCATGCCCCTAGCTTAGCCCCTCAGTGGCCTGGGTCTAACCCAGCCGAAGCGTCACCGCGCGAGCTACCGCCCCCCTTCGCCCGGCCGATCTTCGCCCACAAGGTCTCCGCCGGCTTCCCCTCCCCGGCGGAGGACTATGCCGAGGGCGTCCTCGACCTCAACGACTACCTGGTCACCGACCCGGGGGCCACCACCTTCGTCACCCTCCCCGACGATGCCCTCCAGGACCGGGGCATCCGCGCCGGGGACATCCTGATCGTCCACCGTGGCCTGCCGCCGAAGGCGGGCGACCTGGTCTGGGCCGAGCTCGATGGCCAGACCCTGCTCCGCGAGCTGCGCCGCCAGGGCGCCCGCTACTGGCTGTGCGCCCATCACCCCGACTTCCCCCCGCTCTACCCGCGCGAGGGCCAGGAGCTGCGCATCCGCGGCGTGGTCACCGCCATGGTGCGCGCCCTCTATCCACCCAGCGGTCGCCGCTGGCGCCGTGAGGCTCCTGTTAGCCCGCCGCGCCCCAGGACGCGCCACAATCCCCACCCTCAGGCTTTCCTTTTGCCGTTCACTCTTGTCGTTCCCGGGCTATCAGCTAGAATTTTTCTCAGGTTGACCCTCACCCCTGTCGGGCCCGTGTTTGTTCGCTCGCGAGAGCCACAGGATCGGTTGATCGTCACCCCGGATGGCCCCGCCTGGCACAGTATCCCGTGCCCCAGGGAGCAACCGCCCTCAGCCGCATCACCGCCAGGGGCCGACCTCCCTCCTGATAAACCCGGGTGGCGGGGATCCTGACGTGATCCTGCCTGAGGACGCCCCGTCATGCCCTTCCCACGCCACTTTCGTCATCAATTGGCCCTGGGCTTCGGCCTCCTGGCCCTGGTCATTGGCCTGCCAAGCACCTTCTTCGTCACCCAGGTTTATCAGGACCAACTGATCAAGGACCGCGGCCTGGCCCTGCGCGACGCCCTGGCGCGACACAATCTGGCCGCCGTCGACCTGTTCGACGAGTTGGCCCCGGCCCTGGCCGTGACCCCGGGTGCGGCCGCCACCCAGGCCCTTGGCGCGGCCATCGCCGACCTGAAGTTTGACGCGGCTCTGGCCAACCTCCCAACGCTGGCGCCGCCCACCCCACGCTTGGCGCCGGCCACCGCCCTGCCGTCAACGAGCAGCGCCCCGCTGGGACCGACCCGCCGGCCGCGAAACCGTCCTCTTTCTCCGGACACACCGGCATGAAGTCCTTTGCCACCTACTTCCTGCCCCCCGCCGCCCTAGTGATCCTGGTCGCGCTTGGCCTCGGACTGACCCACCACCGGGCAGAACTGGACAAACTGAAGATCACCGAATCCGGCTTCCTGGCCAACGGCGCCGACGCCGCCCTCAGTGCCCTGGACACCCCGCTGAACCACCTCCGCGGCCTGGTCCGGGAGCCGGGAATCAACCAGGCCTTCAAGGTGCCGCCAGCGCAGGCGCGAACTCTGATGGCACAGCAACTCCTGACCCTGGCCATCCTCAACCCCCTCTACGACAAGGCCCGCTGGCTCAGCGCCACCGGCCTGGAGCTGGCCCGCGTCAACGCCACGCTACAGGGTCCGGTCATCGTCCCGGCGCAAGACCTGCAGGACAAATCGGCCCGCTACTACTTCCAGGAGGCGATCCGCCTGGCGCCGGGCGCGATCTATCTCTCGCCCGGCGACCTGAACATCGAGCACGAGGTCGTCGACGTCCCCTACAAGCCGATGATCCGGATGGCGATCCGCCTGCCCGTCGTCGACGGGCGCGACCAGGGATTACTCGTCATCAACTATCTGGCCCAGTCCCTCCTCGACCACCTGCGGCAGCTCACCCCGCCGGGTCACGAATCGCACCCCATGCTACTGAATCCGGCCGGCTACTGGCTGATGGCGCCCGAGTCCCGGGATGCCTGGGGCTTCATGTTCGGACGCGACGCCAAACTCGGCCAACGCCACCCCCAGGAATGGGCACGGATCAGCGCCCAGCCCGACGGTCAAATCCTCACCGCCAGCGGCCTCTGGAGCTGGACCACCATTGACCCCGCCAGCCTGCAGGAAGGTCACGTCCAGGTCGCCGAGACCTGGAAGCTGGTCACTCACATCTCCGCCACCGAGATCTGGCAGTCGAGCTGGCACGTGACGAGGCCCCTGCTCGTGGTCGCGGCGAGCGTCCTGGCGCTGCTGGCCGTCGGCGTCTTCTTCTTTCGCAAGCTCCTGCGGCAACGGGACCTGAGCGAGTCCGCGCTGGCCCAGGTCCGGGCCGAGCGGCTGGAGCAGGAGCGCCAGCACCAGGACGAGCAACGCATGAAGGCCGTCCTGGATGGCGTCAGTCAAGGGGTCTGGTACTGGCATATCGATACCAACGCCGCGGACTACTCCCCCGGCTGGAAGGCGATGCTGGGCTATGCGGAAGGCGAGATTGGCACCCACCTCGACGACTGGTCCACCCGCGTCCACCCCGACGACCTGCCGCCGACCCTGGCGGCGGTCCAGGCCCACCTGGCCGGCGCCACCCCCGTCTACGAATCCGTCCATCGGCTGCGCTGCAAGGACGGGGGCTGGAAATGGGTCCTCGATCGCGGCCTCGTCGTCGAACGCGACCCCCACGGCCAACCGCTGTACATGCTCGGCACCCACATCGACATTACCGCCCAGAAGGAAACCGAGGAGCGCCTGCAACGCAGCGAGGAACGCCTGCGCCTGGCCCTCGCCGGCGCCCACCTGGGGGCCTACCACTGGGACCTGGCGACCGACGAGGTCGTCTGGTCCGACACCTTCCGCGCGATCTTCGGCCTCCCGCCGGAGGCCCCGCCGAGCTATGCGACCTGGCTGGCCTGCCTGCATCCGCGGGACCGCGCGGGCGTGGAGGACGAGGACCGCGAGGCCCGGGCGACGGGCGACGATTACGCGAAGGAATACCGCATCCGGCGGTCGGACGGGACCGAACGCTGGATCAGCGACCTGGGGCGTTTCTACATCGACGCCCAGGGCCTGGCCCAGCGCCTGGAGGGCATCGTGGCCGACATCACCGCGCGCAAGCGCGCGGAGCTGGCCCTGCGGCGCTACCAGCAGACCGTCGAGACCGCCAGCGACATGCTGATGTTCATCGACCGCGACCTACGTTACCGGATGGTCAATCCCGCCTTTGCGGCCTTTCATGGCAGCACGCCGGCGCGGCTGGCGGGGCGGCGGGTCGCGGAGGTGGAGCTGCCAGCGATCTACGCCGAGATCACGCCGCACCTGGAGGCCAGCCTCGCCGGCGCGACGCGGCACTTCACCTTCCACGGCAACGACCCCACGGGCCAGGAGCGCTGGCTCGAGGTCATGCTACAGCCCTACCGGGAGCAGGGCGCGGTCGCCGGCATCGTGGTCAGTCTGCACGACCAGACCGAGGTCCGGGCGGCCCAGGCCGCCCTGGAGGCCGAGCGGGCGAACCTGGAGGCACAGGTCCAGACCCGCACCGCCGAGATCCAAGCCGCCAACGCCGCCCTGCAGGAGAGCGAAAGCCGCTACCGCACCATCTTCAACAGCGTCAGCGAAGGCATCCTGATCCAGGACCCGGAGGATGGACGGGTCCTCGACGTCAATGAACGCGTGTTGCAGCAGTATGGCGGCAGCCGCGAGGCGGTGCTGGCCGCGGGCTTCGGCGCCCTCCTGGCCGGGGTACCCCCCTATTCCCTGGCCGACGCCTTGGAACACAACAAGCGTGTACAGACCGAGGGACCGCAAACCTTCGAATGGCTGGTACGCCGGCGCGACGGCAGTCACTTTTGGGCCGAAATCAGTCTCAGTCTGTGCCTGATCGACGGCCACTCCCGCCTGCTGGCCACGACCCGCGATATCTCTCAACGCAAGGCGGCCGAGGAGGCGTTGCAGCAGGCGCGGGCGGCCGCCGAGGCCGCCAACCGCGAACTCCAGGCCGCCAACCGCGAACTGCAACGCCTGGCCACGACCGACAGCCTCACCGGGGTCTGGAACCGGCATCACTTCGAGGAGGCCCTGACCGCCGAGATCCGCCGGGTGGCGCGCTATCGCAAGCAACCCCTGTCCCTGATGCTGTTCGATCTCGATCATTTCAAGGAGATCAACGACACCCATGGCCATCCGGTTGGCGACCAGGTCCTGATCGCACTGACCCGACGCATCCAGGACCAGGTGCGCGCCGTTGACGTGCTTGCCCGCTGGGGGGGCGAGGAGTTCATGGTGCTGTTGCCGCACACGCGTGGCGAGGACGCCGTCAAGCTGGCGGAGAAACTGCGGCAACTGGTCGCTGGGGAACCCTTCCCCGAGGTCGGCCAGGTCACCTCCAGCTTTGGCGTGGCGGAATATCGCCCCCAGGAGACATCCGCCCAGTGGCTCAAGCGGGTCGATGATGCCCTCTATGCCGCCAAGGCCGGGGGACGGAATCGGGTTTGTCTGGCGGAAGCGGTACTGACGGGCGGAAACGGGGTCAAGGCTTAGCGACTGATTTTCGGCCAGAGCCCAACAGTCCAGCGCCAGCCCCCGACGCCGCGCCTCAGGACACCTCCCGCGCCCTCAGCCACCGCTCCAGGTCCGCCGCCGCCAAGGGCCGGGCATACAGATAACCCTGGGCCTCGTCGCAGCCCATGGCGCGGAGCTGACTCGCCAGGCTCTCCTCCTCCACCCCCTCGGCGAGGGTCCGCCGTTTCAACCCCCTGGCCAGGTCGATGATCGCCTGGACGATGGCGCGAGCCGCGTCATCCTCGGCCATCCCGAGGATGAAGGAGCGGTCGATCTTGACCTTGTCGACCGCGAAGCGCTGGAGATAGGCCAGGCTGGAATAGCCGGTGCCAAAGTCGTCGATGGCCAACTGGATGCCCCGCGCCTGCCACTGGGCCACCGTGGCCAGCGCCGCCTCCTGCCCCTCCAGCAGCAGGGATTCGGTCAGTTCCAATTCCAGGCCGGCGGGGGGGAGGCCGGTTTCTTCCAGTATCGCCAGCACCTCGGCGCCGAGCGACCCGCGGCGAAACTGGACGGCGGAGATATTCACCGCCACCACCAGGTCGGGCCAACCCGCCGCCCGCCAGGCGGCGGCCTGGCAACAGGCCTCCCGCAGCACCCAGCCACCGAGGGGGACGATCAGCCCACTGTCCTCGGCGACATCGATGAACTCGTCCGGCTGAACCAGCCCCACCCCGGGCCGCTGCCAGCGGACCAGGGCCTCGACCCCCACCAGGCGCCCGGTCTCCAGCTCGAGCTGCGGCTGGTAGTGCAGGACGAACTCCTCGCGTTCCAGGGCCGCGCGTAAATCGTCACGGGTCTGGAGGAAGCGAGTCAGCGCCGCGTTCATGGCCGGCTCGAAAAAGCGGTAGGTCTGGCGCCCGGCATGCTTGGCGGCTTGGAGGGCGATGTCGGCATGACGCATCAGGGTCTCGCCGTCCGTGCCATCCCGCGGGTACAGGGCGGCGCCGATCGACAGGCCGACAGACACCTGGTAACCGTCGAGGTCGAAGGGCTCGCTGCCCAGGGCGATCAGGCGCTCGCAGAGGTGGGCCAGGTCCGTCAGGGGCCGGTCACACCGCACCTCCGGCAGGACCAGCATGAATTCATCCGCCGCCAGGCGGCACAGGGTGTCTTCCGCCCGCAGGTCGCGGGACAGACGCAACGTGAGCTGTTGTAGCAGACGGTCGCCCTGGAGATGACCATAACGGTCGTTGACGTGCTTGAAGCGATCCAGGTCGAGGTAGAGCAGGGCCAGGGGGCGCCGGTGGTGCTGGGCCTGTGCGAGTGTTTTGGTCAGACGGTCCAGGCCCAGCGTCCGGTTGGGCAGGCCGGTGAGGGCATCGAAGTAGGCCAGGTATTCGGCCCGCGCTTGGGCCTGCTTCTGGGCGCTGATGTCGCGCCAGACCACATGCAGCAGGGTCCGCTGGCGCTCGCTGATGGCGGTGAGGAGAATGATGGCCGGAAAGCGCTCGCCATCGGGTCGCACATGTTCCCACTCGAACTCGTGGGCGCCTTCCTCACAGGCGATGCGGATCATCTCGGCGGCCTTCGCGGCGGACGTCTGGCCATCGGGCTGACAGGGAGGCGAAAAATCCCCGGGAGTATGCCCGATGAGTTGCTCCGGCCGTTCCAGGCGCAGCACGGCCAGGGACGCCGGGTTGGCGGCGATGAAGCGGCCGTCCTCCATCAGCGCCAGAGGCTGGCGGGTTTCCTCGAAGAGAGTGCGGAAGCGTTCCTCGCTCTCGCGCAGCTCGGCCTCCGCCCGTTGGCGTTCGGTGACGTCCCGCACCACGCTGAGCATGGCCGGCTGCCCGTTGTAGAGGATCTTGCTCGACCGGATCTCGACCGCCAGGGGGTGGCCCTGGGCATCCTGGTGCCGGGCCTCGAATGTAGCGCGGCCGTCGCGGTCGAGCACCGCCAGGCGGGCCGGGGCATGGACGGCATCCTCCGGGGTGTCGATGGCGGTGATGTGGAGCTTCAGGAACTCATCGCGGGTGTAGCCATACTGCCGGCAGGCATGATCGTTGACGGCGAGGAAGTGGCCCGCCTGGTCCAGGACGAAAATGGCATCGACAACGCTGTCGACAATGGTGCGGTAGCGCAGCTCGCTCTCGCCCAGGGCGGCCTGGGCCCGCTTGCGACGACGGTTCTCGACGGCCAGGGCGACGACCAGGGTCGTCAACACCAGCAATGCCGCCGACGCGGCGATGACGGCGTCGCGGTAATCGTTCCACAGCGTCCGTGGGCGGTTCAGGAACTCGGTGTCCGCGGGGAGCTTGGCGGGGTCGGCGCCCCAGCGTTGGAGTTGTAACCAGTCGAACAGCGGCTGCGGCGGCACGGTGTCGTCGGTGTCGTCGGCATTGAGCCGGCGGACGCCGGTGAGAAGATCGAAGCCGATTTCGCCGGCGCGCCGGCCGACCGTCGCGGTGGGCACGACCGAACCGCCGGTCAGACCTTCGCGGACGTGGGCATCGTAAAGCGCCAATACCGGGGCATTCGCCCGCTTGGCGACTTCGGCGGCGACCTCCACCGGAATGAAGGGGCGCCCCGTCCGGTCTTTGAAATAGCTACCCAAGAGCACGAGGGTATCGGGCGGCAACGCCGAGACGCGTTGCAGCATCTCGTCGTGGGACAGCGCCGCGGTGTCTTCGATCTCCCGTTGGCCAGGCAGCGCGGCGAGTGCGGCGTCGGCCTGCGCGAAGAAGGGAGAGGACTGCTCGTCCGCACCCGCCACGACGAGCAGACGCCGCGTCCGCGGAAAGAGGGCGAGACCGTAGCGAATCGTCCCGGCGATGTCGTAGCGGTTGATGAGGTTATGGACCGGGCGCGGTGACCCGCGCCAGGCCACGTCCGGGTTCCCGAGGAGGGCTGACAGCACCGGCGTACCGGGTGGCGCGAGGTCCTGGCCCTCCTGCGCCAGAAAGTCCAGTGCCGCCTGGTTCGAGGCGATCACGAGGCCGATGGCCTTCTTGTCGAACTTGTCGCGCAACAGGCTGGCCAGCCCGGCCCGCCAGCGCGGATCATCGTTGCGGACGAGGTCGAGCATTTCAACGTAAATGTCGTTGATGCTGACGCCCTTGTCCGTCAGGGCGGCCACGGTCCCGCCGATCAAGGCCTCCGCCACCGGGAGGCCGTACTGCACCCCGGAGAGAATGAGCACGCCCTGGTGATCAGTTCCCTGGGTTGCGGCAGGGCGCGCGCTGCCGGCATCACCGGGGACGGGCGTGGTCGAGGTCCCGGCCGCCAGGGCCAGGGGCATGAACCATCCGACCGCGAGGGCCGCGGCGAGCATCCACACCGGGAGGAGGCGCCGGGTCCGGACGACGCGGAGTAAGGGGTAAGTCATGGTCGCACCTAATTGCATCCAAACCGCTTCCTCAGCAGGCCTTACAGCAAACCACCGATGATACCTCCCGCGCCCGCAACCACCCCTCCAGTTCCGCCACCGCCAGGGGCGGCGCGTACAGATAGCCCTGGGCCTCGTCGCAGCCCATGAGCTGGAGTTGACGGGCCAGGCTCGCCTCCTCCACCCCCTCGGCGATGGTCCGCAGCTTCAGCCCCCCGGCCAGGTCGATGATCGCCTGGACGATGGCGCGATCCGCGTCATCCTCGGCCATGCCGACGATGAAGGAGCGGTCGATCTTGATCTTGTCGGCGGCGAAGCGCTTGAGATAGGCCAGGCTGGAATAGCCGGTGCCAAAGTCGTCGATGGCCAACTGGATGCCCCGCGCCTGCCATTGCGCCACCGTGGCCAGGGCCGCCTCCCGCCCCTCCAACAGGATCGATTCGGTCAGTTCCACTTCCAGGCCGGCGGGGGCCAGGCCGGTCGCGGCCAATACCGCCAGCACCTCGGCGCCGATCCGCGCATGGCGAAACTGGGCGGCGGAGATATTCACCGCCACCACCAGGTCCGGCCAGCCGCTGGCCCGCCAGGCGGCGGCCTGGCGACAGGCCTCCACCAAGACCCAACGGCCCAGGGGCACGATCAGGCCACTCTCCTCGGCGACGTCGATGAACGCCCCCGGCATGACCAGCCCCACCTCGGGCCGCTGCCAACGCACCAAGGCCTCGACCCCCACCAGGCGTCCGGTGCGCAGGTCGATCTGCGGCTGGTAGTGCAGGACGAATTCCTCGCACTCCAGGGCGTCGCGCAGGGCCTCGCGGGTCTCGATGAAGCGGGTCAGCGCCGCGTTCATGCTTCAATCCGGCTGATGGCGGCGTCACTGAGCCAGAAAAACTCGGTAATGTTTTCGGTGATCAGCCGCAGGCGTTCCTCGCGTTCGCGCAACCGCGCCTCCGCCACCTGGCGCGCGGCGATCTCCGCCTCCAGCTCGGCGATGCGGGCGGCATCTCGCCCCTCCAGTTCGGCATTCCGCCGCTGTATCTCCTCCTGGGATGCAGGCTGGATCATTGCCCCTTCTGGTTGAAATTCTTTCACGGTCCTGGCATGCCCTCCTTACGTCAGGTCGACAATCGTGTGCAGGAGCAAATCATCCGCGACGGTCGTGCTCATCAGGGCCTCCGTCGGCCAGACAGGTGTTGCCGCGCAAGTAACAGATCATCCACCTGATCGCCTCGAAACCCTGCGCGGCGCGGACAAAGCGCTATGGGGGCTCGACAGTGTTAGCCATTCGGTTGATGGGACTTCTTCGGAGAGGCGGGCATTCGGGCTGGGACAACCTAATACCCGGTCTGCCCAACGCATTATGTACCTAGGGTCCGCGGGGGAAAGAATTCTCAGGATACTCGCCCTGTTCCAGCGGACGGGCGAGCCTCCGCTTCAGCCCTGCACCGCTACCGACAACCAGATCGGCCGGAGGTCGCTCCAGTTCACCCCTTCCGCACGACCGTGAGCCGCAGGTCCGGACCGATCTGGCGCAGGTCCTGGATGTGCAGGGCCAGACGGTCGGCCATCCGTTCCAGGCCGGTGAGATGGAAAAGGCCACGCCCGGCGTCGCCCATGAGGTGGGGGGCGAGGTAGAGCACCAGTTCATCGACCAGGCCGGCCTGAAGGGCGCTGCCGGCCAGGGTGGCGCCGGCCTCGATCAGGACCTCGTTGATCTCCATGCGGGCGAGATAGCGCAGC
Source organism: Candidatus Thiosymbion sp. (assembly GCA_018435665.1). Classification (GTDB taxonomy): domain Bacteria; phylum Pseudomonadota; class Gammaproteobacteria; order Chromatiales; family Chromatiaceae; genus M0108. The sequence goes on along the minus strand of JAHDND010000007.1, from coordinate 95,357 downwards.
AGGGTCTCGAGATCCAACCCCCCGGGACCCGCGGGGATCATGAGGATGCCGGCGCCGGAGGCCTCCAGGCGGGAAGCCTGTCCCCCCATCCGGGAGTTGTGATCGTCCCGCGGGGAGGCGGCGTCGTCTTCCTGGGAGCCAGGACCGGCCTCCCACTCCTGGCAGACAATGAGGGTCTGCCCCGGCAGGGCCAGCAGCCGCGCCGTGGGCGGGGTGCGCAGGCGACTATCGACCACCACCCGCAGGGGCTGGCGCACCACGCCGTCGGGCCCGACACCCGGCAGGTCGGCGGGGCTCAGGCGCACGTTCAGGGAGGGATCGTCCGCCAGCAGAGTGCCGACGCCGGTGAGGATGGCGGAGCTGCGGGCCCGCAGGAATTGCACATCCCGCCGGGCCGCGGCCGAAGTGATCCACTGGCTCTCGCGACTGGCCATGGCGGTGCGGCCGTCCAGGCTCGCCGCGAGCTTGACGCGCACGTAGGGCAGACCCCGCTCCATGCGCTTGATAAAGCCGGGGTTGAGGCGTCGCGCCTCCGCCTCCAGCAGGCCCTGTTCCACCGCCACGCCTGCCGCCCGCAGCCGGTCCAGGCCGGAACCGGCGACCAGGGGGTTGGGGTCGGTCATGGCCACCACCACCCGCGCCACCCCGGCCGCCAGCAGGGCCTCGGTGCAGGGCGGGGTGCGGCCATGGTGGCAGCAGGGCTCCAGGCTGACATAGGCGGTGGCGCCCCGCGCCGCGTCCCCCGCCGCCGCCAGGGCGAGGGGTTCCGCATGGGGCTGGCCGGCGCGCTGGTGCCAGCCCTCCCCCACCACCACGCCTTCCTTGACGATGACGCAGCCGACCCGGGGATTCGGCTCGGTGGTGTAGAGGCCCCGGGTCGCCAGGCGGATGGCGCGGGCCATGAAGACCCGGTCGGCGATGGGGTCTGTGGCGGGGTCGGCGTTGCTCATGCCTTGCGGCCCAGCTCCGACAGCAGGTCGAGCTGCTTGCGCGCGGCCTCGGACCCTGGCTGGCGCTCCAGGCGGTCGATCTCCTCGCGGAAGGCGCGCACATCCTCGAACTTGCGGTAGACGGAGGCGAAGCGGACGAAGGCGACCTCGTCCAGTTGGCGCAGTTCCTCCATCACCAGTTCGCCGATCTGTCGGGAGGAGACCTCGCCCTCGCCGCTGGCGATGAGCTTGCGGTTGATGCGCGCTAGGGCGGCCTCGACCCGTTCCGTCGGCACCTTGCGCTTTTCCAGGGCGCGCATCATGCCGGAATAGACCTTGCGACCGTCGAAGGGCACCCGGCTGCCATCGCGTTTGATGACCCGGGGCAGATTCAGCTCCGCCGCCTCGTAGGTGGTGAAGCGGTCCTTGCACAGCAGGCACTCCCGGCGCCGGCGCACCTGGTCACCGTCCCCAGAGAGCCGGGAATCGATGACCTTGGTGTCCTGGGCGCCGCAATAGGGACAGCGCATTCAGTTATACAACCCGCGTTGCAGTTTTCGGCATCGCAGAGGAGGGTCGGGTGGCGACTGGCGGGGGTGTCGACCGCAAGGATGCGGTCGTCAAGCCTACAGGGACGTATTCACGACGTCCCCCGCCAGTCGCCACCCGACCCGGGGTAGCCGAAAATTGATGCACGATGTCTAGATTTCCGGCACACATGAGGTCGCGGTGCTCTCCGCCCCCACTCCGACTCGGCCGCACCACCAAGAGGGATGAAGCCGGGTCATGACGGATCCGCCAATCCGGACTCAGTGGCGATAGACCGGAAAACGGGCGCACAGGTCGAGGACCTTAGCCTTGACCTGGTCGCAGACCGCCTGCTCGCCGCGGGCGTCGATGAGATCGCACATCCAGCCCGCCAGGTCCCGTGCCTCGGCCTCGCCACAGCCGCGGGTGGTCAGGGCCGGGGTGCCGACGCGGATGCCGCTGGTGACGAAGGGCGACTGGGGGTCATTGGGCACGGCATTCTTGTTGACGGTGATGTTGGCCGCCCCCAGCCAGGCATCCACCTCCTTGCCGGTGAGGCCCTGGGCGATGAAGCTGACGAGGAAGAGGTGATCGTCGGTGCCGCCGGAGACCACGTCATAACCGCGGTTGAGGAAGACCTGGGCCATGGCGCGGGCATTGGTCAGGACCTGGCGCTGGTAGTCCTTGAAGGCGGGGTCCATGGCCTCCTTGAAGGCCACCGCCTTGGCGGCGATGACGTGCATCAGGGGCCCGCCCTGGATGCCGGGGAAGACCAGGGAGTTGAGCTTCTTCTCGATCTCCGGATTGGCCTTGGCCAGGATCAGGCCGCCGCGGGGGCCGCGCAGGGTCTTGTGGGTGGTGGTGGTGGTGACGTCGGCGATCCGGACCGGACTGGGGTAGAGCCCCGCCGCCACCAGGCCGGCGACATGGGCCATGTCCACCAGCAGGTAGGCGCCCACGGCGTCGGCGATATCGCGGAAGCGCTGCCAGTCCACCACCCGGGAGTAGGCGGAAAAGCCGGCGACGATCAGCTTGGGCCGGTGCTCCTTGGCCAAACGCTCGACCTCCGCGTAGTCAATCTCCCCGGTGGCCGGGTCCAGACCGTATTGATAGGCCCGGTACAGCTTGCCGGAAAAGTTGGGCTTGGCGCCGTGGGTCAGGTGACCGCCATGGGCCAGGCTCATGCCCAGCACCACATCGCCCGCTTCACAGAGGGCCATGTAGACGGCGGCGTTGGCCTGGGAGCCGGAGTGGGGCTGGACATTGGCGAAGTCGGCGCCGAACAGGGCCTTGGCGCGGTCGATGGCCAGTTGCTCGGCGATATCGACGTACTCGCAACCGCCGTAATAACGCTTGCCGGGATAGCCCTCGGCGTACTTGTTGGTGAGCACCGAACCCTGGGCCTGCATCACCCGGGGGCTGGCGTAGTTCTCCGAGGCGATGAGCTCGACGTGCTCTTCCTGGCGGCGTTCCTCGTTCTGGATCGCCGCCCAGAGCTCGTCGTCATAGCCCTCGATGCGGGTGGACTGGTCAAACATGGCGTGGCCTCAAGCGGTGAAATCGGTGCATTCTATCCGCTTTGGCCGGCGGCATGCGCGCCTTCCTGGTCGCTGGCGGGCGGTCGTCAGGCCTAGTACAGGTTAGCCGCTCGCCGCCAGGGGTTAGCCGCTCGCCGCCAGACTGGCCCGATTGCGGCCCTGGGCCTTCGCCAGGTAGAGCTGGGCATCCGCCGCGTCGATCAGGCGGGTCGGCGACTGGTCCGACGCGGGCTGGCACAGGGCCGCCCCCAGGCTGATGGTCACCCAGGGCGCGGTGGGGGAGGCCTCGTGGGGAATGTGCTGGGCCTCGACCGCCGCCCGGAGCTGTTCGGCGATCGCGGCCAGGCCCTCCGGCTGCACCCCGGGCAGCAGGCACACGAACTCCTCGCCCCCATAGCGGGCGACGAAATCCCCCGCGCGCTTGAGTTCACCCGCCAGGGTGAGCGCCACCCGGCGCAGACAGTCATCGCCGGCCAGATGGCCCAGGCGGTCGTTGAAGGCCTTGAAATGATCGACATCGATCATGAGCATGCCCAGGGTATCGCCACTCCGGGCCAGGCGGCGCCATTCCTGGGCCAGGCGGGCATCCAGGGCGCGGCGATTGGGGATGCCGGTCAGACCGTCGAACGTGGACAACTCCGCCAGGATATCGCGCTGGCGCTTGAGTTCCAGATGCGTCCTGACCCTGGCCCGGACCACGGCCTCCTTGAAAGGCTTGGTGATATAGTCCACCGCTCCCAGGCCCAGGCCATGGGCCTCGTCCTCGGCATCGGCCAGGGCGGTGATGAAGATGACCGGGATCGGGGCCAGGCGAGGATCCGCCTTTAGGGCGGTAATGGTGGCGTAGCCGTCCAGTTCCGGCATCATGACATCGAGCAGGATGAGGTCCGGGGTACTGGCGGCGGCTACCCGCAAGGCCTGACGGCCGTTGTTGGCCATCGAGATCTGATGGCCCTCGTCGGCCAGCATGCGGCTCAGCACCCGGATATTGTCGGGGACGTCGTCGACGATCAGGATGCGCATGGTCGGCCGCCTGCTTGCCCAACGGCGAGGAGAAAGTGACTCGGCATAACAAAATCCTAATATACCCAAGGACCAGCGGATAGACCCGCGCGGCAATCTTTTGTATCCGTGCGACAAATTTTGACCTTGGGGCGGGCATTTCGCCGCCGGTGGGGGCGCCCCAGCACCACCGGACATGTTAGATTTTAGGTGTTTCCTGCGGTTGAGGGGACCCCTTTCCGGCCCGCCAGGCCCATGGACTTAATGACAACGATGACTGCCATGCACCGCTCACACCGCCAGCCCAGCGCAGGGGCCGACGCTAGCGCCCCCGGGGTGGAGGCCTCAAACCCCTTCGGTCGCCTCGTGACCGCCCTGCCCTATCTGGTGCTGGGCCTGTCCCTGACCATGACGGGCCTCTTCTGGTGGCTCTACGACGCCGGGCTCCAGGCGCGGGCCCTGGCCCGGTACGAGGACCGGGTCCAGGAGATCGCCGAGCGGATCTTCAGCCGCCTGCACGATGACGAGCAGTTGCTGCGGGGCGCCGTCGGCCTCTTCAACGCCTCCCTCGACGTCAGCCGGGACGAATGGCGGCGCTATGTCGACATCCTCGAACTGGACGCGAATTATCCCGGCATCCAGGGGGTGGGCTTCTCCCAATGGATCCCCCCCGGCCAGGTCGAGGAGCATATCCGCGAGGTCCAGGCCCAGGGCTTTCCGGACTATCGCCTGCGCCCCGAGGGCGAGCGGCCGGCCTATACCGCCATCGTCTACCTGGAACCCTTCGACTGGCGCAACCAGCGCGCCTTCGGCTACGACATGTTCTCGGAACCGGTGCGCCAGGCGGCCATGGCGCGGGCCCGGGACAGCGGCGAGACCAGCGTCACGGCCAAGGTGGTGTTGGTTCAGGAGACCCAACAGGACACCCAGAACGGCTTTCTCATGTATTTGCCCATCTATCGCCCGGGGCTGGCGACGGATACCGTCGAGGCCCGCCGCCAGGCCCTGCGCGGCTTCGCCTACAGCCCGATCCGCGTCAAGGACTTCATTCTTGGCGCCCTCGGCCGCTTGCCCCAGGACCTCGCCTTCGATCTCCATGCCGCGGAGCGGGAGGGACCGGACGCCCTGCTCTTCAGTAGCCTCCAAGCCGAGCAGCGGGAACTGCCGGTGGATTACACGCCGGCGTTTCACAGCCGCGTCACCCGAGCGGTCTACGGCCAACCCTGGGTGCTCAACTTCCAGACCCTGCCCCCCTTCGCCCAAACCCTGAACCTCGGATCGTCCCATGCCGTACTGGGGGCTGGCCTGCTGGTCAGCCTCCTGCTCACCCTGATCGCCTTCCTGCTCCTGGCGGACATCAAGCGCGCCCGCCGTGCCGAGGCCGCCCTGGTCCACGCCAAGGAGCAGGCGGAGGCGGCCAACCAGGCCAAATCCCTGTTTCTGGCCAACATGAGCCACGAGATCCGGACGCCGATGAACGCCATTCTCGGTTTCGCCCAAGTCCTGGGCCGGGACCCCAGCCTGGGGCAGATCCAGCGCGAGAGCCTGGCCGTCATCCAGCGCAGCGGCGAGCACCTGCTGACCCTGATCAACGACATCCTCGACATGGCCAAGATCGAGGCCGGGCGCCTGACCCTGCAACCCGCCCCCTTCGACCCCTGCCACTTGCTGACCGAGATCGAGAGCTTCTTCGCCCTGCGGGCCCGGGACAAGGGGCTCGACCTGAGCCTGGAGGTGGACGATCTACCCCAGCTCCTGGTGGGCGACAAGCAGCGCCTGCGCCAGATATTGCTCAATCTGCTGAGTAACGCGATCAAATTCACCGAACGTGGCAGCGTTTGCCTGCGGGTGGAGCGGGAGGGGGCACGCATCCGCTTCAGCGTCAGCGACACGGGGGTGGGTATGGACAGGGACGAACTGGCCCGGCTTTTCCAGCCCTTCAGCCAGACGACCTCGGGTCACCGACTGCAGGAAGGGACCGGCCTCGGCCTTGCCCTGAGCCATGAGTACGTGCGCCTCATGGGCGGCGAACTGACCCTGACCAGCACCCCCGGCCTGGGGAGCTGCTTCCGCTTCTCCCTGCCCTTGCCCACGGAAGACGCCGGAGAAGGCCCTGGAATCGAGTCTCCGGAAGAGGCTCCGATCCTCGGCCTAGAACCGGGACAACCGGGATGTCGGATCCTCATCGTCGATGACCTGCCCGATAACCGGGCGCCGCTGCGGTCCCTGCTGGAGGCGGTTAACCCCCACCCGCCGGTCCTGGAGATCCGCGAGGCGGGTGACGGCCGGGAGGCCGGGGTGGTCTGGGCGGAATGGCGGCCCCATGTCATCTTCATGGACATGCGCATGCCGGTCCTTTCTGGCGAGGCGGCGGCCAGCCACATCAAGGCTGCGATGTCGGACGGATCCGACAGGGGCCGGACGGCCATCATCGCCCTGACCGCCAGCGCCTTCGACGAGGAGCGCGACCGGTTTCTGGCCAGCGGTTGCGACGACTTTGCCTGCAAGCCCTTCGTCGCCAACGAGATCCTCGCCATCCTGGAGCGGCATGCCGGTCTGCGTTTCCGACGCGGCACGGCAGGCCCATCGTCGGCTTCCCCATCGCGACTAACGATCCAAGAGCTTGCCAACCGTCTAGCCAACTGCCCCTCCGGCTGGCGTAACGAGCTCCGGGAAGCCGTGGAGTTGGGCGATTTCGCGGCGATCAACGACCTCCTGCGTCGGATCGAGGGCACGGACCGGACCCTGGACAAGGTCCTGGCCAGTTGGGCCTATAACTACGACCTCGAGGCCTTCGTCGGGGTGCTGGGTCCGGCCACGGCCGAGCATCAACCCTGAAACCGACCGATGACTGAACCCATGAAAAAACACCCCTGGCTGCTCGTCCCCGCGTTCATCGCCGCCGCCGGGCTCGCCTGGTGGCTATGGCCCGCCCCCGCCATCCCGGTGGCCATCGTCGCCCAGACGAACCTGCGCGGCCTGCTGGGTTCCGGCGAGATGCACGCCGCCGAACTCTATCTGGAAGCCCACCCCGACAGCCGGATCCAGCTCGTGCCGGTCCATGAGGACTGCAACCCGGAGGAAACCCCTGGCCTGCTGGCGGAGGTCCTGGCCCGTGGGGTCCACTTCCTCCTCACCTTCCACCCCTCCAAATGCGCCCTGGCTAGCCGGGAACTCTTCGCCGGTGACCGGGCGCTGGTGATCAACGCCGCCTCCACCACCCCGGCCCTGACGGGCCGGGACGATTTCCTCCTGCGGATCATCCCCGACGCCGTCCAGGAGCAGCGCGCCCTGGCCGCCTTCGTCAACGGCCTGCCCGGGCGCCGGCTCCTGGTCCTCCAGGACACCAGCAATCCCCCCTACACGGACCCGGCCTACGCGAACTTCGCCGCCGCCCTGACGGACCTGGGCCCCTGGGAGATCGTCCACCGGAAATTGCTGGTCGCGGACTTCCGGCCCGACGACTACCGGGAGCTGATGGCGGCGGATTACGACGCCCTCTACATCCTGGCCGGAACCTTCCAGACCGCCATCGGCAATATCGCCCAACTCTTCCACTATCAGCATCCGGATGCCCCCATCCTGCTGACCCCCTGGGCGCGCTCGCCGGAGATCCTGGAGACGACCGGGGCGGCTCTCGACCGGATCATCCTGCCCAGCCCCTACCCCTCCCGGCGCCAGGACTCGGCCATCGACGACTATGCACGCCGTTTCCACGCCCGCTTCGGTTACGAGCCCCATGTCTTGACCCTATCGGTACAGATCGGCCTGGAACTGCTGGACCAGGCCTTCGCCGCGGGCGATGACACCCCGGCGGCGGTCAAGCGCTATCTGCTGACCAGGCCCAGCCATCAGACCAGCCTGGGCCCGATCCGCTTCGACGCTTACGGCGACGTCAGCGGCCGCTACCACTTCATCCAGGACCTGCGGCAAGAACTGCAATGAGGTCGCCGTCCCCGGTCCGCTTCGGCCGCTTCAATCTCCTGGTCGAGGTCTCGGTGCTGGCCCTGACCTCCGGCATCCTCTTCCTGGCCATCGGCTTCACCCTCCACGAGATCAACCGGCGTTACCTGGAGCTGCGGCTAACCGACGCCGCCAAGGTGAACCTCTTCCTGGAGAGCCAACTCCAGGAGGCCCGAAGGAGTCTGACCACCTTTGCCGATCTGCCCGAGGCGGAACGTTCACCTGCCATCCTCCCCCTCTTTGCCGCCTTCGCGGATCTCTACCGCTTGGACCCGCAGTTGCGCGTGGCGCGGGTCTACAAGGCCACGCCGGACAGCAAGGTCTTCACCGGCTTCTCCTTCGCCGGTGGCAAGCTGGGCACCTATCTGCACGCCGACCCTGAGGGCAGCGACTATTCCGAGATCATGCGCGGGCACGAGGACGAGGCCCCCAGCGTCTATTACGTCGCGCAACAGGGCGGCCAGCACTTTCTGGGACGCCTGAACCTCGACTATGTCCGCGACCTGCTGGCTCAGTTTTCCCGCTTTTCCGGCACCCCCGTGCTGCTCGTCGCCCGGGATGGCTTCGTCATGCTCGTCAGCGATCCGGAACTGCGCATTCCCGCCGTCGACCTGCGTAAATGGGGGGGTGAGCCCTCCCCGGACCGGACCCTGATCGCCAACGAGCGGGCCTGGATTCCGGTGGTCTCGGGGACCAGCAGCATCGGCGCCCACATCGTTGCCCTCATCCCCACCGAACTCCTGAGCAGCCAGCGCCGGGCCCTGCTGGCCTTCGCCAGCCTCTTCACCGGGGTCCTGGTCCTGCTGGTCTTCCTCAAGAACCGCCGCCTCGATCGGCTTGTCGTGCAACCCCTGGCAGCCTTCACCCGGAAGATGGGGGATCTCGCCGCGGGGCGCCTGCCGACCATGGATGACAGCCGCAACCACCGCTTCATGGAGCTGGTGGAGATCCATGCCGGGTTCCGCGACATGGCCCTGGCCATTCGCGACCGGGAGGCCTCGCTGCGCGAGAGCGAGCACCGGGCCGAGGCGGCCAATCGCGCCAAATCGGTGTTCCTGGCCAACATGAGCCACGAGATCCGCACCCCCCTGAACGCCATCCTCGGTTACGCCCAGGTGCTGGTGCGCGACGCCAATCTGACCGACGAACAGCGCCGGAACCTGACCACCATCCGGCGTAGCGGCGAATACCTCCTGACCCTGATCAACGACATCCTCGACCTGGCCAAGATCGAGGCCGGTCGCCTGACCTGCCAGGTCGGCCCGTTCGATCTGGCCCGGTTGCTGAACGAGGTCACGGCCCTTTTCGCCCAGCAGGCCCGCGATCGCGGCCTGGACCTGCGTCTTGAGGCGGGGGCGCTCCCAGGCCTGGTGGCTGGGGACGAACGCAAACTGCGCCAGGTCCTCATCAACCTGCTCGGCAACGCCCTGAAATTCACCGCCGCCGGCGAGGTCCTGCTCCGCGTGGCGGCGACCCCCAGCGAGGGGTTGCGCTTCAGCGTCAGCGATACCGGACCCGGCATCCCCCTCCAGGATCAAACGCGCATCTTCCAGCCCTTTGCCCAGGCCGAGGCAGGTCGCAAAACCCAAGGCGGCACCGGACTCGGCCTGGCCCTGAGCAGCCAGTTCGTGCGCCTCATGGGCGGGGACCTGCGGGTGGACAGCACCCCAAGCGAGGGCAGTTGCTTCTTCTTCACCCTGCCGCTGCCCGCCGTGGACACCTCGTTGCCGGCCGGTCCCCTGGCGCCGGCCGCCCCCCCGGCCACGCCCCCCATCCCGGCCTTGGAGCCGCCGCTGGAGATGTCGCCCCCCCTGGCCCACCTGCCCCCCGCGCAGGTGCTGACCCGCCTGGCCGCCCTCCCCCCGGGGTGGCGCGCCGAGCTGGAGCAAGCCGTGGACATGGGCGATTTCGACCGCATCACCCGCCTGGTGGACCAGGCCCGGGAACAGGACCCCGTCCTCGCCGCGGCCCTCGGGACCTGGGCCTACGATTACAACCTGGAGGCCTTCGCCCGGGCCCTGGCCGCCCTGGGCGAGGGGACGCGGCCCGACGCGGACCGGCCCTGATCCCTTGTCCTTGGTTTCTACCCCCCTGGGCCCCGTTTCCTGATCACTGGTCTCTACCCCCTGAGCGCTGAGCCCTCGGCCCAGCCCCCATGGTTGGCCCCTCCCCGCCGGCCTCAGGCGCCGTCGTCCTCCGCCCCTGAGGGGGCATCCAGGAGCGACAGCGCCTCCGCGAAGCGCAGTTGCTGGATAGCCTGGCCGAGGGCTGCCGTGGCGTTCTCGCCGAGGGTGGCGACGAGGGCAGGGCGCGCGGTGTTGAAGGTGCGCCGCGCCTGGAGATTGCGCCGCAACAGGTCTTGCCGCAGGCCCGCGACGGCCTGGGTCAGGTCCGCGTCCGCCCCCGTCGGGGTGGCCTGGGCCTGATCCCCGGCGGTGACCGGGCCATCCGGCGCTCCCGCCAAGGCGGGCCTGGCCGCGGCCAGGAAGGCCTGAAGCCGGCGCTCCAGGTCCGCCAAACCCGGCTCCACATCCGCCGCGCCCCCATCGATGGCCCGTTCCAGATCCGCGGCTACCGCCATCAGATCCAGGGCTCCCAGGGTGCCGGCGTTGCCACGCAGGTTGTGGAGACGCCGGGCGGCGGCCGGGCGCTGGTCCCGCGCTAGGTCCTGGCGGGTCTGGGGGACGGCGGTGGCGAATTCCTCGACAAAACCGCGCAGTAACACCCGGAACAGGTTCAGGTTGGCCTTCAGGGTGCTGGCCGCCAGATAGGGTTCCAGTTCAGGATTGACCCGGGAGGAAGCCGGATCGGCCGCCAACCTCGCCGCCGGCCCTGGGGTCATGGCCAGGGGTGTGGGTGTGGGTGTGGCTATGGGACTTGGTGTGGGTCTGACTGTGGCTGTGGGACTGGCTGCGGGTCCGGCTGTAGCTGTGGGACTGGGTGAGGATCCGGCTGTGGCTGTGGGACTGGCTGCTGGAGTGGCTGTTGGTCTGGGTCCGAGCCAGGTCAGCAGCAGGGCCACCATCCGCTCCAGATCCAGGGGCTTGGCGAGGATGTCGTCCATCCCGGCGGCGCGGGCGGCGGCCTGTTCCTCGGGGAGGACACCGGCGGTGAGGGCGATGACGGGCAGTCCGGTCAGCCCCAGGTCCTCGCGGATCCGCCGGGTGGCAGTGAGGCCGTCCATGACCGGCATGCGGATATCCATGAGCACGGCGGCGAAGTCCTGGCCGCGGGTCTTGAGAAGTTCCAGGGCCTCCTGGCCATCGACGGCCAGGATCGCCCGGGCGCCTTCCACCGCCAGGGCGCGCGTCATCAGGTCCCGGTTCATGGCGCTGTCGTCCACCACCAGCAAGGTTACCCCGGCCAGGCGCTGGCCGGTGGCGGGGGACGGGACAGCCGCGGCGGACGGCGGTGCCCTGACCGTCGGGGATGACCGAGGAGTGGGGGGTGGCGGCAGCCGGTCGCAAGGGGACTTACCCCTTGGCCGCCGGCCCTTGGGTGACTTGCCCCTGGCGACCTGGCCGTTCGCCGGCTCGCCGCCGGGTGGAAGGTCTCTGGGTGGATGGCTGCCAGGTGGAAGGCCGCTGGGTGGTGGGCCGCTGGGTGGAAGGTCTCCGGGTGGAATGCCAACGGACGCGGCTTCGGGAAGCGGTGGCGCCTCCTCCCTCGTCCGTCTCAGGGGGACCTCGAACCAGAAGGTGCTGCCCTGGCCGGGCTGGCTCTCGACGCCGATCTCGCCCTCCATCAGCGTCAACAATCGTCGGCAGATCGCCAGGCCCAGGCCCGTGCCTCCGTAGCGGCGGCTGATGCCGGCATCGGCCTGGGAGAAAGGGATAAAGAGCTTGTCCAGATCCTCCGTGGCAATGCCGATGCCGGTGTCGCGGACCTCGAAACGCAGCCGCGGCGTGGCGGGGTCGGTCCCCACGGGGCGCACGGTCAGGCTGACCCGTCCCGCGGCGGTGAATTTGATGGCGTTGCCGAGCAGATTGACCAGCACCTGCTCCAGACGCAGGGCATCGCCCACCAGTCGCCCCCCACCGGGACCAGGCAGCGCCGCCCCTCCCCGCCGGGGAGCGGAAGCCGGCGCGCCAGCCGCCAGGGGGTCCTGGTCCCCCCGGGCTCCATGCACCCTCGTCGCGCCCGACGCCGCCCCCCACCCCGGCGCCTCGTCACCCGTCCCGATCTGGAAGGCGAGCCCTTTGGCCTGGGCCGACTGAACCATCAGGCCCTCGACCCGGGTCAGCAAGTCACCCAGCGCGAAGGGGCGCGGCTCCAGGCGCAACTGGCCGGCCTCGATCTTGGACAGGTCGAGCAGGTCGTTGATGATGCCGAGCAGGGCCTCGCCGGCAGCCCGGATCCGCCCCAACATCTCCTGCTGATCCGCCGTCAGGGCACCGCGCTCCAGGACCTGGGCCAGGCCCAGCACCACGTTCAACGGGGTGCGGATTTCATGGCTCATGTGGGCCAGGAACTCGCTCTTGGCCCGGTTCGCCGCCTCCGCCGCCTCGCGGGCCTGCCGGAGGGCCTGCTCCTGGTGCTTGCGCGCGGTGATGTCCTCGACCTGGGAGATGAAATAGAGGGGGCGTCCCTGGGCATCCCGCACCAGTGAGGAGCTAACCTGACCGTCGATGAGGTGGCCGCGGCGATGGCGATAGCGTTTTTCGAAGATCGCGCTGTCGCGTTGGCCCGCCAGGGCCTCTAGGATGAAGACGTGGCTGAGGTCCTGATCGTCCGGGACGGCCAGGTCCCGGACGGACATGCCCTCCAGTTCTTCCTGGCTGTAACCGAAGATTTCGCTCATCTTGCGATTGACGCGACTCAACTGGCCTCCCGGATCGACCAGGCACATGCCGATGTTGCTATGGTCGAAGGCCTTGCGGAACCGCTCCTCGCTCTCCTCCAGGGCCGCCTCCGCCGCCTTGAGCCCCGTCATGTCGAGAAAGGTGACCACCATGAGGTCATCCAGGATGGTGGCGCTGATGACGATATCCCGGTGGGCGCCGTCCTTGCAGGTGACCCGGAACTCCCGGGACTCGACCTGGCCGCTGTCCGGGATGGCCCGGGCCACGGCCGCGGCCCACCAGCTCATGGCGGCCTCGCGCTCATCGGGATCGGGATAGGCGCGCAGCGCCCAATCGCCCACCGTCGGAATGTCATCCAGGCCATAGCCGAGGACGCGCCGGAACTGCTCGTTGAGGTACTTCACCCGGTCGTCGGACAAGGAACTGGTCGCGATGGCCGTCGGCATCCGGTCCAGCAGGCGGAGCATGTGGCGCTCTTTGGTCTCCACACGCGCCAGGGCCGCCGTGAGCTGATCCCGTGCGGCCATGAGCTTGGCGGTACGCTCGGCGACCCGCTGCTCCAGGTCCTGGTTTTGATGCGCCAACTCCCGCTGGGCCAGCTTCAGGGTGCGATTGAGTTGGCGCTGCTCGGCAAAGGCCTCGCCCAGGCGCCGAGCCATGGCGTCGAAGGCCCGCTCCATTTCCCGCAGTTCCCGGATCGGGGCCGAGGGGAGGGACTGAGCGAAGTCGCCCGCGGCCAGGCGCCGACTGGCGGCACTCAACCGCGCCAAGGGGTGGCTGATGGCATTGGCCGCCATCAGGCCCAGCAGCACGGCGATCAGCAGCGCCAGGCCGGACCAGAGGAGCGACTGGCGCAGTTGGGCGGCAATCGGGTCGGTAAAGTCCGCCTGGGGGGCCACCATCAGGCTGAGCCAGTCCGGATGGCCGATCTCACGGGCGGGCACGGCCACCAGGGCCAGGTAAGGTTCCCCGGCGTGGTCAAACCTGAAATTCAGTGGCGCCGTCACCTCCGCCAGGCGCGGATGCCGCATCAGCAGTTGCCTCGCGGCCTCGCGGGTCAGGGGGTCGGCGCTGGCGATGGCCGGCAGGCGCCGGGTCTCGACCGCGACGTTCTGGGCGTGGTCGCCGCGCGGCCGGGGATCGAAGGGGGTCTCGCCGGTGGAGGTGGCGACCAACAGCCCCTCGCGGTCGAGCAGCAGGGCCTGCCCCTGGGCACTGATCCGCAGGCCCTGAAGATAGTCGCCGATGCCGGTCAGGGTCATGCCCGCGACCAGCACCCCCTGCAAGACCCCCCGGCCATCCCTGACCGGCAGGGCATAAAAGCTGTTCAACAGGGGCCGGTCCTGGCCCTGGGCCAGGCTCACGGACAGGCGCCAGGTCCCCGCCGTGGCGGCGCGGGCCGCGGGGTACCAGGGCCTGCCGGGGGGGTCATCGTGGGGGTCAAAGTTCTGGCGCGATTCGAGCAGTTCCCCCTCCCGGCCCTCTTGGTCGGTCCGATAGCGGTTGAAGTGCCAGCCGGTGGCGGCGTTGCGGCGACGGATAACCCAGTCGTCGGGGGCCCGCGACGCCAGCATCACGAACTCCCCCCCCTCGGTCACCAGACCGATGCTGTCCACCCCGGGGAAGAGCCCCAACTGGCTGGCGAAGTGCCGCTCCAGGGCGGCACTGTCCGCCGGGTCCAGGCGGCCCTGGCGGATCAGGGCGGCGTTGGCCTCGACGATTTGGGGGAGGGTCGAGAGGACGCGGGTCAGACGCAGATCGATGCGCTCGGCGATCTCCCCCAGCAACCGCTGGGCCATGTTCGCCATGGCCTCCCGCCCGCCCTGGTAGGAGAAGAACCCGACGGTCAGGGTGGCGCCGATCACCAGCAGGGTGAGGGTGGCGACCAGCAGGGCGCGCAGGGAGGGCGTGGGCAAGGCCGCCCGGATCTTCGCCCGCGGGCCGTCAGCCGGGGGACTGAGCGGCGGGGACGGCTGGGTGGGCTGGGGTTTCACTGGCTCAAGAGGGTGGGCGGGCCCTCGTCCCTGGTCGGCAGGCTGGTGGTAGTCAGGCTGGCCGAGACGGCGTCTGGCGGGGGGATCATGCCGCGGGGGCTGTCCTCGGCTTGGCGGACTTGGTTCCGGCCCCTCGCCTTGGCGACATAGAGGGCCCGGTCGGCTCGCGCGACCAGGTCCAAGCCCGATGCCAGGCGCCCGGGGTCGGCGGCGGGGCCCGGGCCAGCCGTCCCGGCGCCCGCTTCAGAGGTTCTACACGCGGGGACACCGCTGGCGGCGCCGATGCTCAGGGTCACGATGGGGGCCACATCCGAGTCGGCATGAGGAATGGCCTGGGCCCGCACCGCGGCGCACAACCGTTCGCCGAGCTGGTGGGTGGCCTCCCGGTCAGAGCCCGGGAGCAGGACCGCGAACTCCTCACCGCCATAGCGGGCGACCAGGTCGCCGCCGCGCAGGACCGTCGTCGCCAGGATCTGGGCAATCTGGCGCAGGCAGGCATCCCCGTTCTGGTGACCGTAGTGGTCGTTGTAACGCTTGAAGTGGTCGATATCGATCATCAGCAGACCCAGGGGCAGTTGCTGGCGGATAGCCCGTCGCCATTCCTGGTCCAGCCGCTCGTCGAAGGCGCGGCGATTGGCGAGGCCGGTCAGCGGATCGCGGGCGCTCAGGTCCCGGAGTTGGGTGTTCAGGTCATGCAACTGCAAATGGACGGCGACCCGGGCACGGACCACGGGGGGTTTGATGGGTTTGTGGATGAAATCGACGGCCCCGATCTTGAGGGCCTGGAGTTCGCGCTGCTCCTCGCTGAGAGCGGTGACGAAGATCACCGGGACATCGGGATACTCCTGCTTGAGGAGGCGACAAGTGGTAAAGCCGTCCATGTCCGGCATCCGCGCATCGAGCAGGATCAGATCGGCCGGCGCCGAGGCCATCAGGGCCAGGGCCTCGGCGCCGCTGGTGGCGCAGCACAGCTCCCCCATCCCTTCCAGGGTGTTCTCCAGGATCTCGATGGCAAGGGGATCGTCGTCGACGATCAGGATGCGTGGCGTGGCGGTCATGATGGTTTCTTTCCGAGGTTTCCGGCGGTCCACCGACCGGCGGCAGCCGCGGCGCCCGGGGCCGCTACCGCTCGCCGCCAGGTGACCGGGCTCTAGCCGGACCCCACATATGATAACGCCTGAGCGCTTACAACCGCGTCAGGCTCACCGTCTGGCGGAAACGGGCCAGGGCAAGCAGAAAGGCCATGACCCCCAGGCCCAGGGTGGCTGCCAGAGGGCGCCAGATCAGCTCCAGGCCGGCCCCGCGAAAGACCAGTGACTGCATGTAGGCGACGATGTGGGTGGTGGGCGAGATCAGCATCAGTCGCTGAAGGAACTCGGGCATGGCGTCGAGGGGGGTGTTGGCCCCCGAGAGCATGTACATCACCAGAAAGACCGGGATGGAGAGCAGGCCGAACTGGGGCATGGTCCGGGCCAGGGTGGCGAGGAAGATCCCCAGGGCGGTGAGGGCGAAGAGATAGACCGCCAGGCCCAGGACCACCAGCCCCGGGGAACCCACGCCGGGTGCCCCGAGCACGCCTTTGACGACCAGGAGCAGGGACAGGCTGGCCGCCACCAGGATCACCAGGCCATTGGCCCAGATCTTGGCCAGCATGATCTCGGCGGCGGTGAGGGGCATCACCAGCAGGTGCTCGATGGTGCCATGCTCCCGCTCGCGGATCAGGGCCGCGCCGGTGAGCAGGATGCCCAGCAGGGTGATCATGTTGACGATCTGCATCACCGCCAGAAACCAGGTCGAGTCGCCGTTGGGATTGAAGGCCAGCCGGGTCACCGCCGTCACCGCCGGGGACGGGGCGGGGGCCTCGTCGCGCAGGTGGTACAGGGGTTCCTCGGCCAGTACCCGCTCCAGGTAGCGCGCCCCCGCCCCGGCCATGGCCATGGCGGTGGCGTCGACATTGACCTGAATCGCCGGCTGGCGCCCTTCCCGGGCGTCGGCGTGCAGACGTGGCGGGAAGTCGACGACGAAGGTGAAGCGACCCGCCTCCAGGGCCCGGTCCAGTTCCGTGGCGGGGATGGACACCGGCGGCTGAAAATAGGGGCGCTGCAGGGCGGCCGTGAGGCGCTCCGTCAGGGGTGAGCGGTCCTCGTCCACCACGGCGACGGAGGCGTTCTCCAGTTGGATCTTGACCCCGCGCGCGGGGGCGATGATGGCGAGGGTGAAGCAATAGAGTATCAGCAGGACCAGCACCGGATCGTAGCGCAGGCTGACCAGTTCCTTGAGTCCCAGGCGATAGATGGCGCCGAGCCTCATCTTTCCCTAACCGCGCTCACCCTTCTGACCCTTCTCTTTGCTCTGACCCTTCTTCCCACTCTGGCCCATCTGAGCCCCCTGGTCCCTGTGTACCATCTGGAAGCCTTTGAATCTCCAGAATCCTTGGACCGACCCGAGCCCGGGCTCAGGGGCGATCCCCGGTGGCGGCGATGCCCGCCAATTCGGCGGCCAGACTGGCGAGGAGGTGGGCCGCGCCTTCAGCCCCTTCATGGTCCCAGGTACGCAGGCTCCCGGCCATGAAACCGAGGGCCGAGGCGATCTCAAAGAGCCGCTGCGCCCTAGCCGGGTCGGAGCGGCACACCGCCTCTTCGGGCGGGAGCGCTTCCGCTCCCGGCGTAGCAGTCGTACCGGAGATAGCGTTCGCCTTAGGGGTACTAATGGTTACCCCTGGGGCCACCGTCGCCCCCTGGGTGGCGGACGCTTGTGAAGAAGCAGGGTTCGCCCCCGACATACCGGGTTCAGTGACGGCTTCCCCCGGCTCACGCACGGCGGATAGATCATCGAAGATGTCGGGCAGGGCCACCGGTTCGCCTGCGGGGATTTCAGCGGTATCCTCTTCCTGGAACCACTCCGGGATGACGAACTCCGGCGGGCTGGCTGCTAGCGGGGAGGGATCTTGGCTCATGGCGATGAGGGTACACCCCGGCTAGCCGGAGAAAGCAGTTAATCTTGGCTGGATGGAAGGAAATACCCCTGGCTGGGGAGGCGACAGGAAGGGCGGACCCCGGTTTGGACCGGGATCGACGCCTTCGGAGTGGCACAGGATCAGTGAATTAGGGTTGGGCCGGGCTCGGCGACGCCGGACTCGGGCTAGCCGGCGACGCGGGCGGGGACAGGGGCGGGATCGCTGGCACTGATTCGGAAACCGGCACTGGCACTGGCACTAGCGCTGGTGCTTGTGCGGATGCCGCCGCTGGCGCTGGCGCGGGATCCGCTGCCGGCACAGGCGGGGCCATCGCTGTCGCCGCACCCGAGGATGCCGCTGTCGGTGCTGTGGCCGATTCTGGGTTTAGTGCCGGTGTCGGTGCCGTGGCCGGCTCAGGATTCAACGCCGGCGCCGGAGTCGGTGCTCTAACCGGTTCTGGGATTAGCACTGGTTTAAGTGCCGGGGTCGTTTCTGGGTTTAGTACCGGTACAGGTGCAGTTGCCGGTGCCGTGGCCTGTCCTGGGTTCAGCGCCGATGCCGGCGCCGCGGGCTTCGGCAATACCGCCTGGTCATGGGTGACGACGGGCACCGCGGCAGGTAGAGTCACGACGGCCATCGGCAGCGTGACTTCTACAGTCGGGACCGGCGATCGGGTTGTCTGGTTGAAGAAGCGGAAGAAGTCAGAATCGGGCTGCAAGACCAGCATGTCATTGCCTTGACCGAAGGCGGCGCGGTAGGCGTTCAGGCTGCGGTAAAAGGCATAAAAATCCTGGTCCTGATTGTAGGCGTTGGCGTAGATCTCGGCGGCCCTGGCATCGCCCTCGCCCCGGGCCTCCTCCGCCAGCTTGTAGGCATCGGCCAGGATGACGGTCCGCTGCCGGTCGGCATCGGCGCGGATACGCTCGGCGGCCTCGGAACCCTTGGCGCGCAGGTCCCGAGCGACGCGCTCGCGCTCCGCCCGCATGCGTTCGTAGACCGATTCGCTGACTTCCGGGGGCAGGTCGATCTTCTTGACCCGCACGTCGACCACCTCGATCCCCAGTTCCGCGGCCTGGCGATCCACGGCCTTGGTCAGTTCGTCCATGAGTTGATAGCGATCCTCCGAGACCACCTCCTGGATGGTGCGACGCCCAAACTCGTCACGCAGGCCGGTGTTGATCCGCTCGGCGAGCAGGCGGCTGGTCCGGGCGCTGTCACCGCCGGTGGAGCGGAAGAACTGGCCGGGGTTGGTGATCCGCCACTTGGCGTAGGAGTCGACGATCACGTCCTTCTTTTCCACCGTCAGGAAACGCTGGGGGCGGGACTCCAGGGTCTGGAGGCGGCCGTCGAACTTCTTGACGTTGTTGATGACGGGGATCATGAAGTGCAGGCCCGGCTTGTAGTCGCTGTCGACGATCTCACCCAGGCGCAGCTTGATGGCCACCTCCCACTGATTGACGATGAAGGCCGAGGCATAAAAGATCAGGGCCAGGACCGCCAGCCCGATGGGGGCGAAAAACTTGATCGGGGCATTCATCAGCGTTCCCTCCGCTCGCGGGACGTGTCACGGGAATCCTTCTTGGCGGGCGGGCTGCTGTCGCTGGGTGAGGATGCCGGGGGCGCCGTGACCACCCGGGGCGCCTCGGCCGCCGGTTTTTTGTTGATCAGTTGATCCAGGGGGAGGTAGACGAGGCTGTTGGCCCCCTCCTTGACATCCAGTAGTACCTTGTTGGACTCGCCCAGGACCTTTTCCATCGTTTCCAGGTAAAGCCGTTCCCGGGTCACCTCCGGGGCCTTGGCGTATTCGCCGAGGACGGAGAGGAAGCGGGCGGACTCACCCTCGGCGCTGGCGATGACGCGATCGCGATAGGCCTTGGCGTCGGCCTCCATGCGCGCCGCCTCGCCGCGGGCCTGGGGCACGATTTCGTTGGCGTAGGCCTCGGCCTTGTTCTCCAGGCGTTCCTTGTCCTCACGGGCCTTGATGGCGTCGTCGAAGGCGTCCTTGACCTGTTCCGGCGGCTTGGCCGGCTGCATGTTGACCGAGGTGACTTCCAGCCCGGTCTTATACTGGTTCATCAGGTTCTGTACCCGATCCTTGATGCTGACGGCGATGGCGCCGCGGCCCTCGGTGAGGATGAAGTCGAGCTTGCTGGCGCCGATGGTCTTGCGCACCTCGGTCTCGGTGGCGTCACGCAGGGTCTTTTCCGGGGTCTGGTCCTGGAAGAGGTAGTCCGCGGCGTCCTGGATACGCGATTGCACCGTCAGCTCCAGCTCGACGATATTCTCGTCCTGGGTGAGCATGGAGGCCTTGTGGGTGAAGGACGAGATCTCGTCGACGTTGACCTTGACCACCTCCTCGATGGGATAGGGGATGCGCCAATGGGGCCCCGGCTCGGTCATGTAGGCATAGGCCCCGAAGCGCAGGACCACACCGCGCTCCGCCGGCTGGATGATATAGATGCCGGACAGGAGCCAGACCACCAGCAGGATCCCCCCCAGCACGCCAAAGACCTTGCCATTGAGGCCGCCACCGGGGAGGCTGGGGAAACCGCCGCCCCGCCCGCCGCCGGGACCACCGCCCTGGTCGTCGGGTTCCGGCGCGGAGGGTCGCTTCTTGCCGCCAAAGAGCCCGCCCAGGCTCTCCTGGAGCTTGCGCACCACCTCGTCGAGGTCCGGGGGACCCTGCTGGTCGCCACCGCTCTTGCCGCTCCAGGGGTCTTTATTACCGCTACCACCGGGCTCATTCCAGGCCATAGTCACTCCTATGCCATGCAGTTGGCCCGCGGGTCGTGGCGCCGCGGGTCGTTGTCGTGGATTCGTCAGACGTCAGGGCATTGTAAGTAAGGTTTAAGCGCTTGGGCAAACCCACCCATCGGTTGGCCCGCCCCTGCCCGAAGTTGCCTCGAGAAATCGGCAGTTGCGGACATGGCATGGCAGTTGAGCGCTTTTCCGGGTCGGGTGGCGTCTGGCGGGTGACACCGTCAATACGTCCCTGTAGGCTTGACGACCGCCTCCCTGCGGTCGACAACCACGCCAGGTGCCACCCGACCCTCCCTGGCAATGCCGAACAATGAGATGAGATAAGTGTATATGGGGGCATGAGTAGGAAATCAGAGCTCACCCAGACGTTCGGCCAGCACGGGCGTGCGGCTCAGCAGCCGTTCCAGGTCCGCGGGGGCCAGCCGGACCTCCAGGTCCCAGCCCCCCTGATCCGTGTGGGCCTCGGCCAGGATCTGGGCATGGTTGAACAGCCAGGCCCGCACGCCGCCCTCGGCCGGGGTCAGGCGCACCCGACGATGCAGCCAGCCGGCGCCCACGTGCTCGGCGATCGCCGTGAGCAGCAGGTCGAGACCCACGCCGGTCCCGGCGCTAAGCCAGACTCGCGTCACCCGGCCGTCGGCATCGCGCTCCAGCCGCGGCTCGGCCTCCGGCAACAGGTCGATCTTGTTGAAGACCTGGAGCTGTGGGGTCTCCCCCGCCCCGATCTCCGTCAGGACATCCTCCACGTCAGCGATGCAGCCGTCCCGTCGCGTCCCGGCGGCGTCGATGACATGCAGCAGCAGGTCCGCCATCCGCGTCTCCTCCAGGGTGGAGCGGAAGGCCGCCACCAGTTCGTGAGGCAGGTCGCTGACGAAGCCGACGGTATCGGCCAGGATCACCGCCTGTCCCTCCGGCAGGTCCAGGCGCCGCAAGGTGGGGTCCAGGGTGGCGAACAACTGATCGGCCTGGAAGACCCCGGCCTGGGTCAGGGCATTGAACAGGGTCGACTTGCCGGCGTTGGTGTAACCGACCAGGGAGATGGTCGGCAGCTCGGCCTTATCCCGGGCCCGCCGCCCCTGGGCACGCTGGCCGACGATGCGCGCCAGCCGCTGGTTGAGGGTGGCGATGCGCTTGCCGAGCAACCGACGGTCGGTCTCGAGCTGGGTCTCGCCCGGGCCGCGCAGGCCGATACCGCCCTTCTGGCGCTCCAGGTGGGTCCAGCCCCGGACCAGCCGGGTGGAGAGGTGGGTGAGCTGGGCGAGCTCGACCTGGAGCTTGCCCTCGAAGGACCGGGCGCGCTGGGCGAAGATGTCGAGGATCAGCCCGGCGCGGTCGATGACCCGGCACTGGAGGTGCCGTTCCAGGTTGCGCTCCTGAGCCGGGGACAGGGCATGGGCGAAGATCACCAGCTCCGCCTGGCCCATGTCCACCAGCAACTTGAGCTCGTCGGCCTTGCCGCTGCCGATGAAGAGGCGGGGGTCCGGCTTGGCGCGGCTCCCGGACAATTCACCGACGATCTCGGCCCCGGCAGCCCGGGCGAGGAGGCGGAATTCCTCGCGTTCCTCGGGCTCCGCGACCCGCCCCAGGTCCAGATGGACCAGGACGGCCCGCTCCCCTGCGCGCGGACGGTCAAACATGCCGGCCGGGGCGCTGTGGGGTGGGTGGGCGACGATCGGAGGGAAAGGCGCTCAAACCGGGCGCTTGGCGGCCGGGACCCTGAGGGCCCCTGGACAGTCCCACCATGGGATCAAATATTGCCGGGCTCAGGCAGATCATCCAGGTCGGGGGGGGAGAGCCGGACGTTGCGAGCGGGCACGACCGTGGAGATGGCGTGCTTGTAGATCATTTGGCTGACATTGTTCTTGAGCAGGACGACGAACTGATCGAAGGACTCGATCTGCCCCTGCAACTTGATGCCGTTGACCAGGAAGATGGAGACGGGGACACGCTCCTTCCTCAGGGCGTTGAGAAAGGGGTCTTGCAGGTTTTGCCCTTTGGACATGGAGAAAGCTCCTGATTCTTGTAGTCGTTGCATGATAGGGACTTGACGGCGGGGCAAAAAAGACGCGCCCGCGTAACAGTATGGTGGAAGAGACAGGGAAAGGGCGCCGAGGTTCACCCCAGCGCCTGGCTGACGAGGGCCAGGGCCCGCGCCGTGGGGGCTTCGTCATCGAACAGGAACTGACAGTCGGTCTCGGCACGTAGCCAGGTCATCTGCCGTTTGGCCAGTTGACGGGTGGCGATCACGCCCCGTTCGATGGCCTCAGTATAGCTTGCGGCACCCAATAAGTAATTCAACATTTGCCGATAGCCAACGCTGCGCAGGGCGGGGAGGTCCGGCGTCAGGTCGCCCCGCGCCCAGAGGCGGCGGACCTCGGCCTCGAACCCCTGGGCCAGCATGGCGTGGAAGCGCTGGTGGATGCGCTCGCCCAGCACCGCCCGGTCCCGGGGGAGGCGGACCAGCTTGAGCACCCGGTAGGGCAAGGGCTCACAACCCTGCAAGGCGCCAGCGGCGGTAGCCACGGCAAAGCCGGCGCCAGTGCGGGTGTTCGAGCCCGTGCCATTTCCAGCGCCAGTTTCCGTGCTATTTCCAGCGCCATCGCCAGTCCCAAAGTCATTGCCAATCCCAGAGTAATCGCCTGTTCCAGAGTCATTGCCAATACCGAGGCCATGGCTGAGTCCGGCGTCGGCCTGGCGCTGTAACTCGCTCAGGGGCCGGCCGGTGATCTCGAACACCTCCAGGGCGCGCTGGATGCGCTGGGGGTCGTTGGGGTGGATGCGGGCGGCGGCGGCGGGGTCCACCGCGGCCAGTCGCCGGTGCAGTTCCCCCCACCCCGTCACCGCCGCCTCCGCCTCCAGCCGCGCCCGGATCGCCGGATCGGCCGCGGGCAGGGGGGACAGCCCCTGGGTAAGGGCGCGGAAATAGAGGCCGGTGCCGCCCACCAGCAGGGGCACCCGACCCCGGGCGCTGATGGCCGCCATCTCCCGCAGGGCATCGGCGCGAAAACGGGCGGCGGAATAGGCCTCGGCGGGGTCGAGGATGTCGATGAGCCGGTGGGGTGCCCGGGCCAGGATCTCCGGCCCCGGCTTGGCGGAGCCGATATCCAGGCCCTGATAGACCTGGGTCGAGTCCACGCTGATGATATCGCAGGGAAAGCGGCTGACGAGTTCCAGGGCCAGGGCCGTCTTGCCCGTGGCGGTGGGTCCCATCAGGAAAATGGCGAGGGGGTAGGCGGACATGGGAGGGTGACCCGCGCTCAGCGCCCACGGGCGAACAGGCGGTCGAGTTCCGCCAGTGACAGGCGCACCCAGGTCGGGCGGCCGTGGTTGCACTGATCCGCGCGCTCGGTGCGCTCCATCTCCCGCAGCAGGGCGTTCATCTCCTCCAGGGTCAGCCGACGGTTGGCTCGCACGGCGCGATGGCAGGCCAGGGTGGCGAGGACCTCGTTCACCCGGGACTGGAGCAGGTCGCTGCGGCCGTGGACCACCAGGTCCGCCAGCAGATCCCGCAGCAGGCCCTCGGCATCGGCCCCCTGGAGCAGGACCGGGATCTCCCGCACCGCCAGGCTGGCCGCGCCGACCCGGTCGACCGCCAGGCCGAAGCGGCGGAAGTGATCGACATGGTCCGCGGCCAGATCGGCCTCGCGCTCGCTGACCCGCACGGCCAGGGGCACCAGCAGGGGCTGCCGGCGCAGGCCGGAACCCTCCTCCCAGGCCTGCTTGAGGCGTTCGTAGGCAATGCGCTCGTGAGCGGCGTGCATATCGACGATGATCAGGCCATCCGCGGCCTGAGCGAGGATGTAGATCCCTTGCAACTGGGCCAGGGCATAGCCCAGGGGTGGGATCTCTCCCCAGGTCGGCTGATCGAGTCCGGCCCCCGATGGGGCGGCCGAGGGAGACCCATTCGGCAACCCCGGCCCGGAGAGCTCCGGGGTTAACGAAGCCAACGCGGAGGGCTGGAAAAAGGCCTGTGTGGGGTCCCAATCACCGCGCCGCTCACCGATGCTCGGGGTCGACCCCGCCGATAGGGGCAACTGCCGCGCCGGAGGGAGGGAAGATGGCAAGCTGGGCGCGGTTGAACCAGGACTCACCGCCTCGCCTGGAAAGGCCTCACGATCCCAGGGGGACGGTGCCCCCTGATTCCATGCGGGCGGGGCGCCGAACGCGCCGGAAACGGCTCCGGACTCCCCGGGCAGGGCGCCGATCGGACCCGTCACGTCCCCGGACGCGCCGGGGAGGCCCAGTTCACCCGCCGCCAGCCGCCGGTGCAGGGCCCGAAAGATGAAGTCGTGGACCTGGCGGCCCTCGCGGAAGCGCACCTCCTGCTTGGCGGGATGGACATTGACATCCACCAGCACCGGCGGCAGGTCCAGGTAGAGGACATAGGCCGGGTGCCGGCTGTGGTGAAGGACATCCTGGAAGGCCTGGCGAACGGCATGGGTCACCAGCTTGTCCCGCACCAGGCGGCCGTTCACGTAGAAGAACTGGAGGTCGGCCTGGCTGCGGGAGAAGGCCGGCGCCGCCACCCAGCCGTGCAGGCGCAACCCGACCGCCTCCTCCGCCAGCCTCAGGGCATGGGCGAGGAAGGCCTCCCCGGCCAGGGCCGCCAGGCGCTGGCGCAGGCCCGCCTCCCCCGCGGCCGCAGGTAGATCGAGGAGGACCCGGCCGTTGTGCTGGAGGCGAAAACGGGTCGCCGCCCGGGCCAGGGCGATGCGGCGCACCACCGCCTCGATATGCCCGAGCTCGGTCTTTTCGGCCCGCAGGAATTTCCGCCGGGCCGGGGTGTTGTAAAAAAGGTCCCGGACCTCGACGGTCGTGCCGGGCGGGTGGGCGACGGGCTCCGGGGCGTCCAGACGCTCGCCGCCGTCGCCGCGCATGCCCCAGGCCTGGTCGGCCTCGGGGGTGCGGGAGCGCACCTCCAGCCGCGACACCGAGGCGATACTGGGTAGGGCCTCGCCACGGAAGCCCAGGGAGAGCACCGCCTCCAGCTCCGCCAGGCTGGCGATCTTGCTGGTGGCATGGCGGCTCAGGGCCAGGGCCAGTTCCTCCCGGGGGATGCCGCGGCCATTGTCCCGGACCCGCAGCAGCTTGACCCCGCCCTGCTCCAGGTCGATCTCGATGCGATCCGCCCCGGCATCCAGGCTGTTCTCGATCAGTTCCTTGACCACCGAGGCCGGGCGCTCCACCACCTCGCCGGCGGCGATCTGATTGATGAGCTGGGCCGGCAGGGGGCGGATGGGCCGTGAGCGAAGGGTTTCGTCGGTCATGGGTCGGGATGGAAGCAAAAAGGAGGCCGGCAAGCAAGGTGCTATTTGCGGGGTTTCCGGGTCGGGAGGCGTCTGGCGGGAGACAACCTAAATCCATCCCTGGAGGCTTGACAACCGCATCCCTACGGTTGATACCCCCGCCGCTTGAGTGCCCTGGGTGGGCTTGGGCTATCATGAGCACCCTTTATCAACCCGCTTACCTCCAAGGCCAGACATGCCCCAGGAATCCCTCACCGGACAGCCGTCCCGATTGTCCATCGCCATCACCGGCTCAGGCGGCAGTGGCGCCGTCACGACCGGGTCGATCCTGCTTGCCGCCGTGGCCCGTGCCGGTTATTACGGCCTCATGACCCGCTCCGCCGGGCCCCAGATCCGCGGCGGCGAGTCCGCGGCCATGGTGCGCTTCGGTCCCGGCCCGGTGAACGGCATGGATGACCGCTTCGATATCCTGGTGGCCCTGGACTGGCTCAACATCAGCCGCTTCTATGACGAAATCCCCCTGGGAGCCGAGAGTCTGGTGCTCACCGACCCGGCGGGCGGCACGGTGCCGGCGGAGATCCTCGCCAGTGGCGCCCAGGTGGTGGAACTGCCCCTGAAGGCCATGGCCGATGCCGTCGCGGGCGGTCGCCTCAACATGGCCGCCCTGGGTGCCGCCGGCGCAATGGCCGGCTTGCCCCTCGCCGCCCTGGAGGCCGCGGCCACGGCGACCCTGGGGCGCAAGAGCGCCAGCGTCGCCGAATCGGCGGTAGCCTGCCTCCAGGCCGGCTACGCCGCCGCCCCCGCCCGTCCCGTGACCGCCATCACCGGCACCGAGCGCTGGAACATGAGCGGCAACGAGGCCAGCGGCCTGGGGGCCCTGCGCGGCGGGGTACGCTTCGTCGCCGCCTACCCCATCACCCCGGCCACCGAGATGCTGGAGTGGCTGGCCCCCCGCCTGGAGAAGGTCGGCGGCGGCCTGCTCCAGGCCGAGGACGAACTGGCCTCGGTGAACATGATCATCGGCGGCTCCTTCGGCGGCGTGCCCTCCCTCACCGCCACCTCCGGCCCCGGCCTGAGCCTGATGATGGAAGGCCTGGGCCTGGCGGTGACCAGCGAGACCCCCATCGTCGTCGCCAACGTCATGCGCGGCGGCCCCTCCACCGGCATCCCCACCAAGTCCGAGCAGTCGGATCTCAATCTCGCCCTTTACGGCTTCCACGGCGACGCCCCCCACCTGGTGCTGGCGGCCACCGACATCCGCGACTGCACCTTCACCACCCAGTGGGCGGTGCGCCTGGTGGAACACCTCCAGACCGTGGCCATCGTCCTCACCGACCAGGCCCTGGGCCAGTCCCGCACCATCTGCGACCCCCCAGCGGAGTTCCCCGACAAACTGTCACGGGTGACGGCTGAGATCGGCGCCGAACCCTACCGGCGCTATGCCCTCACCGAGACCGGCATCTCCCCCATGGCCCTACCCGGCCAGCCCGGGGGCCTCTATGTGGCGGACGGGCTGGAGCACAACCCGCGCGGCACCCCCTCCAGCATGGCCAAGGATCACGCCGCCCAACTGGAGAAGCGCCGCCGCAAGCTGCTGGACTTCGACTATGGCCCCTGGTGGGCGGAGATCCGTGGCGCCGGCCCCCTGGCCCCCCTGGCACTCGTTACCTGGGGCTCCGCCACCGGCGCCGTGGTCGAGGCCGCCGAGCGCCTGACCGCCGCCGGTCACCCGACCCGGGCCATCGCCCTGCGCCTCATCGCCCCCCTGCGCCACGCCGACCTGGCCCAGGCCTTGGACGGGGCCGAGCGGGTCCTGGTGGTGGAACAGAACCAAGGCGCCCAGCTATTCCATTATTTACACGGCGAACAGGCCCTGCCGGCCGGTGCCCACTCCTTCGCCCGCCCCGGCCCCCTGCCCTTGCGCCCCGGCGACATCGTCACCGCCGCCCTGGCCACCCTGGACCGGAGGGTGCCCGCGGCGGTCCCCGCCGCTGGGACGAGCCCGGCCACCACTACCCCTGAATCCCAGGGGCATGCGTCGGTCAGCCCGACCGCAGACACAACTTCCGTCGACCGCCCCGCCCCCACTTCCGCCCAGGAGCATTGAAATGGAAGGCGCATCCACCTCCACCGGCTACCAGGCCCCGGTCCTCAAGGCCAAGGACTACAAGTCCGACATCAACCCCATCTGGTGCCCGGGCTGCGGGGACTTCGGCGTCCTCGCCGCCATGACCAAGGCCGCCGCCTACCTGGGCCTGGCCAAGGAGCAACTGGCCATGGTCTCCGGCATCGGCTGTTCCTCGCGTCTGCCGGCCTACATCAACAGCTACGGCTTCCACGGCATCCATGGCCGCTCCCTGGCCATCGCCGCCGGGCTCAAGGCCGCCCGGCCGGACCTGACGGTGGTGGTCGCCGGCGGTGACGGCGACGGCTTCTCGATCGGCGGCAACCACTTCATCCATGCCTGCCGGCGCAACATGGACCTGACCTACATCGTCATGGACAACGAGGTCTACGGCATGACCAAGGGCCAGGCCTCACCCACCACCCAGCCAGACTGGCGCAACAGCAAGCTGACGCCCCGCGGCACCGGGGTGCGGCGCTTCCAGCCCGCCGCCCTGGCCCTGGCCGCCGGCGCCTCCTTCATCGCCCGTGGCTTCACCGGCGATCCCAGCGGCCTGACCCAGCTCATCGTCCAGGCCATCCAGCACCCGGGCTTCTCCTTCCTCCACGTCCTCAGCCCCTGCCAGACCTATCAGCCAGAGCAGAAGGAGTGGAAGCACCTGGTGCATGAGCACGCCGCGGAGGTCACCGCCGACCCCATCGAGGCCGCACGTCTCATCCAGGCCGATGACGGCATGTCCCTTGGCGTCATCTATGCCCAGTCACTGCCCACCTGGCTGCCCCCCCACCTGTCCCAGGCCAGCCTGCCGGAGATCGAAGCGGAGTTCCACCTATGAGCGACCACCACCCCGAACACATCGCCAGCGTCGGCGAGTTCCTGGCCCATGCCCTGGAACTGGAATACGAGTCCGCCGAACGCTATCGCGAGCTGGCCGGCAACATGAGCGTCCACAACAACCCGGAGATCGCCGAGCTCTTCGAGTACCTGGCGCGCATGAGCGACCTCCATGCCCAGGAGGTCGAGGAGCACGCCCGGGACATCCAGCTCCCGCAGATCGCGCCCTGGGATTACAAATGGGCCGCCGGCGGCAGTCCCGAGGCCAATGCCGCCGAGCAGGACGAGGAATTGAGCTACCTCATGACCCCCATCCAGGCCATACGCCTGGCCCTGCACAACGAGCTGCGCGGCCGGGACTTCTACGCCCGGGTCGCCGCCGGCTCCCCCGATCTGGAGGTGCGCCGCCTCGCCGCCGAGATGGCCGAGGAGGAGACCGAGCACGCCGACCTGCTGGAGCAACGCCTGGCGAAAATGGACCCACGCCGCGCCGAACCGGTGGAGGACCTGGACCCACCCAACATGCCGGAGTGAATAGGCGCCGGGGACCCTGAGCCGCCCAGGATGACGGAGTACCGTCATCGCATTATCGTTTTCGACATGGATTGAGTAGGACGGAAAAACCGAAGCGATATGCCTAGCCCGGCAGGTTGTCGACGGTCATCGCCTCCGGACTCTGGATGAGGGCGGCGTAATGGTCGGCATAATCCCGGTCAGCGCCGACCATATGGCCGACCAGCCAGTGTTGCAGGGCGGCCAGGGTTTCGCCGTCGAGCTGGGTGGTGGCCTGGCGTTCCAGGTCCCTGACCAGCTCGACGTACTCCGCCATCAGCAGGGCATGTTCGCTGCGATGAGCGGCCAGTTCCGGGTAGTCGATGGCCCGCATCAGCGCCTCCTCGTGCCGGAAATGATCGCGGGCCTGGTCGGCGAGGATTTCCAGGGCAGCGATGAGGGCCTGGTGCCGCGCCGCCTCCTCCCCGGCATCGGCCGAAGTCAGGTCCCCACCACCCCTGGCCTCACCAGCGGTCTCCGCCCCAAGGGGGGCGAGGAAGTGCTCCGCGAGTCGATTCATGCCCGCGACCAGGGCGCGGTGTTCCTCGTCGATGGGGTCGATGTTCAGCGTCCAGTGATCCTGCCAACTGATTGAGAACATGAGCTAGGCCTCCGCGCCAGGCGAAACCACCTGATGATCATTGTGGCCGATACCCGCCCGGTCCGCCAGCCGCGGGCACCCAAAGGATGAAGGAACCCCCATGCGCCACGCCACCCCGCCCCCGGCCGGCCGCCCCGGCAGCCGCAACCTCAAGCCCCTGCTGCGCCTGCTCGGCTTCGTCCGCCCCTACCTGGGACAGGTGGTGCTCGCGGTCCTGGCCCTGCTGGTCGCCGCCGGGGCCGTGCTCGCCTTTGGCCAGGTGATCCGCGAGGTGGTGGACACCGGACTCAAGACCGGTTCCGCCGCCGCCCTCAACCGCTCCCTGCTACTCTTCCTGGCGGTGGTGCTGACCATGGCGGCGGCCATCCTGGCGCGCTCCTGGCTGCTGAGCTGGATCGGCGAACGGGTGGTCGCCGACATCCGCGTGGCGGTCTTCTCCCGGGTATTGGGGCTGGACGTGGGCTTCTTCGAGACCACCCGCACCGGTGAACTCATCTCTCGCCTGACCTCGGACACCACCCTGTTGCAGACCGTGGTCGGCTCGACCCTGGCCATGGCCCTGCGCGCCCTGCTGCTGGTCAGCGGCGGCCTCGTCATGCTCGCCCTCACCAGCCCCTGGCTCACCGGGCTGGTGCTCCTCGGCACCCCCCTGGTGGTGCTGCCCCTGTGGCTGCTCGGCCACCGGCTGCGGCGCCTGTCCCGAGCCAGCCAGGACCGGGTCGCCGACGTGGGGGCCTTCGTCGACGAGGTCCTCCACGCCATCCGCACCGTCCAGGCCTTCTGCCACGAGGCCATCGACCGGGCCCGCTACCGGGAACGGGTGGAGGCGGCCTTCGCCACCGCCATGGGCCGCGCCCGGCTCAGCGCCAGCCTGGGGGCCATCGCCACCGCCCTGACCTTCGGCGCCATCGGCGTCGTGCTCTGGGTGGGCGGCCGGGAGGTCCTGGCGGGGCGTCTGAGCGGCGGCGAGCTCTCCGCCTTCCTCTTCTATGCCGTCCTGGTGGCCAGTTCCATCGGCGGTCTGAGCGAGATCGCCGGGGAACTGCTGCGCGGGGCCGGGGCCAGTGAACGCCTGATGGAACTGCTGGCCACCGAGAGCGCCATCCGTGCCCCGGCCGACCCCCAAGCCCTTCCCAGCCCGCCCCGGGGGGCGATCGAGATCGCGGGGCTGAGTTTCGCCTATCCTGCCCACCCCGAGCTGCCGGTGATCAAGGACCTGAGTCTGAGCATCCGGCCGGGGGAAAAGGTCGCCCTGGTCGGCCCCTCTGGGAGCGGTAAGAGCACCCTGCTGCAACTCCTGCTGCGCTTTTACGACCCCCAGGTTGGGGCCCTGCGCCTCGACGGCATCGACCTGCGCGACCTGGACCCGTCCGCGTTTCGCCGCCACATCGCCCTGGTCCCCCAGGACCCGGTGATCTTCGGCGCCGATGCCTGGGAGAACATCCGCTACGGCCTGGACGGGGTGCCTGAGGCGGCGGTGCGGCGCGCCGCCGACGCCGCCCATGCCAGTGAGTTCCTGGACCGGCTGCCGGAGGGTTTCAACACCTTCCTCGGCGAGCGCGGGGTGCGGCTCTCCGGTGGCCAGCGTCAGCGCCTGGCCATCGCCCGCGCCCTGTTGCGGGACCCGGTCCTGCTGCTGCTGGACGAGGCCACCAGCGCCCTGGACGCGGAAAGCGAGCGGCTGGTGCAACTGGCCCTCACCGAGCTGATGGCGGGCCGCACTAGCATCATCATCGCCCACCGCCTGGCGACGGTGCGGCGGGTCGACCGCATCCTGGTCCTGGACCAGGGACACCTGATCGCCGCCGGCAGCCACGAGGAACTGATGGCCCAGAACGGCCTCTATGCCCGCCTGGCCTCCCTGCAATTCCGGGAAACGGACCTGGCGGCGCCTGCCGCACCACTCTCCCCTGATACACCCCTGTCCCGATGAACGCGCCCGTTCCGCGACCGGGCGGAGAACCGGGAAGCGATCACCCACAGACGCGAAAGAACCCTTTCACCCCGCTACCGCCCACCAGACCTCCCCATGAATAGCCCCCTGAACCTGTTCCGGCTGGCGGGCCTGCCCCTCAGCCTGACCCTGCTCTCCATTCTGTCGGGCAGCGTCATCAACCGCGTCATGGTGGTGGAATTGGGACTGCCGGTGATCCTGGCCGGACTCTTCGTTGCCATTCCGCTGCTGGTGAGCCCAGTGCGGATCTGGCTGGGTCATGTCTCCGATGCCTATCCCCTGTGGGGGCGGCGCCGCGAGCCCTACCTGATCCTGGGCGCCCTCATCGCCGGCGCCGGGGCGGCCCTGGCCGTGGCCCTGGTGGTGCGGACCCCCGCCCTCTTCAGCCTGGGCGCGGGGTTGATCCTGATGTCCCTGATCGCCTATGGCCTGGGCCGCAACCTGACCGGCAACACCTTCCAGGCCCTGCTCGTCGACCGCTTCCCCCCGGGGGTGTCCCGGTCCCGGGCCGCCAACCTCTACGAGGTGGTCAAGCTGCTCGGCATGATCGCCGGCGCCGGCCTGGTGGGCCTGGCCCTGCGGCCCTACAGCGCGGAGCGCCTGACCCTGGTGGTGGCGCTCATCGCCCTCGGCGCCACGGTCCTGTCCATCCTCGCCGCCCTAGGCCAGGAGCCCCAGGGGGCGGCCCACCGCCAGGCGGCGGATCAGGCGCGGTCCAGCCCCTTCTGGACCAGCCTCCGGCACCTGGTGTGGCGTGACCCCCAGGCCCGGCGCTTTCTGGCGGTCATCACCCTGACCCTGCTCGGCACCCAGATGCAGGATGTGCTCATGGAGCCCTACGCCGGCCTGGTCCTGGGTCTGGACATCGCCGCCACCACCCAGTTGACCATGTTCTGGGGCCTGGGGGCCCTGGCCTCCCTGCTGCTCTCCGGCCTGGCGCTGATCCGCTGGCTGGGTCTGGCCCGCCTGTATTGGCTGGGCATTATCCTGCTGATTCCGCTCTTTCCCCTGATCATCCTGGCCGGCCTCAACCAGCAGGTATGGCTGCTCCAGGCCAGCGTCCTGGGCATGGGACTCGCCAGCGGCCTGGCCGCCGCCAGCCTGCTGGCCCAGACCCTGGCCTTCACCAGCCTCAGGAGCGCCGGGCTGTTGCTGGGCGTCTGGGGTCTGGGCCACCAGTTGGGCCGGGCCCTGGCCAGCTTGCTGGGGTCCGGACTGGTGGATGGGCTGAACCTGACCATCGACCTGCTGGGCACGGCCCCACCAAGCGCCGGGGAGCGCGCCCTCTTCGCCTACGGCACGGCCTTCCTGATCGAGGCCGGGCTCCTGGCGGCGGCCCTGGTGGCCTTCCGCCGCCTGAGGGTCGAGTCCGCCCGGGCCCTCCTGGAGGAGGCCTGACCGGAGACAATGGCCTTCCGTCGTCAGGCAGTCACGTGGCTTCTGGGGATGCGGACCGGCCAGGGCCACCAGCCGTTGCGTGAGAGGTACCCTTACGGGCATCGCCACGGGCCGTTCGTGCTCGCCCCGTCCGGCAAGGCCCTGGAGCTTGCCCGGCCAGGTTTGGGATATACTCTGGTTCACGTTACTCATATCGGAGAATCCCCATGCCACGCGGAGGAGCGCGTCCCGGCGCCGGACGCAAGGTCGGTTCGGGTCGCTGGGGCGAGCCGACGAAGGTGGTGCGCCTGCCGCTGAGCCGCATCCCGCGGATTCAGGCCTGGCTGGAGGCGCCGCGCCTGGGGCCGGACCTGGAAGACCTGGAACCCGCCGGCCCGGGCACGCCCCTGTCCCGACCCTTGTTCTCGTCCCGGGTCCCGGCGGGCTTTCCCTCGCCGGCGGACGAGTACGCCGAGGGCTGCCTGGACCTGCACCAGTACCTCGTTCCCAATCCAGAATCGACCTTCTACGTCCGCGTCAAGGGTCAGTCCATGACCGGGGCCGGCATCCTGGATGGCGACCTGCTGGTGGTGGACCGGGTCCGGGAGCCACGCCACGGCAGCATCGTTCTGGCCATCATCGACAACGAACTGATGGTCAAGGAACTGGATCAGCAGGGTCCGGTGCCGAGCCTCAGGTCCCATCACCCGGATTATGGCCCCATCGCCCCGCGCACGGCCCAGGAGCTTTTGGTGTGGGGCGTGGTCGTCGGCGTGGTCCGTAAGTTGGCATGACCCGGATGCATCCGGTCGCCCTGGCCCTTCAACGGGCCGCTGCCCCTCTGCCTGACGGTCTCCGCCTGGGTCCAGTCACGGTCACGCCGTATTTGATCGCCACGGCAGGGAGCGGGACAAAGCAAAGCCTGACGGACACTGGATGGAGCGCGGGACTGGGGTTGATGTACGAGTGATGGGCCTATGACGGGCCCTGATCCTGGCCACGGCACCGATCCCCGGGCCGACCCCAGTCCCCGCGAGCGCCTCGCCGGCGCCGTCGAGCGCGTCACCTTCCATAGCGAGGAATCGGGCTTCTGCGTCCTGCGCGTCAAGGTCCGGGGGGAGCAGGACCTAGTGACGGTGGTGGGCAATGCCGCCGCGGTCAGCCCGGGGGAGTACATCGAGGCCCAGGGTTTGTGGGTCAACGACCGGCAGCACGGCCTCCAGTACCGCGCCGACCAGTTGCAGGTGGTCCCCCCCACCACCCTGGAGGGCATCGAGAAGTACCTGGGCTCCGGCATGGTCAAGGGCATCGGCCCTCACTTCGCCCGCAAACTGGTGCGCGCCTTCGGCGAGGCGGTGTTCGAGGTCATCGAGACCAGCCCCGCGCGGCTGGAGGAGCTGGAGGGCATTGGCCCCAAGCGCCGGGAGCGGGTGGTTGCCGCCTGGGCGGAGCAGAAGGTCATCCGCGAGATCATGGTCTTCCTCCAGTCCCACGGCGTCGGCACCTCCCGGGCGGTGCGCATCTACAAGACTTATGGCGACGCCGCCATCCTCAAGGTCAGCGAGAACCCCTACCGCCTAGCCCTGGACATCTGGGGCATCGGCTTCAAGACCGCCGACACCCTTGCCCAGCGCCTGGGCATCCCCCACGATTCCCCGCTCCGCGCCCAGGCCGGGGTGCGCCATGTCCTCCAGGTCTGGTCCGAGCAGGGCCATTGCGCCGCCCCGCCGGAGAAGCTGACGGCCATGGCCGTGGACCTGCTGGCGATCCCGGAGGCCATCATCCGCCAGGCCATCGACCAGGAGCAGGCGGAGGGCAACCTGATCCTCGACCGGGAACTCCTGTTCCTGACCCCCTTGCAGCGGGCGGAGGCCGGCTGCGCCCAGCACCTGCGCCGCCTCCTGGCCGGGTCCCCGCCCTGGGGCCGCATCGACCCCGCCAAGGCCCTGCCCTGGGTCGAGGCCCAGACCGGGCTGCAACTGTCCCCCTCCCAGCGGGAGGCGGTGACGACCATGTTGGCGAACAAGGTCTGCATCATCACCGGCGGCCCCGGGGTGGGCAAGACCACCCTGGTCAACAGCCTGCTGCGCATCCTTCAGGCCAAGCAGGTCGAGGTGCTGCTGGCGGCCCCCACCGGCCGCGCCGCCAAGCGCCTCACCGAGACCACCGGCCGGGAGGCCCGGACCGTCCACCGGCTGCTGGAGTTCGACCCCAGCAGCTTCCAATTCAAGCGCGACGCCGATCATCCCCTGGAGACTCAATTCCTGGTCCTCGACGAGGCCTCGATGATGGACACGGTGTTGATGAACCAGGTGCTGCGCGCCATCCCGAACGCGGCGGGCCTGCTGATCGTCGGCGACGTCGACCAATTGCCCTCGGTGGGGCCCGGGGCGGTGCTGGCGGACCTGATCGACTCCAGCGCCATCCCCACGGTGCGCCTCACCGAGATCTTCCGCCAGGCCCAGTCCTCGCGCATCATCACCAACGCCCACCGCATCAACCGCGGGGAGTTGCCCCTGGCGCCACCCAGGGGCGAGACCAGCGATTTTTATCTCCTCCATGCCGCGAACCCCGAAGAGATCGCCACCAAGCTCTTCGCCAGCGTCACCACGCGCATCCCAAGCGCCTTCGGCGTCGATCCGGTGCGGGACATCCAGGTACTGACGCCCATGAACCGCGGCGGCCTGGGGGTCCGGGCCCTGAACGTGGAACTCCAGGCCCGGCTCAACCCCGATCGCCAGCCGCGCGTCGAGCGCTTCGGCACCACCTTCGCCCCGGGCGACAAGGTGCTGCAACGGGTCAACAACTACGACAAGGAGGTCTTCAACGGCGACATCGGCTGGATCAGCGCCGTGGACCCGGAGCAAGGCACCCTCACCGTCGACGTCGATGGCCGGTTGGTGGAGTACGGGTTCGGCGAACTCGATGAGCTGTCCCTGGCCTATGCCGCCAGCATCCACAAGTCCCAGGGTTCGGAATACCCGGTGGTGGTCATCCCCCTGGCCATGCAGCACTTCACCCTGCTGGAGCGCAACCTGCTCTACACCGCCGTGACCCGGGGCCGGCGGCTGGTGGTGGTCATCGCCGAGCCCAAGGCCCTGGCCATCGCCGTCAAGCGCCGGGAATCACGCCAGCGCCTCACCCGGCTGCGGGAGCGGCTGGTGGCGGGCTAGGGTTACTTCGGGACAACAATCGTTCCGGATTGCCTGGGACCGATCTCGCCCTCGTACCACAATGACACGGTGTAACTGCGCCGTTTGAAGCGCAGATCATTCACCTCAACCTCCACCCACGTCATCGGCTTACTGTCAATCCAGGTGCCGGTATTCGCATAGATGGTGCTGCGTGACCCGATCCGTTGCCAAAACATGGCCTTGTGGGTGTGGCCAAACAACACGATGCGTGGCGTGAACGGATACAGGGTCTTGATCCGTTTGGGCAGGGTGAACAGCAGTTGAGCGCTGTTGATCATGTAGCCCAATTCATTCAGCAGGGCCATTTCTGGCAGGACGATATTTTGCCGATCCGGCCAGGCGGACATAATCTCGGCATACAGGTCCTTGACCTCTTCCACGGTTGGATTGGTCATAAAATCGTCTTTTTCGGCCATATTAAACAGACCATTGGGCCATTTACCGGCCCACAGGGCGATGGCGGTGAAAACGATTTCAATCAAGCGCTCCTGCCAGTCACTGGTATAAGGAACGAGCCTGAGGTTCTTTCTTACAAATTCCTCGATGATCTCAGGGGTAGTAGAGGGGGTACCAGCCGTCTCGGCCTGCGAGGCCACCAGACGGGTGATGAAGTAACCCAAGGGCAGATGACTGTCCGGATGACTCCAGGTATCTGGCGAGTTGAACAGGGAATAGCGGTGGCCATGTTCCGCCCAGAGCACCTCATCAATAGCGTAGGCCCCTAACCCCGGTTCTTCGGAGCGAATCTCCATGCCGTGAAAGGTTGAGGCCAAAAGCGCTTTCGCCTCTGGTTCAAAGGACAACAGATCATGATTACCCGTTACGTAGGTCACATGGATGTCAGAATTGTCACAGATTTTCTTTAAGGCGGTTACGACCGGTTCGTTATGGGGTGCAACCAGAATATCCTGGAACGAACTGGGTATAGCGTCGATCGGGACCATCCAATCATCCAGCAAATCACCCAGAATCACCAATTCGGTTACATCCTGGCGGTAAATAAGCGCATCCAGAAAATCGGCCAAATAGCCGATATGATCGTACATCCAGGAAGTATCGGGATCGGCGCTGAGGTGAAGATCGCTGATGAAGACGACCTTGCGCTGATTCATCCCAGGAATAAGGTAGGGAGGTCTGGGGCGAGCCGTGACCAGGGAAGGCGTCGCCACCCCCGCCAGGGCGCCACTGACGATGAGATGGAAGAGAAATTCCCGCCGATTCATGATGTCCTCCTCTTCAACTAGCCTGGTTGAGGTGGATTCGGTAGAGGGTTAACTTTTGGTGATCAGCTTGGTTGGGTACGGTCCAGCCGGGAGGGGCTGACGGCGTCTGCTCGATCTGAGTCTAGTCAACCGCCCTGGTCGCTACCGAGTCTTTTGCTGCCGCTGAGGTGGCTTGGAGTTGCCCCCCGGGTTCCGTGTGACCCGAGCCAAGGGGGTGCTGTACCAAGAGGCGCGGGGCCTAGGCTCCCTTAGGGCTACTAGCAGAACCCTTTACCCCCTAAGCAGCGTAGGTTGCAGAGCCCCCCCCTAAGACCTGTCCCGCTCTTGCGCCGCATCGGTGTCTTGCGGCATGGCGGTCAGGGGGCCCGGCGTAGCCGCGTCACCAGCCGGGGCAGGAAGGCCAGCGCCGCCAGCAAGGCCAGGGCGATGAGGACCTTGTGGACCAGGCCTTCGCCACCGACCGCCGCCTCGCGGCCAGCGTAGCCCAGCCAGGTGAAGGCGAAGGCCGGGGGGGCCATGCAGATCGCCGTGGTCAGCAGATAGGGCAGTAAGCGGATGCGGGTGACCCCCAAGGCGTAATTCATCAGGAAGAAGGGGAACAGCGGCACCAGGCGGACGAAGGCGACGAAGCGCCAACCTTCGGCCTCCACCCCCCGCACCAGGCGCTCCAGCAGGCCCCGGTTGCGGGCCTGGACCCAATCGGCGGCCAGGTAACGGGCGATCAGGAAGGCCAGGCCCGCGCCGATCGTGGAGCCGGTGAGATTGAACAGGGTCCCCCAGAAGGGACCATAGAGGGCGCCGCCGGCCAGGGTCATGATGGCGCCGGGGAGGAGCAGGACGGTGGTCAGGGCATAGACGGCCATGAAGAGCAAAGGCCCCGCCGGCCCGGCGGCGTCCATCCAGGCAGCCAGGGCCTCCGCCTCGAAGTGCTCGTGGTGACTCAGCAGCAGGATGCCCCCCGCGGCCAAGGCCAGTATCAGCCAGAAGCGCGCCCCGACCCTCACCCCGCATCAGTCCTTCATGGCATCGATCATCAGCGCCTTGGCCTCACGGTAGTCCTGGTTCGCCTCCTGCATCATCTCCTCGGCGGCCTCCAGGGCCTTGAGGGCCTCCTCGATGTCAGTGCCGGCGAGCATGAGGGGGATCTTGGCGATGTCCTGCTCGTTGCCTTCCACCAGACTCATGTTGCCCAGGTCGCCATGCAGCAGGCTGAGGCGATGCTGGCAGAGGGTGTTGGTGTCCTCATGCTGGCAGGAGCAGCTTGCGGCCATGTTGCTGCCCTTGCGTTGGAAAATGACCTCGCAGGGCGCCTCGTCCCCTTGCTGGACCACCAGTCGGATCTTGCGCAGGGGATACTGGAGCTGCTCATAGGCCTCCACCGCCTTCTTGACCGAGACGTAGAACTCCTGGGTGCCGATGGCGGCGGAGAGGCCGACCTTCTCCAGTTGTTCCATGAAGGGCCGGGTGGCGTCGGCGATCTTGACATCGACCCCCGCCTCCTCGAACTGGCGGTGGAGGTCGGCGAAGCGCTGGGCGGCGGTGATGTCCATGTCGGTGATGGCCTGGGCGTCGATGATCACCCACTTGATGGGCGGGTCGGTCTCCGCCACCAGGGTCTCCAGCCGGTCCATGACAAAGCGGGAATTGGCGAAGATCAGGGGGCCGTAGAGGCGGTAGATGAGCAGGCCGGGTACGGTCTCGCCGGCGGCCGGGGGGCCGTCGGGGCTGACGACTCCCTCCGGCAGGGTCGAGAGGGAACGCGCGAGTTTGGTGCCGGGGCGCACGGCGCCGAGGTCCTGGAACTTCCCGCCGGGACGGAGCCGGCGGAGGATGGCATCCTTGGGGCGGGCGAATTCGACGATGACCCCGACCAGGGAGATGAGCAGGCCGAAGATGATGCCGGGGACCACGCCGGCGATGAGGATGGCGCTGGTCACCGCCAGGGAGATGAAGAACTCGAAGCGGTCCATGCGGAACAGGTCGCGCAGGGCGGCGATCTCCAGCATGCCGATGCCGGTGACGATGAGGATGGCGCCCAGGGAGACCTTGGGCAGCATGCCGATCAGTTCGGTGAGGAAGAACAGGGACAGCAGCAGGCCGGCGGCGGCGATCAGTTGCGCCACCTGGGTCTTGC
Organism: Candidatus Thiosymbion sp.; assembly: GCA_018435665.1. Lineage (GTDB taxonomy): Bacteria > Pseudomonadota > Gammaproteobacteria > Chromatiales > Chromatiaceae > M0108. Next base: position 55,645 of record JAHDND010000007.1, on the reverse strand, counting down.
CCCCGGTGGAATCGACGATGGAGGTACGCGACTGGCTGGCGGAGACCGGGAAGCCTTGCAGCAGGCCGGCGCCGAGATTGGCCACCCCCAGGGCGTTGAGCTCGGCGTTGGGGGTGATCTCGTAGCGGTTCTTGTTGGCGAAGGTCTGGGCGAGGAGGATGCCGTCGGAGAAAGCGAGGAAGGCGATGGCCACCGCAGCCGGGGCCAGGGCGCTGATGTCGGAGAAATGGAAGGTCGGCAGGGCCAGTTCCGGGATGCCGGAGGGGACCTCCCCCACCAGCTTGATGCCCATGGCCTCCAGGCCCATGAACTGGGCGGCGAGAATGCCGATGGCCGATACCGCCAGGGCGCTGGGGACCCGCGGTAGGTGCTTGTTGAGCAGGATGAGCGTCAGGATCATGGCGAAGCCGAAGAGGAAGGTCGGCATGTGCGCCTGGGGTAATTGGGTGATGACCTGCCACAGCAGGGGGAAGAAGTGTTCGCCGTCGGTATGCACGTTGAAGAGCTTGCCGAGCTGGGTGGCGGCGAGGATCAGGGAGGCGCCGTTGAGGTAGCCGATGAGCACCGGGCGGGAGAGGAAGTCGGCGATGACCCCGACCTTGAGCCGGGCGGCGAGGATGAGGATGACCCCAGAGAGGACCGCCAGGGTGGCGGCCAGGGCGGGGATGCGGCTGGGGTCGCCGGCGGCCAGGGGGAGGATGGCGGTGCCGGCTAGCAGGCCGATGGCGGCGTCGGGGCCGGCGATGACATGACGCGAGGAGGCGAACAGGGCGTAGCCGATGGAGGCGGCGAGGGCGGCGTAGATGCCGGTGATGGGGGGCATGTGCACCAGCTCGGCGTAGGCGATGACCGAGGGGATCATGACGACGCAGGCGGTGATGCCGGCCACGAGGTCCCCGCGCAGCCAGCGGAGCTGGTAGGTGGCCAGGACGGTGAGCAGGGGGATCCCTAGGGAGAACTTGCGACCGGCAGCAGTATGCGTCATTCAGAGGCCTCGTGGATGGGTGGTCTGCGCCCTTGAGGGACAGGAGTCCTTCAGGATCTCCTGTCCGGTTCGGTTCGGGAGCAACAACCCCGCCGCCAACGGGGTGAGCGCAGCGTAGAAGACATACAAATGCAACGATAAGGTAATCAAATGGTCATGAAAAGCCACTTGTGGGCTTTATCATGCCTTTAACCCGCAAGACCGCGCCACTTTCATCACGCGGGGTGGCTGGAAACCTTCCCGGGTCATTCCCGGGATTAGGCAGCCGGATACTGTCCTGGGAACATTCGGGCCGGCTCTGTCCTGGGCAGTGGTGACGGGGTCTGACTCAATGGTCAACCGGCGTCCCCCTTCGCGCCCGGGAGCGGTTTTTGCGGGGATGGGTCCGTTAGAGTAGGCTAATGGCCTCGTCCGCAGCCGGGAATCCGGGCCCGCGGCCGCCAGCCCCCGATGCTTACCGTCACCCAGAGATTCACCGTGGAAAAGGACCTGCGCGAGGCCGCCCTCGACTATCACCGCCGCCCCACCCCGGGCAAGATCGCCGTCACCCCCACCAAGGGGCTCACCAACCAGCGCGATCTGGCCCTGGCCTACTCCCCCGGGGTCGCCGCCGCCTGCGACGCCATCGTCGCCGACCCCGCCACCGCCGCGGACTACACCTCCCGGGCCAATCTGGTGGGGGTGGTCACCAATGGCACCGCCGTCCTCGGCCTGGGCAACATCGGCCCCCTGGCCGCCAAGCCGGTGATGGAGGGCAAGGGCTGCCTGTTCAAGAAGTTCGCCGGCATCGACGTCTTCGACATCGAACTGGCGGAGAAGGACCCGGACCGGCTGATCGAGATCATCGCCGCCCTGGAGCCGACCCTGGGCGGGGTCAACCTGGAGGACATCAAGGCCCCGGAGTGCTTCTACATCGAGCGCCAGCTCAAGGCGCGGATGAAGATCCCGGTCTTTCACGACGACCAGCACGGCACGGCCATCATCTCCGCCGCCGCCCTGCTCAACGGCCTGAAGGTGATCGGCAAGGACATCGGGGCGGTCAAGGTGGTCTGCTCCGGCGCTGGGGCGGCGGCCATCTCCTGCCTCGATCTCTGGCGCGACCTGGGGGTACGGCGCGAGCACATCACCGTCTGCGATTCCAAGGGCGTGATCCATGTCGGGCGACCGGGGGGGCTGGATGAATCCAAGGCCCGCTACGCCCGGGACACAAGCGCCCGCACCCTGGCCGAGGCCATCGTCGGCGCCGACATCTTCCTCGGCCTCTCCACCGCCGGGGTCCTGACCCCGGCGATGGTCAAGACCATGGCCGACCGGCCCATGATCCTGGCCCTGGCCAACCCCACCCCAGAGATCATGCCCGACCTGGCCAAGGCGGCGCGGCCGGACGCCATCATCGCCACCGGGCGCTCGGACTACCCCAATCAGGTCAACAATGTCCTCTGCTTCCCCTTCATCTTCCGCGGCGCCCTGGATGTGGGCGCCACCAGCATCACCGAGGAGATGAAGATCGCCAGCGTGCGCGCCATCGCCGAACTGGCGGAGGCCGAGGTCACCGACGAGGTGGCCCTGGCCTATCCCAACCGGGAACTGAGCTTCGGCCCGGACTATCTGATCCCGACCCCCTTTGACCCGCGGCTGATCGTGCGCATCGCCCCGGCCGTCGCCCAGGCCGCCATCGCCTCCGGGGTCGCCACCCGGCCCATCAGTGACTGGGACGCTTACCGCGCCAAGCTCACCGAGTTCATCTACCACACCGGCGTGGGCATGCGCGCCATCTTCCAGGCCGCCCGCCGCACCCCGGGCAAGCGCATCATCTTCGCCGAGGGCGAGGACGAGCGGGTGCTGCGCGCCGCCCAGATTCTCATCGAGGAACGCATCGCCCGCCCCATCCTCATCGGCTGGCCGAGCGTGATCGAATACCGCTTGCAAAAGGCCAAGCTGCGCATGCGCCCGGGCGTGGATTTCGATCTGGTCAATCCGGAATCCGACGAGCGCTACCGGGAATGCTGGGAAGGCTATCTCGCGCTGATGGTGCGACGGGGCGTCACCCCGGCCATCGCCAAGTCCACCCTGCGCCGCGACACCACCGTCATTGGCGCCATGCTCCTCAGGCTAGGTTACGCCGACGGCCTCCTGTGCGGCACCAGTGGCCTCTATGGCGATCATCTCCGGGTGATCCAGGATGTCATCGGCAAGCGCTCCTGCGTCAACACCCTAGCGGCGATGAATTTTCTGATGCTGCCCGGTCGCTCCCTCTTCATGTGCGACACCCACGTCAACCAGGACCCGGACGCCCAGCAGATCGCCGAGATGACCCTCCAGGCCGCCGAACAGGTTCGCCAATTTGGCGTCCAGCCCAAGGTGGCCTTGCTGTCGCACTCCAATTTCGGCTCCAGCCCCTCCGAATCGGCACGCAAGATGGGTCGCGCCGCCGCCTTGATCGACGCCATGAGCGCCGGCGAACTGGAGGTGGACGGCGAGATGCACGGCGACGCCGCCCTCTCCGAGGAATTCCGCCGCGCCGCCAATCCGGACTCCCCTCTCAAGGGCGAGGCCAACCTCTTAATCATGCCCAATATCGACGCCGCCAACATCGCCTACAACCTGCTCAAGATGACTGGCGGCGAGGGGGTCACCATCGGCCCCATCCTCCTCGGCGCCGCCCGGCCGGTACATATCCTCACCACCACCTCCACCGTCCGCCGCCTGGTCAACATGGCCGCCCTGGCGGTGGTGGAGTCCCTGGAGCGTTGAGATGACGCCATCCGACCCAGGAAACCGCCAATTGAGGCGCGATGTCGGTAACGGGCACTGACCGCAACCTCCGTTTCTCATCAGGATCATCATCTTGGCACTCGCGATCTTTGACCTCGACAACACCCTGCTGGCGGGGGATTCGGATTTTCTCTGGGGCCTGTTCCTCGCCGAACAGGGCATCGTCGACCGGGATTACTACGAGCGCGAAAACGAGCGGTTCTACCGGGAATACCAGGAGGGCCGACTCGACATCCACGAATTCATGCGCTTTTCCCTGCGGGTCCTGCGTGATCACGACCGGGAGGCCTTGCTCGATTGGCGCGCACGGTTCCTGGCCGAGAAGATCGAACCCATCGTCCCCGCCGCCGCCCTGGCCTTGGTGGAGCGCCACCGGGCCGCCGGGGACACCCTCATGATCATCACCGCCACCAACGCCTTCGTCACCGCGCCCATCGCCGACCGCTTTGGCATCCCCCACCTCATTGCCAGCATCCCCGAGGAACAGGCGGGGCGGTTCACCGGCGAGGTGGCCGGCACCCCATCCTTCCAACAGGGCAAGGTCGAGCGCCTGCGCCACTGGCTGACCGAGCAGGGTGGCGACCTGAGGGGCAGCCATTTCTACAGCGACTCCCACAACGACATCCCCCTCCTGGAACTGGTCGAGCGCCCCGTGGCGGTGGACCCGGACGAGCGCCTGGCCCGCCATGCCCACGAACGGGGCTGGCCCATCATCTCCCTTCGCGACCCCTTACCCGCCTGAGAACCGGCTGAGGACATGGGGCCGCCGCGCGCGCTGTCCGCCCTCTGGCGGGGACTGAGGGTCTTGCTGCACCTGCTGACCGCCTTCCTGCTGGTGGCCCTGTTCATGGCCCCCGCCCGGGCCAGGGGGGGCCGCTTTGCCCAGGCTTCGGCCCTGACGCGCTGGTGGTACCGGCACCTGTGCCGCATTCTGGGTCTGCGCCTGGTGGCGGCGGGGGAGTTGGCGCCCGGGGTCCTGCTGGTGGCCAACCATGTCTCCTGGCTCGACATCATTGTCCTTGGCGCCCAGGGCGACGTTTGTTTCCTCTCCAAGGCAGAGATCCGCGCCTGGCCCCTGATCGGCTGGATGGCCGAGGTCCTTGGCACCCTCTTCATCACGCGCGGCGCCCACCAGGCCCGGGAACTGGCGGAACAGATCGCCGCTCGCGCCAGCCGTGACCAGGTGGTGGTCATCTTTCCCGAGGCGACCACCAGCAATGGCGCCGGGTTACGGCCCTTCCACCCCCGACTCTTCGCCGCCGCCCAGGACAGCGGCGCCGCCCTCCAGCCCGTCGCCCTGCGCTATGGCGAACCGGACCACTTGGATCCCATCGCCCCTTTCATCGACGATGACCGACCCGTGCCGCACCTATGGCGGATCCTCCAGCACCCGGGCATCCGGGTCGAGGTCCGCTTCCTGCCCCTCATCGTCAGCCAGGGGCTGGACCGCAAGACCATGGCCCGCGCCTGCCGGGAGGCCATCGGCGCCTCCTTGGGGCTGAATACCAGCGACATGCAAACTGAAGCGGTAAAAAAACCTCTGTAGTCATCGTCCCATCATTTTTGCTTCCCCGGGTCGCTGCCGAGAACTGATATGCGATCTCTATAGCCTCTCCCAAGGAATTAGCCATCGTTTCGCTCGCGCCGACGGTCGCCCAAAAATAAACCGCGCCAGGGCGCGGTTCAGGGGAAGACTGGAGGAGAATCCCTCATCCGGGGGGATGAGGGACTCAGGCTCAAATCTTACTTGGCCTCGGCGGCGGGGGCAGCCGGAGGAGCGGGTGGGGCATAGGGGGCGTAGGGCGCGCCGTAGGGGGCATAGCCGTAGGGGCCACCCCAGTAGGGGCCATAGCCGTAGCCATAGTAGTCGCGATAACGATTATAACCGCGGCCCCAACCACGCCCGCCACCGGACATGTTCATGTTGAAGTCGCCATAGCCGTCACCGAACATGTCGTTCCACCAGTCGTTGCCGGAGTTGCCCCAACCCGGGCCACCCCAGCCTGGGCCGCCCCAGAAGGCGGAAGCGGAGGCGGAGGCGCCCAGCAGGGCGGCGACGGCGGCGGCGGTAGCAAGCTTTTTCATTCAGTTTCTCCTCAATTTTCTGAGTCTTGTTTAGTGGACGCGGTACCTTGTGTACTCACGGTCACTATAATATTAGCATTCGATTATTTTCAAAATAGATAATATTTATCACCCCCCAAGTTTTCATTGCTCAGAGCTAATAATAGGTCTTCCGGACCGGCCTTCAAGACTTCAGCCGCCCCGCAGCCGCCGGGCGACCTGGATGAGGTCCTGCCAGGCCCGGGCCTTCTGCTCGGGGGAGCGCAATAGATAAGAGGGGTGATAGGTCACCATCAGGGGCAAGGCCCGGGGACCGAAGCTGAGCCAGCGTCCGCGTAGACGGCCCACGGCCTCATCGGTCTCCAGCAGGTTCTGGGCGGAGATGCGACCGAGAGAGACCAGGACCCGCGGCTGGACCAGGGCGATCTGACGCAGCAGGAAGGCGCGGCAGGCCGCCGCCTCCTCCGGTTTGGGGTCACGATTGCCGGGGGGCCGGCACTTGAGGATGTTGGCGATATAGACCTGGTCGCGACTCAGGCCAATGGCGGCGAGCATGCGGTCAAGGAGTTGGCCGGCGCGGCCAACGAAGGGCTCCCCCCGCCGGTCCTCCTCGGCGCCAGGGGCCTCGCCGATGAGCATGAGGTCCGCATCGTGACGGCCCACGCCGAACACAGTCTGAGTGCGCGTCTCACATAGGCCGCAGGCGCGGCAGGCGGCGACCGCCGCGCGCAGGTCTTCCCAACCCAGGGCTGCCATCGCATCCGTGGGGGCCGGTGAATCTGCCGGGACTACCGATAAAGCAACGCTGGCCTCCGCACCAGGGAGGGGGGCATCAGCCGCCTGAACCGCAGCGCGGGCGACCTCATCCCCCTCCCCCGCCGCTGACCCGGCCCGCCGTTGCCAGACCTGGATGCCCATGGCCTCCAGGTAGCGGCGGCGCCGGACCGGGTCCAGGGTGGCGCCCATGGCGTGGGTCAGACGTCCGCCCCCTGGGGATGGGCCCGGTCCAGGGGCTTGAGCACCTTGTTACAGGCATTGATGTAGGCCTTGGCGGAGGCAACGATGATGTCGGTATCCGCCCCCTGACCATTGACGATGCGCCCGCCCTTCTCCAACCGCACCGTGACCTCGCCCTGGGCGTCGGTGCCGCTGGTGATGCTGTTGACCGAGTAGAGGCGCAGTATCGTTCCCGAGTTGACGATGGACTCGATGGCCTTGAAGGTGGCGTCCACCGGGCCGCCGCCGATGGCCGCCCCCGGTTCCTCCTGGCCATCCATCTGCAACACCACCTCGGCCCGGGGCACCTCCCCGGTCTCGGAGCAGACCTTCATCGACACCAGCTTGAGGCGCTCGTTGGTAGCATCGAGGTTGGCATCCGTCACCAGGGTCTGGAGGTCCTCGTCGAAGATCTCGTGCTTCTTGTCCGCCAGTTCCTTGAAGCGGGCGAAGGCGGCGTTGAGGTCCTCCTCGGAGTCGAAGGTGATGCCGATCTCCGCCAGGCGGCTCTTGAAGGCGTTGCGGCCCGAGTGCTTGCCCAGGACCATGCGGTTCTCGGTCCAACCCACGTCCTCGGCGCGCATGATCTCGTAAGTCTCGCGATGCTTGAGGACCCCGTCCTGATGGATGCCGGACTCGTGGGCGAAGGCGTTGGCCCCCACCACGGCCTTGTTGGGCTGGACCGGGAAACCGGTGATGCCAGACACCAGCCGCGAGCAATTGACGATCTGGGTGGTGTCGATGCGGGTATCGCAGGGGAAGTGGTCCTGACGGGTGCGCACCGCCATGACGATCTCCTCCAGGGCGGCATTGCCCGCGCGCTCGCCCAGGCCATTGATGGTGCACTCCACCTGGCGGGCGCCGTTACGCACCGCCGCCAGCGAGTTGGCCACGGCCAGGCCGAGATCGTTATGGCAGTGGACCGAGAAGACCGCCTGATCGGCGTTGGGCACGCGCTCGATCAGACCGCGGATGAGGTCGCCGAACTGATAGGGCACGCTATAGCCCACGGTATCGGGGATATTGACCGTCCGCGCCCCGGCCTTGATCACCGCCTCCAGGACCCGGCAGAGGAAATCGGGCTCGGAACGGCCGGCATCCTCCGGGGAGAACTCGACGTTGTCGGTGTAGCGTCGCGCCCGCTTGACGGCATGGACCGCCTGTTCCACGACCTGGTCCGGGGTCATGCGCAACTTCCGCTCCATGTGGATGGGCGAAGTGGCGATGAAGGTGTGGATGCGGGCGGAATTGGCCTTGGCCAGGGCCTCGCCAGCGGTATCGATATCCTTGTCCAGTGCCCGGGCCAAGCCGCAGACGGTGCTGTCCTTGATGGCCGTCGCCACGGCCTTGACGGCCTCGAAGTCACCGGGACTGGCCGCCGGGAAGCCGGCCTCGATGACGTCGACCCGCAACTTCTCCAGGGCCTTGGCGATACGCACCTTCTCGTCCTTGGTCATGGAGGCCCCGGGGCTCTGCTCGCCGTCCCGGAGGGTGGTATCGAAAATGATGAGATGATCTGTGCTCATGACTCGCTCCCGCGTATCCGTAAGACCAGGCCAGACCCACCGGGGGCCGCTTGGTCTGGAATTTCATATCTGGCTTGACTGCGTATTCTAAGCCCCCGCCGGGGCGACCGTGTCGTATCTGCCCCTCAGGGCAGCAGCAGGAGGGCGAGCGGCAGGCTCAGGGCTAAAAGCCCCGCCACAAAGCGGGGTGCGAGACGCACCGAGGAGGAGGAGGAGGAGGTGATGCTTGACATGTTCATGGCGTTACTCTGAGATCGAATATAGGGCATACCGCGACGCATGCCAAGAGGCCGTGTGCCAGAGGCCATGTGTCAAGAGGCCGTGGCTAACGATCGAGGACCTCGCCAGCCTGGAGCGGTGCAGGCTGGGGGGCCCGGCGGCGTCTTGGAAGGAAGGTTGCCCGCAATCATATAAACTCATGGCAATTAGTTTTTCGGCATCGATCGGGAGTATCGGTGGCCACTGGGGGGGTGTCGACCGCCGGAAGGCGGTCGTCAAGCCTACCCGGACCTATCGACGGTGTCCCCCGCCAGACGCCCCCGACCCAACCCGGGATGACCGATAATTGATGCGCGAAGACCCTACACTGGGTCTATGAGCGCGATCCCAGACGCCAGCCAGACACCCTCCCCATAGCATTCGGACGGCAGACTCCATGGAGTACAAAGACTATTACAAGACCCTCGGTGTCGCGCGCAACGCCACGCCGGAGGCCATCAAACAGGCCTACCGCAAGTTGGCGCGCAAATACCACCCGGACGTGAGCAAGGAGCCCGACGCCGAAGCGCGCTTCAAGGAGATCAACGAGGCCAACGAGGTCCTCAAGGACCCGGAAAAGCGCGCCGCCTACGACGCCCTGGGCAGTCAATGGCGCGCCGGCCAGGAGTTCCGGCCGCCCCCCGGGCAGGGCGGCTTCCACCGCGAGTTCCGCTACAGCACCGGCAGCGGCGACGCCGGCGGCTTCAGCGACTTCTTTTCCTCCCTCTTCGGTGGTGGGGGTCTCGGCGGCTTCGCGAACGCCTTTGGTGACACCCGCCGCCGCGGCGTGGGCGCCGGTGGGCAGCGCGAGGAACTCTTCCGCCAGCGCGGCCAGGACCAGACCGCGCGGGTCGAGATCAGCCTGGAGGAGGCCTTCGCTGGCGGCACCCGCGAACTGCGCCTGGAAACCCCGAGCCAGGACGCCCAGGGCCAGGTCCATCTTCAGCACCGCACCCTCAAGGTGCGCATCCCCCCCGGCGTCAGCCAGGGGCGGCAGATCCGCCTCGCCGGCCAGGGCCAGCCAGGCTTCGCGGGCGGCCCCGCCGGCGACCTCTACCTGGAGGTCCACCTGCGCCCCCACCGGATCTATCAGACCGACGGCCGGGACGTTCTCCTCCACCTCCCCATCACCCCCTGGGAGGCGGCCCTGGGTACCCAGCTCCAGGTGCCGACCCTGGGGGGTCCGGTCAGCCTCAAGATCCCCGCCGGCAGCCAGAGCGGCAAGCGCATGCGCCTCAAGGGCCGCGGCCTGCCGGGCGACCCGCCCGGGGATCAGATCCTGATTCTGGAGATCCACACTCCGCCAGCGGACAGCGACGAGGCCAAGGCCCTCTACCAGCGCATGGCGGACCACCTGGCCTTCAACCCCCGCGCCAAGTTTGGAGGCTGAGCCATGACCCAGCCCATCGACCTCTTCCGCGAGCATCCCCTGGACCTCCTGCCCGAGCTGATCCTGGACGAGAGTCCGGCCATCGGTCTGGAGGACCTGACCCATCTGTGCGGCATCAGCGCCGAGATCCTGACCCTGCTGGTCGGCGAGGGCCTGCTCTCCCCGCTGGGCCAGTCACCCGCCGACTGGCGTTTTGACAGCCTGCAAATCACCCGTATCCGCCGCGCCCTGCGCCTTAGCCGCGACTTGGAACTCGACTGGCCCGCCACCGCCCTGACCCTTGACCTCCTAGACGAGATCGAGCACCTGCGCCACCGTATCCACTGCCTGGAACTTCAGCTCGGGCGCTGGGAGTGAAACACGGCTTAGGGCTGTCGATGATGGTCGAAATCGCCGCTGAAGTTCATACAAGGTCAAGCGTGAAGGTCGAGTCGGAGGTCATCTAGAGCACCTGCGGCGAGCCATGGCCCCTGACATATTCCGGCGAATCGTGAGGCATGACGACAGGTATGGCGCGCGATGAAGACCAATCGTCCCATTTATCTCTTTCTTTCCGCTGGGATTAGAATTCTGCCTTTTCGCGCGAATTCGCAGCCTGGCCACGAGGGGAGCATGGGCCATATTGAACCTGGTGACCCCGATTCAGGAGACCAAGGCGTATCATTCAACTTTTGCCGAGGACAAGGACGAAGGCTTGACCGCGGTTCCGCTTGACCCGAGATCGCAAACTACAAGCGAATGTGTTCGCCATGCAACGTCCTAAATGTCTGACTAATCCTTGAACGCCCCCCCTAGGACACAACTCCCCCATCTCGTCCAGTCGCTGAAGTGGTCCTTCCTGGCAGAGTTGGCCAGCAAGGCTCTCACGCCGGTCATCTTTCTCATCCTCGCACGCTTGCTGACGCCGGAGGATTTCGGGGTCATGTCCGCCGCGGCCATGGTCATCGCCTTTTCAGAGATCTTCTGGGAGGCGGGTATGGGCAAGGCCCTGATCCAGCGCCAGACGGACGTGCCCCAAGCGGCCCAGGTCGCCTTCTGGATCAACCTGGGGCTTGGTGTGGTCATTGCCGGCATCCTCTTTAGCGGTGCGGAACGGATTGCCCTGACCCTTTTCCAGGACGAGCGTGTCAACCTGGTCCTGAAGGTGATGACCTTACAACTGTTCCTGGGGGCACTCTCCTCGGTGCCGACGGCCTTGCTCCAGAAAGAGATGGGGTTCCAGAAACTCTTCTGGGTCCGGCTAGCCACCCTCGGCCTTCCAGGGATGGCCTCCGTTCCCCTGGCGCTCTTCGGCTGGGGCTATTGGGCCCTGGTGATCGGCACCCTGGCGGGCCAGGCGGGGCAGGTTGTCCTGCTGTGGCGTCTGAGTCGGTGGCGACCGACCTGGGGTTTCCAGCCTGCCGTGGCGCGGGATATGGCGCGATTCGGGGCCTGGGTGGGTCTCTCGGGGCTCCTGGGATGGTTCTACCTCTGGGCCGACGCCCTGATCGTCGCCCGCTATCTGGGCACCCACGATCTTGGCCTGTATCGGACGGGGAACCAGTTGGCCATGATGCTCTTCGGCATTCTGCTGGCACCGGTCCTCCCCGTCCTTTACAGTCGTCTCTCCCGTTTGGGGCGGGACAGGGAGCGACTGCGGGCCACCATGACGCTGGTGATCAAGGTCGCGATCCTCATCAGCGTGCCCGCGGCCTGCTTGATGTTCGTGACCGGCGGGGATGTCGCCGCCCTGTTATTCTCCAGCCGCTGGGAAGGCATCGGCGACGTGATCGCCATCCTGGGTCTGGTGCATGGCTTCGCCTGGGTAGTGGGGATGAATGGCGAGGCTTATCGGGCCATGGGACACCCCCAAGTCGAGACCCTGGCCATGGCGGGAACCGTTTTGTTCTATCTGGTTGGATATCTCTATGCGGTGGGATTCGGCCTTGAAACCTTCCTTTGGGCGCGATTCATGCTGATGGGCTTTGGCTTGTTGATCCAATTGATTGTGTTAAAAGTTTTCTTACAGATCGCTATCTTGCCCTTACTAGCGCGTCTCCTTGCCATGGCCCTGGCGACCCTGGCCCTGGCAAGTCTGGCTAAATACCACCTCTTCGCCACCAGCCTGGCTAGCCCCTTCCTCAGTCTGACGTTCACCATCATCCTCACCCTGTTCTCTCTGGGGGTGGGAATTTACCTGCTGGAGCGAAAAAGACTCTTCCGGGACCTCCTCACCCTCTTTCGTGGCGGTGGGCGGACCACCATGCCCCCGGGCTAATGGCATCTCCGCCCTACTTGATGCCCTCGGTGCCAACCCCGCCTGACCCGAGAAAACCCAAAAAGGGCTGGGGATGGGTATACTTCGCCCAACATATCCGTTATGAGCCCCTCCCCCCATCGTTCCCCTGCCAAGGGGAAGGGGGTCAGAGAATCATCGGCTGGCGCGGTAGAAGCTGCCTTCCGTGCAAGAGGAGTCTGTTCGGTAAACATCCAACCAACTCAGGCCCCGTGACCTAGTCTTTCTTGTCGTAACCGTTCCTGTCGTCCCCGATGCATGAAATCACCGCCCAGGAAGAGGAATACGCCTTCCCCTATCACTATGTCGCCCAGTTCCAGAATGGGCACTTTCGCCAGCACTTTGTCGACACCTGGGGGATCAATTACGCCCTGACGATCGAGTTCATCCTTTCCCGCGTGCGTGCCTTGCGACCAGGTTCCGTCATCGACATCGGCTGCGGTGATGGCCGATTGACCCGGGAGCTGAGCCTGGGTACCGGGGTGGGCTCGATTACCGGCGTGGATTTTTCCGCGCGCGCCATCAAGTTGGCGCAAGCCATGAATGCCGATCATCCCGAGATCACCTTCCTTGCCACGGACATCACCCAACCCCATACCTGCGGACCCTTCGACCTGGGCGTCCTGATGGAGGTGTTCGAGCATATTCCACCCGCGGATTGCGAAGGATTCCTGGCGGGGGTGAGGCGTCTTCTCAAGCCAGGGAGCACTCTGTTGCTGACCGTGCCCCATGCGAACAAACCACTGGAATACAAACACTTCCAGCATTTCACCAGCAAAAGCCTGCTCCGCTACCTGGAAACCGGATTTCAGATCCAGGAGGTCATGCCGTTCGAGAAACGTGCCTTCAGTCGCGAATTTCTGGAGGGCTTGTTGTGTAATCGGCTCTTCGTCTTGAACGAACCTCGCCTCCTAGCCGCCATCTATCGCTTCCATCGTCGCCGACTATTCCATTGCCATAGTGAAGATGAATGTCAGCGCCTCTTTGTCGAGGCCCGGGTCGTCTGACGGGCATGCTGAGCGTCATCATTCCCACCCGCAACCGCCAGGAGTTTCTTCGGGCGGCTTTAGCCTCCCTCACCCGACAGACCCTCCCTGCCCGGCATTTTGAAATCCTGGTCGTGGACAATGGCTCCCGCGACAGTACGGCCGCGATGGTTCATGCCCTGGCCGCGACCTTGCCTAACCTGCTTTATCTTCAGGAACCGGAACCCGGTTTGCACGCCGGCCGGCATCGGGGCATGCTCGCGGCGGCGGGGGAGGTCCTGGTCTTTGCCGATGATGATATCGAGGCCCAACCCACCTGGTTGGCCGCCATCGCGGAAGGTTTCGCGGACCCGACCGTCGCTATGCTGGGCGGGAACAATTTGCCCCTCTTCCTGGCCCCCCCACCCGCTTGGTTGCTGGCCCTCTGGCATCGCTCCCGGGCCGAGGGTGGCCTGGCCCTGCCGACCTTGAGCATCCTGCAACTCCCGGGTCCGGCGCGGGCCATCAGCCCCTTCTATGTCTGGGGCTGCAACTTCGCCATCCGCAAGTCGATCCTAGTGCAGGCCGGCGGATTTCACCCCGATGGCATGCCCAACGAACTGATCCGCTTCCGGGGCGATGGCGAAACCCATATCGCCCAGTTCGTCGCGACCTCCGGGATGAAAAGCCTGTTCCATCCCGCCGCCACCATCCAGCATAAGGTCACGCCCGAGCGGATGACCCTGGACTACTTTCGCCAGCGGGGGTTCAACCAGGGGGTGTCGGATTCTTATACTGCACTCCGAGAGGGGGCCAATCAGCCCCAGCCCCTCTGGACCCTGCCCTCTCGGTTAGCACACGGGGTTGGGCGGCGACTGGAGGCGGCCTGGTTCAATCTCCGCTCACCACCGGAGGCGCGCAGGGCCCGGGTGGAAGAGTGGGCGGGCTACCAGGAGGGTTACGCCTTCCACCAGGACGCCTATCGGACGGATGAATCGGTGCGTGCTTGGGTGCATAAGCCGACCTATTTTAACAGCTTGTCGACGGTGTAGGCGGCTAAGCCGGCAAGGATAACCCCACAATCCATTTGCTCTCAGGATGTTGAGTCGACTCGCTAACACAGAACTTATCCTGGCCCCCCGGTTATCATTATCGCCCATCATGATCGAACACATCACCCACGCCGACCGCACCCTGGCCGTGCTGCTGAATGCCAATTATCGTCAGGAAGGCATCCAGTTCTTCACCCCCAATGATTTCTCCCAACAATTGGGCTACATGAACCGTCCCCAGGGTTATGTGATCCCACCACACGTCCACAACCCGGTGGCGCGGGAGGTGCATTACACCAAGGAAGTCCTGTTCATCAAATCCGGTCGGGTGCGGGTGGATTTTTATGACGATGATCAGAACTACCTGGAGAGCCGCATCCTGGTCCGGGGCGACGTGCTGCTTCTCGCCTATGGCGGCCACGGCTTCGAGATGCTGGAGCCGACGGAGATGATCGAGGTCAAGCAAGGCCCCTACGCGGGCGATCAGGACAAGACCCGTTTCATCGGGATTACGGCCGCGCAGGCGCGAATCAAATCCTGAAAGGACCGCCACCAGCACATCACCAGATGTCGATCACCATGTCTAGCACCACTCCCTTTGACGCCTACGGCCGCTATTACGACCTGCTTTACCGCGATAAGGACTATGTCGCCGAGGTGGCCTATATCGATGGCCTCCTGGACCGTTACGGCATCACCGGCCGGGAATTGCTGGAATTTGGCTCTGGCACGGGCAAACATGCCCGGCTGCTCGCCATAAGCGGTTACCGCGTGACTGGTGTCGAGCGCAGCGCCGAGATGATTGAGCAGGCCTTGCCGTTCCCCGGCGTTAGCTACCAGCAGGGGGATATCCGTACCGTCCGGCTGGGACGCACCTTTGACGCGGTACTATCCCTCTTCCATGTGATGAGCTACCAGACCACCAACGCCGACGTGGAGGCAGTCTTCGCCCGGGCGGCGGAGCACCTGGGGGCGGGCGGGCTCTTTGTCTTCGATGTCTGGTACAGCCCGGCGGTCCATGCCCAGCGCCCGGCGGTGCGGGTCAAGCGCCTGAGCGGTGACGGGGTGGAGATCACCCGCCTGGCCGAACCCGAGCTGTACCCCAACGACAACCGCGTCGATGTGCACTACACCATCTTCGCCCGCGACACTACCACCGGTGCCGTCCACACCCTGACCGAGACCCACCCCATGCGGCACTTCTCCTTGCCCGAGCTCGATCTGTTGGCGGTCGGGGCCGGCTTCGAGCGCCTGCGCGCCGAGGCCTTCCTGACGGGTGACCCGCCCAGCGAGGCCAGTTGGGGCCTGTGTCTGGTGCTACGTAAGGTCTGATGCGATGGGTATCCCTCGACCCGCTCCTCAACGCGCGGCGTCGCTGACACCTGACACCTGACACCTGACACCTGATCCCGCATCGTTCATCCCTGACCTCTGACCCAAGCCATAGAACATGTCCGTCTTCATCCCCGTCAATGAACCTCTGCTCAATGGCAACGAGAAAAAGTATCTGGCCGAGTGTATCGACACCGGCTGGATCTCCTCCGAGGGACCCTTCGTCAGCCGCTTCGAGCAGGCCTTCGCCGCCCGGGTGGGGCGCAGGCACGGGATCGCCGTTTGCAATGGCACCGCGGCCCTGGACGCCGCCGTCGAGGCCTTGGGTATTGGCCCGGGGGACGAGGTGATCCTGCCCACCTTCACCATCATCTCCTGCATCAATCAGATCGTCCGCTCCGGCGCCACGCCGATACTGGTGGACAGCGACCCAGACACCTGGAACCTGGATGTCTCCCGGATCGAGGCCCTGATTACCCCCCGTACCCGGGCGATCATGGCGGTGCATATCTATGGCCTGCCGGTGGACCTGGACCCCCTCCTCGATCTCGCCCACCGCCATGGCCTCAAGGTGATCGAGGACGCCGCGGAGATGATCGGGCAAACCTACCGCGGCAGCCCCTGCGGCGGTTTTGGCGATATCAGCACCGTCAGCTTTTATCCCAATAAGCATGTCACCACGGGTGAGGGGGGCATGATCCTCACCGATGACGATGACCTGGCCGAGGCCTGCCGGGGGCTGCGCAACCTGTGCTTTCTGCCGCGCCAACGCTTCGTCCACGAGCGGCTGGGGTGGAACCTGCGCATGACCAATCTCCAGGCCGCCCTTGGCCTGGCGCAACTGGAACGGCTGGATGAATTCGTGGCCCGCAAACGCTTGATGGGTCAACGCTATACCCAATTGCTGGCGACTATCCCGGGATTGCAACTGCCCCTGGCCCAGACCGATTATGCGGACAACGTATATTGGGTCTATGGCCTGGTCCTGGACGATGCGCACCCGCTAGACGCGGAGGGGGCGATGCAACGCCTGGGGGCCGCGGGCATTGGTACCCGGCCTTTCTTTTACCCCATGCATCAGCAACCGGTTTTCCGTGAGCGGGGACTCTTTGCCACCGATTCCCACCCCGTGGCGGAGCGACTGTACCGACGGGGTTTCTACATTCCCAGCGGTCTGGCCCTCACGGAGGAGCAGATCGAGACGGTGGCCTCCACCGCACGGACGGTCTTGGCATGATGATGGGGAGCAGCACTCCTGGCCACTTGGTCCACATGGTCGTGATCGCGGCCCGTACTCATCAGGATGAGTGGTATTGGCCACTTGCCATGTCCACGAGGGTCTTTCCCCCTGACGACCATGGCGGACAAGTTGCCAACCGGACTTATGAAAGTCTTCAGTCCTGGCGCGGCTAGGGAAGGATGTACCGATGCGAGTGGTAAGGCTGGGGGTCCTGTTCGATCAGCAGATTCATGAAGGCGGCGGTTACCAACAGGGCCTAAACGCCGCCCTGGTCGTCAAGGAGATCAATCCGGAGCTCGTCGAGCCGGTATTTTTCACCACCCTCCCCGACACTGTCCCCACCCTGGCCAGCTTCGGCATTGACGCTCAACCTCTGCGCTTTTCGTTGCCCCAACGACTGATCCGCCTAGCCCGCCGCGCTATCAGCCATCCCTCCTGGATGATCCTGATAAAGCGCTGGCTGGGGGAAAACGCCTTCGAGGCCTTTTTCACTCGCCAGGGGATCGACCTCCTCTACTTCCTCTCCCCCACCGGCCTCGCGGTGGAGCTGGAACGGCTCAACTACATCGCCACCATCTGGGACTTCTGTCATCGGGATGACCCGGAATTCCCAGAGGTGCGCCTTGACTGGGAGTTCGAGGTCCGGGAGCGGTTTTACCACCGCGTCCTGCCTAAGGCTACCGCGGTTCTGGTGGATGCGGAATCCAGCCGCATCCAGGCCTGCCAACGCTATGGCCTGGACCCGGAGCGCGTCCAGGTGATGCCCTTCGCCCCGGCACCCGGTACCCGCATCACCGAGGATGACTATGAGGCCGGGTTCATCGACATCGGTAGGAATTACGCGCTCTCCGACCCCTATGTCTTTTACCCCGCCCAATTCTGGGCGCACAAGAATCATGTCTACCTGTTGCGGGGCCTTCAACGACTTGCCGAACGCTTTGGTCAGCGCGTCGGCGCCATCTTCGCCGGAGGGGACAAGGGCAATCTGGCCCTAGTCAAGGTGATGGCGGAAAGGCTGGGGTTGATTGAGCGCATCCGTTTCGCCGGTTTCGTCCCCAATGATGAGATGCCCTATCTTTATCGGCAGTCCGTCGCCCTGGTCATGCCGTCCTATTTCGGTCCCACCAATCTCCCCCCGCTGGAGGCCTTCGCCCTCGGCGTCCCGGTTCTCTATCCCGATAAAGCCGGCCTACGTGAACAGGTCGGTACGGCCGCGTTGCTGATGGACCTCCAGGACCCGGACTCCCTGGCGACGCACCTCAATGACCTGCTCACCCAACCCGCGTTAAGGCAGCTCCTGGTGACGGCTGGACGGAACCGACTGCTCGAGCTCGATGCCATCGATCGGAAGAAGATTCTGGAAAGAATTCTCCGCGATTTTCAAGCCCGTTGCGCCACCTGGCGGACTTAGGCTGGTCAAGACGACCAGCGAGGCATCGGCCATGTCCATGGGCAAATACAAAGCCATGCAGTCTCGCTGACTATTGGTTACAGCCTCTTTAAGGCCACGCACCCCGATCAGCGAACAGAACCTGTTGATGGCGCATCTCCGTCATGACAAGTTCAGTCCGCCAATCAGCCTGAATGGCTACATGCCGGGGCAGCCCCCTCACCCCGCGCGGAGATATCTCAGGCTCTCCACCGTGAAGGGCTGGGGATCTATGCCCAGCAGGGGATAGGCGCTGGCATCGGCGCAGACATTGCCTTCCATCAGCATGGTGAGCTGGTCGCGGCTGATGGGGAACCAGGGGAAGCGGTCGAAGAGGGCGGCGGCCGTCTTCACGCCGATGGCCGGGGCGGGGAGCATCAGCTTGCGCTTGTCCACGGCGGCGGCGATGGTCTCCAGGATCTCCTTCCAGCTCTTGGGCTCCGGGCCACAGAGCTCGAAGGTGCGGCCCTCGGTCTCCGGCCGGGTCAGGGCGCGGACGAAGGCCTGGGCCACGTCGGCGATGGCCACCGGGGCGAGCTGGAAGGCGCCGGCCCCCGTGGGGAGCAGGCCCGGGTAGAAGAGCGGGGCCGGCAGGGGGCTGTCGATGATGTCCCGGCGCAACTGAGTGCAGAACTCCATGCGCCCCTGGGGGGGGCCAAAGATCACCGAGGGCCGGAAGATGGTCCAGCGCGGGCATGAGGCCTTGACCGCTTCCTCCGCCTGATGCTTGCTGCGCTGATAGGCGGTACCGTCCGGCTTGACGCCATTGGCGCTCATGAGGACGAAGCGGCCCACCCCGGCGGCCCGGCAGGCCTCCAGGGTCCGTTCGACGCCGCGGAACTGGAGGTCCTCGAAGGTGATGCCCTGGGACGGGAACTCCCGCAGGATGCCGATGAGATAGATGACGGCATCGGCGCCCTGGACGCACTCGGCCAGGGCCGCCGGATCACTCACCTCACCCCGCACCTGCTCACACTGGTCCAGGGGCAGACCGCTGCCACTGGCGGGATCGCGCATCAGCAGCCGGGGAACATGGCCGGCCGCGATCAGGGCCGGGACGATATGGGAACCGACGAACCCGGTCCCGCCGATCAGACTGACTTTCATGGCTCACTCCTCCAAAAGAACAGGGGTTGTATTGACGACGGATCGCAGTTTTCGGCCTTGACCAAGAGGGCCGGGAGGCGTCTGGCGAGGGTGGCGACCGCAGGGCGGCGGTCGTCAAGCCGCCAGGGATGGATTCACGGCATCCCCCGCCAAGCCGCCACCCACCCGGAGACACCGAAAAATTATTGGGCTGTGAAATTATTGGGCAATGAAATAGGGCTCCATCATTGGGTTGCGCTGGGTATCTTCACACCTGGCAGGGCGGGAAATGTTCAGGATTCCTTGAGAGTTTCCAGGGCCGCCAGGGCGCGTTGGCGGGCGAAGTCATGCTCGACCAGGGGCTCGGGATAGTCCACCCCCAGGCGCACCCCGGCGGCGGCCAGGCTGGCCTTGCCCGCGGCGAAGGGGGCGTGGAGGTCCCTGTCGGGCAGGCGGCGCAGCTCGGGGACCCAGCGGCGGACATAGTCTCCCCGGGTGTCGAACTTCTGGCCCTGCAACACCGGGTTGAAGATGCGGAAATAGGGGGCGGCGTCGGCGCCGCAACCGGCGACCCATTGCCAGCTCCCGGCGTTATTGGCCAGGTCGGCGTCCACCAGGGTGTCCCAGAACCAGTCCTGACCGCGCTGCCAGGGTACCAGCAGATGCTTGACCAGGAAGGAGGCGACCACCATGCGCACCCGGTTGTGCATCCAGCCGGTGTGCCAGAGCTCGCGCATGCCGGCGTCCACCAGGGGGTAACCGGTCTGGCCGCGCCGCCAGGCGGCGAAGGCGGCCTCATCCTCCCGCCAGGGGAAGCGGGCGAAGCGGGGGTTGAAGGGCTCCGTGGGCAGGCGGGGCCAGTGGTGGAGCAGGTGCTGGCAGAACTCCCGCCAGCCCACCTCGCGAAGAAAGGCATCCCCACCCTTGGTGGCGGCGGCGGTGCTGGACTGAAGGCCGCGGACGGCGTGCCAGACTTGGCGGGGGGAGATCTCGCCGAAATGCAGGTGGGGCGAGAGCCGGGAGGTGCCGGGGTGGCCAGGGAGGTCGCGATCCGCGGCATAGCCCAGCACCGCCGCGTCGAGGAAGGCGGTCAGGCGTTGCCAGGCCCCCGCCTCCCCCGGCGCCCAGGTCTCCCGCAGGCCACCGGCCCAGTCCGGGGTCCGGGGCAGCAGGGCCAGGTCATCCAGATCCAGGCCGGTGACCTCCAGTGGGGGGGAAGTCAGGCGGTCGGGGGCGGGCGTCGGGGCCTCGGGCTCTGGCAAGGCCAGGCAGGCCCGCCAGAAGGGGGTGAAGACCTTGAAGGGCTCACCGGCCCCGGTCTTGACCTGCTCCGGTTCCTGTAAGAGCCGGCCTCGGAAGCGGCGTACCTCCAGGCGATCCTTCAGTTCCCGCCACAGGCGCTGCTCCAGGTCCGCCTCCGCCGGTGTGTAGCCGCGGTGGAAATAGAGGGCCTGGGCCTGGCACTCCGCCGCTAGCTGGCGGATGGCCGTGAAGGCGTCACCCTGGCGGATGACGAGCCGCCCCCCCCGGGCACTCAGGTCCGCGGCCAGGGCCGCCAGGCTGTGGTGAAGCCACCAGCGGCTGGCCCCGCCGAGGCGCCAGGGACCGGGGGTCTGATCGTCCAGGACTAAGAGGGGGATGAGCGGTGCACCCGTGGCCACCGCCGCCCGCAGGGGGGCATGGTCGGAGAGCCGGAGATCGTCGCGGAACCAGAGAATGATGGGCGATGCTGACATAGCGATGGGCTGGGGGATCTGATGGGCTGGGGGGGTCTAGTGATGTATCTTTCTCAGACAGTTGGTGAAACGCTGATTAACTCCGGATTCTGGGCGAAAACGCCTTGCAATGCCTTGATTCAGTTACGACGATCACAGCGGCTCGCGAATTAAACAGCGTTACCTTAGGTCGTGAACCGCGATAGTGATGCCGGTATTAATCCGCGGCCTGGGGCCAGCCCAGGCAATCGCCGATGAGCCGCAGGGCCGAGGTAAAATCCGTGCCCAGGGGCCGGGCGCCAGCGTCGGTGATGATCCGGGGAGCGCGAACGGAGGCCATGCCACCCACCAGAATGGGCAGGGGTGTCAGGGCCACCAGGGCGGCAAGTTCACGGGCCAGGTCCGCGTCCGGCATCTGGGCGGAGGCCGAGAGCACCACGGCCCGACATTCCGCGATGCGGGCGGCGGCGGCGATCTCGGTGGCGGGGACATCGGCGCCCAGCAGCACCAGCCGGTAACCCTGGCCGGCCGCCGCCAGGGCGAACTGGATCAGGCCCAGTTCGTGATGCTCCCCGGCGGGACAGGCGGCGACCAGGCGCGGACCCTGGCCCAAGGCATTCAGGTGCTGAAACCGCGCCCCGAGTTTGTTGCGCAGGAAGTTGGAAAAAAAGTGCTCCCGGGCGATGCTCGCCTCGCCCTGAGGCCAGGCGGCGCCCAGCCGTTCCAGCACCGGGGTGGTCAGGTGGCTGGAGACCCGCTCGATGGGGTAGAGGGACAGGGCGTCGTTGTAGACGGCATCCAGGGCCGCCGTGTCGAAGCGGCGCACGCCCTCCAGCATGGCGGCGATGTAGGCCGGCCAGGGATCAGTTCCCGGGAACATGACCGGTATCCGCGCCTCGCCCCCGGCCTGCCCCAGTTCGCCATCATTGGCGCCCCAGCCGAGATCGCCATCATTCGTCGACCGGACCAGATCCCCGTCATTGGCGGCCCGGGCCAGGAAAGGCCCCACCTGCCCCACCCCCACTCCCTGTTCTATCAGGGCCAGGACCTGGCGCACGCGCTCGATGTCCGCCTCCGTATAGAGGCGATGCCCCTTCTCCGTCCGGGTCGGGGTGATCAAACGGTAGCGGCGTTCCCAGGCCCGCAGGGTGACCGAGGGGACGCCGGTCAGGCGGGACACGGTGCGGATCGGGTAGAGACCGAGCCCCTGCAACCCCCCGTCGTCATCCTCCGCGCTCACTACTTCACTCATGCTGGCTTGCCCATGACCCTTTTTTTATGTTATACCACACTTATACAAAAATTGTACAAAGCCGATACAGCGCAGGTATCCCTCATGACCCCGATCCCCTACCTGGACCTTCCCTCCTTCGAGCATAGCCTAGTGGCCGAGCGCGCCCGCGAGCGGGTCGAACCTGGGGCCATGCTGGAACTAGAGCTGGACATCCTCTTCTCCGCCAATGGCGTCACCTGCCGGGACAGCCGGGTGATCCGCAAGTCCAATCTCTGGCGGGACTTCTTCCCGGGCCAACTGGATCGGCAGCTCCTGGGCTCGGCCGTGGGGGAGCGGGTCGAGGCGGACTTCACCCCGGGGATCTTGACCGACTACCAGGAGGGTGAGCGCTTCACCGCCCCCCGGGGCGCCTTCCGCAGCCGCAAGCTGGTCCGCCGCGACCTGGAGCCACGGCTGGGCCGTTTCTACCCCCGGGGATTCCTTGCGGGCCAGCGGGGGATCTTCTCGGAGGACCGGCGCCCCCTGCGCGTGACCGGGATGCCCGCGGACCGCCTGGAGATCGATAGCCGCCACCCCCTGGCTGGCGTCCCGGTCCGGCTGGGCATCAGCGTCCTGGGCACCTGGGGGGCGGGCGAGGAGCACGGCGGCATCTGCAATGACATCGCCATGCTGGCCACGGGGGAGGGCCCGGGGATGCAACTGCCCCTGCCGGTGGGGGCAAGCGACTTCTGGTACCCCGAGGCCCTGGGGCGCCTGGACAACCGCGACGATGAGGTCTTCTACGAGCGCACCCGCCTGGTGCACCACCTGGACAGCCATTGCCGGGCCCAGATCGAGGCCCTCTACGGTCGCTTGGTTCCCGCCGGCGGCCGGGTTCTGGACCTGATGTCGAGCTGGGTCTCCCACCTGGACCGCATCGCCCCCGCCAGCCAGGTCACGGGGCTGGGGATGAACCGGGAGGAACTGGACGCCAATCCGCGCCTGGTGGAACGGCTGATCTATGATCTCAACCAGAACCCCACCCTGCCCTTTGCCAAGGGCAGCTTCGACGCCGTGGTCTGCACCGCATCCTTCGAGTACCTGACCCAACCCCGCCAGATCGTCGCGGAGATTGCCCGGGTGCTGAAGCCCGGCGGCATCTGTATCATCACCTTTTCCGATCGCTGGTTCCCGACCAAGGCCGTTCAGGTCTGGACCGAGGTTCATCCCTTCGAGCGGCAGGGCTATGTCCTCGCCAGCCTGATGAGCGACGAACGCCTGGATGACTTTAACACCTACAGCCGCCGCGGCCTGCCGCGCCCCGAGGACGATGCCCGCGCCGGGGAACTGGAGCTCTCCGATCCCCTGTTCGCGGTCTGGGCCCGGCGCCGGCCGGAACATTGAGCTACCGCGGACACCTGGCGAACGCCAGCGAACCACCGCAACCGCCGGGCGGGCGCCGGGCCACTGAAAGGCCCGCTGCCCGCCCCCCGTTCACTTGAAGGATCGCGCCTGATGAAGTACCTATCCGAGTCCGATTATGTCCACGGCCAGCCCCCCGCCACGGGGGTTCTGCTGGTCAATCTCGGTACACCGGATGCCCCGGATCGGGTGGCGGTGCGGCGCTATCTCAAGCAGTTCCTCTGGGACCCGCGGGTGGTGGAGACCCCCCGGCCCCTGTGGTGGCTGATCCTCAACGGCATCATCCTCACCACTCGCCCCCAGCGCTCGGCCCGGGCCTACGCCAGCATCTGGGGCCAGGACGGTTCACCCCTGCTGAGCGTCTCCCGGGCCCAGCACGCCCGCCTGGTGGAGGCCCTGGGGCCGACGCTGAAGGTGGAACTGGCCATGCGTTATGGCCAGCCCTCCATCCCCCAGGCCCTGGCGGCCCTGCGCCAGGCCGGGGTACGCCGTCTCCTGGTGCTGCCGCTCTACCCCCAGTACTCCGGCACCACCACCGCCAGCGTCTTCGACGCCGTGGCCCAGGAGATCCGCGGCTGGCGCTGGATCCCCGAACTGCGCTTCGTCAATCAGTACCACGACGATCCCGGTTTCATCGCCGCCCTGGCCGACTCGGTCCGGGCCTACCAGGCGGAGCACGGCCAGCCCCAGCGGCTGGTGATGTCCTTTCACGGCCTACCCCAGGCCTATTTCGACGCCGGTGACCCCTATCATTGCCAGTGTCACAAGACCGCCCGGCTGCTGGCGGAATACTTGGGGCTTAGGGCCGAGGACTATGCCGTGACCTTCCAGAGCCGGCTCGGGGTCAAGGCCTGGCTCCGGCCCTACACCGACGAGTACCTGCAAGGTCTGCCCGAGCAGAATATCCGGCGTGTCCAGGTCATCTGCCCCGGCTTCAGCGCCGACTGCCTGGAGACCCTGGAGGAGGTGGCCATGGAGAACCGCGACCACTTCCTGGCCAAGGGGGGCGAGACTTACGACTATATCCCCTGTCTCAACGACGGCGCGGGTCACATCGCCTTCCTCCAGGGTCTGATCAACCGCCACCTCCAGGGCTGGGAGCCGGCACCCTTCGATGGCCCCGCCAGCCTGGCGCGGGCCAAGGCCCTGGGGGCCAGCCGCTGATGATCATGACCGCTCTCCAGCCATCCTCACTGGTAAGATCAAGGGTTTCTGACTGGACAAGGCACTGGGGGACGGTCCCTGGCGCTCGTTCTCACAGGGCCGACCCCCCGGGTTCCAAGTGCCCCTTTGCTAACCCATTCGGTACCACGCTATGAGCTCCCACGACACCTCCTATACGGTTTCCGACTATCTCGTCCAGCGACTAGGGGAGATTGGCATCGAACACGCCTTCGGGGTGCCCGGCGACTACACCCTGGATTTCCTCGACCGGCTGGTGCATAGCCCCATCGCTTGGATCGGGAACTGCAACGAGCTCAACGCCGGCTACGCGGCGGACGGCTATGCCCGCCTCAAGGGCGCGGGACTGGCGGTGATCACCTATGCCGTGGGCGGCTTCAGCATCCTCAACGCCGTGGCCGGGGCCTACGCCGAACACGTGCCCCTGGTGGTCATCAGCGGCGCCCCAGCCATGGCGCGCCGCCAGACCCAGGCCCTGGTCCACCACCTGGCGGGGGATCATGACATGCAGTTGGAGATCTACCGCAAACTCACGGTGGACTGCGCCCTGCTCGCCGGCCCGCGCACCGCCCCGGACGAGATCGACCGGGTGCTCACCAACTGCCTGTCCTGGAAGCGACCGGTCTACCTGGAACTGCCCATGGACGTGGCGCAGATGCCCTGTCGGCGGCCGGAGCCGCTGAGTTTCCAGCTCGACAAGGTCTCGGACCCGCTGGCCCTGGACGAGTGTCTGGTGGAGGTGGCGAGGCGACTGGACGAGGCCCGGAACCCGGCCGTGCTGGTGGGCACCGAGGTGTCGCGCTTCGGCATTGGGCCGGCGGCGCTGCACCTGATCGAGCGCCTGGAACTGCCCTACGCCATGACCGTCAGCGCCAAGGGGTGCCTGCCCGAATTCCATCCCCAATGCCTTGGGGTCTACCAGGGGGCCCTGAGCCAGCCCGAGACCCGCGCCCAGATCGAGGAATCGGACTGTCTGATCGAGCTGGGTGTGTGGCTTACCGATTGGGACACCGGCCTCTACACCTCCCCCCAGGCGCAGCGGGTCTTCGTGCGCGCCAACCTGGACCAAGTCAGGATCGGCTACCACCTCTACCCTGGCGTCCAGTTGGAGGACTTCGTCCGCGGTCTGGCCGACCAGGCCAAGCCGCGGCACTTCCGCGACTCCCACCCCATGCGGCCCAGCGCCCCTGACCATTCCCATCTCCCCCAGCCCAGCCAGCCCCTGAGCGCCGCCCGTTTCTACCGGCGCGTGGAAACCTTCCTCGACGACTCCATGATCCTGGTCTCGGACATTGGCGACGTCGTCTGCGCCGTGGCCGACATGCACATCCAGGAGGCGAACAACTTCCTCACCCAGGCCTATTACATGTCCATTGGCTATGCCACCCCCGCGGCACTGGGCGTCTCCCTGGCGCGGCCGGACAAACGACCGGTGGTCCTGGCCGGTGATGGCGCCTTCCAGATGACCGCCCAAGAGGTGTCCACCCTGCTGCGTCAGGGCTGCCGGCCCATCCTCTTTCTGGTCAACAACGACGGTTACCTAATCGAGCGTTATCTCCACGAGGATCAGGTCTATAACGACCTCCAGCCCTGGAAATACGCCGAGTTGCCTCACGTCTTCGGCGACGGGGCCCTGACCTTCCGCGTCACCACCGAGGGTGAGCTGGAACATGCCCTGGCCGCCGCCCTGGCCGCGCCGGACAGCCTGGTGTTCATCGAGGCCTGCGTCGGCCGCGACGCCTCCGAGGCCCTAAAACGCATCGGCGCCACCTACCAGAAGAACTATCGCAAGTGAGCCGCCGCCCATGATCGCCCTCGAACGCCTCGCCTTCACCTGGGTCGAACAGGGTCGGTTGCCGGATGCCCTGGTGCGCCTGGGCATCCGCCAGCTCTGCCGACGCCGCCTGGACCTCATCGCCGCCTCGGACTGCGAGGCGGTGGCCGCCGCCCGCCAGGCCTTCGTCGCCGAGATGCTCGCGGGCCCCGTCGCCCCGGTGCCGGATCAGGCGAACGCCCAGCATTACGAGGTCCCCGCCGCCTTCTTCGACGCGGTCCTGGGGCCACGGCGCAAATACAGTTGTTGCCACTTCCCCGCCGGCGTCAACGACCTAGCCGCCGCCGAGGATGCCGCCCTGACCCTGACCTGTGAGCGGGCCGGCATCGCCGATGGCCAGAAGATCCTGGAACTGGGCTGCGGCTGGGGCAGCCTGACCCTGTGGCTGGCGGAGCATTACCCGGGGGCAAGCATCACCGCCGTCTCCAACTCCCACTCCCAGCGCCAGCACATCGAGACCCGGGCCGCCGAGCGCCACCTGACCAACCTGCGCGTCATCACCGCCGACATGAACGACTTCACCACCCCGGCGCGCTTTGACCGGGTGGTCTCGGTGGAGATGTTCGAGCACATGCGCAACTGGGGCCTGCTCTTCCAGCGCATCGCCGGCTGGCTCAAGCCCGACGGGCGCTTCTTCATGCACGTCTTCTGTCATCGCGATCGGCCCTACCCCTTCGAGGACCAGGGCGAGGACGACTGGATGAGCCGTTACTTCTTCACCGGCGGCATCATGCCCAGCGATGACCTGCCGCTGCGCTTTCAGGACCACCTGCGCCTCGTTGACCAGTGGCGCTGGTCGGGCCGCCATTACGAGCGGACCGCCAACGCCTGGCTGGCCAACCTGGACGCCCGGCGGGAGGACCTGATGCCCGTCCTCGCCGACTGCTACGGGGCGGACCAGGCCAGCCTCTGGTTCCACCGCTGGCGGCTCTTCTTCCTCGCCGTCGCCGAGACCTTCGGTTTTGACCAGGGCCAGACCTGGTGGGTGAGCCACTATCTCTTTGCGCCCCGGGGAACGGCGCAATGACGACGGCCTCTCAGCCCACCCCACCGGCCTCAGCCCCGCCGGGCCTGCCGCCGGGACCGGTCCCGCCGGAACCCACTGCCCTAGGTGGCTCAGCGTCGGGCTGGTCTGGGTCGGGTGGGCCTGGGCCGGTCCAATCAATGCCAGGTGGCTCACTATCGAGTGAGTCAGCACCCGTCAAGTCCATGCCGGATGGATTGCTATCGGGCAATCCCGGTCCGGTTGGGTCCGGACCAGGGACGGCGGGCACCCGGATGACGCACCTCTGGGTCCTCAATCTGGTCCTGTTCCAGCTCGGCTGGTGGGCACTGGTCCTCAGCGCCGCCCGGGGATACCCGGGCTTGGGCCTGGCGGTCGTCGCCCTGATCCTGGTCTGGCATTTGGGCTTTGTCCGTCCGCTGGCTAGCGAGACCCTGCTGATTGGCCTGGCGGTCCTCATCGGCCTGGCCTTTGACAGCCTCCTCCTCAACGCCGGCTGGGTCAGCTTTGGGCCGTCAGCCCCGGAGGCCTTACCGACAGCGGCCCTGGCCGCGGGGACGTCGGCCGGGATGACCAGTAACCTTGCGACCCTGGCCCCTGTGCCCGCGGTCGAGGGAGCCACCAGCCTCGCGGCACCAGCCTCGGCGCCGACTGCCCTCTTGGCCAATGGTCCGGACCCGGCTAGCGCCAGCATCGCAACCCCCCCTATCGGCTCCTC
Organism: Candidatus Thiosymbion sp.; assembly: GCA_018435665.1. Taxonomy (GTDB): domain Bacteria; phylum Pseudomonadota; class Gammaproteobacteria; order Chromatiales; family Chromatiaceae; genus M0108. The sequence continues at coordinate 27,185 of JAHDND010000007.1, read as the reverse complement.
GCTGGCCTCTGTCTTGCCGCCGCCCTGGATGCTGGCCCTCTGGGCCAATTTCGCCACCACCCTCAACCTGTCCCTGGCGGGCCTCCAGACCCGGCCCGGGCTCGCCGCCGTGCTCGGACTGGTCGGCGGCCCCCTGGCCTACTGGGGTGGGGCCGGGCTGGGGGCCATGACCTTCGTCGCCCCCCTGCCTGCCCTCATCACCCTGGCCCTGGGCTGGGCCCTGCTCACCCCCCTGCTCCTGGCCCTGGCCGCCATCCTTGCCCGGAGGTCGAACCCCTGATGGACGCCTTTTCCTGGAGCACCAGCCTCCTCGCCCTGGCCCTGCTCGGAGTCGCCGCCCTGCTGACCTGGCTGGTGAGCATCATCCTGCGCAACGTCAGCATCGTCGACAGCCTCTGGGCGGTGATGATCGCCCTCGCCGCCTGGGTCTATGCCCTGGCCGCCCCCCAGACCGGCCCCCGGGAGGTCCTGGTCCTGCTCCTGGTCAGTCTGTGGATGCTGCGGCTCTCCGGCTACATCACCTGGCGCAACTGGGGGCATGGGGAGGATCGCCGCTACCAGGCCATCCGCGCCCGCAATCAGCCCTACTTCGCCGTCAAGAGCCTCTACCTGGTCTTCGGCCTCCAGGCGTTCCTGGCCTGGATCATCGCCTGGCCCCTGATGGCGGCCCTGGCCGGACCAGAGCCCCTGGGCTGGCTCGACGCCCTGGGGGCCCTGCTGTGGAGCGGCGGGATCAGCTTCCAGGCCGTCGCCGACCAGCAGCTCGCCCGCTTCAAGGCTGATCCCGCCAACGCCGGCCAGGTCATGGACCGGGGCCTCTGGCGCTACAGCCGCCATCCCAACTACTTCGGGGAGTGCTGCATCTGGTGGGGAGTCTGGCTGCTGGCCCTGGCCGCCGGGGGCGGCTGGACCCTGATCTCGCCCCTGCTCATGACCTTTCTGTTGCTCAAGGTCTCTGGCGTGGCCCTTCTGGAGCAGGACATCGGCGAGCGCCGCCCAGCCTACCGGGACTACATCGCCCGTACCAGCGCCTTCTTTCCCTGGAAGCCCTCCCCATGATTGGATCAGGTAAACCGCCCATGAAACGCCTCCTGTGCCTGCTCACCGCCGGCCTGCTCGCCGGCTGCCAGTCCGCCCCCCTGCCGCCCCTGACCACCGTGCCCCAGGTCGATCTCGACCGCTTCATGGGGGACTGGTACGTCATCGCCCACATCCCCACCTGGCCGGAACGCAACGCCTGGAATGCCATCGAGTCCTATGCCCTGAACCCCGATGGCACCATCGCCACCACCTTCACCTTCCGCGAGGGGGGGTTCGATGGCGAGCTGAAGACCATGACCCCCACCGGGTTCGTCACCGACACCCAGAGCAACGCCATCTGGGGCATGCAGTTTCTCTGGCCCTTCAAGGCCGATTTCCGCATCAGTTACCTGACCCCGGACTATGGCCTCACCGTCATCTCCCGCGAACGGCGCGACTATGTCTGGGTCATGGCCCGGACCCCCGAGATCCCGGAGGCCGAGCGCCAAGCGGTGGAGGAACACCTGAAGGCCAGCGGCTATGACCTGGCCGAGCTGCGTTACGTGCCCCAGCGCTGGGAGGCCACCCCGTGAAGATCGCCATCGTCGGCAGTGGTATCGCCGGTCTGGGCGCCGCCCATCACCTGCACCGTGAAGGGCACGAGATCACCCTCTTCGAGGCCGGTGACCATGCCGGCGGCCATGTCAACACCCACCAGGTCAGCCTGGGCGGGCGCGACTACGCCGTCGACTCCGGGTTCATCGTCTTCAACGACTGGACCTATCCCAACTTCATCGCCCTGCTGGACGAACTGGGGGCGGAGAGTCAGGCCAGCGACATGAGCTTCAGCGTCTCCTGCGGCCGCAGCGGCCTGGAGTACAACGGCGCGACCTTCAATAGCCTCTTCGCCCAGCGCGCCAACCTGGTGAACCCCCGTTTCTGGGGCATGCTGTGGGACATCCTGCGTTTCAACCGCGAGGCCCCCAAGCTGCTGGCGGAAGAGGGTAACGAGGTCGGTCTCGGCGACTTCCTCACCGCCGGGGGCTATGGTCGCCTCTTCCGCGACTATTACATCCTGCCCATGGGTGCCGCCATCTGGTCCACCGACCCGGAACGGATGCTCGGCTTTCCGGCGCGCTTCTTCGTCCGCTTCTTCCTGAATCACGGCCTGCTGGCCGTCAACGACCGCCCGGTGTGGCGGGTGATCAAGGGTGGCTCCCGGGCCTACGTGGACAAGCTCATCGCCCCCTTCCGCGACCGGGTGCGGTTGAATTGTCCGGTGACGCGGATCGAGCGCCAGGAGGCGGGGGTCAGCCTCCACAGCCCGGTGGGTGGGCGGGAGGACTTCGACGCCGTCTTCCTCGCCTGCCACAGCGACCAGGCCCTGGCCCTGCTGGCGGACCCCAGCCCGGCGGAGACCCAGGTCCTGGGCGCCATCACCTACCATGTCAACGAGGCGGTGCTGCACACTGACACCCGCCTGCTGCCGCGGCGACCCCTGGCCTGGGCTTCGTGGAATTACCTCATGCCCGAAGGCCCCGGTGGCCGCCTGGCACTGACCTACGACATGACCCATCTCCAGAGCCTGGAGGCCCCGGAGACCCTCTGCGTCACCCTCAATGCCAGTGAGCGCATCGACCCGGCCCGGGTGCTGGCGCGGGTGAACTACCATCACCCCCTCTTCACCCTGGAGGGCGCCACCGCCCAGACCCGCCACCGGGAGATCAACGGCACCCACCGCACCTACTATTGCGGCGCCTACTGGCGCAATGGCTTCCATGAGGACGGTCTGGTCAGCGCCCTGGAGGCATTGGGCCATTTCCGCGCCGATTGCGGCCTACCGCCGGGACCCGGCCCGCTGCCCAGCAGGCAAGTGCCCACAACTGAAGCGCGTCCACTCTGAAGAGCGAAAATCGAAGAGCGAGCAATGGAGCCGATCACCAGCCCGCCTGACCAGCCCTTGCAAAGCTGCCTCTACGAGGGCTGGCTGCGGCACCGCCGCCATTCCCCCAAGCGGCACGAATTCCGCTATCCCCTCTTCATGCTCTGGCTGGACCTGGGGGAACTGGACCGGGTCTTTGCCGGGCGCTGGTTCTGGTCGACCCGGGGGCCCAATCTGGTGTGGTTCCGTCGCGCCGACTATGGCGGTGACCCGACCCTGCCCCTGGACGAGGCCATCCGCCAGGTGGTGGCCGCAAAGACCGGCCGGCGCCCGGCGGGGCCGGTGCGCATGCTCACCAATCCACGCTACTTTGGCTATTGTTTCAACTCCATCAGCCTCTATTACTGTTACGGCGCCGATGGCCAGACCCTGGAGGCGGTGGTCGGCGAGGTGACCAACACCCCCTGGGGCGAGCGCATCCACTATGTCCTGCCCCTGGAGGCCAACCTGGGGCGGCCGGAGAAGCCCCAGTTCCGCTTCCCCAAGGCCCTGCACGTCTCGCCCTTCCTGCCCATGGACATGGAGTACCACTGGCGCCTGAACCTGCCCGGGGAGCGCCTGACCATTCATATGGACGACCTGCGCGGCGGCGAGAACATCCTCGACGCCACCCTGGTCCTGGAGCGGCGGGAGATCGACGGCCACAGCCTGGCGCGGGTCCTGTGGCGCTACCCGGCCATGACCCTCCAGGTCATCTTCAACATTCACTGGCAGGCCCTCAAGCTCTGGCTCAAGGGCGTGCCCTTCATCGACCACCCGCCCCCCGACCCCCCGAAGGAGGCGCCTGGCCAGGCGTAAGCCCATGAGCGACGAGACCCTCACCGCCACCCTGCCCCTGAGCCTGACCGCCCCGCGGCAGGCCACCCCCTACCAGGCCCTGACCCGGCGACTGGTATTGGCAAAACTCGCCCGCCTGGGTACCGAGGCGGTTCCAAGTGCCGATCCCGTCAGCGGACAACTCGCGGTCCGGGAGGGCGACCGCCACTGGTGCTTCGGCCAGGGCGAACCCTGCATCGAGGTGGAGGTCCGGGACCCCGCCTTCTGGCCGGCCATGGCCTTTGGCGGCACCGTCGGCGCCGGGGAGGCCTTCATGGACGGCTACTGGGCGTGCGATGACCTCACCGGCCTGGTCCAGTTGCTGTTGCGCAACCGGCCGGCCCTGATGGACATGGAAGCCGGCTGGGCACGTCTCTCCGCCCCCCTGCGCGCCCTGCTGCACCGCGGCCGTGACAACAACCGCGCCGGCAGCCGCCGCAACATCGCCGCCCACTATGATCTGGGTAACGACTTTTACCGCCTGTGGCTGGACGAGACCCTCATGTATTCCAGCGCCCTCTTCGAGCGCCCGGACATGAGCCTGGCCGAGGCCTCCACCGCCAAGCTGGACCGTATCTGCCAGAAGCTGGACCTCCGGCCCGGCGACCAGGTGCTGGAGATCGGCACCGGCTGGGGTGGCTTCGCCCTCCATGCCGCCGGCCGCTACGGCTGCCGGGTCACCAGCCTGACCCTGTCGCGGGAGCAGGCCGAGCTGGCGCGGGAACGCGCCGCTGCCGCCGGCTTGACGGATCGGATTGAGATCCAGTTGCGCGACTACCGCGACCAGCGGGGCCAGTTCGACAAACTGGTATCCATCGAGATGATCGAGGCCGTTGGGGCCCGCCACCTGGAGACCTACTTCCGCCAATGCGGGCGCCTGCTCAAGCCCACCGGGGCCATGCTGCTCCAGGCCATCACCCTCGCCGACCAGCGCTACCAGGCCGCCCTCAAGGAGGTGGATTTCATCCAGAAGCACATCTTCCCCGGCGGCTTCCTGCCCAGCATCACCGCCATGGCCAGCGCCATGACTCGGGCCTGCGACCTCAAGACCATCCACCTGGAGGACATCGGCCTCCACTACGCCGAGACCCTGGCGCGCTGGCGGGACAACTTCACCCGGCGTCTGGACGCCGTGCGCGCCCTGGGCTTCGACGAGCGATTCATCCGCATGTGGCGCTTCTACCTCAGTTATTGCGAGGGCGGCTTCCGTGAGCGCGACCTGGGCACGGTGCAGATGCTCCTGGCCAAACCCGGCTGGCGCGGCACCCTGCCCCTCTCGGCCCGATAGATGCAGGATCGGGAACACGGAAATGGCTTTTTGACCTGTGAGGTACAGTCATAGCAACTCAATTTTCGGTGTTTCCGGGTCGGGTAGCCTCTGGCGGGGGACGCCGTGAATCCGTCCCTGGAGGCTTGACGACCGCATCCCTGCGGTCGACACCCCCGCCAGAGGCCACCCGACCCTCCCTTGCGATGCCGAAAACCGAAATACGATGAGTAAATTGATGACCGCCGTCCAACCGATACCCTGCACCTCCTCGACCCTGGCCATCCGCCGGCACACCCCAGTAACCCGCCGCTGGCACCCCTTCCTGTGGCTCCTGGCCGTCCTGGTGCTGCCGCTGGGGGGCTGTACGGGCGTTCCCGAGGGGATACAGCCGGTGCGTGGCTTCGAGGTCGAGCGGTATCTCGGCACCTGGCACGAGATCGCCCGTCTGGACCATACCTTCGAGCGCGGCCTGGAGCAGGTCACCGCGCAATACGCCACGCGGGCGGACGGTGGCATCAGCGTTCTCAATCGGGGCTTCGACCCCGTCAAAGGGGTCTGGAAGGAGGCCGAGGGCCGCGCCTATTTCATTGGCGAGCCCGAGATCGCGAGTCTCAAGGTCAGCTTCTTCGGCCCCTTCTATGGCGGCTACCACGTCTTCGCCCTCGACCCGGACTACCGCTGGGTGATGATCTCCGGCCCCACCCGGGACTACCTTTGGATCCTGGCGCGAAACCCGCAACTGCCCTCCCCACTACTGGAGGACTTGATCGCGCGGGCGCGACAGGCCGGTTTCGCGACCGACAGCCTCATCTTCCCACCACCCAGTGTCCCCCCGGCGACGCCCTCCTGATCCCTGACGTCAACCACAGCAACCGCCACCCCAACCATCACCTGGAGACAGTCACCATGATTACCACCACCCTCGATCCCATCACCCTCGTCGACGTGACCGATCTGGACAATGCCCCCTTCATCATCGAAGGGAGTGGCGACAATGCCCTCAAGATCTATTTCCAATCCGAAGCCAACAAACAGGAGTATTTGGCGACCGAGGTGCATGGTTCCCTGAATTCCGCCGGCCTGAAAGCCATCTTCGATGATGTCGCCGACAGCCCCATCACTGGCACCATCAACTGAGGGTAGCTAGAAAAATTCGACTCACCTGAGCCGCAGGCTCAGGCCCGCCCTGCTCGTTATTGAAGATTCCCACTTTCCTGATTACGCAGGGTTTTCACCACCTCTGATGCCAAGGATTCCCATAGCCTGAACGCCGGCGGCAGAGCGCCGCTAGTGTCAGGAGCACCATGCCGTGCTTGTTGGTGATCTGGCTGGGTCGCCGGGCGCTCAGGCCTTGATCAGATATTTTTCCAGGCGATAGAGCAGGGTATCCCGGGTCAGACCCAGGAGGCGGGCGGCATGGCTCTTGTTGCCGCCGGCCAGGGCTAGGGCCTGACGAATGCAGTCGATCTCCAGTTCCTGAAGATTGATGCCGCCGGCGGGCAACTTGAAGCTCGAACCCTCCGCCTCTTCCCGTTCACCACGGCGGATCTCCCAGGGCAGGTTCTCCGGGCCCAGGTCCTCCCCCGGACAGAGGATGACCATCCGCTCACAGAAATTCCTTACCTCCCGGGCATTGCCCGGCCAGGGGTAGCGGCGCAGCTGTCGCTGGGCGGTCAGGGAGAAGCGCGGGGCGGGCAGACCATGGGTCGCGGCTGTCAGGGCCAGGAAATGCTCCAGCAACAGCGGGATGTCCTGGACTCGCTCCCGCAGGGGGGGCAGTTCCAGCGGCACCACCGCCAGCCGATAGTAGAGATCCTCGCGGAAGGCCTCGGCGCGCACCCGTTGCCAGAGATCATGCCGGGTTGAGGCCATGAGCCGTACCGCGCTACCCGGCCCGGCCAGCCAGTAGAGGAGGCGGGCCTGGGCCAGGGGCGGCAGGTCAGCCACCTCGTCGAGGAAGAGGCTGCCCCCGCGGGCACTGCCATGGGCCTGGTCGATCGCCGCCACCAGGTCCTCGGCCGCCATGCCGGTCACCGGGAGCACCTGGAAGGGTTGATCGCGGCGGTCCCCCAGGCGATGGATCTCACGCGCCAGGCTTTCCTTGCCGGTCCCGGCCTCGCCGATCAGGAGCAGATTGGCGTCGGTCGTGGCCACGAGTCGAGCGGCGTTGAGGAGGCGGCGGAAGGTCGGGGCCTCGCCGATCAGGCCTTGGAACTCGAACATGCTCATTGACGTATCCCCTTCTGCCTGGCTACTGCCATGATCGGCGCGACTTCAAACATTGTAGCCTTGGAAACTGAGGGTATAAAGGCCGAGACCGGTCACGGCCAGTCCCGCCAGGACCCGGAGCCGGGTATCCCCGGCATAGCGATGCAGGCGCCCGGCAAAAAGGCCGGTGGCGATCAGCACCGGCCAGGTGCCAAGCCCGAACAAGGCCATGTAGAGGGCGCCAGCCAGGGGCCCGCCCTGGGCGGGGGCGCCAAGCAGGAGGGTATAGACCAGGCCGCAGGGCAACCAGCCCCAGACGGCACCGTACAGGATCGCCTTGGGCAGGGAATCGACGGGCAGGAGCCGCCGCCCCCAGGGCTCCAGCCACCGCCAGATGGGGGCGCCGAGCCGTTCCAGTCCCTGGAGCCGTGGCAACCACCCGGCGATGGAGAGCCCGGCCCCGACCATGACCAGGGCCGCCAGCCACCGCAGGGCGTCATGCAGCCAGAGATGGCCGGACACCAGCAGGACACCGCCGAGGGAGCCAAAGGCCGCCCCCGCCAGGGCGTAGCTCAGCACCCGCCCCAGATTGAAGGCCAGCAAATAGGTCACCAGCCCCCGCCAGTGGGCGCGCCGCGCCGCGGGCAGGGACAGGCTCAAGGCCCCGGCAATGCCCCCGCACATGCCAATACAGTGCAAGGCACTCAGCAGACCGATGGCAAAGGCAAGGGGATAGGCCGGGTTCACCTGCCCAAGTATATTTGCAATTGCTTATGATCGCGGAGAAACTTGGCCGTTGATCCCGGTCGCGACGGCAGTCTCTTGCCGATCTCAGCGGCGGGCGGTTGCGGGCGCACTTCGGAGGACCACACCTTGGCGAAACTCTCTCTCGACCACCTGACCCCCATGCGGGAGCGGCTGGCCAGTCACCCCATCTACGCCTCCCTGCGGTCGCGGGACGACCTGCGGGTCTTCATGCATCACCACCTCTTCGCGGTCTGGGACTTCATGTCCCTGCTGAAGTACATGCAGCGGCAGCTTGCCCCCGCCCAGGTTCCCTGGATGCCCGGGGGCAACACCGCCCTGAAGCGCTTCATCAACCAACGAGTGCTGGAGGAGGAATCGGACCTGGCCCCCGGTGGCGAGGGCGCCGGCTACCTCAGCCATTTCGAGCTCTACGTCCAGGCCTGGACCGAGATCGGCGGCAATGGCGGCCTGGCGGAGGAATTCCTCGCCCGAGTCCGGGACCAGGGCCTGGACGCGGCCCTCTATTCGGATCTGGTGCCCCTCCCCGCCCGTTACTTCGTCGAGACCAGCTTCGCCTTCATCAACGAGGACAAGCCCCACGAGGTTGCCGCCGCCCTGACCGTGGGTCGGGAGCAGGTGATCCCGGGCATGTTCCGCCGCTTCATCGCCCAGAGCGGCCCCGCGATCGAGCAGGCCCCTAGCTTTCACCATTACCTGGAGCGGCATGTCCATCTCGATGGCAAGTTACATGGCCCCCTGTCCCTGCGGCTGCTCGACGCCCTCTGCGCCGGGGACCCCCAGCGGATCGAGGAGGCCGAGACTGCCGCCGAGGAGGCCCTCTGCGCCCGCATCCGCTTCTGGGACGGGGTCCTGGCGGCCATCGAGTCGGCACGGGCTATCCGGACCCACTGAAATCCTTTCCGCCCACGGTCCCATTTGACGCCGGCGGGATCCCGATCCCGTCGGTGCCAAGCTTCCGCCCCAACGAATTCTCCTCCTGGCATGCGCCCGAGGGTATCGGGCAAGCCGAACATCGTTTTGCGATCTCCCTCGATCCTTCTCCCCCCTGACCCTTGGAATCCCGAAGAAGGTCCCAAACTCGGCGTCCAGTTACCAGAGTAAATCAGTCAGAAATCTAGCCGGAGATAATCTCATGTCAGTTAGCGTTCCCGTGGATGGCGAGGGCTTCCTCATCAATCGTGACGACTGGAGCGAGGAGGTCGCCATCCAGCTCGCCAAGGCCGACGAATTCGCGATCGACGAGCAGATCATGCACTACATCCGCGAGGCCCGGGCCATGTACGAAAACGACGGTGTCGTGCCCCCGATCCGTAAGTTCGCCAAGGAGTTGAACATCTCCACCAAGGAACTGTACGACGTCTTCAAGAAGGGCCCCATGAAGCTGATCTGCAAGTGGGGCGGGCTGCCCAAACCCACCGGCTGCGTCTGATTTTCCTCCGCTTCCGCCTGGCCACCGGCCGGGCCTTTTTTTCTTCCGTCCGCCTGGTCGCCCCGCTCCCCCGCGTCAGTACCAATGTTCAGGGTACTGACGTTGGGGGGAAAGGTTGTTGACCAGGAGGGCAACCACCAGCAGCACCAGCACCCCGACACCGACGGGCATCAGGACGAACTTCAGGCCCAGGGCATGGACCTGGTCCGAACCGGCCACGGCGATCAGGGCCGTGGCCCCTCCCGGCGGGTGCAGGGTGCGGGTCAGGTGCATCAGGGCGATGGCCGTGGCCACGGCCAGGGGGGCGGCCAGCCACGGCCAGGGGCTCAACAGCAGATAGCAAAGGACCCCGACCGTCGCGGAGAGGAGATGGCCGCCGACTAGGTTGCGGGGCTGGGCCAGCGGACTGCGAGGGGCGCCGTAGACCAGGACCGCCGAAGCACCAAAAGAGCCGATCAGGAGCAGATTGTCCGCGGGCGTCAGGAGGTTGCCGTTGAGCAGGCTCAGCGCGCCAATCCCGAGAAAGGCTCCGACCCAGGACCAGAGAATCTCCCCCAAGGCGACAGTGGAAGGCCCGGTAGAGGCGCGCCCCCGCAGCTTGGTTAGGTACTGGCGCCACCAGGTCTTCACCCGGCCGGCCTCGGAGGCTAGAGCCCCCTTGTCTTCGCTATTCATCCCCGCCTCTCATCCCCAGGTCTCACCTGAATTCCGCCACTCGCTATGACACACCCCCCTGAACCGGCACGCCTTGAGTTACATCAAGTCCGCGGCGGCCCGTTCATGCCAGACCGATGGCAAGGCCCTGGCGGCTGGGCTAAACTCCGCACGTTTGTTACGGGGTCCTGACCCGCCTTGACACCTGGCCCGCCGCGCCTGGCCCCCCGCTCACTTTGCGTTTTTCTGCATGACAACCTGGCCGACCGCCTCGATGGCCGCGGCCCACCCCTGGAGTTCGGAGTTCCCCCATGGCCACCTTTACCACCCTGCACCAAGAAATTCACGAGATCACGGAGAAAAACAATGTCTTCCGTTATCTCATCCAGGATCGCTTCATGTGCGACACCAAGATCGCCGAGTCCATCTTTTTCGATTACGTCAAGCTGGTAAAGAAGCACATGGAAAAGGTTGACCGGCAATTCTGCCGCCAACTGCTGTCCCATGAGGCCCAGACCGTGCGCAACACCGCCGACCGGTTTCTTTCTGGATCATCCGAAATCAAGCGCATCTTCGGCGAATACCTCAAGCGGTATTGCCTCCCGCCCCATCAGTGCCTGCACATCAAGGATCATGCCCAGTTTGTCGAAGACACCAACCAGATATTCGACATGGTCCTGGAGCGCATCGATCGCGAGACCGAACACCTCTACCCCCTGATCCGGAGCATCGAGGCCCGGGCGGAGCAGAAGCAGGCGGCCTGAGCCGCACGGCGCCTGGCGCCGGCTGGGCTGACCCGGCGCGCCGCCTCATGACAGTTAGCGCCGCTTGGTTCCATCCCGTGCCTGGGAGAAGGCCTGGGCCATGGCACTGGAGGCGGGGGCCGATCGGGCATCCCCCTGGCCCGCCGGGGCGCTCCTCCGCTCCCGTGAGCCCGCTTCACGCGTGTCGCGCTCGCCCCGCCCCCGCTCGGTCGGGGTGGTACCGGCACCCGGTCGAGCAGAGACACGGCCGAAACCGGGCGTGGGCCCAAGCCCCGCCTGAGTCCCACGCTGATCCCCCGGCTGCGCGCCGCGTGGAGTACCCGTCCGGGCCCCGCTCCGTGGCCCCTCCCGATCGCGGCGGTCCAGGCCCTGACCCCCGACCGCGGGCTGATCCCCCAGCCGCATGCTCAGGGCGATGCGCTTTCTGGGCTTGTCCACCTCCAGTACCTTGACCTTGACCAGGTCGCCGGTCTTGACCACCTCATGGGGGTCCTTGACGAAGCGGTCCGCCAGGACCGAGATGTGCACCAGGCCATCCTGGTGGACGCCGATGTCGACGAAGGCGCCGAAGTTGGTGACATTGGTGACGGTCCCCTCCAGCACCATGCCCTCCTTGAGATCGTCCAGGGTCTCGACCCCCTCCAGGAACTCCGCCGCCTTGAACTCCGGGCGCGGGTCCCGTCCCGGTTTCTCCAGCTCCGCCAGGATGTCCTTGACCGTGGGCAGACCGAACTGGTCGTCGGTGAACTGGGCCGGATCGAGGCGGCGCAGGGTGGCGACGTCACCGATGAGTTCGCGGATGCCCTTGCCGGCCCGCGTCAGGATGCGCCGTACCACTGGGTAGGCCTCGGGGTGGACGGCGGAGGCATCCAGGGGCTCATCACCATCCGGCACGCGCAGGAAGCCGGCGCAAAGCTGGAAGGTCTTGTCCCCCAAGCGCGGCACCGCTTTGAGGGTGGCGCGGTTGGGGAAGGCGCCGTGGGCCTCCCGGTAGTGAACGATGTTCTCCGCCAGGCCACGGGTCAGACCGGAGACCTGGGTCAGCAGGGGTACCGAGGCGGTGTTGAGGTCCACGCCCACGGCGTTGACGCAGTCCTCCACCACCTTTTCCAGGGTGCGGGCGAGCTGGGACTGGTTGACATCATGCTGATACTGGCCGACGCCGATGGCCTTGGGCTCGATCTTGACCAGCTCCGCCAGGGGGTCCTGCAAGCGGCGGGCGATGGACACGGCCCCGCGCAGGGACACATCCAGCTCCGGCAGCTCGTGGGAGGCATACTCGGAGGCGGAATAGACCGAGGCCCCGGCCTCGCTGACCACCAGGGAACGCAGGCCCAGCTCCGGGTGGCGCTTGATCAGGTCCCGTGCCAGGCGGTCCGTCTCCCGGGAGGCGGTGCCGTTGCCGATGCTGATCAGCTTGACGCCGTGGGCCTGGGCCAGTGCGGCGAGGCGGGCAATGCTGGCGTCCCACTGATTGCGGGGGACATGGGGGTAGATGGTATCGGTGGCGACGACGCGCCCGGTGCCATCCACCACCGCCACCTTGACCCCGGTGCGCAGCCCCGGGTCCAGGCCCAGGGTGGGCAACCGGCCGGCGGGGGCCGCCAGCAGCAGGGCGGAGAGGTTGCGGGCGAAGACGCGGATCGCCTCCTCCTCCGCCGCCGCCAGCAGGCGCGACTTGAGGTCCAGGTCCAGGCGGGTGAACAGCTTGACGCGCCAGGCCTTGCGCGCCGTTTCCCGCAGCCAGGGGTCCGCCGGCCGGCCACGGTCCTGGATGCCGAAATGGGCGGCCAGGGTCTGGATCCAGACGGCGTCGGGATCCTCCCCCGCGACCCCGGGCTCACCTGGTAGCAGGTCCAGGGCCAGGACCCCCTGATTGCGGCCCCGGAACAGGGCCAGGGCACGATGGGAGGGGATCTTGGCCAGGGCCTCGCTGAAGTCGAAATAATCCGAGAACTTGCTGCCCTCCCCTTCCTTGCCGGGGATGACGCTGGCGCGCAGCCGGCCCTGTTCCCACAACCCCTCGCGCAGCCGGCCGGTCAGTTCGGGGTCCTCGGCGAAGCGCTCCATGAGGATCTGCCGCGCCCCTTCCAGGGCCACCGGGATATCGGCCACGCCCTTGGCGGCATCGACGAAGGTCGCCGCCTGGGTCTCGGGGTCCTGGCCAGGGTCCTCCAGCAGACCCAGGGCCAGGGGCTCCAGCCCCGCCTCCCGCGCGATCTGGGCCTTGGTGCGGCGCTTGGGTTTGAAGGGCAGATAGAGGTCTTCCAGGCGCTGCTTGGTGTCGGCGGCGAGGATGTCTTGCTTGAGCTCCGCGCTCAGCTTGCCCTGCTCCTCGATGCTGCGCAGGACCAGGTCGCGGCGCTCCTCCAGTTCGCGCAGGTAACCCAGGCGCTCCTCCAACTGGCGCAACTGGACGTCGTCCAGGCCGCCGGTCACCTCCTTGCGGTAGCGGGCGATGAAGGGCACCGTGGCGCCCTCGTCGAGGAGCTGGACTGCGGCGGCCACCTGGGCGGGACGCGCCGCGAGTTCCTGGCTGATCTGGTCAATAATGTTCCGCATGGTGTTCCATGAGTGGCAGTGGGAGAGAGCGATAACGCCGGATGAAGAAGGCGGTATCCGGATGGGCAAGGTGACGGCCGGATGATCGGGGCGCTAACCGGATGGGGAGCACGAAGGGGGTTGGCAGCTATAGTCATCGCACCTCAATTTTCGGTTTTTCCGGGTCGGGTGGCGTCTGGCGGGGGACGCCGTGAATACGTCCCTGTAGGCTTGACGCCAGCATCCCTGCTGGCGTCACCCCCGCCAGTCGCCACCCGACCCTCCCTAGCGATGCCGATAACTGACATGCGGTGGGTATATCATGCCGCCCCGGGAGGTTGCCCGGCGACATTATCCGGGTTGCAACTGTCATAAACGGCCATGATCGCCTTCAGTTCCGTCAGCACCCGTGCAAGGTCGGCCTCGCCGAGCCCCCTGGCCTCGACCGGGACTTCGCCCCGTTCCCAGGCCGCGATAGCCTGCCAGACCTGGCGACAGCCTTTGGCGCAGATCGCTTCCACGATCCCCTGTAAGGTCGGGTCGTTGAGAGGGTGAACCATGCTGGCCTCCGCTTTGCGAGGAGGTCATTATAGAAGGAAAGGTCGGGCACACGTGCGTCGCTCCCCCGCGCCTTGGCATGATCGTCCCACCCGACTGATTCCAAGGCTATCCCGGTTTCCGATCCGGCAGGGTCGGATCTGATTGGAACAAACGCGGTTTGATTGGCGTTGGATATCCACTGGCTCACCTCTCCCCTCCCCCCCCGCCTGGAACGGAGCGACCTTCATCTCTGGTTGATCCCTTGCGGCCCCGAAGGCGATGGCAGTGGCGGCCATGGCCAGGATATCCCCGAGTCCGGCGCAAGAGGGGCGGCGCTATGGCCCCTGCTCTCCTCCCATGAACAGGAGCGAGCCAGCCGCTTCAGGCTGGACCGTCACCGTCATGCCTACCTGTGCGCCCATGCCGGGCTGCGGCTGATCCTGGCCCACTATCTGGGACAAGCCCCCGAGGTGATCCGCTTCACCCGCGGCCCCCACGGCAAACCCGCCGTGGCGGGTCCCGTGGAATTCAACCTGACCACCAGTGGGGACCTGGCCCTGGTCGCCGTGCGCCTGGGTCACGCGGTGGGTATCGACTGTGAACGGATCAATCCCCATCGCGACATGATCGCCATCGCCCGTCGCCTCTTCTCCGCCCACGAGATCGAGCAACTCCAAGCCTGTGACCCGCAAGAGCGCCCGAGACTCTTCACCCGTTTCTGGACCGCCCTCGAGGCTCGGGTCAAATTGACTGGTTCCGGGCTTTTCCACCCTCCCCTGGCCACGTCGGGGGAACCCGATGTCAGGCATTTCATTCCCCAGCCCGGCTATCTCGCGGCCATCGCCAGTCCAGACCTCCCGCCCCGTTCTGCCTGGCAGACGCACCGCCTTTCTCTGCCTGGATTGGCCAGGGGTTAAATGATTTCACTATCCCTCAGCCAACGGGGGTAGACGGGTAGACGGGTAGACGGGGTGATCAGAACAGATCCAGCCGCCGCCTTATGCCCCGGCCATCGGCCGGGCTGATTTCGGACCGCACCCACCGCACTACTGGTAAAATCCCGCCCCCGCCACCGTGGAGTTCCCAACCTTGGAAACCATCCAGATCGTCCTGCTTGCCATCGTTCAGGGGTTTTCGGAACTCCTGCCTATCTCCAGTTCGGGGCACCTGGTGCTCACCCCCCTGGTCCTGGGATACGAGTTACAGAGCCTCGCCTTTGATGTCGCTCTCCACCTCGGCACCCTGGCGGCGGTGATGGCCTACTTTTACCGGGATATCCTGGCCATGCTGGGGGCCTTCGGCACCTCCCTGGTCCAGCGCCGCATCACCTCTCCCGAGGCGGGCCTGGCGTGGATGATTCTGGTCGCCACCCTGCCCGTGGTCATCCTCGGTCTGCCCCTCAAGGGGCTGCTGGAATGGCTACGCGCTGACGCCGGTCTCATCACCCTGATCATCGCCGGCAACATCATCGGCTATGGCCTGCTCTTGGGGATCGCCGACCGCCTGGGCCGCAGAAACCGGGATGAATTCAGCCTCGGTTGGCGTCAGGCCCTGATCATCGGCACCTGCCAGGCCCTAGCCATCATTCCGGGCACCTCCCGTTCCGGCATCACCATGACCGCCGCCCTCTTCCTGGGGCTGACCCGCAAGGCGGCGGCGCGCTTTTCCTTCCTGCTCTCCATCCCGGCCATCCTCATGGCGGGGGGACTGGAGGGTCTGGAGCTCATCCAGTCATCGGAAGCGGTGGACTGGCAGCCCTTCTGGCTGGGCGGCCTGATCGCCTTCGGCGTCGCCTACCTGACAATCCATTTCTTCCTCCGCTTCATCGAGCGGATCGGCATGCTGCCCTTCGTCCTCTACCGGCTAGTGGTGGGCGGGCTAATCATCCTGCTCTTGGTCTGACGGTCTGGGTTGACAGGCCGATCTCAGGTGTAGACGAGGCATATCAGCTTCCCGCCTTGATGGGGAGGACCAGGGGCGTCTGGCGGGGTGTCGACCGCAGGGAGGCGGTAGTCAAGCCTACAGGGATGGATTCAGGTTGCCCCCCGCCAGATGCCACCCGACCCGGGAAAATCGAAAGGGATTGCGCGGGATCGCGTTTGATTTCGCCCCACGGATCACCTCTTTCGGCCAGCATCATCCCCCCTCCAATCCCAGCGCCAAATCCGCCTGGATATCCCCCAGGTCTTCCAGCCCCACGGCAACCCGGATCAGACCCTCGCCGATGCCAGCGTCGGCCCGTTCCTGGGGACTGAGGCGGCCATGGGTGGTGGAGGCGGGGTGGGTGATGGTGGTCTTGGTATCGCCCAGGTTGGCGGTGATGGACAGGAGGCGGGTGGCGTCGATGAGCCGCCAGGCCGCCGCGCGTCCGCCACGGACCTCGAAGGCGACGATGCCGCCCCCGGTGCGCTGCTGGGCACCAACCAGGGCATGCTGCGGGTGGGAGGCCAGGCCGGGGTAGTGAACCCGGGTCACGGCGGGTTGCTCCACCAGCCATTCGGCCAGGGCCTGGGCGGCGCGGGCATGGGCGAGCATGCGCAGTTCCAGGGTCTCCAGGCCCTTGAGAAAGACCCAGGCATTGAAAGGGCTCATGCTCGGCCCGGCGGTGCGGATGACGCCAAAGACCTCCTCCCCCACCCGCTGGGCATCGCCGACCACGGCCCCGCCCAGGCAACGTCCCTGGCCATCCAGGTACTTGGTGGCGGAGTGAATGACCAGGTCCGCCCCCAGGGTCAGGGGCCGTTGCAGGGCGGGGGTGCAGAAGCAATTGTCCACCGCCAGCAGACAGCCCCGGCCGTGGGCCAGGTCGGCCAGGGCGCGGATGTCGGCCATTTCGGTGAGGGGATTGGACGGGGTCTCCAGAAACAGCAGCCGGGTGTTCGGGCGGATGGCGGCCGCCCAGGCGTCCAGGTCCGCCAGGTCAACATAGCTGGTCTCGACGCCAAAGCGGGCCAGATACTTGTTGAATAGGACCGTGGTGCTGCCAAAGATGGCCCGCGACGAGACGAGGTGATCCCCAGCCCGCAACAACCCCAGGCAGGTGGCAAGGATGGCCGCCATGCCCGAGGCGGTGGCGACGCAGCGCTCCCCCCCTTCCAGGGCCGCCAGCCGTTCCTCGAAGGCCCGCACCGTGGGATTGGTGAAGCGGGAATAGATGTTGCCGGCCTCCTCCCCGCCGAAGCGCGCCGCCGCCTCGGCGGCATTGGCGAAGACGAAGCTGGAGGTGGTGAAGATGGGCTCGGAGTGCTCACCCTCGGCGGTACGGTGATGGCCAGTGCGGATGGCCAGGGTGGCAAAGCCCGGGGTTGCCCCTGTCGGCATGGTGGCGATTCCTTGTTGTTATGGTGAGGTCGGATCGGCGATCGGCAGGCGAGGGTTGTACTACCCAGAGGTTTCCTTTTGATGACACCCGCCTCAGACGTTGTTGTGCAACTCGATGATGGACTCGCCAAGATTGCGCCGGGCCTCCTTGGCGGCATCGTTGCGCATGACCTCCAGATGCTGCAGGTAGGCCTCGGTGACATCACCGGTGACATAGTCGCTGTCGAAAACCGAGGTATCGAACCGATCCACGTCGCTCTTACCCTGCTTCTGCACGGCATCGATGAGATCTTCCAGGTCCTGGAAGATGAGGCGATCGGCCCCCAGGACCTCGCGGATCTGCTCCTCGCCGCGGCCATGGGCCACCAGTTCGCTGGCGGCGGGCATGTCGATGCCATAGACGTTGGGGTAGCGCACCGGCGGCGAGGCGGAGGCGAAATAGACCCGGTTGGCGCCGGCGTCCCGGGCCATCTGGATGATCTGCTGGGAGGTGGTGCCGCGGACAATGGAGTCGTCCACCAGCAGGACGTTCTTGCGCCGGAACTCCAGGTCGATGGCGTTGAGCTTCTGCCGCACCGATTTCTTGCGGATCTGCTGACCGGGCATGATGAAGGTCCGCCCGATGTAACGGTTCTTGATGAAGCCCTCGGCGTAGTTCACCTCCAGGGCCTGGGCGAGCTGCAGGGCCGCGGTGCGGCTGGTGTCGGGGATGGGGATGACCACGTCGATGTCGTGATCCTGCCACTCGCGGCGGATCTTGGCCGCCAGCTTGCGCCCCATGCGTGACCGGGCCTTGTGGACCGAGATGTTATCGATGAAGGAATCCGGCCGGGCGAAGTAGACGAACTCGAAGATGCAAGGGGAGAGGATGGGCCTGGGGGCGCACTGGCGCCGGTGAAGATTGCCTTTGACATCGATGAACACCGCCTCCCCCGGGGCGATGTCGGCAATGAGCTGGAAGCCCAGGGTATCCAGGGCCACGCTCTCGGAGGCGATCATGTACTCGTCCCCGTCCGCCGTCGGGCGTTTGCCATAGACCACGGGGCGGATGCCGTGGGGGTCCCGGAAGCCGAGGACGCCGAAGCCTGGGATCATGGCCACCGCCGCATAGCCCCCCCGGCAGCGGCGATGGACGCCCTCGATGGCGCGGAAGACGTCCTCCTCGTCGATGCGCAGCTTACCCTCGATCTGGAGTTCATGGGCGAGGACGTTGAGCAGGATCTCCGAGTCCGACTCGGTATTGATGTGCCGCAGGTCCTCGGCGAACAGGTCGTGCTTCAGGGCCTCGGCATTGGTCAGGTTGCCGTTGTGGGCGAGGACGATGCCGTAGGGCGAGTTGACGTAGAAGGGCTGGGCCTCGGCGGAACAGGTGGCCCCGGCGGTGGGGTAACGGACATGTCCCAGGCCCATGTTGCCGCGCAACTGGATCATGTGACGGGTGTGGAAGACATCCCGCGCCAGACCCGTGTCCTTGCGCAGGTAGAGCTTGTCGCCCTCGCAGGTGACGATGCCCGCCGCGTCCTGGCCCCGATGCTGGAGGACCAGCAGGGCATCGTAAAGGGCCTGGTTGACCGGACTCTTACCGACGATACCGACGATACCGCACATGAACCACCTCGGGGTTGGGGCAAGGAGGCGCCCCGGGCCGCGGCAGGCGCGCCGCGACCCGGGGCTCGACAGGGGTAAGGCAGACCGCGGTCACAGGGTGCGGACCCGATCCTCGATGTCCGGCGGCACGGTGGCCAGGAGTCGCTGCGCCAGGACCTGAAAGCGGCCGATCAAGTGGGAATCCTGCCAGGCCGGTTGCTCGGCGAGGGGGGTCAGGGCGGCGAGAAAGGCCAGCATGGTGACGATGAGCGCGCCCCGGGCCAGGCCGAAGAGGCTGCCCAGGAGGCGGGTGGTCCCCTGCAAGCCGGCCAGTTCGATCAGGGAGGTAAGCAGGTAACCGATCAGGCCCCCGGCGAGGACCGCGCCCAGGCTCAGGAGGGCGAAGCTGACCGCCTGGCGGCTGGTCTCCCCCGGCAACCAGGGGGCCAGCTCGGGGGCCAGGCGGGGGTAATAGCGCCAGGCCAGCAGGAAGGCCAGGGCCCAGATGACCAGGGACAGGGCCTCGCGGACCAGGCCGCGGGCCAGACCGATCAGGGCCGACAAGCCGATCAGGCCCAGGATGAGGGTATCGATCCAGTTAACCGCCATGGGGACCATTACAGCGCGCCGGGGCGGAACAAGCCGCCGGACGGGGCGTCCGGCTCCGCTCAGTAGCGCTGGATCTGACCGGACTGGCCGGTCTTGTCGCGTACCGCGGCGGCCAGGGCGTCGATATCCTTACGCTCCTGCCGCGGCCCCACCCGCACCCGGTAATAGGTCCGGCCGTTGACCTCGGCCTCCTCGACGAAGGCGGGGAAGCCCTTGGACTTGAGATTGCTTGCCATCGCCGCGGCCTTTTCGCGCTCCGTCAGGCTCGCCACCTGGAAGATCCAGCCGCTACCGGTCTTCTTGGGAGGCGGCTCGGCCGGCTTGGATGCGCTCTCCTTGGACTGCTCCTTGGCGACCTCCTTGCGGGGTTCCTTAGTGGCCTCTTTGGTGGCGGGCTTGGCGGTCTCCTTGTTAGCCGGCTTGGCCGCCTCCTTGGCAGGAGGGGTCTCACCCGCGCGGGGGCCGGCGGGGCGGGTCCCCGCGGCGGGCTTGCCGGCTGTCGGCTCGCCACCAGCCGAACGACCCTCGGCCATGTCCCGCTCGGCATCGGTCAACAGGTCCGGTGGCGGGAGTTCGGTAATGCTGGCCAGGGGGGCTGGCTTTGGCGGTTGGCGAAACTCGGCGTCCATCTCTGGGCGGGCCTGGCTACCGGGCACCGTTGCCGCTACCGGAGGGGTTGCCGGGGGCCCGGGCTCCTCCTCGACGAGCATGGGGACGAAAATGACCAGCAGCACCACCACGACCGTGGCACCGATCAAACGTCGCTTGGAGCCTTCCTCCATCGCGTTCTCCCAAGGGGCGTCAAGGCCCTTGTGCTAAAGGGTGGGGATATGCGGCCGGCCGGGCGCCATTGACCCCCGGATCGCTTTCATGACGAGGATTATAGCAACAGCCCGACACTGGGACGCGGTTCCCGTCGCGCCCAGGATTCGTGTCGCGCCTGGATCGGCGGCGATCGCGGGGCGATCACGCCGAAATCCCGAGGCCTTGCCCCGTTCATAAGGCAGCAGGCGGGCCGGCACCGCCGCGAGCCGACCGACGCCGTTGCTCAGGACAGCTCCCGCAACACCGCCTCCACGGTGGTGAAAGACCCGTAGGCGAGAACACAGTCGCCCGACAGGGCCTGGGCCCGGGCACCGGCGATGGCCGCGGCGAGGCTGGGGTAGGTGCGCAGGGTCAAGGCCCGACCGCGTTCCTGGCCCAGGGCCTCGAGGGCGGCGGCCAGGGCGGCCACGTCCAGGGCGCGGGGGTTGTCCGCGGCACCCAGGTGCCAGCAATCCACCCAGTCCAGCAGGGGGCCGGCCACCGCCGCGGGCTCCTTGTCGGCCAGCAGCCCCAGGACCGCGTGATGACGCCCCGCGCAGGGATAGGTGGCCAGGCTGACCGCCAGGGCTTGGGCCGCCGGGCCATTGTGGGCGACATCGAGGATCCAGGCCGGGGCCCCGGGGATGACCTGGAAACGCCCGGGGAGCCGGACGCGCTGCAAGCCCTGGCGCAGATGGGCCACCGAGACCGGCAGTCGGGCCTGAAGGCCGGCGGTGGCGGCGATGACGGTCGCGGCATTGTCGAACTGGATCGGCCCGCGCAAGGCCGGGGGCATCAGGCTCAGGGGGGGATAGCCTGGCCCCTGCCAGTGCCAGCCCGGGGGCTCCGCACGCCAGTCGAAGTCCCGCCCCAGAACCCAGGTCGGGCAGCCGAGGGCCGTCGCCCGCTCCAGCAGGACCGGTTGGGGATAGCGCTGACCCAGGACGACCGGCCGACCGGGGCGGAAGATACCCGCCTTCTCCCCGGCAATTTCCGCCAGGGTCTCCCCCAACCAGGCGCTATGGTCGCGACCGATGCTGGTGACGATGGCCAGATCGGCGGCAACGAGATTGACGGCATCCAGCCGCCCTCCCAGACCGACCTCGAGGATCGCCAGGTCCGGTCGGGCGCGGACGAAAAGGTCCAGGGCCGCCAGGGTGCCGAACTCGAAATAGGTCAGGGAGTCCCCCCCCCGGGCGGCATCGACCCGGTCGAAGGCCGCGCACAGATACTCATCCGTCACCTCCCGCCCTTCGAGGCGCATGCGCTCGTTGTAGCGGAGGAGGTGCGGCGAGGTATAGGCGGCGGTCCGATAACCCGCCGCGCCATAGATGGCCTCCAGCAGGGCGACCGTGGAGCCCTTGCCATTGGTGCCGGCCACGGTGATCACCGGGAAGGGCAGTGCCCCCGGCCAGAGCCGCGCCCAGACCCGGCCGACCCGCTCCAGGCCCAGGTCGATGGTGCTGGGGTGCAGGGTTTCCTGCCAGGTCAGCCAGCCGCTGAGGGTGTCAAAGCGCATTGCAGGGGTCTGAATGAATGGACTGGCCCTCACCGACGCTGGCAAGGCGAACGGGGGAGTTAGATGGACGACTCGTGGCGCTGATTAGAAAACCGTTCAGACCGGCCCGCGGTGGGTGAGGATGGCGATGAGATCGGCGATGCGATCGCGCAACTCCCGGCGGCTGAGAATCAGGTCGAGGGCGCCATGCTGGAGCAGAAACTCGCTGCGCTGGAAGCCCTCCGGCAGGGTCTCGCGCACCGTCTGCTCGATGACCCGGGGGCCGGCGAAGCCGATGAGGGCGTTCGGCTCGGCGACGTTGATATCCCCGAGCATGGCCAGGCTGGCGGAGACGCCGCCCATGGTCGGGTCGGTCATCACCGAGATGAAGGGCAGACCGCGCTGGCGCAGCCGGCCGATGGCGGCGCTGGTCTTGGCCATCTGCATCAGGGAGAAGAGAGACTCCTGCATGCGGGCGCCACCGCTGGCGGCGAAGCACACCAGGGCCGCGCCCTGGGCCAGGGCCGCGTCCACTCCGCGGGTGAAGCGCTCACCGACGACCGAGCCCATGGAGCCCCCCATGAACTCGAACTCGAAGGCCGCGGCGACCAGGTCCAGGCCCTTGAGGCGGCCGCGCATGACCACCAGGGCCTCCTTTTCATTGGTGTCCTTCTGGGCCTGGGCCAGCCGGTCCTTGTACTTCTTCAGATCCTTGAACTTGAGGGGATCGACCGACTCCAGGTCCGGGGCGATCTCCTCCCGGCCCTCGGGGTCGAGAAAACTGTCCAGGCGGCGCCGGGCACTCAGGCGCCCGTGGTGATTGCACTTGGGGCAGATCTCCAGGTTGCGCTCCAGTTCGGCGCGATAGAGGACGGCGCCACACCCCGGGCACTTGGCCCAGATACCCTCGGGCACCGCCCGCTTGCTGTTGGGCTCGGTGCGGATGCGGCTGGGCATCAATTTTTCAAACCAGTTCATGGGTGCCGCATTCTCCGGGGGTTACAGCGCCGGTCAAGGTCAGGGGTTGAGGTGGGTCAGGAGCGACCGCTGCGGTCGGAGGCATCGATGGCGGCGCGCAGGCCGGCCAGGAAGTCACCGATGGCCGCCGGGATCAGCTCGGGCTTCATGGTCAGGGCCTCGATGCGCCCGACGATGGCGCTGCCGACGATGACCGCATCGGCCAGACGGGCTACCTGGCCCGCCGTCTCGGCGTCCTTGATGCCAAAACCCACCCCGACGGGGAGGTCGATCAGGTGACGGATCTCCGCCACCTTGGCATCAACGGCCGTCAGGTCCAGGTGTCCGGCGCCGGTGACGCCCTTGACCGAGACATAGTAGACGAAGCCGCTAGCCACCGCACCGATGGTGCGGATGCGCGTCTCATCCGAGGTGGGGGCCAGGAGATAGACCAGGTCGATCCCCGCCTGGTGCAGACAGGTCACCAGTTCACCGCTCTCCTCCGGCGGGGCGTCAACCACCAGGATGCCATCCACCCCGGCGGCCCTGGCCTGGTCGGCGAAGGCGGCATAGCCCAGGATCTCGATGGGATTGAGGTAGCCCATGAGGATGACGGGGGTCACCGGGTCACGCTCCCGAAACCGGCTCACCAGGTCCAGGACATCCCGCAGTCGGGTATGATGGGCCAGGGCGCGCTCGCTGGCGCGCTGGATGACGGGGCCGTCGGCCATGGGATCGGAAAAGGGTACGCCCAGCTCGATGAGGTCGGCCCCGGAGGCGACCATGGCGTGCATCAGGGGCACGGTGGTCGCCAGATCCGGGTCCCCGGCGGTGACGAAGGGGATGAGGGCGGTGCGGCCGCGGGCGGCCAGGTCGGCGAAACGTCCGGCGATGCGGCTCATAGGGTGAGGCCCTCCCGGGCGGCGACGGTATGCATGTCCTTGTCGCCACGACCGGACAAGTTGACGAGGATGGCCTGATCCCGGCGCATGGTCGGCGCCAGCTTGACGACCTGGGCCAGGGCGTGACTGGACTCCAGGGCGGGGATGATGCCCTCGGTGCGGGTCAGGGTGTGGAAGGCCGCCAGGGCCTCCTCGTCCGTCACCGCGACATAGCGGGCGCGACCGGAGTCCTTGAGCCAGGCGTGCTCCGGGCCGACCCCCGGATAGTCGAGACCGGCGGAGATGGAATGGGTCTCGATGATCTGGCCGTCGCTGTCTTCCATCAGATAGGTGCGGCTGCCGTGCAGCACCCCCGGCCGGCCGGCGCAGAGGGGCGCGGCATGATGACCGCTGGCCAGGCCCTCCCCCGCCGCCTCCACGCCGATGAGTTCCACCCCGGCATCGTCGATGAAGGGGTAGAAGAGGCCGATGGCGTTGCTACCGCCACCGACGCAGGCCACCAGGGTGTCCGGGAGCCGCCCCAGGCGCTCCAGCATCTGGGCCCGCGCCTCGCGGCCGACCACCGCCTGGAAGTCCCGCACCATGGCGGGATAGGGATGGGGCCCGGCGACGGTGCCGATGATGTAGAAGGTGTTGTCGACATTGGTCACCCAGTCGCGCATGGCCTCGTTGAGGGCATCCTTGAGGGTGCGGGAGCCGGACTTGACCGAGACCACCTCGGCCCCCAGCAGGCGCATGCGGTAGACGTTGGCCTCCTGACGGGCGACGTCGATCTCGCCCATATAAACCACACACTCCAGCCCCAGGCGCGCCGCCACCGTGGCGCTAGCGACGCCATGCTGGCCTGCGCCGGTCTCGGCGATGATGCGGGTCTTGCCCATGCGCTTGGCGAGCAGGGCCTGGCCGATGGTGTTGTTGACCTTGTGGGCGCCGGTATGATTCAGGTCCTCGCGCTTGAGAAAGATCTGGGCCCCGCCCAGCTCCCGGCTCCAGCGCTCGGCATGGTAGATGGGCGAGGGCCGGCCGACGTAATCGCGCAGGTCGAGGTCCAGTTCGGCCAGGAATTCGGGGTCCTGGAGGTAACGCTCGTAGGCCCGGGTCAGTTCATCCAGGGGCCGCATCAGGGTCTCGGGGACGAAAAGCCCGCCGTAGGGGCCGAAGTGGCCCCGGGCATCCGGCCAGTGATAGGTTGCGGGAGTAGCCATAGATTAAGTCTCCGAGTGATCCCTAGTTTGGGTCAGGGATTGGGCCCCAGATTGCGGCCCCAACTGAGTCAGGGATAGAGTCCCTGCTTGTGCACCAGACTTGGACCCGGACCGAGTCACGAGCTAGCCCCCCCGATTTTGGAACCCGGCTGGGCTAGGGTCTGAGCACCGCACCCGGCCTCAGCAAGATTGATCGCCATCGAATACACCTTTCATGAAAGCCACCATCTTCTGGCGATCCTTGAGGCCCTTGGCCGCCTCCACCCCGCCGCTGACATCGACCCCGTAGGGCCGCACCCGGCGAATGGCCACAGCCACATTATCCGGGTCCAGGCCACCGGCGAGCACGATATGCGGCGCCAGGTCCGGTGGCACAAGGTCCCAGTCGAAACATTGGCCGGTGCCGCCGGCCCTGGCCGGGTCGTAGGCATCCAGCAACAGGCCGGCAGCCCCCGGATAAAGTTCCGGCAACGACTGCGGGTCGATCCCGGGGCGCATGCGCACCGCCTTGATCCAGGGCCGCCCAAAGGCGGCGCAGTACTCCGGAGACTCCTCACCATGAAACTGCAACAGATCCAGAGGGACCCGCGCCAGGGTGGACCGGATCTGGTCCGGCGCCGCGTCCACGAAGAGGCCCACGCTAGTGACGAAAGGTGGCAGGGCCGCGCATAGCCTTCGCGCCTGCTCGATGCCCACCGCCCGGGGACTGGGATCGTAGAACACTAGTCCGATGGCATCGGCACCCAGTTCCGCCGCTGCCAGGACATCGGCCTCCCGCGTGAGGCCGCAGATTTTAACCCGGGTTCGCATCATTTATGGGCAGGGTCTCTCATGCTGGATCGCGAAATCTACCAGCACGTACCTTCGCCAGCAACTTGGCGCATCCTTGGTGCATCCGGGCGTCCATGGCTGGCTAACGGTCGTCCACCGAAAGTAGCAGCTTGCACTCAAGGTTCAGTGAGGCCACGTAAGGGCGGATTCATGCCCGCAGGGCTTTGCGTCCCCCTGGCCGCCGCCTAGAATGAATTCCGCCCCTTCCAACCCGCCCAACGCCTGATCAGCCCGGGCTGCTGCCACCAGGCCCCGCCGGAGGCCAAGCATGAACCGAAAACTACTGCCCATCGGCATTCAGACCTTTCGCGAGATCCGCGAGGGCGGCTACTACTATGTCGATAAGACCGGTTTTGCCCTGCGCCTGATCAATGAGGGCAAATACTACTTCCTGTCCCGCCCGCGGCGTTTTGGCAAGTCCCTGTTCCTCGATACCCTGGCAGAGCTGTTCAGCGCCCATCAACCGCTGTTCCAGGGACTCGAAGCCCAGGATCGTTGGGATTGGGACCGGCGCTACCCGGTGATCCGGATCAGTTTCGCTGACGGGGTCTTGCAAAACCGTGAACAGTTGGATGAGAAGATCGTCGAGTTGCTCAGCGACAACGAGGCCAGGCTTGGCGTCAGCAGCCCACATCGCAGTCTTTCCGGCCGCTTCAGCGGGCTCATCAGCGCCGCGGCCACCCGTTACGGCGAGCGGGTCGTGGTGCTGGTGGACGAGTATGACAAACCTATCCTCGACAACCTGACCCAGCCCGACCGGGCGCGGGAACTGCGCGACGGCCTGCGTAACCTTTACTCGGTCATCAAGGGTGCGGACGCCGATGTGCGCTTTGCCTTGCTGACCGGGGTGAGTAAGTTCACCAAGGTCAGTCTCTTCTCGGGGCTCAATAATCTCAACGACATTACGGTGGATGCGCGCTACTCCGCCCTTTGCGGCTACACCGAGACTGACCTCGACACCGTCTTCGCCCCCGAACTGGAAGGCCTGGACCGCGACCGCATCCGGACTTGGTACAACGGCTATAACTGGACCGGCGAGGCGGTCTATAACCCCTTCGATGTGCTGCTGCTGTTTGAGAAACACCAATTCCGCCCCTGGTGGTTCGAGACCGCCACGCCCACCTTCCTGGTGGATCTGCTCACCGAGCGCCAGACCTGGCTGCCGCGGCTGGGGCAATTGCGGGCCGATGCCGAACTGCTGTCCGCCTTTGACGTGGGGCGCATCAGCACCGAGGCCCTGCTGTGGCAGACCGGCTATCTGACCATCGACGCCGAAGAGGAGCAGTTCGGGGAGTACCGTTACCGGCTGCGTTACCCCAACCGAGAGGTCTATCAGAGCCTGAATAACAGCCTGCTGCGGGCCTGGACCCCCGATGGCCAGGAGACCCTGGCGCACAAGACCCGCCTCGGCGAGTTGCTGTTGGTCAACGACTTCACCGGGATGCAGGCCCTGTTCACCGCCTTTTTTGCCAGCATCCCCCATGACTGGTTTCGCAACAACCCCATCGCCGCCTACGAG